>JBFIHG010000017.1:0-45135 GCA_041601945.1 Porticoccaceae bacterium | reverse complement strand
GCTGGAACTCAACGCACTGATGTTTCCACTGACGTCCAAGACCCTCAAGGGTTCGATGTACGGCAGTGCGGAATTTAAGGTGGATTTCCCCAAATATCTGAATTTGTATCAGCGCGGTAAGCTTGATCTCGATCGCATGGTGACGCGCACGTACTCCATCGATGAGGCGCCTCAGGCTTTTGCGGACCTGGAAGCTGGTCGCAATGCCCGCGGCGTGATTATCTACGATTGATTGGTATGCTGCGGCACGGGTAAAGCGTCTGTGTCCAGGGTAACCAATAAGATGTCTGCCAGCTGCATCTGCCCCCTGTGCAAGGGGGCGGATACGCACGAATATCACCGCGACCGCGACAGAAGCTACCGTCAGTGCCCCGTTTGCGCCCTGGTGTTTGTCCCTCGCATCTATCATTTATCCCGTGCCGCCGAAAAAGCCCAGTACGACCTGCATCGCAATGGGCCGTTAGATGCTGGCTATCGCCACTTTCTGAGCCGCATGACGGTGCCGTTAGCGGAGCGCCTCGAACCGGCTTCCACCGGACTGGATTTTGGCTCGGGTCCCGGGCCGACGCTGTGCGTGATGTTGGCAGAACTGGGACATCGCGTGGTCAATTTCGACCCGTTTTACGCGCCGGATGCCGGTGCCCTTGAACAACGTTACGACTTTGTCACTGCCACCGAAGTGGTGGAGCATTTATCCGCGCCGGGTGCGGTGTTGTCCCAGTTGTGGGCGCTGCTGGTGCCGGGGGGCTGGTTAGGTCTGATGACCCAGCCTGCGGTGAAGGAGGCGGATTTTGGGGCCTGGCACTATAAAGACGATCCAACCCATGTGGCGTTCTTTGCCCGTGCATCCTTCCTGTGGCTGGGTGCTCAGTGGGGTGTCGAGCCGCAGTTCTTTACCGGTGGCGTGGTGCTGTTCCGCAAACCGCTGTAGCAATTGTGCGGACCAAAGCTGTTTGGTAAAAACCCTTGGTTGCGTATTTAAAAATGGTGTAGTCTCTTTCGTCCGGCCAGTAATGACTGTTTAGTCAATTTTATAGTTAGCTTTTTAGTTAGATAGGGTTTTGCCTGCCGAAAACGACATTGTCCGTTCGCAAAGCTGTTAACTAAGGCAATATTTTTCAACCTGTGGTTTTTCATTCATTAAGGAGTTTTCCATGAAGCTATTTTATGCCCCCGGTGCCTGCTCTCTGTCGCCCCACATCGCGTGCCGCGAAGCAGGATTGAAGGTCGATCTGGCGAAGGTCGATCTGCGTGCCAAAACCGTTGAAGACGGCACTGATTTTAACGCGGTCAATCCCAAAGGCTATGTGCCTGTACTGCAACTGGACAGCGGCGAGTACCTGACCGAAGGTCCAGCCATCGTGCAGTACATCGCCGATCAGAATCCCGCTTCCGGTCTGGCTCCAGCCGCCGGTAGTCTCGATCGCTACCGTCTGCAGGAGTGGTTAACGTATCTGAATGCCGAAGTACACAAGAACTTCAGCCCGCTGTTCAATCCCGCTTCTACCGACGATATGAAAACGGCGGCGTCCGAAGCGCTGGACAGACGTTTGGGCCATATCGCCGAGCAATTAAAGGGAAAATCCTTTTTGGTGGGCGATAAATTTACCGTGGCAGATGGCTACCTGTTTACGATTCTGGGATGGGGTAAATTCGTCGGTGTCGACATTGGCAAATGGCCAGCGCTGGGCGAATACGCCGGTCGTATCGCTGCACGGCCAGCGGTGCAGGAAGCACTCAAGGCGGAAGGTCTGCTCGGTTAAGTTGCTGTAACAGCTATCGCCAGGACCGGTTAACTGGTCCTGGCGATAGTGTTCCCTAAACTGTCGGTTAGTGAATGCCGACGTCGTGGTAAGAGCGAGAGATTTTTTCGATCGCGACTACATAGGCCGCGGTGCGGTAGTCGTGCACTTTGTCGTTACTGTCGAACACCCGCTTGATTTGCTGAAATGCCAGCCGCATGGTGTCGTCCAGGCCTGAGCGCACCAGATCCAGTTCGTTAGCACCCTGTACCAGCTCTTTCTTGATCCAGTCCGGAATCGGATGTTCGGTCATGGATTCAATCGCCCGCAACAGGTGTTCGCCGCGCATTTCATCGTAGCGCCGCTCCATGCGACCGAACCGGATATGCGCCAGATTGCGCACCCATTCAAAATAAGAAACGGTCACGCCGCCGGCGTTGATATACGCATCCGGCAGGATGGTTACGCCGCGCCGACACAGCATTTCGTCTGCCTCAAAGGTCACTGGGCCATTGGCGGCCTCAACGATCAGGCGCGCTTGAATAGTTGCCGCGTTGTCGCGGGTAATCTGTGCTTCGAGGGCTGCCGGAATCAGAATATCGCAATCCATAGCCAATGCCGATTTGCCGTCTTCCACTAATACCGCATCCGGATAGCCGCGCACGGTTTTATGGGCAATGATAAATTGATGAATCGCCTCGATATCCAGGCCCGCGGAGTTAACCAGCGCGCCGTCTCGTTCAATCACGGCGATAATTTTGCAGCCGTCTTCCTCAGATAGCAGTTTGGCGGTGTGGTAGCCCACGTTGCCCAAACCCTGCACAACCACACGCTTGCCATTGAGATCGCCTTCCATGCCAGTCGACGCGACGCAGTCGGAGTGTCGAAAAAATTCCCGTATCGCATACACCACACCGCGACCGGTCGCCTCCGTGCGCCCCTGAATACCGCCGTGGGCCACCGGTTTGCCGGTGACACAACCCTGGTAATTCAGGTCTTCTGGATGCAGGTGTTTGTAGGTATCGGCAATCCATGCCATTTCCCGCTCGCCTGTACCCATATCGGGCGCAGGCACATTGGTCGCGGGGCTGAGGAACCCTTTGCGAATTAATTCCCGGGCAAAACGGCGGGTAATTTTTTCCATATCAGTGCGATCGTACTTGCTGGGGTCAATCATTAGACCACCCTTGGAACCACCGAAGGGCACGTCGACGATGGCGCATTTGTAGGTCATCAATGCCGCCAGCGCTTCTACTTCGTCCTGATCCACAATCGGCGCAAAGCGGATGCCGCCTTTGGCCGGTAATCGGTGGGTGCTGTGCACGGAACGCCACCCGGTAAAAATTTCGATTTTGCCTTTAATTTCGATGGGAAAACGTACTTCGAGGGTGGCGCTGCCGGCTTTAATGGTTGCGGCGATGCCAGGGTCAGTGTCCAGCGCCGCGAAAGCTCGGTCCGCCATATGGTTAACACTTTGACTGAACGACATACTGCCAATAGCTGGAATACTGGACATAATTCGCCTCAAAACTCAATTTTCGTCCACGACATGTGGGCGTTATGTCTGGTTAGCGGGCGTTCAGGCCAAAACTTTAGGGTTGCGAGGACCGCTGAGGGGCATTGGTGGCCGTTCTAGAGCCACACAAGCCAATGGGCGTATTAGGCCACGCCGGGTTGTTACCTATCAGGGGAGGGAGGTCGTGGATGGCCGGGGACGCGAATATGGCGCACCAGATCGGCGATATGCGCCGGTGGGTCTGCGGTAAAGGTCGCCACGAGAGCAGCGACGGCAAAATTCAGAATCATACCAACCGCACCAATGCCTTCGGGGGAAATTCCAAACAGCCAGTTTGCGGGGATATTTTCGGCACGGGGTTCGATAAAAACCCCTTTGAAATACAAAATGTAACCGAGGGTGAATATCAGGCCGGTGAGCATGCCGCTAATGGCGCCCCATTTATTCATCTTGTGGCTGAAGATGCCCATCAGAATCGCGGGAAACAGGGAGGCGGCCGCGAGACCAAAGGCGAATGCAACGACCTGGGCGACGAAAGCCGGGGGATTGGCCCCCAGGTAACCGGCGATGGCAATGGCCACAGCGGCAGCACACCTTCCCGCCATCAGTTCGGTTTTTTCGCTGATATTTTTGGCAAAAATACCTTTTAACAGATCGTGGGAGATGGACGAAGAAATGACCAGCAGCAGCCCGGCTGCGGTGGACAGTGCCGCGGCAATGCCGCCGGCGGCTATCAGGGCGATGACCCAGTTGGGAAGACCGGCGATCTCTGGATTGGCGAGCACCATAATATCCGGGTCCACATACAGTTCGTTGGCAAACGGGGCTGCGCCTACCACCGCGCCGCTGCCAGGATTAAGCACCAGTCGTTCTCCCTGAGCACCGCGCCGCGCGTTGTCGAACGCGGGCTTGCCAATGACCGCGTTGCCGGCGGCATACTGGATACGGCCATCGCCATTGTGGTCGTACCAGGCGAGCAGGTCGGAATTCTCCCAGGTCTGGAACCAGGCGGGCATTTCCCCGTAGGGGGTGCCCTGCTGCTCGACGCCATTGACGGTTTGGACCAGGTTGAGTCTGGCTAATGCGCCGACGGCAGGCGCCGTGGTATACAAAAGGGCGATAAAAATAAGTGCCCAGCCAGCGGTTTTACGCGCATCGCGAACTTTGGGAACGGTAAAAAAACGTACGATCACGTGAGGTAAGCCCGCCGTACCCACCATCAGCGCAAGGGTAATAAAAAACATGTCCTGAATACTTTTTTTGCCTTCTGTATATTCTCCAAACCCCAGTTCCAGTAACACCTGATCCAGCTTGGCTAACAGTGCGCCGGAGCCGTCGCTTAATTCACTGCCCAGAGCCAGTTGGGGAACCGGATTGCCGGTAAACTGAAAAGCGATAAAAACTGCGGGAACCGTGTACGCAAAAATTAATACGCAGTACTGGGCGACCTGGGTATAGGTGATGCCTTTCATACCACCCAGTACGGCGTAAATAAAAACCACGCCCATGCCCACCAGCAGGCCGGTGTTAATGTCCACTTCTAAAAATCGGGAAAACACAATGCCGACGCCGCGCATTTGTCCGGCGACATAGGTGAACGAAATAAAAATTAGACAAATTACTGCGACCACCCGCGCGGTGCGCGAGTGATAGCGCTCGCCGATAAATGCGGGCACGGTAAATTTACCAAATTTGCGTAGATAGGGTGCAAGTAACAGGGCGAGTAACACGTAGCCGCCGGTCCAGCCCATCAGATAGACCGCACCGTCGTAGCCCATAAAGGCGATCAATCCGGCCATGGAAATAAACGACGCGGCGGACATCCAGTCTGCGGCGGTGGCCATGCCGTTGGCGATGGGGTGTACGCCACCACTGGCGATATAGAAGTCGCCGGTGCTGCGGGCTTGCGACCACAGCGCGATACCGATATAGAGTGCAAAGCTAAGGCCGACGACCAGATAGGTCAGGGTTTGCAAATCCATGGATGGTTCCTGTTAATGCTTGGCGTGCTGCGGCAATCGTGCAAACGCTAAAGTGCGACTATGTGCCGACGGGCGAGCGCTTTATTTTCGATTTTGAATCAGTCTTCGTGAAAATCATATTTTTTGTCGAGGCGGTTCATTTTTGCGGCGTAGATAAAAATTAATGCCACGAACACGAAAATTGAACCCTGCTGTGCAAACCAGAACCCCAGCTTGAAACCGAACAGGGAAAACTGGTTGAGCAGATCCACCAGCAGGATTCCACATCCAAACGAAACCAGGAACCAGATGGCGAGGAGTTTAAAAATCAGGGCGATATGCTCGCGCCAATATTGTTCGTGGGTTGTAAAAACGTCTTTGTCGGCCATGGTCAATTGGTTCTTATGTCAGTGATCTTTCAATCCAGGCGCACTGTGTTGGTTGTACTGTGTTAGTTGTACTCTGCTAGTTGCGCTGTGTTCATTGCGCCGCGGCGGTAGCGGTCTCGACAAGTGCCGGGCGCGGGAGCGACACCCGTCGCCAGACAATATACTTCTCGCCGTGCGGACTATACTGTGCCATAAAAGCGAGCCGATGCGTAGTTGTGCTGGCTAAGCGGGTCGACGTGGTGCAGAGGTTTAATAACAACAGATAATTTTACAGGAGAGTAACAATGGGTATTTCTCATTATCAAAGAATCATGGTGGGTCACGGTGTGCTGGTTATCCTGGTGGGGGCATTGTCAGGTTTTATGCTGGCATTCAGTCTACTGGGAGAAATCGCCTTGTCGCCACTGCCATGGGCTATAGACGTGCAGGTGCCCGGTGCGGTGCGCGCATGGCGCGGCGCGCACGTCGGTAATATGCTTAACGGCGTTTTGATTCTCGCGCTAGCCGCGGGCATGGGCTATGTGTCCTTGTCGGATAGCGGTCAAAAATTCACCTGCTGGGGCATGGTCGGCGTGGTGTGGGGCAACGCACTTTTCTACGTGTTTGCAGTGTTTGCTCCGAACCGGGGATTGAGCTTCACTGACACCCGCTATGGAGAGGCCTCTGTTGCAGGCGTACTGGCCTATCTACCGGCAATGATCGCCGCAGTATTGCTGATTATGGTGTGCGCCGTCGTTGTCAGGGCCGCGTTCACCGGTGGCAAACGGGCGTGACCGACGGGGCATCGGGAAACTTTAATGGCGTTGGCGCAGGACTCGCCAGTCACAATCACCGCGGGGTGCGGCTTGTCGATAGTCCGAGGCAGTTGTAGAGTGCGGCTCCGGCACCGCAAAGGTGGCTGTGATGTCAATTCAGTCCTGATTAATGAAACGGGGAATAACTATGTTTCAAGGTAAGACCCTCGCACTGACTCCATTGGAGAATGGGTTTGTCGAGCTCTGCTTTAACCGCGCGGAGGGCTCGGTAAATAAACTTGATCGTGCCACTACGGATGATCTTGAGCAGGCGCTTGACGTACTCGACAAATCGGTTAGCGCTAAAAATGGCGTTAAAGGTCTGCTGGTCACCAGCGGCAAAGCCGTATTTATTGTGGGCGCAGATATCACTGAATTTGGCCATAATTTTTCCCAGCCAGAGGCGGACGTGCGCGCGCGTTTGCGCGCCATCAACGGCAATTTAAGTCGCTTGGAAAGTTTCCCGTTTCCGGTGGTGGTGGCTATCAATGGTTTTGCCATGGGTGGTGGACTGGAGCTGTGTCTGGCGTGCGACTATCGAATTATGGCGAGCACTGCCCAGATCGGATTGCCCGAAACGCGGTTGGGGATTATTCCCGGGTGGGGCGGTACGGTGCGCTTGCCGCGCATTATTGGTCTGGATAACGCCGTGGAGTGGATTGCCGGCGGCACTCATCAGAAGGCACCCAAAGCCATGGCGGTGGGCGCCGTGGATGCGGTGATCGAACCCGGGCAGTTACGTGATGAGGCGCTCAAGGTGTTGGAGCGCTGCGCCAGTGGGCAGTTGCCTTTTGAATCACGACGCCTGCAAAAAATGGCCCCGTTACGGCTGAACGCGGTGGAATTACAGATGGCCGCGACGACGGGAAAAGCCATGGTCGCGGCGCAGGCGGGCAGACATTACCCGGCGCCGGTCGCGGCGGTGGAATGCATGGTCAAAGGGGCCACCATGGGCCGCGATGACGCATTGGAAGTGGAAGGCAAGACCATCTACCAGTTAACGCAGACGCCCCAGTGCCGCGCATTGGTGGGGCTGTTTTTAAGCGATCAGTATATTGGTAAGTTAGCTAAGGAGCAGGCGTCGAAATCCAACGTTAAAATTGGTCGTGCCGCCGTGTTGGGGGCGGGCATTATGGGCGGTGGTATTGCTTATCAGAACGCCCAAAACGGCCTGCCCATTATGATGAAGGATATTCGCCAGGATGCGCTGGATCTGGGCATGGGCGAAGCCAACAAGCTGTTGGCCAAACAGGTTGAGCGGGGGCGGAGTACGCCGCTGGCGGCTGGCGAAGTGCTGGGGCGAATTGATGCCACCCTGAGTTATGACGGCATTGATCAGGCGGACGTGGTTGTCGAGGCCGTTGTGGAAAATCCTGCGGTCAAGGAAAAAGTACTGGCCGAGGTGGAGGCGCTGCTTCCGGACTCAGCGATCCTGGTGTCCAACACGTCGACAATTTCTATATCTCGGTTGGCAAAAAAACTGGTGCGACCGCAAAATTTTTGCGGGATGCATTTTTTTAACCCGGTACACGCCATGCCCCTGGTGGAAGTCATTCGTGGCGAGAAAACCTCGGACGCTACCATTGCTGCGGTGGTGAGTTATGCGCTGGCACTGGGTAAAAAACCGTTGGTAGTGAACGACTGTCCGGGATTTTTGGTGAATCGGGTGCTGTTCCCGTATTTCAGCGGCTTTGATTTATTACTGCGCGACGGCGCCGATTTTCGCCAGGTGGACAAAGTTATGGAGGGCTGGGGCTGGCCCATGGGTCCGGCTTATCTGTTAGATGTGGTGGGTATCGATACGGGAGTGCATGGTGCCGCAGTTATGGCGGAAGGCTTTCCCGACCGCATGCGGCCGGATTATGTGTCTGTGACAAAATTGCTGTTCGATGCAGGGCGCCTCGGCCAGAAAAGCGGCTCCGGATTTTATAGTTACGAAGCCGATAAGAAAGGTAAACCAAGAAAAGTTTTTCGGGACGAGGTGCTGAGCCTGTTCGCCGAGCAGGTGGCGCCGACGCAGGAGTTTGACGCCGACGATATCGTGGCGCGCATGATGATTCCCATGTGCATCGAACTGGCGCGGTGTCTGGAAGAAGGCGTGGTCGCCTCCGCCGCGGAAGCGGACATGGGGTTGATCAACGGCATCGGCTTTCCGCCTTTTCGGGGCGGCGTGTTTCGCTGGCTGGACGAGAGCGGACTGGACGCTTTTTGCACCATGGCAGATAAATATCAGGCGCTGGGCAAGGCGTATCAACCTACCGATGCGATGCGTCGGATGGCCGCCGACAATCAACGCTACTACGTTTAAATGCAATCAAAGTTTAAATGCAATCAAATTTGTTCGCAGTAAAGATTGCGTGCTAACGAGCCTCGCCGACACGAGGCATCCGTGCGCAACGCTTGCGATAGAGGAGAGTCACAGTGAGTATTAACCCGCGCGATCCAGTGATTGTTGATTTTGTGCGTACACCCATGGGGCGTTCCAAAGGTGGGTCGCTACGCTATACGCGGGCGGACGATATGTCTGCCGCATTGATCGAAGCGCTGCTGGAGCGCAACCCGCAGCTCGATCCAAAAACTGTGGACGATGTGATCTGGGGTTGCGTGATGCAGACCCGCGAGCAGGCGTTCAACATTGGGCGCATGATCACCTTGCTGACCCGATTGCCGCATACGGTGACCGGCATGACAGTGAATCGGTTATGTGGTTCGTCCATGTCTGCACTTCATATTGCTGCGGCGAATATTCTGGCTGGCCAGGGTGATGTGTACCTGGTGGGTGGGGTGGAGCATCTCGGCCATATTCCCATGGACCACGACCAAAACCCTAATCCGGGCATGAACTTGAGTGTAGCCAGAGCGGCCGGTTCCATGGGGCTTACGGCGGAATACCTGGCGCGCCTGCACGGGATTACCCGCGAGCAGCAGGATGCGTTTGCGGTACGCTCCCACCGGTTGGCAGCAGAGGCCACTGCCGAAGGACGCTTCACTGACGAAATAGTGCCGTTGGCGGCTCACGATGCTAACGGCGGGCTGTTTCGCATGGACAAAGATGAAACTATTCGCGCGGACACTTCCATGGAGGGGTTGGCGAGCTTGCGACCGGCATTTGACCCGGTTCACGGTACGGTAACGGCCGGGCAGTCGTCGCAGATATCGGACGGCGCATCGGCGCTGCTGGTGATGTCCCACCAGCAAGCCATTTCCCTGGGTTTACAGCCCAGAGCGCGAATTTTGTCGATGGCTGTGGCGGGTGTGGATCCATCTATTATGGGCTACGGACCGGTCCCTTCCACCAAGGCGGCGCTTAAAAAAGTGGGGATGCGAATAGATGATATCGATTATGTTGAATTGAACGAAGCGTTCGCCGCCCAGGCTCTGCCGGTCCTCAAGGATCTGGATTTGCTGGACGCGATGGAGGCTAAGGTCAATTTAAATGGCGGGGCAATAGCCCTGGGCCACCCGTTTGGCTGTTCGGGGGCGCGCATCACCGGGTCGTTGTTAAATGTGATGGCCCAGAACGATGGTACCTTCGGCGTTGCCACCATGTGTATCGGACTGGGTCAGGGTATAACGACGGTGGTGGAGCGTTTAAATTAAGGCTGGCGGTCGACATTGCCCACAGTTCGCCAAAGCGCTTGATGTACACTGCCGCCACGGTATCCTGTTAATTTTCAATGATATTTTAGTGAAGCGAGTTTCTTGATCAGCAACAAAAAAGGCCGATAAACATCGGCCTTTTTTGAGCTTCTTTTGTGCTTCGGGCGTTTATAGCACAGCAGTTAGAATTACTGTGCGCTGTCGGTCGCCGTATCTTCGGCACTGGGTGCTGGAGGCGCGGTAACGGCGTCTATCGCAGCGCCAGCGTCTTCCGCTGCATCCGCAGCCATTTCACTGGCACTGTCCATGGCGCCTGAGGTCGCGGTGGCCGCTTCGTCAACAACATCGGAAATGGCTTCGCTGGTGCTATCCATGGCATCGCCGGTAGCGGCTGCAGCGTCAGAGGCAGCTTCTGCAGCGGAATCCAGCATAGAGCTGCCCGCGTCGCTTGCTTCCTGGGCGGCTTCAGTCGCGGCACCATCGTCCGCGCTTTTTTGCCCGCAGGCGGTGAGGCTAAGGGCGAGAGACAGGGAAAGAATAGAAAAGGCAATAGGTTTTAACAGATTCATTGTGGGGCTCCACGCATTATTTTCGGGAGTGCTATTAGAGATAGATTAGGGTCCGGTCGTCAACCATTATTTTAGCGCGTGTTTGGGAAAGCCGTTGAATTACCCGGATTTTGCTAGACTAGCGGCTTCAACGAACGGGGTAGGCTAAAGTGCGGTGGCTGCAAACGTCAGAAAATCCAGAAGCGGCGTTGGATGAATTTATTCAACAGTCCAGTAATACGGCGGCTAACGGTGCGGTGGCGGCGCTTGGTTATAAATTTCATCAGTATTACCTTCCAGAGGAACCCGAGATTGAGCTGCTGGTCGCGGTGAGCCTGAACTCTCCAGATGGCAAACCTCGCATACGTATTTTGATCACCGATCAGGTCGAGCGCGCATCTACCTGGCTTAAAGCTGGGCAAACAAACGCCACGGACGTCTTATCAGATTTGGCGCAGCTGCTACAGGTACCGGTTTTTGATCTGTCCGCGCCCTTGCCGCTCTCGCCCGTATTGATACCTAAACCCTGGGGGCAGGAGATCTGGTATACCGGGATAGAACAGCGTGGCCAGTCCTTAATCGGGGATGGCAGGTACGTCATTCCCTTGCCCTGGTTGTTGTCGCTGCTGCCACAACGGGTTCTTGGCGATACATTGACCGATGTGCATTTGTTGAAAATTCTAGATCCGTTGCCGGAACCTGTTTACGGCGATTTGTACTTTGAATTACATGAGAGGAAACAGGAAGTGTACGTCGTAACGGCCGTGGATGAGGACGCCTGGCCTGGCGGGGAGGGCGGCATTCGCTTTGGTTTCGACGCCGCTGTGTACGCCGAATACGACTCTGACAGGGAGTTTAAAAAAGCCTTTCTGGCGGCAGTTAAGCGCTATGAAGCGGTACGTCGCGAAATCGATCGGGTGTTTGATGACTTGCGATTGGCGGAAGGGCTTGATCCCAATGGGCCGGTTCCGGCGGAGACGCTAAAACATTGGCAGCAGCAGTTGCCAGAGGATGTGGTGCATACCGAACAGGCGTTGCGAGTGGCGATGAATCGATTTGCCGGATTCCAGCCCCTGCGTGTTGGCGATGTGCTAAAAGTCCCGTGCCTGATCCCTCACGCCCTGCAACATGGGGTGCGTGCAATAGAATTTCAAACTCCGGTGTACGAGCGCAAAATTTTATCGTTTGCGCAAAAGGTCCTGACCCAGACCCACTGGGACACCGAACAGGCGGTTGAGCTTATGACAATACAAACGCCCCCTGCCGAGAACCTCCTGGTACTGGAAGAGAGCGGGCAGGTGCGGCGGGAACTGGTCGTTCAATTTGATGATTTTGGCGTCGAGCGCATCACTCTCGCGCCTGGAAGTGAATGGTTGGTGGCTGCAACTGGACATTACAGCCTGTTGATGGCGGTGAGTGGGCCGGTGGTGGCCGCCGGAGTGGAATTGAGGGCGGAGCAGGCTGTTCTGATGCCTGCCAGCAGGGGCGCAGTGGCTGTCCGTAACAGTGGCGAACGATCTGCGGTAGTCCTGATCTCGATGCCCACACCAATATCTGCGGCGTGAATGGGGCCAAAGCGCCCCTTTTTATTGCTGCTGCAAGGCAGGTGTGGCAAAATCTGCCCCCTTTTTCGGGTCAGGTAGATAAAGTTCGAAGTGGCGGGGAGAGTATCCGCAGATGACGAGGTTCTGGGATGGATAGATCCCGGTGCATTACGCGAGCGAAAGTGGCGGAACTGGTAGACGCGCTGGATTTAGGTTCCAGTGGGGTAACCCGTGAGAGTTCGAGTCTCTCCTTTCGCACCACTCGTCGCAGGATCGCTCTACTGGGAAGCTCTGGGATTGCTCGCCAGTAAAGCCGTACTGCGGATTGATCGACACACTGCGAATTTAACAGCCCCGAAATACAATGCCTGACAAGCACCAATTACCGCGCAACGAGGAAAATACATGCAGGTTTCGATTGAACAGACGTCCGGCCTGGAGCGCCGCCTTAAAATAGGCGTCCCCGCCGACGAAATAGACAATGAAGTGACCACTCGATTGCAAAAGGCGGTACAAACCGTGCGCGTTGACGGTTTTCGCAAAGGCAAGGTACCGCTCAGGGTGGTGCGTCAGCGCTACGGGGCGGGGGTGCGCCAGGAAGTCGTCGGCGAAATCGTCAACAAAACGTTTTACGAAGCCATTACCCAGCAGGAATTGCGCCCGGCGGGGCGGCCATCTATCGAACCGCTTACCGATGAGCCGGGCCGCGATCTGGAATACGTTGCGGTGTTCGAGGTGTATCCAGAAGTTACCGTAGCAAATTTTGCTGATATAACCATCAAACGCCCAGTCGCGACCGTTACCGATGCAGATGTCGCCGCCATGGTAAAAAATCTGCGCGAGCAGCATGCCACATGGATCGATGTGACGCGGGCCGCGCAGACGGGTGATCAGGTTAATATCGATTACGCAGGTACCCGTGACGGCGTCGCGTTCGACGGCGGCACTGCCCAGGGCACGGATCTGGAGCTAGGCTCGGGAAGGATGATTCCCGGTTTCGAGGACGCCATTACAGGTCTGGCGGCAGGTGAACAGAAAGTTGCCGAGCTGAGCTTTCCAGAGGACTACCAGGCGGAAGAGTTACGTGGGGCGGCGGTTGAGTTTGCGATTACGGTTAATGCGGTACGCGAGCGGCAATTGGCGGAGTTGAACGACGAATTTTTCGCCCGCTTTGGCATAACTAGCGGGGGCGAAGAGAAGTTTTTAGAAGAAATTCGCGCCAATATGGAGCGCGAGCTGAAAACCGCGGTTAAAAATAAAGTAAAAACCCGTCTGATGAACGAATTGCTGGCCCGACACCAGATTGATTTACCCAAAGCGTTACTGGATGGAGAAGTGGTGGCTCTACGGCAACAGATGATGTCGCAGTTCGGCGGCGGCGGTCGTGGTATCGACGAGAATATGTTGCCCGCTGATCTGTTTATGCCGCAGGCGCAGCGCAGGGTCACGCTCGGCCTGGTGATCGCGCAGATTGTCAGCAGCGCCAACCTGAAGGTTGCGGAAGACAAGGTGCGCGAACAGATAGAACAACTTGCGGCTACCTATGAGCAACCACAGGAAGTGATAAAGTATTACTACGCCAATGAGCAATTGCTCGGCGGCATCCAGTCCTCGGTACTAGAGGATCAGGTGGTGGAGCACGTACTCGCCGCTGCTCAGGTGAGCGAGGAAGAGGTGAGTTACGAAGACGCCATAAAGCCGGATCCGCAACCTGCACCCAACGCACCTTCAGAAATCGAATAATTAAACCGATACAGGGAAAGTCGTGGCAAGCTAGCTGATGCTCGCTTGCCTTATCCAGCCACCTGACTACAATGCGGGCATACCTTTGTCTTCCGTAGTTCAGACCCGCTAGAGAGTCATTATGAGCCAGGATCAATACAAGTCCACCTTCGAAACCCGTGCAGCAGGTGGCCTCGTCCCCATCGTTGTTGAGCAGACCGCACGGGGAGAGCGTTCCTACGATATCTACTCGCGGCTGTTAAAAGAAAGGGTCGTGTTTCTGGTGGGGCCGGTGGAGGACTACACCGCGAATCTGATTGTTGCCCAGATGTTATTCCTCGAATCTGAGAATCCGGACAAGGATATCCATTTGTATATTAATTCCCCCGGCGGATCAGTCACGGCTGGCCTGTCGATTTACGACACCATGCAATTTATTAAACCGGACGTAAGCACCATGTGTATCGGGCAGGCCGCCAGCATGGGCGCTTTTTTGCTCTCCGCCGGCGCCGCCGGCAAGCGCTTCACGTTGCCCAACTCGCGGTGCATGATTCACCAGCCCAGCGGTGGCGCGCAGGGTCAGGCCAGCGATATTTTTATTCATGCTCAGGAAATTCTGAAAATCAGGGAACGGCTCAATGAGTTGATGGCCAAACATACCGGGCAGACGGTGGAGCGGATCAGCACTGATACCGAGCGTGACAACTTCCTCGATGCCGAGCAATCAAAGGCCTACGGGCTAGTAGACGAAGTGCTGGACAAACGGGATTAGAGCAGTTAGTCTTTTAGAGGTTAACATTACATACTTTACGTAATCTATTGATTTTAATATATTTTATGCAAGACCCATTTGGGAGAAGCTCGTGACAGAACAGCGTAATAACGGGGATAACAGCAAACTCCTTTATTGCTCCTTCTGCGGCAAAAGCCAGCATGAAGTGCGTAAGCTTATCGCTGGCCCCTCGGTGTTCATCTGCGATGAATGCGTCGACCTGTGCAACGATATTATTACCGAGGAAATTCAGGACGCGCAGACCCAGGGGAGCAAGGACAAATTACCCAGTCCAGAAGAAATCAAAGGGATTCTCGATCAATACGTGATCGGTCAGCAGCGTGCCAAAAAAGTATTGGCTGTTGCGGTGTACAACCATTACAAACGTCTACAGTTGGGCGACAAAGCCGCGCGCGGCGACGTGGAGCTGGGTAAAAGTAACATTCTGATGGTCGGCCCCACCGGCAGCGGTAAAACTCTGCTGGCGGAGACACTCGCGCGTTTACTGAACGTACCCTTTACCATTGCCGATGCCACTACGTTGACCGAAGCAGGTTATGTGGGTGAAGACGTCGAGAACATTATTCAGAAGCTCCTGCAGAAATGCGACTACGATGTGGAAAAGGCGCAGCGCGGGATTGTGTATATCGATGAAATCGACAAAATTTCCCGTAAGTCAGATAACCCTTCCATTACTCGGGACGTATCTGGTGAAGGTGTGCAGCAGGCCCTGTTAAAACTGATTGAGGGCACTGTGGCGTCGGTACCCCCGCAGGGCGGCCGCAAGCATCCGCAGCAGGAATTTTTGCAAGTCAACACCGCCAACATTCTATTTATCTGTGGCGGCGCGTTCGCTGGGCTGGAAAAGGTTATTCAGGAGCGCTCTGAAAAAGGCGGTATCGGCTTCAGTGCGAGTGTTAAAAGTAAGGCGAACGAGCGCAATATTGGCGAAACCCTCGCCGAACTGGAGCCAGAGGACCTGATTCGTTACGGTTTGATTCCGGAATTTATCGGCCGTCTACCGGTTATCGCGACGCTAGAGGAGCTGGATGAAGAAGCACTGATTAACATATTAATCGAGCCCAAGAACTCTTTGCTCAAGCAGTATGGCGCGTTATTTGAAATGGAGGGCGTAGAGCTGGATATTCGGCGCGACGCGCTGGAGGCCATAGCGGGTAAAGCGATTAAAAGAAAGATCGGCGCGCGCGGGCTGCGCTCTATTATTGAAAATGTGTTGCTCGACACCATGTACGAGACACCATCCAAGCACGATCTGTGTAAAGTGGTTATCGACGCCTCGGTAATCAACGGCGAATCTGAACCATTACTGGTGTACGAAAATACCGAGAAAGCCAAAGTAATGAGGGAAGAAAGTAAGTAAAAAAGGGGCCGCAAGGCCCCTTTGTTCATGTATGCCCTTGTTTTTGGGCTGTGTAACCCCACTATAAACGGATAACCAACCCGGCGCTCGGACTCCAGTCCGAATTGAGGTGAGCATGGCTAAGGACGACGATAAACCTGGCGAGAAATTCCAACTGCCCCTGCTACCCCTGCGGGATGTGGTGGTGTATCCGCACATGGTCATTCCGCTATTTGTGGGTCGCGATAAATCCATTCTTGCGCTCAATGAGGCAATGGCTCAACAAAAGCAGATCTTGTTGGTTGCGCAGAAGGACGCTGCCCAGGACAACCCGGGCACGGAGGATGTGTACCGTATTGGCACGCTCGCGACCGTGTTGCAAATGCTGAAATTACCTGATGGTACGGTCAAGGTGCTGGTGGAGGGCGTCGCCCGGGTCGAACTCAGTAATGTTAAGGAACTTGCGGATTATTTTGTCGCGGATTTTGCACAGATTGATAGTGAAGAGATTGGTGACACGGAAACAGACGCGTTGATGCGTACCCTCAATAATCAGTTTGAGCAGTACGTTAACCTCAGTAAGAAAATTCCCTCGGAAGTTGTAACGACGGTTGGCGGCGTCGATGAGCCGGGTCGCCTCGCGGACACCATTGCCGCTCATATGGCGTTGACGCTGGAGCAAAAACAGGAAATTCTCGAAATTGCCGACGAGGCCGCTCGCATCGAACATTTGCTGGCCATGATGGAAGCGGAGCTGGATGTGTTCCAGGTCGAGCAGAAAATTCGTGGTCGCGTAAAAAAACAAATGGAGAAAAGCCAACGCGAGTATTACCTCAACGAGCAAATGAAAGCGATCCAGAAGGAGCTGGGAGAGATTGACGAAGTACCCAACGAAATAGAACAGCTCGAAGCGAAGGTGCGCGATGCTGGCATGCCCAAAGCGGCGTTGGAAAAGACACGCGCCGAGCTCAATAAACTCAAAATGATGTCGCCGATGTCGGCGGAGGCGTCGGTGGTGCGCAGTTATATTGACTGGATGGTCAGCGTACCCTGGAAAAAACGCTCCAAGGTGCGCCACGATCTGTTGCGTGCGGAGGCGACACTTAACGAAGACCATTATGGGCTGGATGAAGTTAAGGAGCGCATTCTGGAGTTCCTGGCGGTGCAACAGCGCGTCAAAAAGTTAAAAGGACCGGTGCTGTGTCTGGTTGGGCCGCCGGGGGTTGGTAAAACATCCCTTGGGGAATCTATTGCGCGGGCTACGGGCCGCAAATTTGTGCGTATGTCCCTGGGCGGCGTTCGCGACGAGGCCGAAATTCGGGGACATCGCCGCACGTATATCGGCTCGTTGCCAGGCAAGCTGGTGCAAAAAATTTCCAAAGCGGGGGTCAAAAACCCGCTATTTTTGTTTGATGAAGTTGACAAGATGGGTATGGATCATCGCGGGGATCCGGCGTCTGCTTTACTGGAGGTACTCGACCCGGAGCAAAACAACTCGTTCAACGATCACTACCTCGAAGTTGATTACGATCTTTCGGAAGTGATGTTTATCTGCACGTCAAATTCCCTGAATATTCCCGGCCCACTACTGGATCGAATGGAAGTTATTCGTATACCGGGTTACACCGAAGATGAAAAAATTAATATCGCCAGCAAGTATTTGCTGCCTAAACAACGTAAAGCCAACGGCCTGAAAGACAAGGAACTGTTACTGGACGACACGGCGATTCGCGATATCGTGCGTTACTATACCCGCGAGGCCGGTGTGCGCGGACTGGAGCGAGATATCGCCAAAATATGTCGTAAGGTCGTGACTCGCCACGTCAAGGACAATCATCAGAAGGTTATGCACGTGACGCCGGCCGAGCTGGAAGATCTGCTCGGGGTGCGCAAGTTTGACTTTGGTCGCGCCGGTAAAAAGGATCAAATGGGTCAGGTGACCGGGCTGGCCTGGACGTCGGTGGGCGGTGAGTTACTCACCATTGAAGCGTCGGCCGTACCTGGTAAAGGCATCCTGAAAAAAACCGGGCTTCTCGAGGCGGTTATGCAGGAGTCTATTGACGCCGCGTTAACCGTAGTCCGCAGTCGCGCGCAACGTCTTGGCATTGCTCGAAATTTTCACGAGAAAAACGATTTACACATCCATGTGCCGGAAGGCGCGATTAAAAAGGATGGCCCGAGTGCTGGCATCGGCATGTGTACGGCTTTTGTGTCGGTGCTCACGGGGATTCCAGTGAAAGCAAATGTGGCTATGACCGGTGAAATTACCCTGCGTGGTCAGGTGTTGAAAATTGGTGGACTTAAGGAAAAGCTGCTTGCCGCGCACCGAGGCGGAATTGAAACGGTGATCATCCCACATGAGAACGCCCCAGATCTCAAAGAGATACCGGACAATATCAAAGCGGATTTGGATATTCGGCCGGTCGAATGGGTCGATCAGGTCCTCGAAATTGCGCTGCAACATATGCCCAGGCCAATGACCGATGAAGAATACGAAAAGAGTGCGCTGGATTCGGTGGGTGAGAATACGACCGACGGCAACGCGACGGCAAGAATAGGCACTCATTAACGAAACTGGTCGAACTTGCTTGACCGCTTTGCGGTCGAGTTGGTATAAAGTGGCGGCACGGCAGGGGAGCTGTAATGGCCTTGGCGATAGCAGCGTAATTTAAGTTTTAAAGCAGTTACTTATTGTAATGAATCATAACGAAGGGGAAAAAAGTGAATAAATCTGAATTGATTGATGCCATCGCCGATGCTTCCGACATTTCAAAATCATCTGCCGGGCGTGCACTTGAAGCGGCCATAGACTCAGTGATTGGGGCGCTCAAGAAGGGTGATCCAGTAACGCTGGTTGGCTTCGGTACGTTTGCTGTTAAACACCGTCCGGCGCGCAAGGGGCGCAATCCGCAAACTGGTGCGGAAATTCAAATATCTGCTGCTAATGTACCGGGCTTTAAGGCTGGCAAGGCACTCAAGGACGCAGTTAATAGCTAATTAGTACACCATTGCAGAGTTTGGATGGGTTGACGATCATTGTTAAATAATGGGCTTCAAAAGGCGCAAAATGCTGCGCCTTTTTGCGTTTTTTCGAGGTAATTTTCCAGGAAAAGGTCATGCTGCAGGATATTCGCGAGAACATGCGAGGCGTAACAATTTTCATTGTTGGTCTCATTATTATCCCGTTCGCCTTTGTTGGCGTCGAAACGATGTTTTTTAGCGGCAGCGCGGTGGAAACCGAGGTGAGTGTGGATGGGGAAGCCATAACCAAATACGAAATCGATCGGGCTGTGGAGATGCAGAAATCGCGCATTTTGGAGCAGCTGAAGGATATAGACCCGGCTGTGCTCGATGGCGAACGGCTACGCGGGCCGGTGGTCGAGCGTCTTATTCGGGAAAAAGCATTGGCGCAGACGGCCAGGGCCAAAGGTATGGGCATCGCCAGTACAACTATTGCGGAGCTGTTAAAGTCGGCACCCGCGTTTCAAAATGACGGTCGCTTCGATCGCGATCGGTTCGAGTTTGGTATTCGCCAAATGGGTTTTACAGCGGCCTCCTATCGGGCATTTCTGCAAGAGCAGCTGTTAATCAACCAGTTTGCAAATGGCGTGGCCGCCACCGGATTTACTACCACGCCTGAATTGGAGGCGCTGACGGCAGCCATAGAGCAAAAAAGAAACTTCTATTACCTGACGGTGCCGTTGGCGGCGATACTGGATGCGGTTGAGGTGTCGCCAACGCAGATTGAAACCTACTATGCCGAAAACCAGGCCGCATTCCAGACCGAAGAAACCGTGCAGGTGGATTATATCGAGCTGCGTATTGAGGACTTGGTTGGCGAAGTCAGCGTGGACGAGTCGATGCTACGGGAGCAATTTACCGCGGAAATGGCCGCCACGGAGGTGGCCAACCGACTGCACGTTGCACATATTTTGATCGAAAAAAAGTCTGATGGCAGTCACCAGAAAGTACTCTCTGACATCCAGGCGCAGCTCGCCGCGGACGCAGATTTTGCCGAGTTGGCACGTCGTTACAGTGTCGACTTGGGTAGTTCAGAGCAAGGCGGTGATCTCGGATTTGTGAGCCCCGGAACTTTTCCCGATGCATTTGAAGCAGCGGTGAAACAGTTGCAGGTCGGCGCTGTATCTGCTCCAGTTGAAACGGATAGCGGTTTTCATCTTGTGAAATTACTGGCGCAGGAAGCGGGTAAGCCAGCAGTGTTTGAGGAGCAAAAGGAACGTCTTGAGCGGGAAGTCAGAATGCGCCTGGCCACTGAACTGTTTCCCGCGAAACTGGAAGTGCTCAAGGATCGAACCTATAACGTCGAACGTTTACAGGATGTCGAGGAAGGGCTGGGCTCAACAGTGAAAACCTCGCAACCGTTCACCCGCAATGGCGGACAAGGAATCGCAGCCTACCCGGACGTAGTGCGGGCAGCTTTTAGCGACGCCGTGCTGCAACATCGTTACACCAGCGAGGCGCTCGAACTGGGTGACGGCCATGTGGTGGTAGTCAAACTGCACAAACACACGCCGGTTGCGATATTGCCTCTGGAACAGGTACGTGAACGTATTGTCGAAACGCTGAAAAAGACGCGCGGGCAGGCGTTGTTAGCCACGCAGGCAGATGCACTGGCGCAGCAGGTACGCTCTGGAAAAAGCATTGAGGAAGTGGCGCAAGAGGCGCAGCTCGAGTGGCAGGTAAGCCTCGATACGCCGCGTTTCGGTGGCGCCAACCCGGAAGTGATTAACCGTGTGTTTGCAGTGCCGGCGGGGGCGAGCCTGCCGGCGATTGAAGTTTTTCCCGTTACTTCCGGGGATTACGTCGTCGCAGCAGTAACCCAGATCAAGCCAGGTGAATTGGCCTCCCTCGCGACCGCACAGCGCGCTAATCTGCAGTCTTCCTGGGCGAGTTCGTCTGCTGCGCGGGAATATCAGGGGTACGAGACAGCGTTGCTGGAAGACTTCGATATAGAACGACAGGATTAGTCTTGAGCGCCCAGAATTAAAGCCTTAAAAACAATTTTAGCTGTTGGCCTGGCACTAGCAGGTTGTGGGTGTGCAGGTCGTTCCACTGCAGGATATCGCGGATCGCGATCTGATAGGTTCGCGATATGTTGAATAGAGAATCACCCGGTTGCACTTCGTAGTTCACCTGGCGAACGGTTTGCGGTTGGTTGCCGCGCTGGGCAATAACCAGTACCTGCCCCGGTTGTAAAATCGCCGTTGGGTTCAGTTTGTTGTTACGGGCCAACAGGTTCGGATCGACTTTGAAACGCCGCCCGATACCCCATAGATTGTCCCCTTCTTTGACTACATAATCGGTCGTCTGAGTTACATTGCGCGCCTTGGCGTCCAGTGTGGCTGTCTGCCCATGTGTCTGGGAATCTGTGCTCGACCACTGCGTTGCGCTACCGGTCTGTGCTTGTAAATTGCGATCCAGACGGTCCAGGTGCGCCTGAAAAACTGATGCTGCATCGCTGGGTATCAGGACGCGATGGGAACCGTTTGGAGGAGTAACCTGTTTCCGGTAGCCTGGGTTGAGATACAGCATGGTATTCGCATCAATGCCTGAAATTTCGGCCAAGTAACCCAAGTTGGTGGGCGTGGGAATGTCAATGGTCGTGAAATAGGCCTGATCTGCTACCGATGGCAAGGCGATCCCATACTTTACGGGATCGCGCATGACTTCAGCTAATGCCAGAAACTGTGGCACATAGGCACGGGTTTCATCGGACAATGACAATGACCAGAAGTCAGTCGGTTTACCTGCGAGGCTATTGGCTTGCATGGCGCGACGGACAACGCCTTCTCCACCATTGTAAGCCGCCAGAGCCAGCAACCAGTCTTCGTTGAAACGTCCGTGCAAGTACGCGAGGTAACGCAGTGCCGCCTGGGTGGAATCGAGGATATCTTTGCGGCCGTCATACCACTGCGACGTCGTCAGACCCATTATGTCTGCCGTTTGCGGAATAAATTGCCACAGGCCGGAAGCATTGCTCGGAGAGACTGCAAATGGGTTGTAGGCGCTTTCAATAAACGGCAGGAGTGCGAGTTCAAGCGGTAAGCCACTATTTGTCAGCTCACTCACCACATAGTGCAGATAAAGTGGAGACCACTGCATTACCCGGTCAAAATACGCCTGGTTGTCGCGATACCATTCGCGATAGCGGTCGATCCGTGGATTGTCGTAGCGCGCATTCAATTCTCCGGCATTGTTGATGCGATGCCACACATCAGTGCTCGGCATAGCGCTGCGAACAGAAGTTTTGCGTTCATCGGTACTGCGCTTATCCGACCAGAACGGTCGCCGGGTGCTGTGGGTGCGGTGATTGGCATCTGCAGTAGGTGAGGCTGGATATGATGGCGCGGTATCGTGCTGAGCACAGCCCACGGTGAGCAGCAGCATAGCCGCCGCAAGTGGAAATTTAATGGACATGAATTACGGCGGGCCTGTGATCGAGAAGGTTTTATTGACTGGCATTCTATCCGTCGCGGGTCGCAGAGGCAATTGGCGGATACGATATTGGGCCAAAATGACAGTCCATTCCTATTTGTAGTGAAGCGACTCGGTAGACCCGTTCCGGTGCCTGGGCAGAATGAGGTATCTGCTAAACCCGCCGTTTGGCTGATGGCCCAGAGGCGCTACTTGGCTGAGTCGTCACCTTGCAGCGTGCTGTGTAAACCACCAACTTAGGGCAAACTGCCAGCTTGTTAGTGTTATTCAGCGCCTTTTTTTTCATAATAGGACATTCCCCTTAAAATATTTTCGGAGTGAGGTGTTATTGGTTAGTTTACGTCCGTCCAGAATTCGCGCGTGGGTAGCGAAACGATTTGAGGTGGGTGCTCTGGCCCAGCGGCAGGAATTGTTGTCGAGCTGGTTTGAGACTCCCTTTGGTCGATCCGTACTACAGGAGCAACACAATTGCAGCGCGACCCTGCTAAGTGGTCTCGGAGGCTATCGTGCTGCCCAGTTAGGGGTCAGTGCCGCACACTCGCTGTTACATAACTGTCAGCAAGCCCATTGCTTTACCCTTACCGCCGCTTGCGGGGCGGGGGGTGTACAGCCTTCCGGGATCTGTGAATTGACCGCCTTGCCATTGCCGTCCAACACCATAGATGTGGCAGTTTTACACCATGCACTGGATTTTTCTCCCGATCCACACAGCGTTCTTAACGAGGCGGCGCGAGTGGTTGTCGCTGGGGGCTATATTGTGTTGGTGGGGTTTAATCCCTACAGCCTGTTTGGTTTTGCCAAGTGGCCCGCGGCGCTGTGGTCGGAGCATCCGGTGTGGCGACGCAACAGCTTGCGTGCAGGACGATTACTGGACTGGCTCAGGTTGCTTGGGTTTCAGCCCGTAACAGTATTTCGCGGGTGTCGCCAGTTGCCCGTGCAGAATCCGGGAATATTGCGTCGCCTTGGCCGATTGATCTGGCTAGGTGACCTGGCGGCTCGTTGGCGCCTGCCTGGGGGTGCATTTTATGTGGTGGTTGCGCGTAAGCAGGTGCCTGGTATGACCGGAGTGGGTAGTCTGCAGTGGCCACGTATTCCGGTACCCCGGTTTAACCTGCAACTGCGCCTGCCCGAAAAGCAACCGCATACCGAACAGCGTAGCCACTGAACCACACATACATTGAACAGAGAGTCACGATGCAATTAGTTGAAGTATTCACCGATGGGGCCTGTCGCGGCAATCCTGGACCGGGGGGCTGGGGTGTGTTGATGCGCTGCGGGGATGTGGAGAAAACCCTGCATGGCGGCGAGCGGGACACGACTAACAACCGTATGGAGCTGATGGCGGCAATTGAGGCGCTGGGCGCACTCAAAAACAGTTGTCGAGTGGAATTGACTACGGATTCCCAATATGTGCGCCTCGGTATCACCACCTGGATTCAGGGCTGGAAGGCGCGGGGTTGGAAGACGGCCGCAAAGAAGCCGGTTAAAAATATTGATCTATGGCAACGTCTCGACGTGGAGGCGGCGCGTCACGAGGTGCGTTGGCACTGGATCAAAGGGCATTCAGGGCACCGGGAGAATGAAATAGCAGACGCGCTGGCCAATCGTGGCATTGAGGAATTAACGGCATGAGACAGATTGTTTTGGATACGGAAACCACTGGGCTGGAAGTCAGTCAGGACCATCGGATTATTGAAATTGGTTGTGTCGAGCTTATCAATAGGCGCATCACTGGAAAGCATTTTCACTGCTACGTAAATCCCGAGCGGGAGATCGACGAAGGGGCGTTGGCGGTACACGGTATCAGTAACGACGATCTGGCGGACAAGCCGTTGTTTGAACACATAGTCACCGATTTCCTGGCATTTATCGATGACGCCGAGTTGGTTATCCACAACGCGCCGTTTGATCTGGGTTTTATAAATAACGAATTTAAGAAGCTCGCGGTTGATTATCCGCAGCTGGAGGAACGTTGTTCGGTCATTGACACCCTGTTGATGGCGCGCCAGTTGCACCCTGGGCAAAAAAACAACCTGAACGCGCTGTGCAAGCGCTACGGAGTTAACAACTCCCAGCGGGAACTACACGGGGCATTGCTGGATGCGGAAATTCTCGCCGACGTCTATCTGGCTATGACTGGCGGGCAGGGATCTTTGACCCTGGGTGACGAGCCCGCCGCAGGACAACTGGCGGAGGGAGGTGGTGTGCGATTGTTACCGACGGGCGGTCCCCGCCCCAGAGTATTACTCGCCACCGAACTGGAGCGGCAAGCTCACCAATCCCGCCTGGCCGCTATCGATCGGGCCAGCGCTGGAAACTGTCGTTGGCCGCGCAATGATTGAAAGGTGCCTGTATGGCGGCACCCCGCCAGCTCACTAGAGCAGCGACACCATAAGCAGTCCCATGCCACCCAGTGCCAGCGTGTACGGTAAAGCCATAATCACCATGCGGCCGTAGGACAGGCGAATCAATGGTGCCAGGGTTGAGGTCAGGAGAAACAAAAACGCGGCCTGGCCGTTGGGCGTTGCCACGCTGGGCAGGTTGGTGCCGGTATTGATCGCCACCACCAGTTTGTCAAAATGTTCCCGGGAAATAGCGCCTGAGTCGAAAATGGTTTTCACCTCGTTGATATAGACGGTGGCAACAAACACGTTATCGCTGATCATGGAGAGAACCCCATTGGCGATAAAAAACATCGCGGGCTGAACGCCCTGATCCATAGCAAGTACGGCATTGATCACGGGGCTGAACAAATGCTGATCGTGAATTACGGCCACAATCACAAAAAATACTACCAGCAGTGCGGTGAATGGCAGCGCTTCCTCAAAGGCGTGTCCAATCCGGTGTTCTTCAACGATGCCATTAAAAGCGGTGAGCAGCACGATCACCATCAGGCCCACCAGACCGACGGCTGCGACGTGGAAAGCCAGACCCAGAATCAAAATTATCGCCACCACGGCCTGTATCCAGAGCCGGGCAATATCGCCGTGCGAGCGCTTGGCGGCTTCTTCGGCACTGTAATCGACCAGTACCGCACGCACTTCTTCGGGAATCGTGGCGCCGTAGCCGAACCAGCCGGTTTTTTCTAACAGGGCGCACACCAGCAAGCCGGTAACGAGCACCGGCATGGTGACCGGCGCCATAACCAGAAAAAATTCGATAAAATTCCAACCGGCCTTTTCGGCGATCAGCAGGTTCTGTGGTTCGCCTACCAGCGTGGTGACGCCGCCGAGAGCTGTACCTACCGCGCCGTGCATCACCAGGCTGCGCAGAAAACTACGAAATTGATCGAGATCCTGTCGGCGGTACTCGTGAATCTGCGCGTCGTCGCCCACATCGTGATCCGGGTGCAGTATGGCCTTGCCGGAAGCCACTTTGTGGTAGACGCCGTAAAATCCAAATCCAATGGTGATAAGTACGGCTGTTACGGTGAGTGCGTCCAGAAAGGCGGATAAAAAGGCCGCGGATCCGCAAAACAACAGTGACAGCACAGTTTTGGAGCGCACCCCAACCAAAATACGGGTGAACGTGAACAACAGTAATTCGCGCATGAAATAGATGCCAGCCACCATAAACATCAGCAGTAAGATCACTTCGAAGTTGCCGATCGTTTCCCGGTATACGGTGCTGGGGTCGGTGAGGCCGAGTAATACGGCCTCCAGAGCCAGCAGACCGCCAGGTTGCAGCGGGTAGCACTTGAGAGCCATAGCCAGGGTGAATATGAACTGACCCGTCAGTAGCCATCCCGCGATGAAGGGGTCGAGAAGCAGCACCACTAAGGGATTTAGTAATAGAAAGGCCAGAATGGTGTTTTTGTACCAAAGTGGCGAATGGCCAAGAAAATTACGGCCCAGGGCTTTGAATAACTGCTGTGGCATAAGCGGACGTTCCTTATAGCGTTTGCGCCGGGGGAGGGCCGGAAGTATTATCACCGCATACAGATTCCCACCTGCTGGCGCATTATAGCGAACACGGTGTGATTGCGAACCCAGGATGGGGAAATATTAACATAAGGATTCAACTGGCCGATGCCTTTGTTTCAAGCTGCCACGATTGCGCTACTGCAAACCGAATTCAGGCGTTCGGTCGACGAATTGGCAGAATTAGCCAACGGAATGAGTGTCGAGCCTGCGCCGGACGAGTCCATGGGAGGCGAACAGTTTGCTCCGTTCGCAGAACAACTCAAACAAGTTAGTGGTGTCGCCACCATGGCAGAATTGGCGGGCGTGACGTTGCTCGCCGATGAAATGTTGGCCTGTATAAGGGCTGTTACCGAGAAACAACTGGAGTGCCAAAAATTTGTCCCTGCGTTACAAAGTGCATTGCAACTGGTGCAGCTTTATCTCGAGTACATTATCCAGAACAAACGCGATAACCCTTGTCTACTGCTACCAGAAATAGGTGTGTTCCGGCAGCTACAGGGAAAACCGCCGGTCTATGAATATCAGGTATTGGGGAACGAAAATTGGCCGGTCGGTGCCGGATTACAGCACCCTGGACGATTGATAGATGATCAACGCGCGGAGCTCAAGCGACTACGCCACATGTACCAGTTGGGGCTATTAAACATTATTCGCAATACCAATCGCGACCACGCTTTCGAAATGCTGATCCGTGTTGCTGGCCGTGTCCGCCGCACGGTGGTGCTAACCGACGAGCGCAATTACTGGCGGCTATTTGAACTGGTTATGCGCGCCCTGGCCAGTAAGCGCTTAAGTTTGCGCTCCGATCGACTGCGTCTGCTGGCAGCCGTTGAGCGACAGCTCAAGGTCTTAAGTACCGCAACCGAACAGCCTGCCAAAAGTCCTTATCCACAAGGGTTGTGGCGTGCGTTTCTCGCGTTACTTGCGTTGACTCCAGCGGCGGGCGAGGAAGAAATTGAGCAGCGTCAGAAATTAGCGCTTCCGAAACTGAGTATTACAGACCAGGAAACTGCGGAAGTACGCAAACAGCTGGTGCGCGAGGAGCGGGATAGCCTCTCGGCCAACTTTGCATTACTGGTAGACGCAGTTGCCGAATTACATTCGCAAATGGATTTGCTACAGCAAAGTGAAGGCGTCGTGGCGCGCGAGGCGTTGTTACCTATGGGTGATAAGATAGCCGCTATTGCGCAGCTGTGTAACGCCTTGGGGTTGGTGCAAATAGGTGAGAGCCTGGAAAAACAGCAGGTCGTTTTGCTGGACAGTGCTGGCACTGCGTCGGAGCAAAGTGATGAGGTGTTAGTGCAGAGTTTTGCGGACGCCGTTGTTTACCTGGACAGCCTGGTGGCTGAATACTGGGGATGCACGCCTTCCGAGGATGATATCGCCAGATGGAACAGTCGCTCAGCGCAGCAAGTGTTGCATTCCAGCTTGCTAAAGACTGCCGAGCACAGCGTTCTGACCGAGATGGGTATCCATCTTAATAGCGCCAAGGATATTATCGACGAGGTGTCAGCGGGACTTGCCGGAGAAGAATCGGCGGAGCGATTGCGGGAAATTTTTGAAGCGATTCGCGGCAGTGCCATATTGCTCGGACAGAGCCGGATGGTGGATATCGCCTGGCGGTGCAAAGATTTTGTCGATGGGCAATTGTTTGGTCACCGTGCTGATGTCTCGCGGGATGCCGCGTTGGAAGTGTTTGCAGATACCATCATCAGTCTGGAATATTTTCTCGATAACTGCCGATTCGGGGGTGCGGTTGACGAGAAACCCCTCGATCTAGCCGACGAATGCCTTAACACTCTGGGAGCCTGATAGTGATATTGCCTGGTCTTGAATTTTATCCCTGTAACACCAACGAAGGATTTGATAGCGAAGCGGCGGTGTTGCTGCTTACTCGCGATGGCAGCATCCTGTGCCCGCGCGATCGCGATACTCTGCTATGGGATGCATCGGAAATAAAATTCGCGATGCCGCCCGCAGTCAATGAGCATTTTCTGGGTATTTTTCGCGGCCGCCCCTGTTACTGTCAAGAGGTCGGTTCCCCCGAAGAATTTACACTGCCACATAAAATTTCGCCGTTGTTTGGCTTACTGGGCAGGATTAATGACACCCAGTTTAATCTTGCAGGGCGCGCGTTGCAGATAATTAACTGGTATCAGGATCATCGCTTTTGTGGCCGTTGTGGTGCCGGAACTCGAATTATCGAGGAGGAGCGCGCGGCGCAGTGCGACAAATGTGGATTGCTGTGCTATCCCAGAGTATCCCCTTGCATCATCGTTCTGGTAACGCGCGGTGATCAGTGTCTGCTGGCACTCAATGCCGCGTGGAAGGATAACCCAATGTATAGTTCTCTGGCGGGTTTTATGGAAGCGGGAGAAACCGTTGAGGAAACCATCAATCGGGAAGTTTACGAGGAGGTTGGGGTAATCGTCGGTAAACCGCAGTATTTTGGTAGTCAGCCGTGGCCGTTTCCAGGGCAATTAATGCTCGGTTTTCACGCTGAGTACGAATCTGGCGAAGTGCGCATTGACGATAAAGAAATTGTCGAGGCGGGCTGGTGGCGCTACGACAACCTGCCCAATTGCCCGCCGCCCAGCTCTATCGCAGGCCGACTAATCCAGCACTTTGTTGATAGTCACCGGGGGGCATAGGCGATGCCAGTTAACGAAATGGCGCTTGCCCTGCTAATTATTGCCGGGCTATGCGGCCTGGTCGCGCTGCGCATTCTTTGGGGACAGGGCGTTGGCCGTTCTATCATCATGCTGCTATGTTTTGGCTTGCTGTCCGTTGGTGCTGGCGGAATTGTTGCCGGACTGGATTTGTTGACCTATCACAAGCCCGGCTCTGGAGAGGAAGTCGCCACGGTCAAACTGGAGAAAACCGGGCACCGTCAGTTTCGCGTGACGGTGGTGGACAGCGCGGGTGACAGTTATCTGCGTCAAATTGAAGGCGAGCAGTGGCAGTTGGCTGTACGTGTCATCAAACCGCAGGATCTTGTTCCCGCTCAATTGGGTGTTAGCCCAGTTTATCGCCTGGACAAGTTGAGTGCGTTATCCACCGGTGCCAGGGGCGACAATATGACGGACGAAAGCTATCCGTTGTCGCCGGATAGAGGTGTCGTAGACCTGTGGTTGTGGTTAACCGAGGTGCCACAGCAGCAGCTGTTGGGCGCAATCTATGCGAGTACGGGTTACGTGCCGATGTTGGACGGCCAGATATACCGGGTGCACCTCGAAAAAGATGGCCTGGTCGCGCGCATGCAATAGTCTGACCACGCAGTCATCTAGTGCGGTGAACGTGGGACTAACCAACCCGCGATTGGCGTCGCCAATTTACACATCGGTACTGCGATCCAGTCCGAAAGTTTTTATGCTCAAACCGAACGTTTTCTGCGCGGTGCCTATCATCCATTTTTCCGGAGTATAGCAATTTGGAATTTATTAATGACTACGGCTTGTTTCTAGCCAAAACCGTAACAATATTAGTTGCTCTAGCGACTGTGGTGGGACTGGTAGCCGGCCTCGGGCAACGGGGGCGTCGCGACAGTCGAGGACACCTGGAGATCAGAAAGTTAAACGACGATGTCGATGCCATGACCGACGCGCTGCGCGCCAGTGTATATCCAGCGCCCGCTTACAAGGCATTGGCGAAGGCACGGCACAAGGCCGATAAGAAAACACAGAAACAAACTTTGCGGGAGCAGAAAAATGAGACGGGCGATGTTGGCAGAAAGCGTGTTTACGTCATCAATTTTCACGGTGACCTGCGCGCTTCCGCGGTGCGAAATATGCGCGCGGAAATTACCGCTATTTTAAGTATCGCTCGAGCCAATGACGAAGTGGTGGTTAAACTGGAGAGTGCCGGTGGCATGGTGCACAGCTACGGCCTGGCCGCCAGTCAGTTGCATCGCATCAAGAAAAAAGGGATTCCTCTCACCATAAGTGTCGACAAGGTGGCCGCGAGCGGGGGTTATATGATGGCCTGTGTAGGCGATCGCATACATGCAGCGCCGTTTGCGGTTATGGGTTCTATCGGTGTGGTTGCGCAAATACCCAACATCCATAAATTGTTAAAAAAACATGATATTGATGTCGAACTGATGACCGCCGGTAAATACAAGCGCACATTAACTGTGCTCGGTGAAAATACCGATGAGGGCCGGGAGAAATTTCGCGAAGATCTCGAAGAGACCCACGATTTGTTCAAAACGTTTATTGGCGAGCATCGCGCTGCGGTTGATCTGGAGAAAGTGGCGACTGGTGAGGTGTGGTTGGGTACTCGGGCACAGGAACTGGGCCTGGTGGACGAATTGCTAACCAGCGATGAGTACCTGACCAGCCTGTTACCCGATGCGGATGTATTCGAAGTGTCCTATGTCTATAAAAAAACCCTGCCCGAGAAAATTGGTCTTGCCGCGGAGGAGGGCAGCGATCGGCTGCTGATGCGCTGGGTAGAATATTTTAGAGGGCGTGGCTTTTATTCCTGAGAATAGCGGTGATTGACCAACAGGGGTGGCCGACCATCGGTGTCGCAAGTATTTCAGCGCGCTAATCGCGACGCAATGTGTCTTTGACTGCTATAGGGTTAGGAAAGTTGAGTACTACGATATAGCTGGACACGAGGAAAGATAAAATCGCCGCGCCCTGTATCAGGTGCGATGCCGCGTTGCTGATAACCGAGGCGTTAAATGCCACGTAGGCAATTAACAGAGAAAATTCGCTGATCTGCCCAAGACGAAACCCGATGTCCCAGGCGAAGCGATTTTTTTCACTCTGGCGGTGCAGTAAAAAGCGAAACACGACCGGCTTTATGACTAACATGGCCGCGCCGAGAACCACCACCGCCAGGGCGATTTTCGGTAGTAAGCCAAGGTTAAACTGGGCGCCGAGGGAGAAAAAAAACAGGATTAAGAAAAAATCGCGCAACGGTTTCAGACTCAGGGCAATGTATTGGGCGATGGGGCTGGTAGCAATGGTAATGCCTGCCAGAAACGCGCCGATTTCCCGGGATAAGCCAACCATTTCGGCCAGTTCGGAAACCCCCAGACACCAGCCAATGGCCAGCAGAAACATGTATTCGCCAATACGGTCGAAGCGCGCTATGAGTTTGAGTAGTATCAGGCGCACCACTCCCATACAGAATATGACCAGCAATGGCAGAGCTAACAGGGTTTTACCAATTTGCAGAACATCCACGGATCCACTTTGTGCACTGAGCAGCACCAGCAACACAAAGATCGCGATAAAATCCTGCATAAGCAGCATGCCAATCATCATTTCACCAATATGGCGATGGTGAAGAATGGTTGTGGGCAGGAGTTTGATGCCGATAATGGTGCTGGAAAACATCATCGCCAACCCCACGATAATGCTTTCAACAGGGCCAAAACCAAAGGCCAGGGCAATACCGAACCCGGCCAGCGCAAACACTACAGAGCTGATTAGAGTAACCAGGGTCACCTTTTTGAACACCGCAAGAAGTGCCTGGGGTTGCATATCCAGGCCCAGTAAAAACAGTAGAAAAATAATTCCGATATGAGCGATATCGGCGATCAGGGAGACGTCTTTGATCAGGGCGAAGCCGTAGGGACCGAGGAGTGCGCCGAGGGCGATGTAGGCCACCAGTAAAGGCTGACGTCCATACAGGGCTAAAGACGCGATCACAGCGCCGCCGGTAAAGATTAGAAAAAACGAATAAAAAACCGCTTCACTCACAGGGCACTTCTTCCCGATTAGTGGCTAATGGTGCGCCGCAGAGAACATGGCAGGGTACCTGTCGGTTATCACCAACTGATAACAACTCAGGTGCTATTGTGCCTTGATAGCGGGGGGCGTGTGCAACAATAAATTGCGTGTTGAGGAATCGCAGCCTTTAGTGCGACGCGCAGGCGGTCTGGTAGGTGACGGTGAACTCATAAAGGCTGGCACGGGCCGCCTCGAGATCGACTTCGTGGGGCAACTGAAAGCTGTCAAACCCGCAGCGTTTGAGATAAAAAAGTTGCTCCCGCAAAATCTGTCCGGTGGCGCGTAACTCGCCCACAAACCCGAAACGTTCCCGCAACAGACTGGCCAGAGAAAATCCCCTGCCATCGGCAAAGTCCACAAACCTGATGGCAATCACGTTGAAGTGGGGGATGTCCAGCGCTATGCAATCGGGGTCCTGATCGCCGTCCAGCCAGATACCGATGTCCCCACGCGTGCGCCACTGTTCGCGATGCTCCAGCCATTTCTTCACCGGCACCAGGACGGAGCCTGTGGGCAGCTCGCCTTCGTCATCGGTGGTGATGAATTGCCAGTTATCGTCCTCGATGCCATCGACCCTAAGCAGCTTTGGCATAAATCAATTCCTTGAAGGGTGCAATACCAATACGTTGAATCGTTTCGATAAAACTCTCTTCTTCGAAGCGCCGCGCCACATAAACTTCCAGTATTTGCGCCACGATATCTGGCACCTGGGCGGCGCTAAATGACGGGCCCAGCACCGCACCAAGTGCCGCGTCGTTGCCGGCGCTGCCACCCAATTGAATTTGGTAATATTCGGCGCCTTTTTTATCGACGCCGAGAATGCCGATATTGCCCACGTGGTGGTGGCCGCAGGCGTTCATGCAGCCGGAAATATTGAGGGATAAATCCCCCAGGTCGTACACATAATCCAGATCGTCAAAACGCCGTTGCAATGCCTCGGCGATGGGAATGGATTTGGCATTGGCCAGCGAACAAAAGTCACCGCCGGGGCAGCAGATCATATCGGTCAAGGTGCCAATATTGGGCGTTGCAAAGCCGTGTTCCTTGGCGCGACGCCAGAGCGCAAACAGATTGGATGCGCGCACGTCCCCAAGTACTACGTTTTGATGATGAGTAACCCGCGCTTCACCGAACGAATAATCGTCGGCGAGTGCAGCGATAGCCTCTAGTTGCACATCGGTGGCATCTCCGGGCGGTATCCCCGTAGGCTTCAGCGACAGCGTGACGCTATGGTATCCCGGCTGCCGGTGGGCGCGCACATTGCGTTGCAGCCAACGGGCGAACGCGGGGTGCTGTTCGGCCGTGGTGTGCAGTAACTGTGTGTCGGCGTCAGCGTGCTCGTTGACGTAAACGGGCGTTGTAAAAGATTGCCTGACGCGCTCAATGTCGGCGTGAGTCAAGGTGTTAGGCCCGTTGCGTACAAATGCCCACTCTTCCTCGACCCGTTGCGCGAAGACTTCCGGTGACCAGGCTTTGACTAAAATTTTGATACGTGCTTTGTACTTGTTATCGCGGCGCCCATAGCGGTTGTAAATGCGCAGGATGGCCTGTAGATAAGTCAGAATGTGTTGTGGCTCCAGAAATTCGCGAATCACCACGCCAATCATCGGCGTGCGTCCCAGGCCACCACCCACCAGTACCTGAAAACCGATCTCGCCAGCGCTATTTTTGACCAGTTGCAGGCCAATGTCGTGTACCTGAATCGCCGCGCGATCAGTGGCTGACCCAGTGACCGCAATTTTGAATTTGCGTGGCAGAAAAGCGAATTCGGGATGCAGCGTCGACCACTGTCGAATGATCTCGCACCAGGGGCGCGGGTCTTCCAGTTCATCAGCGCTGATACCGGCAAATTCATCCGAGGTGATATTGCGTACACAGTTGCCGCTGGTTTGAATACAGTGCATATCGACTTCCGCCAGTTCGGCCAGCAGATCCGGCACCTGTTCCAACTGCGGCCAGTTAAGTTGAATATTCTGGCGTGTGGTGAAATGCGCGTAGCCCTTGTCATAGGTACGGGTAATGTGTGCGAGTTTGCGCAATTGCCGGGAGGACAGCATACCGTAGGGCACGCTGATGCGTAGCATCGGTGCCAGGCGTTGAATATAGAGCCCATTTTGCAGGCGCAGTGGACGAAATTCCTCCTCGCTCAGTTCCCCGGCGAGATAACGGCGGGTTTGCTCGCGAAACTGTGCGACCCGCTCTGTGACGAGGGTTTTGTCCTGCTGGTTATAGATGTACATAAACCTGTTTGAAGCTCCGTGGCTGCGCAAATGCTGGTGTATATATTGGCGCGGGTGATGGTGTCGGCAGAAAATCGCGTTAGTACGTGCCGCTACTAAAAAGATGTGTGAATGATACTGATATGCCGAAACAAGCGGAAAAACCGTTTTTATATAACTGGCTAAAGAAAGGGTATAAGTGACCGATACATGGTGGGCAATTATTGTTAGAATGCGCGGCTTTTAACCACCCGGGCGCGCCCTGTGCCCTGACCAAAACGGAGTCGAAGTAATGAACGAAGACAATCCAGTAGTTGAAAATAGTGATGGGTTCGCGGATGCCATTGCGGCGGTAGCAGTCATCGCTATTTTCGTAAGTAGTGTTGTTTACTGGGTTAGTCAGCAGTAATTGCTATTGCGGGTGTCGCCGTTGATAACGGGGTCGCCGCGTCCGACTACAGCTAAATCTTCTGGGCAAACAGGGCACCGGTCCGGTGTGCCGTGTTTGTGATGCCCGGAATTAAGGGGCGCAAAATTTACTGGGCCGAAGCACCGCCATCCACGGAATAGGTGCCGCCGGTGCAGTAAGAGGCTTCATCACTGCACAAAAAGGCCATCAGTTTCGCGACCTCCTCAGGTTCGCCGTAACGCCCCATAGGCATCATCAAACTCAGTTGTTGCTTGGCAGCCGCAGCCTTGCCGGGGGCGAAGCCCTCTTCCAGGGCGCGCATCATGCGGGTTTCGATGGGTGCTGGATTAACCGTATTGATGCGAATACCCTGTGTCGCATACTCCTGGGAGACACTGCGCATCATGCCAACTACAGCATGTTTACTGGTGATATAGGGAGACATGTTGGGCGTGCCCTTGAGTCCCGCGAGGGATGATGTAATCACAATGCTACCGCCGCCACCGGTGAGCATCGTGGGAATTACATATTTTAAACCGAGCCACACGCCTCTGACATTGACGGCCATCACCTGATCAAAGGCCTCTACGGGGCAGTCGACAATCGGTGCGACCACGCCCTCCACCCCAGCATTGTTTAAAAAGCAATCGATGCGGCCATAGCGCTGTAGCGCTGTGGCGACATAGGCCTTGACCTGCTCCGGCTGGCTAACGTCGGCGACCTGATAACTAACCCGTTCGTCGCCAATGCCATCGACTGCCTCCCGCAACGCGTCTTCCTGCAAATCCACCAATAATACCCGCGCGCCTTCTTGCGCAAACAATTTGCCTGCCGCCAACCCGATGCCGCGGGCACCGCCGGTAATAATCGCTACCTTGTTTTCGAATCGTTTCATAGTTTTTTCCTGTTGGGAGGATGGTGTGGCCCGTTCAGATCTACAAGAGTCTCGGTGCGGTTTGCACTCGATGAATTCTAATTATGGACTGCGACAGGGTAACCATAAAAGCACAGGGATGCACGATGCTTTGACGGGGAGAGGTTTTTAGTACTGACTTGCGTTGCGCAGTGCTATCCCCAATTACAGGCTCGAGGCGAGGCAGTTGCCGGGGCGGCCACGTTAGTTGGCAGCGGTGTGAATGACCATATTAACAACAATGACGACAGTAATAATAAACAGCACAGTAAAAATGATGCCCGACACCACGTAAGCCAGGATATTGCCGTGCGCAAAATCCCGTTCGCGATTTTTGCTACTTTGCACACCCAATGCAGCCGCGAGAGTACTTTTTACAATATCGAGAAAACGTGGTTTTTGGGTGTTTTCAGATTCTGGCTCGCTCATCTTATTACCGTCTCAATCAGTTTACCGCCTCAATCGGTGGCGTAATTAAGCACGGGAGCCAGGATGCGTTCCAGGGCCGCAATTGGCATGACTTTGCGCTCCGCCAGGCTGGTAACCTGGTCCCGCTCCACACTGCCGACGCTGAAGTAGCGAGCATCCGGGTGGCTGAAATACCAGCCGCTGACCGATGCGGCCGGCCACATGGCAAAATTTTCGGTAAGTTTAATGGCGGCACTCGCTTCAGCATTTAGGAGTTCGAATAAGGTTGTTTTCTCGCTGTGGTCTGGACAGGCCTGATAACCTGGAGCGGGGCGTATGCCCTGGTATTTTTCGGCGATCAGTGCGTCGTTATCGAGATTTTCATCCCTCGCGTAGCCCCAGAATTCGGTGCGTACGCGGCGGTGTAAGTGCTCGGCCAGGGCCTCTGCCAGACGGTCCGCAAGCGCCTTGACCATGATGGCACTGTAATCGTCGCCTTTGTCCGCGTAGGCCTTGGCCAACTCATCGGCACCAAGTCCGGTGGTGACGGCAAACGCGCCAATATAATCAGCCACGCCCGTTTCTTTGGGTGCAATAAAATCCGCCAGCGAATACATGGTGTCGGCGGCGCCGGGTTTGCGGGTCTGTTGGCGCAGATGGTGTAGCGTTGCAATAACCTCGCCACGGCTGTCGTCGCGGTAGACTTCGATATCGTCGCTATTGACTCGGTTAGCGGGCCACAGCCCAATCACGGCGTTGGCGTGTAAGCGATGGTTATCAATCAAATCAGTCAGCATGTCCTGTGCGTCGGTAAACAAGTCCTGAGCGGCAGTACCAACTACGGGATCGTCGAAAATCTTGGGGTATTTGCCCACCAGATCCCAGGTGATAAAAAAGGGTGTCCAGTCGATGCTGTCGACCAGGTCGGCCAGGGGGTAGTTTTCGAATACCTTAACGCCGGTAAAGGCAGGCTTGGGTGGTTGGTAACTGGCCCAGTCACATTGATAACCCGCAGCGACGGCTTCGGCATAGGGCAAAATCTCTCCGCGCGGTTTGCGATTGCCAACGCGCGTGCGTACTTTGTCGTACTCGATCTTAATGTCTGCCACAAAGCTGTCGCGCTGCTCGCGACTTATCAGCTTGCTCGCCACACCCACTGCGCGCGATGCATCGGGGACATAGACTGTCTGGTTGCGGTGGTAGCGGGGATCGATCTTAACCGCGGTATGGGCTTTGGAGGTGGTCGCTCCGCCAATCATCAAGGGTAGATCGATTGCACGGCGCTCCATCTCACCGGCCACATAAACCATCTCGTCCAGCGACGGCGTAATCAGCCCGGATAGACCGATAATATCCACGTTCTCGCGTACGGCTGTGTCGAGAATTTTTTCACAGGCAACCATGACGCCCAGATCGATCACTTCGAAATTATTACATTGCAGTACCACGCCGACAATATTTTTACCGATATCGTGAACGTCGCCTTTGACCGTTGCCAGCAAGATTTTGCCGTTACTTTGCGCTTTACCGTCTTTTGCGGCCTCAATGTAGGGTTGCAGATAGGCAACGGACTGTTTCATCACCCGTGCCGATTTCACCACCTGGGGCAAGAACATTTTACCAGCACCAAATAGATCGCCAACCACGTTCATACCGTCCATTAACGGGCCTTCAATGACATCGAGGGGGCGTTCTGCCTGTTGTCGAGCATCTTCCGTATCTGCTTCAATATGACTGCTAATACCTTTAACCAGGGCGTGTTCGAGGCGTTTATGTACCGGCCAGGAGCGCCATTCCAGTTCTTCCCGTGGGGTTTCAGCGCCGCCGTCGCTACGATATTTTTCTGCGATGGCGAGCAAATTTTCGGTGCCATCGGCAGTTCGGTTGAGAATTACATCCTCAACGGCATCGCGCAATTCGACCGGTAATTCATCGTACACAGCCAATTGCCCGGCGTTGACAATGCCCATACTGAGTCCGGCCTTAATGGCGTGGTACAGAAACACCGAGTGAATGGCTTCACGCACGGTGTTATTACCGCGAAAAGAAAAAGAGACATTGCTGATGCCGCCGGAAACTTTTGCGCCCGGCAGATGCTGGCGAATCCAGCGCGCCGCGGCAATAAAGTCCACGGCATAATTATTGTGTTCTTCGATGCCGGTGGCGACTGCAAAGACATTGGGGTCGAAAATAATATCGTTGGGGTTGAAGCCAATCTCGTTTACCAGCAAGTCGTAACTGCGCTGACATATTTCAATACGGCGCTGCAGATTATCGGCCTGGCCATGGTGGTCGAACGCCATGACGACCACCGCTGCACCATAGCGGCGACAGAGTCTGGCTTGCGCCATAAACGCTTCCTCGCCTTCCTTGAGACTGATGGAATTGACGATGGGCTTACCCTGAATACATTTTAATCCGGCCTCGATAACGTGCCATTTGGAGGAGTCCACCATAATGGGAACACGACTAATATCGGGTTCCGACGCAATCAGTTTCAGGAACGTTGTCATCGCAACCACGGCGTCGAGCATGCCCTCGTCCATATTGATGTCGATAATTTGGCCGCCGTCTTCCACCTGCTGCCGTGCCACATCCAGAGCGGCGTTATAGTCGCCGTCCAGTACCAGCCGTTTGAAACGTGCCGACCCGGTGACATTGCAGCGCTCGCCAATATTGACAAACAGGGAGTCGTTATCGATAACAAAGGGTTCCAGACCAGTGAGCCGACAGGCAGGGGCTAGTTTTGGCAGCGTACGGGGTGCATGGCCGGACACGGCTGATGCAATGGCGCGAATATGCTCTGGAGTGGTGCCGCAACAGCCACCGACAATATTGACCAGGCCACTTTGGGCGAACTCGCCAATAATCGCGGCGGTCTGCTCGGGGGTTTCATCGTATTCGCCAAATTCATTGGGAAGCCCTGCATTGGGGTGCGCACTCACCAGGGTATCGCAGTGTCGGGCCAACGTTTCAACATAGGGCCGCAACTGGGTCGCGCCGAGCGCACAGTTAAGGCCTATGGCAAAGGGTTGCGCGTGCACCAGACTGTTCCAGAACGCCTCTGTGGTTTGCCCCGATAGGGTGCGGCCGCTGGCGTCGGTAATGGTGCCCGAAATCATGACCGGTAATTCCCTGCCCAGCTCTTCAAACACATCCTGCACCGCGAACACGGCGGCCTTGGCATTAAGCGTATCAAACACCGTTTCGATCAGAATAATGTCCGCGCCGCCCTCGACCAGGGCGCGGGTGGCTTCGCGGTAGGCGCTGGTCAGCTGGTCGAAATCCGTGTTACGCGCGCCCGGATCATTCACGTCGGGAGAAATGGACGCGGTGCGACTGGTGGGGCCCAGGACGCCTGCCACCCAGCGCGGCCGCTCCGGGTTTAGCGCGGTCACTTCATCCGCCACCCGGCGGGCGAGCATCGCAGCCGCTCTGTTTAATTCGGCTGCCAGGTCCTGCATGTCGTAATCGGACTGGGAAATAGTAGTGGAATTGAAGGTGTTGGTTTCGAGAATATCCGCCCCGGCATCCAGATAGGCGCGATGAATATCGGCGATAATCTGTGGTTGGGTGAGGGTCAGTAAATCGTTATTGCCACGCACATCCGATGGCCAGTCGGCGAACCGCTCTCCGCGAAAATTTTCCTCGGTCAGCTGATGGCGCTGAATCATGGTACCCATGGCGCCATCGAGCACTAGAATCCGTTGCGCTGCGGCCCGGTGTAGCGCTTCGATTCGTTGTTCAGACATTTTCACTCGAGATCCTAGTGGCTTTAACAGGGCGCGTAGTTTAACAAAGCATGACCCGTACTGCTGGACGTATTGAAAAGCGTTGTCGAAGCGTGTCTGCCCTGTTAGAATACACGACTAATTTACTCGGGTATAAGCGGTATGAACCAGGTGGAAATTACCGAAAGCGCGCAAGTTTATCTTGCGGAGCTGTTAGCCAAACAGGACTGTGAAGGCATTGGCATTCGTCTCTTTATCACCGATCCGGGCACACCCAAAGCAGAAACCTGTATTGCTTATTGCCGTCCTGGGGAAGAGCAGGAAGGGGATGTGGTGCTGACGCTCAATGGGTTTAACGCCCATATTGAAAAGCGCAGCCTGCCGTTTCTGGATGATGCCAAGGTGGACTATGCCGCGGATCGCCTCGGTGGTCAGTTGAGTATTCGGGCTCCCAACTCGCGCCTGCCGCGCATCAACGACGACAGCCCTGTGGAAGATAAAATTAACTATGTGCTGCACAACGAAGTCAACCCCGGTCTTGCGGCACATGGTGGTCAGGTCAGTCTCGAAGACGTGGAAGAAGGTGTGGCAGTGCTACAATTCGGCGGCGGTTGTCAGGGCTGCGGCATGGTGGATGTGACGCTGAAGGAAGGCGTCGAACGGACGTTGATGGAAAAAATCCCCGAGTTGAAAGGCGTGCGCGATGTTACCGATCACAGTGACAGGACACAGGCTTTCTATAAGTAAACTCAATTGTAAAATTCCAGCTATAAAAGGGCTCATCCTGTTCCTTGTTTAATCGCGCAACCCCATCACAGAATCACCGTCCGCGGGTTGCCATGCAGTGACTTTCTGTGGCTGATTGGGCTATACTTCGGCGCGCTCACGGGCTATAAAACAACAAATAAGTATCAGAAAACGAGGACATTATGTCTAGAACGCCGGAGTTCGATCGCACGGAAGTCATTGACGCTGCGTTAAAAGTCTTTTGGTCCGACGGCTACGAAGCGAGCTCGGTTCAGAAATTGCTCGACGCCATGAACCTGAATCGCGGTAGCCTGTATGGGTCCTTTGGCGACAAAGCTCGTCTTTTTTGCGAAGTAATGGATCACTATGTGGCCATTGCGGGGGGGATAATAGAGGATACCCTTCTGGCAAGAGAAGATCCGTTGGACGCAATTCAAAGTTTCTTTTATCGGGCGCTATTGTTGGCCGACGACAAAACTCTGTCCTATGGCTGCCTGCTGCTGAATACAATTTCTGAATTGGCCCACACTTCGCCGAATCTTGCGCAAGAGGCATTGCAGCGCGTAGCGCCGCTGATCGATGCCTTCGAGCAGCGTGTTGCACAGGCGCAGACTCTTGGTATGGTAAACGATGAGAAGTCGGCGCGCGCGTTGGCAAACTACCTGATGGCATTGCTTGCCGGTGCGAGACTACAGGCCAAAATGGGGGCCAGCAGAGAAACGATCAAGGATATTATTGATACCGGACTTCTGGTGTTGAAACCCGCCTGAATACTCAGACTGAGCCTTTGATAAGATTTCCCGTCACCAATTTATCGATTACATTCGCATTTATTTTCTCTCTCGCACAGCGCTTGCAACTGTGTGATTTCACGTTGAGTTTCCTCCAGCACGCTACGCACAGGTGGTGTTAAATGAGGCGCGGATAATCCCTGTAGCACGGCGTTAAGGGCCTTATTCAAGCAGCCCCGGCGGGCCAGTACTTCGGCAAGATTGTTAAGCACTGCTGGATGTTGTGGATAGTCGACCAGTAGTTCCCGCAGATACAGTTCGGCTTTGTCGTGATGGCCTAGTCCGAGATGACTATTGGCTACCCCGATTTGTGCCCAGAAATTGCCTGGCCAGCGGGTCAGCGCCGCCTGATACGCCACAAGGGATTCCCGGTAGGCGCCGCTCGCCTCAAGCGCGGAGACCGCTTCGAAATAGCTATCCGGTTGCGGATCGGTGGGTAATTCGCCTGGCTTTAGTACAACCATTCCCCATTGATCGGCGCGCCGCCAGGTGCGCATGAATAACTTCGTGTCCATTTCTTTGCGCGCGGTGGTGCCGGAGCGCAAAATAATCTGGTTGCGATCTTCGGCGTACCCGATTACCACGGCATAGTGCCAGCGCGGCAGCCAGGAAACCCCGAGATTTTGAAGTACCAGCACCGGGTGGGCGCTCTGCAACTCCAGGAGTAGCGCCGCCAACGAAGGCGTGATGGGGTAGGGGATGCGCGAATAGCGTCGCGCGGCGGCGGTTAACTCCAACTGCAAGCTGCCTTTACGTCCGGGCAGATAAACTTTGGGAGTCAGTTCGGTGGGCGTAACGTTAATTCCGCTGGCGCTTAACACAGTCGCCAGTGCGGCGGGCCCGCACTGATAGTCTTCCTGGGGAAAAAAAGCCGTTGCAGACAACTCGACCGCCGGCGGGCGTGCGTCGTTGTTTAGCAGCTCCTGGCGAAGTGCATTCTGGCCGCTGACACAGCCGACCAGATACACCATTAACAGCGTGAGTGAACATACCGCAAGTGGTTGGTAGCGTACAATCAAATGGCTTTGAATACGTCCGTAACACCCAACAATTCAAGTACCAGCAGCACGAGAAATACCACCCCCAGCACACCGATGGCGCCGGCGCCCGCTGGTAAATCAGCGATCTGTTGATTCAAGCTGGCAAGTTCCGATGGGCTAAGTGCGGCGATACGCGCCTGGACTTCATCTGGACTAACGCCCATATCCAGCATCTGCGCACGCACGTCCTCTCTGGCCAGAGTTTGTTCGAGGGCATTAAGCGAAGATGTTTGCTGCTCCAGGGCTATCAAATCCTGGGTCGAGAGGACCGCAGCAAACGCGGGCTGCACTATCACGGCACTGGCAAAGCTCAGCAGGAGCCAAACCAGGCCCATTTTGCGAGTAATAGATTGTGTTCTGTTCATGGTGTATCTCCTTAAATGTGGCGCGTTAGTTCGTACTGCCTGGATACGCATCTCGGCTTTGACATTTCGGTAGGGGGCGTCCATGAGCGGCGGATTTTCGCACCGGCCCCGGCCGATCCGCCGACTGTACAGGATATCCATTGGGCGGAGTAGCTCTTAATGTACTACCGCCAATGAGGATTTGTAAAATTTGTTGTAGCGGTGTAACACCCGTTTAACGTAATCCTGAGTTTCGGCAAAAGGTGGTATACCACCATATTTTTCAACGTTACTTTCACCGGCATTGTAAGCCGCTAACGCCAACTCAAGATTGCGGTAGCGATCGATTAAGTACTTCAGATGGCGGGATCCGGCGCGAATATTTTCCTGCGGGTCAAAGGCGTTATCTACGTCGTAGCGGGCGGCGGTGGCGGGCATGAGTTGCATAAGACCCTGCGCGCCAGGTTTGGATAGCGCGTTGGGGTCGAACCCCGACTCGGTGTGAATCACGGCTTTAACAAGACCCTTGTCGATATTGTTGTTATTGGATTCGCTTAGAATAAGTTGATCATAGGCATCCCTTCGTTTTGCAAAGCGCGCACTAACGGCAAAGGCATCGTCGCCCCAGTTTTGGTATTTATGCACGTTGGTGTCTGGAAACCAGGTAACTTCTTCAAGGTGTTCGTAACGGCGGAATTTAATACCACGGGGCTTTTTATTGCCACTGACAATATTGGTGAACAGAACATTGCCGTCGTCGTCGCTAAAGGTATAAATATTTTCGGCGCACGCGAAACTAACCGGCATCGATACCAGAATTATTGTTATGGCGACTGATAATATGATCCGTATCATCCGTTTTCGTCACCTGTGTAGTTGGTCGCTTCCGCAATACTGAACGCAGTTTATGGCATTTGCAGAACCTGGCCGTCCGCAGGATGATAGTAAAAAAAAGGCGTTGTGAACAGTGCGTTTTGCAGGCAGGCAGGGCCGTGCGCAAGGGCAGGCGGAATTTGTGACAGACTCCCTAAATTTTGGTCGATTGGTTAGCCAATGGTAGCGCGTCTCATTTGTGCTGATCTAAATCGTCGACGCTAGCATTAGTGAGTTATGGGAGTGGGTTTGTTCAAGCTCTGCTTTTTATCCGGCGAAAACAGGCGCTTCCTCGGTGTTGTTGTTATCGTTGCGCATGGCTAGCAACTTGCCAAAGTTCTTCGCCGCAACTGGTCTACCAAAGTAATAGCCCTGGTACAGTTGGCAGCCGTGCTGCTTGAGCAGCTCAAATTCCGCCAGCGATTCGACACCCTCGGCGACAACCTTTAACCCCAGATGTTTTGCCATGGAAATGACAGACATGACGATGGCGGCGCTGCCAGCATCGGTGTTGATATCGCGAATAAAGGACTGATCGATCTTGAGTATATCGAGTGGCAAATTTTTAAGGTAGCGTAGTGAAGAATAACCGGTACCAAAATCGTCAATGGCGAGCTGGGCACCGTTGTTGGACAAGGTGTGCATTTTTTTCGCAGTTTCCTGAATATCGTCTATCAGCATGTTTTCAGTCAGTTCCAGCGTCAGTGACCGGGGTGTGATTCCGCTCCGTGAAATCGCACCGAGGACCGACGTCACGAAGCTCTCCTGGCGGAACTGGCGCGGACTGACGTTGACCGCCATAGTGAATGTCTTTGTATTGCCACCTGCGGCCTGCCATTTCGCCAGCTGGACGCAGGCGCTATCCAATACCCATTGGCCGATCGGTAGAATCAGCCCGGTTTCTTCTGCGATCGGAATGAAATCGGCCGGCGACACCAATCCACGCAGCGGGTGATGCCAACGGATTAAGGCTTCCGCGCCAATAATGGCACCCACTGAGTCGACCAGTGGTTGGTAATGCAATGCCAGTTCGTGGCGTTCCAGCGCACCGCGTAAATCGTTTTCCAGCGCGAGAAAGTTTTGTGTCATTGCCTGCATGTCGGGTTCAAAAAATTCAATCACGCTAGTTCCAGATTGCTTGGCTCGATACATGGCGATATCCGCCTGGCGCAACAATTCCTCTGCGTCACTGGATTGTTCCGGAACAGGAAATAACACGATACCTATGGATGCGGCGCAGTGCAGTTTTTGTCCGCTAAGGTGGTAGGGCCTGGATAATACGCTACTAATTTTTTGCGCAACGATACGCGCCTGCTGCGCCGCAGGATTGATATCGTCCGCCAGTTCTGACAAGACGACTACAAATTCGTCTCCCGCAATCCTGGCGACTGAGTCCTCGGTGCGTATGGCATGCAGCAAACGATTCGCCACCTGTTTGAGTAGCGCATTGATCTAGCACCACTTTGATGGACAGTCATTTACTGTTAATCAAGGGGGTCAAGTCGTGGGGCAGACCAAGAAACGAAATTATGATCGGTATACCTTAGCGTTTAAACTTCAAGCCGTTAGGATGGCGAATCACCCTGACG
>JBFIHG010000016.1:0-47582 GCA_041601945.1 Porticoccaceae bacterium | reverse complement strand
TAACGGAATTGCATTGCCGATAACGCCGATGGGTATGTGACTGGTGCGTTGGATTAGCATCGCCGCGATAATGTTGGGCGATGGCATGGTGCCGTAGAAATTGGCGTGGTGCTCGTTGACGCCGACGCCGTCGAACCCATATTTTTCGGTGGCTACCAGTTGATCGATGTATTCGTTGTATAGCTGGCGTCCGCGTTGCGGGTCGTAATATTTGTTGGAAAGCGACACCCAGGTCGATTCAAACTCAGCTGCCGGTGGAATATACGGGTAGGGCATCAAGTTAAAGCCATAGAAGCGCAGTTTATTCATTTCGATGCTCCCTTAATAAAATTTGCAATTTCAAGCGCGAGTTCCGTAGGGCGTTCCAGGCACAGCTCGTGACCGGTTTCCGGGATTGTTGCCAGACGATTGTTGGGAAGCGTAGCGGCGAATTTTTCCGCCATTTCGTTGGGTACCAAATGGTCGTCTTCGGCACGCACCACGAGAGTTGGACAGGTTAACCGCTGAAGTCGCCGCTCGAGGGCGAGGTTGTAACGTGGCGCCCAGATTAATCGTGCAGCCGCGGACATTTCCGAATACAGGTGAATGCCCTCGTCAAAATCGTCCATACCACCCATAAAATCAGCCATAACCGCTTTGTCGTTGAACAGACGATCCATCAATTGCATTGGCGAAAGCTGGAATATATCCACACCGGGGTTGTCTTCGAGACGCAGGCCCACTGGAACGATGAGACTTAAACTTTTTAGACGACGTGGATAGTACGCCGCGAATTCCGACGCCGCCCACCCGCCCATGGAATAACCTATCAGGTGTATCTGGTCGAGGCCGAGCTGTTCAAATAGCTGGTCGTAAAGGATCGACAGGTCCGAAAAGTTGCGAAACCAGGTTGGCATCGGTGTTTCGCCAAAACCGGGGGATTCTGGTGCGATGAAATCAAAATTTTGCGCGAGCTGTTCGTACAGGGGTAGCCAGCGCCGCGTGAATCCAGCCCCGTGCATAAATACCACAGCTTCGCCGTTACCCTGACGTCGGTAGGCTATTGGAATACCGAAGACTTCTTCGAATAGTGGTTCGGTGTAGTATTTTGGTGGGTGGGGCACCGCAACCTTATCTACTGCGTCGATAAAACTCATATGTCTCTCCCTGCGAATGGGTGTATTTATGGTTTGCCTGGAACCTGCTGCGATGGGCAGGGAAGTAAGTTTTTAGTTATCGCTCAAAGTGATCGCTCCATGGGTGCGTTCTAAGGGCGCGCACCACGCTCACCGGTAATGTTTCACAAGCCCCCATGTTTTGTTTGCCAGTCGCGGGCTAAATTTTGCGCCTGTTCTATTTCGGCAGGCGTCATTTCCTGGCTGACAATATCCTGGGCATTCCCGACTGCGCCATCGACTGCCGCAATGCTAAACCACATATAAGCCGCAACATAATCTTGTGCTAGCGCATAGGCCAGCGCCAGATTGTGTTGAGCGCTACTGTTACCCTGTTCGGCGGCGCGGATGTACCAGGTCACAGCGACTTTGGAATCCTGTGTAACGCCCAGTCCTTTATCGTACAGGAGTGCCAGATTATATTGCGCACTGGCATAACCCTGGTCGGCAGCTAGCGCGTACCACTTGCTGGCAGCGACATAATCTTGCGCGACACCGCGCCCGTTTTCATACAGGACGGCGAGATTGAACTGCGCCACAGCGAGACTCTGTTCGGCGGCCAGGGTGTACCATTTGGCAGCGATATTGTAGTCCTGAGGAACACCATGTCCCGTGTCGTACAACAGGGCCAGATTTTGCTGCGCTTCCACCAGACCTTGTTCGGCCGCCAGGGTGTACCACTTGGCGGCGGCCGCGTAATCTTGCGCAGTACCTGGCGCTTTTTCGTAGAGCCGAGCGAGTTCGAACTGCGCTACAGCGTCGCCCTGGTCGGCGGCCAGTGTGTACCACTTGATAGCGGAAGTATGGTCCTGTGGAACGCCATTTCCTCGGGAATACAGCACAGCCAGATTGTACTGCGCGACAGCAAGGCCCTGTTCGGCCGCGCTGGAGTACCATTTTATGGCGGCGGCATAGTCCTGTGCAGTGCCGTGGCCCTGTTCGTACAGCAGGGCGAGATTAAACTGTGCTGCGGCGAGCCCCTGTTCGGCGGCTAACGTGTACCATTTTATGGCGGCCTGATAATCCTGGGGCACGCCTTCGCCCACATCATATAGCAGCGCCAGATTTTGTTGCGCTTCAACCACACCTTGTTCGGCGGCGAGCCGGTACCACTTAATGGCAGTTTCGTAGTCGCCTTTCTGCCAGGCGTCGAGACCCTGCTGAAAATCGGCCAAGGTCGAAGGCGCGGCAATCATACATCCGAGGGTGATAACCAGCGTGCGCAGGAGTGCCAGAAAACCCCAACGGTAGCTAACGGGAGAATCTCGGTGGTAGTGCCTTACAACATTCCGCATGGTTCCTTTGTTCCTGTAGTCAAGGGGTAATAATTCTGTCGTTATATATTCTGCATATCAGCGGATAATTTTAAGTCGCCGCACGGCGAGCTACTCCAGAATAAGCTACGGCCTGGACGAATCGTCAATGTTTTCCGGCGTGGACCCCAACAAAGGGCGCTGCGGATTGATCGCAATATACAGTGCGCCGACCACCAGTAGCTGGTAAAGCTTTTCCTTAAGGGTTGTCGTTTTATGTAAATTCAGTCGTTCAAGCAATTCGGCGTAGCGGTGTTTATCGTGCCTTAATTGCTGCCAGCCGGTTTTAAGTAATTCGAGCTGATATTTTTTATTGTCGTGAATTTTAAGGTGCTGCAGGGCCACCGCAAGCTGGGATTCGATTGGGGAAAAACTACTGCCCAACGGATAATAGGGCAACAGCTGCGCGAACGATGCCTGGTTAAATACCATAGTCAGTTTTTCAGGCAAGTTGTTCTGAAAGGCCTGGGGGATCGCGTAGTCGCGCTCCACTTTGCCAGCTTTTTTGGCAGTCTCCAGTAACGGTATTTGAAAACGGGAATCCGTAATCGCCAGCATGCTAACAATAACATCCCGATCCGATTTACCGCGCAGGTCAACAGCCCCGTATTCGGTAACCACTATATCGCGCAAATGTCTGGGAATCGTGGTGTGGGGATACTCCCAGACAACATTGGAATGCAATCTGCCCTCGCTCCAGCGGGTGCTTGGCAGGCAGATGATCGACCGACCATTTTCTAACTCATGGCCTTGTGCGACAAAATTATATTGCCCGCCCACGCCGCTAACGACCTGGTGGTCGGCGATGCCGTCGGACACCGCTTCGCCGGTTAAAGCAACCATCATGGCGGAGTTCACAAATCGGGCGTGGAGCCGTTGCGCGCGTTTTAACGGTTCATCTCCATGCAGACTGTTAATAAAACTAATGCGGGTCATGTTTATGCCCTGGCGATCTGCTTCGTTCAGTTGCCGGAGCTTTTCATACAAAGCTCCGGAACCCAGATAGAATCCGCCGTGGCAACAGGTTCCCCAGTTGGCGTTCTTTGCCAGGGCCTCTCGCAGCGCATGCATATCCTCCGGCTGATCTATCCGGGCATTAAGGGTTTGCCCCGAGGGTAGCCGGATAACGCCGTTGTCCCACTGCACATCCGGATCAATAATACCCATGGCGCGCAAAAATTCGATATCGTCGGCAATGAGCGGGTTGCTAATAACACCCTGTTCCACCAATAATTTTAATGTTTCGGCGTCGACCCGAGAATCAATTCGTCCAGTGTTAAGTAGTTTTTGTAGCCGAATGTCGTGTGCAACATGGCGCTTTAACACACCGGCCTGCCGCAGATGGAGCAACCCTTCAATCAACATTTCACTGCAGGCGTACAGGCCGGTGGTAAAGGGCTGTATTTCCAGCGGCAGCGCAGCGCGCAGTTGCTCCAGGGCTGGTGATACAAGTTGCTTAATTAGCTCTTGATACGGTGCATTATTTAAGTGCCGCAGCGTAATCGTGTGGGCAATTGCATCGCCCAACGATCCGATACCGATTTGCAGGGTGCCGCCGTCTTTGACCATGCTGCTCACGTGCAGGGCTATGGCGTAGTTGACTAAATCTACCGCCTGATTGGGGACGCAGAACAACGGATAGTTGCCCGGTGAAAAGGAAGCTTTGCTGTCGGTTTTTTCCCGCCCGTCCAGCACACAATCAAAAATATTCAGGCTCACTTCGGCGTCATTGCCTAAAAAAGGCAGTTGGGCGTTGATTTCCCCAATGCGAAACAGTGGTTTGCCAACATTGATTGCGGCATCAATTAAATCCAGTGTCACATCCGTATTGCAACTCAGGCTGCCCTGGGTGTTATTGCTGGGATGGGGGGTAAGCATTTGCGCAAGAACATTGGCGCCGTGGCTAACCAGGTCCCGCACAATATGGGTGTAGTTACTGCTGATATAGTTTTGCTGCGCGCCGCGCATGCCCAGCAATTTGCCGGGGCTGAAGAAAAACTCGGACACCCGCACATTTGCGGGTAGCTGATTATTGCGCCGCGCATGGGCGTAGAGAAGTTCCGGTACTCCGGCATACAGCCGCTCTTTAATCGGCTGTAAAAAACGCTGACCCAGTGTGCCGGAGACGGTGGGAACTTCCAGTGTTAACGCAGTTAAAATGTGCAGTGAGATAGATGAGTCGGCGCACGCACGTTTGTAAAAGGCATTGGCCACATGGTTGGCCTTGCCCAGGCCCAGAGGCAGGGCCAGTACAATATGTTTGCCCACCCGCTGTATGGCGGCGTCAACACAATCGTCCACATTGTTAGTCCGAACCGGCTCGGAATCAGAGGGATAGCGAGCTTCCAGATTCTCGCCGGGCTGCTGGGGTGACATTTTCATCCTCTTGAAAAAAACTAAAATTTATTCAGCAACCGCAAATTAAACTATGGCGCACGTAGACGCCTGTGTATGGTTTGCTGAAGGCCTGAACTGGGCCCGCGCCAGTGTCCAGATCTGTGTCCTTGAATAACACTGGCAAACCCTGCCCAACGGGGCAGAGTAACGGCGACAACAAACTACCGGGCAAATAATTGTTGTCGGCCAAGACACCATCTTCAGTGCTACCAATATAGCTCAAGCGTGACGATAACCCTTTCCGGTTCTGGTGTCAGCGTGCCGACGGGGTTCACACGACTTTGTTGAGACACTTTCAGGCTCTGACACATTAGCTCCGACTACAGGTTATGTCTTATACATCAGTCCCTGCACCTCATGCTGTACACGGGCGGGCGGATCTTCCTGTTTATGGCAGATGGGAGCGGGAGGGGCATTGGACAGGGTAAAACTCCGCAGGTACTATCGGTGCGGTAACTGTTCGCGGTTCGATAACTACTGTTGTGGCGCTGATTGGTTGGGGTCATTGTACCGGCGACATTAGTTGGGTAGACATCAGCCGCCTTTTGGGTGTGAAATCCCATACTGAGTTGTGAGAAAACGTAACAGGAATCGCGCAATGAATGAACTCATATCGTACACCCCCGCCAAGGTTTGGCAATGGGAAGCCGAAAGCGGTGGCAGATTCGCGAATATCAACCGCCCCGTCGCTGGTGCGACCCATGAAAAAGCTCTGCCGGTCGGAAAGCATCCGATTCAGCTCTACTCCCTGGGTACCCCCAATGGGGTGAAGGTAACAATTCTGCTGGAGGAACTACTGGCGCTCGGGCATAACGGAGCGGAGTACGACGCCCATTTGATTGACATTATGGAAGGCGAGCAGTTTAGCAGTGGCTTTGTAGCGGCCAACCCCAATTCCAAAATTCCTGCCATGTGGGACCACAGCACTTCGCCTCCCACCCGGGTGTTTGAGTCCGGGGCCATGTTGTTGTATCTGGCTGAAAAATTTGGTGCATTTATACCATCCGAACCGGCGGGCCGCGCGGAGTGCCTGTCCTGGTTATTCTGGCAAATGGGTAGCGCCCCCTATCTGGGTGGCGGCTTTGGGCACTTTTATGCGTACGCGCCCGAAAAAATTGAATACGCCATTAACCGCTACACGATGGAGATAAAACGTCAGCTGGATGTGCTGGACCGACATCTGGCCGATCACCAGTACATGTGTGGCGCCGAGTACTCCATCGCCGATATGGCAATCTGGCCCTGGTACGGCGCGCTGGTATCTAATGCCATCTACGAAGCGGCCGAATTTCTGGATGCGCAATCTTACACGCATGTCAATCGGTGGACGCGGGAAATCGAATTGAGAAGCGCTGTAACACGCGGAAAAATGGTCAATCGCACCTGGGGTCCGCCGGAAACGCAGCTGCGGGAACGGCACAACGCCAGTGATTTTGAAACTATGACGGAGGATAAAGTTGAAGCATCAAAAGCACTGCAAAGCATCTGAGCAATTAATGGTCATTGCTTGAGTTGTGCGCTGCTTGGTAAAAATGTAGTTGTTAGTGTGCCGCCTATGCTTTGGCGTTCGGTATTTGGACAGTTGCACTTAATGTTTGTAGAACTCCCCCAGTTCTGACTATCGCCCCTTAAACTGCGGCGGCCGTTTTTCCGCGAACGCCAGTGGTCCTTCCTTCGCGTCCTCGCTGTTCATAGTAATGGCCCCATTCTCCGCCTCAACTTGATAGGCCTCTTCCCACGACAGGCCCAGGGTTCGCAACACGGTTTCCTTGGTCTTGCGAACGGCCAGCGGGCCATTTGCCGCAATTCGCTCTGCGTACCATTGGGCGCGGGCTAACACCTCGGTAACCGGGACAACTTCGTTGACGAAGCCCATACGATGGGCATCCTGAGCACCAATCTTGTCGGCAACCAGCAAAAACTGCATGGCCATGCAGTAGGGAATCTGGCGTGCCAGACGCACCGCCGACCCGCCACCGGGCATAAAGCCAAGGGCAACCTCGTTGACGGCGAAGCTCGCCTGCTCTCCGGCAATGCGTATATCAATCGCCTGCAGAAGTTCCGACCCAGCGCCGAGGCAGGGACCGTTAATGGCGGCGACAATGGGTTTGTAGAGAGTCGAATTTTTAAGGGTTGCCGCGCGGCTCACCTTCTGGTCGTCGGCCAGCAGTCGAAAGTCCCACTCATCTTCCGGCTCCCGCGCTCCCGACAGTAGCGGGATCATGGTTTTTAAATCCGCGCCTGCGGTAAAGGCCTCGGTGCCCGCCCCGGTGACCAGGGCAACACGCATATTGTCGTCCGCCGCGAAATCTTCCCACGCATCTGCAAGTCGACAAATCATTTCCGGATTCATCGCGTTGCGCCGCTCGGGGCGGTTAAAGGTGATGTACGCAATATGGTCGCGCTTCTCGTACTGTAGAACGGGTGCAGACATGGTGCTCACTCCAAAAGTTTACGACTCGGCTTTTCTATAAGCTCGAATTAAAAATTATCAGCTCGACTCAAAAGAAAGGATCGTTTTTAACCTCGAGCCCGAACAAAACTTTGCCCACGGGTCGATACATTTTTTGCTGCACCACAATATGCGCGCACACAACATTGATATCTCGCAGTAGTCGATCGATGGGGCTATTTGAGCGAATCGCGGTGGAGCCGATCACGTCGTGTATCCGCAGCACCACATCGCGGGCCACGCGCGATACCTCCACCAGGCACAGACGGAATAAGGCTCGCTGCTGCTTCGATATTTCTTCCCCACGGCAGGCGGTATCCCAAATATCCTCAATAACCTCGAAGACCCAGGCCCGGGCGGAACGCAGCGCTGCCTCCGATCGGGCTAGCACCTCGTGGGCCTCACCCTGTTCCTTAAACAGGCGATTGCTCGGTTGCACACGCTTGGTTTCACCGAGTTCATAGAGATAGTCAAGCGCAGCCCGCGCGATGCCCAGGGGAATCGGCGCGTGGGAAAACAGGAATAAAGCGGGAAATTTATATAGCGGGCCGTCGTGATACGCCGAGTAACTTGAGTCGGAAACATGGCCAGACGGCACGAACACGTCGGTCATAGTGTAATCGTAGCTGCCCGTGCCGCGCATACCCGACACGTCCCAACTATCGCGCAGGATAGTAACATTAGCCTTTGGCACCATCACCGAACACACTTCCGGCATTCCGTTGTCACGCATCTGGACCTCGCCATTCACAGTGACAAAACAACCCGCAGTTATCACATCCGCATGCATACAACCGCTGCCAAAAGACCACCTACCGGTAACTCGATAGCCACCTTCAACACGCTCGGCATTTCCCCTCGGTGAATATTGCCCCGCTGGAACAACATCCGGGTTCGGAAACAACGCCTTCGCCTCAGCTGGGTCGATGGTTGAGGCAAGCAGCCCACCTATCGAGGCAAATGTACCTACCCAGCCAACCGAACCATCGATCCGTGACAATTCTTCGAGAACCCTGATCTGTGCCATCGGATCCAGTTCGAGCCCGCCCATGGAGCGCGGCCACGATGCGCGAAACAGACCCGTAGCACGCAAAGCTGCCACCAGATCATCAGGCAGGCAGCCTTCGGCTTCGATAGAATCCGCCGCCGCCCTGATTTGTGGTTCAAGGGCTTTGATGCTATTGAAAAGTAAGGATTCTGCGCGGGGCGCCTTCGGGGAGCGACTATCTATTTCTGTACTCATTGTTATCTTCTATCTCCAGATGAAAGGCGCTGAGAGATGCACCTTGGGCATAGCCAAGACTACGGCACCTTGTAATCGTTGACAAGTTAGCATCGATGCCAGGCCGTAAGTATTGAAAGACTTGAAGTATTGGCAGGTCAGGTGGTATTGGTCGGTCGTGGTTGGACGAATATAGCGACTACTTTTTTTACTTACGCTGGACACGCGTCGAAAGATATTACGCGGCTCGCGCACCCTGGCGAACGTATTGGCGGAGGGTCGATTATTGTCGCACTAGTTTTCGGGCGTAACCCGGCCCGGCAAAGTCGCCACACAGCTCCCAGGAGCGTTGGGATCTGATTCAGTCGCTAATGACCGACGGCAGGGCGATGTGCACTTGCCCAGCAAACGACTATGGGGCAGGTGAAACCATGTGAAATTTCGCTCAAAAATGTTTACGGATTTTCTTGAATCCGCTGCCAATTTCTTCGCCAAGTATTCTTGCCGCGGCCCCAATGTCTCTGGATGCCTCCGCCGTAGCAGTTCCTAATTCTTTAGTTTTGGCTTCGAGTTTGGTTAACTTGGCGTCGAGCTTTTTCCACTCCTCGCCGGCTTCCATTTTGGCGAGATGCAGTTTCACCCGTAGTTCATCTCGTTCTTTCCTTAACTCGTCGAGCATCTTGTCGATACCTGTCTTGACGTCACTCATCTTCTAATCCTCTATTTTTGGCTGATTAGCTCTACGGACTCTTTCCGTGGACAAAAAACCGGTGAACGGAGTAAATATGCAGGCAGTTAATGGCCACAGACGACAGTCAAGCTGCATGTTATACCGATTCTATATTGCTTCGCGTTGTCGCAGATCAACTGAAGAATTCTGTGCGAGTTAAAGTGAATTCCACTAAGATCCAAAAATTAATTGCCCGGCAAGGAGATGAGATGAAAGGCGTGTTGACAGTTTTAATCGGCGTATTGCTCTTGGCGGGTTGCATGAGTATTTCGGGACAAGGCGGCGATGGCGGGGCCTCCGGTCGCGTGTCGACGTCCATTCCTTTTTAAGACATTAGGCGATACCCATAGGAATGCCGGGAGCGTTGGACAGCTAAGTGAAGTGCATTCGGCGCCAGTGTTTTGCCGATTTGAGCAGTTAACATACTGAAATATAGATAAATAAGAGTTGTTTTTTCGGCGACGGGTAGCAGGTGTGACAGTAGAGCAGGAGATATGGCACGATGGCAGAGTAATGCGTTGTTGAGGAGAGCGGTATGGCCTTACGTTGTCTACTCTGGTTAGTTGGTATCCAGCTCGCGGTCGCGAGCCGTTTAAGTGTACGTCTACGTCAGCAGTTGACCCGAGATCTTGTCTTTGCCGTCGTCGCTAAAGACGGGGTTGGGCGTAGTTATACTTTTCAGAGTCGTCAGGTATCTTCTCACAGTGGCAGATCCACTCAGGCAGACTGCACATTAATGTTCAGCTCCGCCGGGCAATGTGTACGAATTTTGCTGGCCGGAAACGCCGTTGAACGGATTGTTGACGGTTTGGCGCGCAGAACCATTGAGTTGCAGGGCGATCCCACCACGGTTCTATGGTTTTACGAATTGGTGTTTGGCTTTTTACCGTGGCGCAAAACTCCTCGTTGCGACCTGCCCGACAGCTATATCGCGCACAACCCAAACAGTAAGGTAGCGGGTCGTATTACGCGGCAGCCTGCGGTGGAGGAATTAGACCCTGCCTGGAACGCAGCCGTTCGGCAGCGCGAAAAATTAATTATGTGGCAGGTTGGGCAAGGTGTGGCGGTGCCCAATAAGCCAATTGGTTTTCAGCACGTCATTGATATCCCCAGTGATGTGCCGACAAATACCTCGGAGACATCGGCATGAATGCGCTAGAGGGCCTCAATCCAAGGGCGTGTGGCTGGTTGCGGCACATCTGGGACAAAGCCACGACACAGGATGACTGGAGTAGTAGCGGCGAGCCCCTCCCCTGGTGGGACCGTTACACCACGCCTCCTATGTGCAGTTTTCCCCGTTTCGACTTAAGCGAAACTTCCTATGCCTTGCCACTGATGGCCGACCAGACCCCGGCGTGGCGAGAAGTGTATACGCGTATCGCCGACGAACTAGTTGGGCGTTACGCCACCTATTGGGGCGCCATAGACTGGTTGACCTATATCGGCCACTCGCCGCATCAGGATAAATATCCACCCGAATGGCTGGTGTTTATGCCAGAGCATATGCGTGGCCGTTACGATCCACCGGGTTGGACCGCAAATGGTGTCGAGCCCTGGGGGCTACAGCCGGACCCGATTGGCGCCGATGGCAATTTGTTTTTTCGCGGCTTTTTTAATTTGTTGTTGGGAAGTTATTCCTATGTGTCCGGTAATGATAAGTGGGAGAAACCCTTTGAAGTTACCGGTTATAACGATCGCATGTTTCAATGGACACAGCACAGTATTACAGAATTTATTGCCGATCAGTGGTCGGAACGCCCACAAGGTGCTCAGTGCGAAAACACCAAAATTTGGCCCTACTGTTTGAGTGCAGCGGGTTTAAGTCTGCAATTGCACGACAAATTATTTGGCGGAAATTCTCATTGGGTGTACGACCAATGGATAGAATATGCAAAAAAACACTTCACCACACGCAACGGGCGCGGTGATATCACCTCGTTTGCATTTTATTACGATCCATTGAAGAAATTTGCTTACTCGCCACCGCCCGGGTTAAGCGGTTACTCCATGTTAGCGCCGTTATTTTATTTGTATCCCCAGGCGTCGAAGTTTGGTTTGCAACTCTACGAAGCCGGAATCAATGCGCTTGGCTGGAACGACCGCACTAAATCGTTGGTGCAGGCATTCGACGATCCGCGCTGGATAACCATGACCATGATGCTGGCCCGCGAAATCGGCGACGTGACCACGGAAAATCGTTTAAAGAGCGTCGCTGAGCGAGAATGGGGCCCAAATTTTTTCGGTGATGATGAAGATCGCTTCGCCTGGGGTTTTGGCCTTGCCGAGCCCCATCCGCGGGGTCAGTTAAATGGTTTAATGATTTTGAGCGAGATCGGTGGGCCAGGAGCCTGGACAAATATTTACAAAGGCAGTCGCAATGGACAGTTTGATTTACCCACGGTAGAGGGTGTCGATTTTCCAATATTGGGTATTAGCGCGGCGAGCAATGATACCAGGGACGGTACTTTACACGTTTCGACGTACGCGGCGACATCTGCCCGCCGTGGCACTCCCACCAGCTGGCGCGTAACTCAGCTGCGCGATCCGGCCACGGTGCAAATTTATTGCGATGATCAGCTCTACAACGATTGGGGCGTAGTGGGAGGCGACACCATAGAGATCAACTCAACCATTGGCGAGCACCGTTTCAGAATAGCGAATACGGGTTCCGAGCACAGCGCAATCGAGCGCGAACGTACTGCTCTGAACAACCGAGGGGGCCGTCATGCCCTATCCCTCGCTCCCGGTGGCGCTGCGGTGGAAACCGCGACAAAAACACAGTACAAACCTGCAGCGCCACCGAGCTGTAGTTGTTGTTAACTGCTCATAGGTTGGGTGGGCGACATTGGCACGACAACAGCATGTGGCGCGACAACAACATGAGTAATGGAAAAGTATTTTTTACGAGCCATGTACCACGGTTTTCATTTCGCTAGTGCTTAAGGTGCAATAGTTACAGGGGACTATAATCGGTGCGTATAACCAGGGAAATCGTATTGCGTACGCTGGTCCGGTCGTGGGAGAAGGCGTATCAGGTCGAGACGGAAAATTACGCCGTGTCGGTCAAAACGGCAGGCGATAAACAATCAGGGTTATAAATATGAAAGGATTGTTGCTCATTCTCGTCAGCGCGTTACTGCTCGCCGGTTGCGTGAGTGTGTCGGGACAAGGTGGCGATGGCGGGGCTTCCGGCCGGGTGTCTACGTCCATTCCCTTTTAGTGTTTTAAACAACCGCAGGCTCTTCGGGGTGCTGCTTCGGTTAATACAAAGTTAGATATAACAATTTCACCAATCTTTATAGCGGAGTACCTGCGATGCACGTGGACGGCGCATGCCATTGTGGCGCGATCAGCTTAACCGCAGATATTGATTCTGAACGAGTCGTGGTCTGCCATTGCTCGGACTGTCAGGTTCTTTCAGGATCGCCTTTTCGCGTGATAGCAATCGCGGCGGTTGAATCGGTTTGCCTTCAGGGCACGCCAAAACACTACGTCAAGGTTGCCGAGAGTGGCATCAAGAGAATCCAGGCTTTCTGCGCGCAATGTGGAACACCGCTCTATTCCTCGGGGGAGGAGAATCCCACACACTTCAATATCCGAGTCGGAATCCTCAAGCAACGAGCAGCATTAACGCCGACGCTGCAGATTTGGCATCGCTCCTCATTACCGTGGCTTGAACAACTGCCCTCCTTCCTGAGATGCCTGCATCAGGAGGCGTTGTAGCCGTGACAGGTATTTAGCGTTTGCAAAAAAAATGATGGCCAGCCGAACCATCAACACGGATTGCGCGAATATCCGCGCAGCCGGTTATGTTAAACGTAAGAGCTCCGCAACAAATGGCAACATTGCCTCTGAACGATCATAAATGGGTCCCGCTCAGGTATTAACGTTTAAGAGTAATTATGAGTAATAACCATCAACATGCAGTAAAAAACTATAACCGGGCATTTGCCGTGGGGGTTCTACTCAATGTAGTTTACGTAGTGATAGAAGCAGGTTATGGGCTGTCTATTAATTCATTAGCCTTAATTGCTGACGCTGGCCATAATTTAAGTGATGTTGCAGGTTTATTGCTTGCGTGGGGTGCAAGTGTACTTTCCCATAAGGCTAAAACAGAAAAACGCACTTATGGGTATAGAAAGGCTACTGTTTTAGCTTCACTTTTCAGCGCAATACTACTCCTTGTTGCTGTTGGTGGTATTGCATGGGAGGCTATCAATCGTGTTTTCGAACCACAACCTGTTGAAGGAATGACAATTATTGTAGTGGCTGGAATTGGAGTAGTAATTAATATTTTAACGGCACTTCTTTTTATTAAAGATCAAAAGCATGATTTAAATATTCGCGGGGCTTTTTTGCATATGGCCGCGGATGCGGCGATATCGTTGGCAGTTGTACTGGCAGGGGTATTAATTATGTATGGCGGATGGCTATGGATGGATCCTGCAATTAGTTTATTTATCGCAGTTGTTATACTGTTTGCTTCATGGAGGTTGTTTGGAGAATCAATAAATTACAGTATGGATGCGGTGCCACAGCATATTGATAGCAACGGAATACAGCAGTATTTGACAAGCCTTAGCCCTGTGGTTGCCATCCATGATTTACATATATGGCCACTAAGCACAACGGAGATAGCGTTAACCGTTCATGTTGTGGTGGACGTAAATCACATCGATAATGATTTTTTGTCAAATATTCAGCATCATCTACATCAAGTATTTCAAATAGAACACTCAACAATTCAGGTTGAGACGCTACATAACAAAAGTGATTGCCTGCTTCAGGGCGATGCCAGGCCGGGGTAGAATAGCAATCTGTTCGTGTGGGACGTTCCGCATCGCCACGTTATACGACAACTTAAATGGAATTTTGAGCAGGTAATTTATATGAGCAGGGCATTTAGGGTCAGATGAAAAACTATTATTAGGAGATGGCGTTGGTTATTGATAGGTTTAAGCGGGAAATAGAGCAGTTATGCGTCCGTTTCGTGACGACCAAACAAAGAGAGCTCAAGCCCAAGTGCGATAGTTTTTCATCTGACCCCAAATATCGTCGTTACCCGGCGGGCTTTATTCTATTCCTCAGACGGTAATGTGCCCTGGAACGTCGGGATGGTAGCGCCCGGAAACCATTCGTGTATTACCTGTTCGTCAAACAGAGTTTCCTGTGAGTCGATCTTCCATGCGCCGTCGACCTTGCTGACGGTGTAGACTTCGAATTCAACACTGCCCTGGTTATTCAGTACGTCGCTGGCGTGCAATACGTTTGGCACTTTTGCCACCGGCGCACACATAAACGGGTTGGTTAATTCCCGTTGCGCATTGCGTACATCGATGTCGTTGATGACTACTTTGCCTATTTTATACATGTGGCGCTGTGTCTCGGCCCACTTGTCAACGGGTTTGGCATCGGTCATGTTGGTGGTAATAAACTGGTAGGCGTCTTCGAACCGTTCCTGTTGCATGGCGTCGAGATAACCCCTTACTGCGAGCTGTGGCCCTTCATCGTTGAGGCAAACCACGCGGTTGACGTATCCGCCACCCAATCCCAACATCATAATGATCACCAGAATTCCCACCAGCTTTGTCATAACCGACTCCTTCAAATCGTTCAATGCGCGGATTTAAGCAGAATTCTTGTCCCCGCAGCATAGGAAAGTTTTGGCTGGTTTGCACCCGGTGGAACGCTTCGCTTGATAAATGTTCTGGAAGGCGGATTCGTTGCTTCGCCGGGCGGAGAACCGAGTTGGAGATCGGGACGTTTGAGAATGGTGCCCAGGGGCGGAATCGAACCACCGACACGAGGATTTTCAGTCCTCTGCTCTACCGACTGAGCTACCTGGGCTTTAGCGGGTGCGGAAAGGCGCGTATTAAACCGTTTCGGATGGATGCCGTCAAGGATAATGGGGCGCACTACTCGCTGGGTGGGACGTAACCTTCGGCCTGGTCGAATTCTTCGCCGGACAAAAATTTATCGCGCTGTTCGCCGAGGTAGGTACGGGCCGTTAAATCCATCATATTAAGGCGTTTTTCGTTGATCAGCATGGTCTGGTGGGCAAGCCATTCCTGCCACGCCTGGCGCGATATGTGGTCGAAAATATCCTTGCCTTTGGGTCCGGGAAAGGGGGGCGCGTCGAGGCCTTCCATCTCCTTTTTGTACTTGCGGCATATCAGGGTACGGCTCATGGGCATCTCGTTTGCGGGGTGAACATGTCGGGCGGTAGACCAGCTCGGTGGGTCGCGAGGTCCAGGGTGGGTAGGATAGGAAGAAGCGCCCACTGGGGCAAGTGGAAATTGCCCGATGGATACCTAATCGGCGGGAGTTAGCTGTTGCAGCAGGGCCTTGATGGGTTGCGGCAGGCCTAAATTACCCGGTGCGCGCGGCGTGACCCAGCGGGCCGGGGGGCGCTCGGCAATGCCGCCGTTACCGGCGACGGACACGCGCACGGGGGTAAAATCCAGATGGAAGTGACTAAAGGTATGGCGTTGCGTCGGCGCTACTTGCCAGCGGGTGGCCTGGTAGCCCAGTTGCACACAGGTATCGCTAATATTTGCCTCGGCATCGCACTCGGGGAAGGTCCATAACCCGCCCCACAGACCTTGCGCGGGCCGTTGTTCGAGTAATACTTCGTTGTGTGTATTTTCCAGAATAAGAAATAGCGTCGTTTTGATAGGGATTTTTTTACGGGGTTTTTTGCCCGGGAAACGTTGCGGATCACCCAGTTGATAAGCGCGGCAATCGGCGTTGAGGGGGCAGCGTGTACATTGCGGCGCGCTGCGGGTGCACAGGGTGGCGCCGAGGTCCATGATGGCCTGGGTGTAGTCACCGCAGCGCAGGTCAGGGGTGTAGTTATCCGCCAGTTGCCACAGGGTTTTGGCTACATCGCTGGTGCCGGGATACCCTTCTATGGCCGAGTGCCGTGCTAATACCCGCTTAACGTTGCCGTCCAGAATCGGCGCGCGAGCACCAAAGGCTATCGCGCTGATGGCGCCGGAGGTGGAGCGGCCGATGCCGGGCAATGTTTGCAGGGTTGCGACGTTTTCGGGAAAGACGCCGTCGTAGTCGGCTGCGATTATGCCCGCGGTTTTGTGCAGGTTGCGGCCACGGGCGTAATAACCGAGACCGGTCCACAGGTGGAGTACTTCGTCGAGGGGCGCTGCCGCCAGCGCGGTGACATCGGGAAAAGCGCTGATAAAACGCTGAAAATAGGGCACGACGGTGGTCACCTGGGTTTGTTGTAGCATGACCTCCGACAGCCAGACCCGATAGGGTGTGATGTCCTGTTGCCAGGGTAAATCTTTGCGTCCGTGTCGATCAAACCAGGCGAGCAACCGTTGGGCAAAGGGTTTAAGCACTATTTTTTCTTGCCAAAGATGCCTTTCAGCAGGCCTTCCAGTGCCTCGCTGGACTCCTGATCCATACCGGTTTTTTTCTGCACTTCCTCAAGCAGCCGGCTGTGTAGCAATTCCTTGACGATATCTCCATCCGGGCGGCAGCTTTTGGCGCCAGCGGCGGCGAAGCTATCTTTACAACGCAGGGGAATATCCCGGTCGCGAATGCGTGCGTTACTTACCGCACAACCGGTTTCACTGGTGCGCTCGCCATTCAGACGGGAAACCGCCAGCAGGTTAAATTTTTCCTTCTGGGTGTCGATCACACCGCTGCCGCGCAGACTCAGATTGCCGACCCCGGTGGTATAGCTGTCCAGCACCAGATCGTAGCCTTTAAGGGTAAAGGCGCTATCGATATCCTTTAGCTGGGTGCCTTCCCCCCAGGTTTGTGTGGGCTCGGTTTTTTCCACCAACGCCACAATTTCGCAAAAGCTGCGTTCCAGATTGACCTTGGCCAGGGCGGGCTGCGCCACGTGCAGGGTGCCGCTGCCCACAAGATTCGCCCGCAATTGGTCGGCGTTTTCACCACGGGAGCTGCCGCTTACGGACATATCCAGCAGGCCCTGAAAATCGGTGTCCTGGTCGAATGCTGCTGTCATCTGCGGTATGGAGATGCCAGTAATATGTTTTTCAAACGTTATGGTCGGTTGGGCAGGGGCCATGTCGATACCAATTTTGGCCTTCACCTCGCCGCCGAATACCCGGGTGGAAAAATTGCTGAGTGCAACTTTTTTGCCGCGTACGGTCATGGCCGTGTGCAAATCCGCTAGTGTCATTTTACCGGTGGTGAAAGATTGCCAGCGGATATCCACATCCCCCTTGCCGCCGTTCAGCCAGGCGACCGACGCGGCTAACGGCCCGAATAGCGCGGCCACTGGCGCGTCGTTTTCCGATGTTTTTTCCGAGGCCGGGGAGTAGTCATCCACATTGATGGCATCGCCCGCCAGGGTCAGCTTCAATGAGCGTTTTTCGCCGAGGCCGAACCGGGCACTGCCGGTGATCACGGTTTTGTCCAGATCAATGCGCAGATTGTCCAGTTGCACCAGGTCGGCAGTGCCGCCGATGTCCATGGTCAGCGCCACGCGCGAGAGGGCATCCGAGTTGGCAGGGGCAGGTAATTCGATTCCCCAGGCAGGCAAGGTCTTACGCAGATTAAACGGCTTGATTTGCCAGCGGCCACTGATTTCCGGGGTGGTGCCCAGCGCGCGCAGCATGGCATCGCCGCTAATGTCGATGGCGTCGGCGCGGGCCACGAAATCAGTGAGATTGAGGGTGTCCTCAGTGCGGTTATACAGCGCGGAAAAACTACTTTTTATATCCGGACGGTCGGCAGCAGACAGGGTTAAATTCGTGGTGTCGAATTGCACGAGTGCGCCGTTGTCGGCCGCGCTGATGCGGGTTTCCAGAACGATATGCTGGGTCGGGGATTCGTCCTGCTGCAGATCGAAGCTCAGGGACAGGGGAAACGGTTTGTTCTCCAGATTGAAGTGCTGGCTTTGCAGGTTGACGTTTTCCATGGTGGTCAGCGGTTCGCCGGGCAGGGTAATGCGGCTATCGCTCAGCTCAACACTGGCGATGGCCAGGCTAAAGCCGTTGGACGCGTCATTTTCTGCGGAGCTGGTCGCACCCGCTGCGGGCGCTGCTGCCGCCGCACCTCCCTGGGCCAAATTCTGTAGCGTGATATCCGCTCCATCCAGGGCAATGGCCCGCACCGCAATCTGGCGACGCAGCAGCGCGAGCAAATTCAATTGCAGGTCGGCGCTGCGAAACGATGTGGTTGGGAAGCGGCCCTGCAGGTCGGCGATATGGGTTTCACCAATGCGGATGGCCAGATTGGGGAAAATTTTCCAGGACAGATCGCCCTTAATATTGAGTTCGACATTCTGCTCGGCGGCCAGTTTTGCAAGCTGCGGTTTGTAGCTGTTGGGATCAATTCCGAAAATCACAAAAGTCACCGCGGCGACCAGCAGCAATAGCGCTGCGGTGAGACTGATAAGCAACCATTTGATAAATTTTTTCACAGCTGAGCCCCCTGTTACAGGCACCATTAGAACGTTAGAGCGCTGGTGAGTTCAAGGGGCGCGCTGCATTTGGCGTTTGCGAGCGAACGATCAGGCGGTGCGGGAGTGTGGCGAGGACCCGCTGCGGCCCGTATAATGCCCGCTTTATTGCACCGGCATACAACGCCGCTTCAACGTTGGGAGAAATCATGACTACCGCAAGCCGTGCGGCCACAGTCAGTCGCGATACCCTCGAAACCCGGATTACTGTAAAGGTTGATCTGGATGGTACAGGGCACTCTGAATTTGCCACCGGTGTACCGTTTCTGGAGCACATGCTCGATCAAATTGCTCGCCACGGCATGGTGGATTTGACGGTTACTGCCACTGGGGACACCCATATCGACGATCACCACACTGTTGAGGATATTGGTATCACTCTGGGGCAGGCGGTGAAACAGGCGTTGGGGGACCGCAAAGGCATTGCCCGTTACGGTCATGCCTATGTGCCACTGGACGAGGCGTTGTCGCGGGTTGTGATCGATTTTTCCGGGCGCCCCGGGTTAATTACCAACGTGGAGTTTACCCGCGCGCGGGTCGGCGATTTTGACGTGGATCTGGTGTTTGAGTTTTTCCAGGGATTCGTTAATCACGCTGGTGCGACCTTGCACATCGATAATCTACGTGGCGAGAACGCCCACCACCAGGTGGAGACTATTTTCAAAGCATTTGGTCGCGCATTGCGTATGGCCGTAGCGCCGGACGTTCGTATGAGCGGTGTGACACCTTCCACTAAAGGGACGCTGTAAGCCGCATTACTTTTAAGCAGGCGGTTAGCGCGACTCACGGCTACGTGTTTGGATTCCAGTAGATGACTACATCTCGTCAAAGCATTGCGGTGCTCGACTACGGCATGGGCAATTTGCATTCTGCGGCCAAGGCGCTGGAACATGTGGCGCCCGGGGCGCGGGTGGTGATTACCAGCGATGCGGCGGAAGTGGCGCGCGCCGATCGGGTAGTGTTTCCTGGTGTGGGCGGTATTCGCGAGTGTATGGCGGAAATTCGCAAAGCCGGTTTCGACATTGCGGTCGCCAAAGCGATCACCGAAAAACCGGTGCTCGGTATTTGCGTGGGCATGCAGGCGTTGATGAGCGCGAGCGAAGAGAATGGCGGTGTAGAGTGCCTCGCAATCCTGCCCGGCCAGGTGCGTTATTTCGGCAAAGATTTGCGTACCACCGATGGCGAGCGTCTCAAGGTTCCGCATATGGGCTGGAATCGCGTACAGCAGTGTATGCAGCACCCCTTGTGGCGAAATATTGAGCAGGGCGAGCGGTTTTATTTTGTCCACAGTTACTATGTGGAGGCCGCCCCCGAAGTGGTCGCGGCGACCTGTGATTACGGACTGCAGTTTACCGCCGCACTCAGTCGCGGCAAGTTGTTTGCGGTGCAGTTTCACCCCGAGAAAAGCCACACAGCCGGGCTGCAGTTATTGAAAAACTTTGTTGATTGGTCGGGTCAGGAGTAACGAAATTTTATGCTGATTATTCCGGCAATAGACCTCAAGGATGGCCAGTGCGTGCGTTTGCGTCAGGGCCGCATGGAAGATTCCACGGTGTTTTCCGACGATCCGGTCACCGTAGCGGCGCGCTGGGTTGAAGCTGGCGCGCGGCGCCTGCATCTGGTGGATCTGAACGGCGCGTTCGCGGGCACCCCGGTCAATGGCGCTGTGGTTGAGGCGATTGCGCGGGCATTCCCGCAATTGCCGATTCAGATTGGCGGTGGTATACGCTCTGCCGATACTATTGAGGTGTATTTAAAAGCGGGCGTGGAGTACATCATTATCGGCACCAAGGCAGTGACCGAGCCGCAGTTTGTGAGTGCTATGTGTCGCGCTTTTCCGGGGCACATTATTGTGGGTATCGATGCCAAAAATGGTCGAGTAGCCACGGATGGGTGGGCCGAGGTCAGTGAGGTTGAAGCCGTCGATTTGGCGCAACGATTTGCGGCGGACGGCGTCAGCGCGATTGTGTATACCGATATTGACCGGGACGGCATGATGCAGGGCGTCAACGTTAACGCCACTGTGGCCATGGCCCGCGCCTCCAGCATTCCGGTGATTGCCTCCGGGGGGATCACCAATATGGACGATATCCGCAACCTGCAACGGGTCGCGGACAGCGGTATTCTCGGAGCCATTACCGGACGTGCCATCTATGAAGGCACGCTGGATATTGTTGAAGCGCAGACGTATTGCGATAGTTTTGCAGTCGGTAACTAATTGTATCCAAACAACAATCCGGCAGAGAGAAAAATTATTCCATCTAAAACTCAGTCCCGAAATACCAGGCCCTGTTCACATACTAGAAAATCGATACGGTCATCGGCCAGTGCGTTGAGCGCTTCCTGTGGGGTATTGATGATCGGTTCCTCGTGGGCGTTAAAACTGGTGTTGACCACACAGGGAATGCCGGAAATACCTTTAAACTCCGTGATAATGTCATAGTAAAGCGGGTTGTCATCGCGGTCGATTATTTGCGGTCGCGCGGTGCCATCGACATGGACTACCGCTGGAATACGATCTTTCCACGAGTCCTTCACTTCAGTGGTGATGGTCATAAAGCGACAAGCGTAACGGTTACATCCGTTTATCGCGAAAACATCGTCCGCGTCGCATTCCCTCACGACCGGGGCGAAAGGCATAAATTCGGTGCGCTGTAACCGTTTGTTAATGCTGTCATTAACACCGCGATCCGCCGGGCTCGCCACGATAGTTCTGGCGCCAAGGGCCCGCGGGCCGAGCTCCATCCCACCACAGTATATAGCGCCAACACTACCCCGATGTATAAGTTCGGCGGTCCGTCGGGGGCCATCGTTAGTGAGTTCTATCTTGAATGGGCCCTTTTTCGCCGCGTCCAGCAATTCCTCCCCGGAGTATGGCTGACCATAATAAAGGTGCTTAAATCTAGTGCGCGTTAGTGACTTCTTGTCTCCGCGGATGAGCCAGTCGATACAAGCGCCAACTGGCAAACCTTCGTCACCCATTGCCGGGAATATAAATACTTCGTCGACACCGGGAAGTTCGGCCACTTTCTGGTTCAGTCTCACATTCGAAAAAACACCGCCGGACATCCCAATATATCTCGCCGGGTACAGTTTTCTCAGGGTTTCAATCCAACGCAGAAGTAACAGTTCCGTAACCTGCTGGATTGAGGCGGCGATATCTTCGCGACGTTCTTCCGCAAATAATTGCTGGAGGTATTTTCGTAGTTGTTGTGCACCCTGTTGCTGGCAATGGACCGTGCCATCCTCAGCTATCGACCACTGTGCTAACAGCTTTTCTGCCTTAGTGGGTGTGCCGAAAGCTGCCAGTCCGGTTAACTTTCCTTCATGGCGATTGGGAATAAATCCACAAATTTCTGTGCAGTACGCGTAAGCAAGACCAATCGATGCCCCGGAATTTTGCGGGGATTTGAGGAGGGTTTCTTCCCCGCCGAGGACACATCTAAGCTCGTTGGGATCCGGAACATAGGCGGAATACTGCGCGCCGTCGCCACCGCCATCGCAGCTCACATAGAGAGCATCCTGCGGCCAGTCCACGTAATACCAGCTTGCCAGTACGTGGCACAGGTGATGATTGCTAAAGTGAATTCGGGTCGTGGAGCGTACGTTGAGGTGTTTTCGCAATGTTCCTACGTCAATTAGTTCATATGCTGACTTCCCCGTTTTGATCATCTGGGCGACCAGATTTACATCTCTCTCACGGCGCAGCAGTTTTCGACGGAGCATCGTCAGGGGTTCCCCGGTACGCATATAGCTGCGCTGAGGCAGCTTCATGCGTGTTAGCGCAACTACGTCGACTTGATCGCGGTGCACGCTGGCGATGCGTAGTACCTCGTCTACTGAACGCAAATCGAAGAAGCTACCATCATTTTTTACACGGGAAAGACGCTCTTCCTTGCAGAAAGCAAGCAATATCCCGTCCTGAAACAGGCAGGCGGATGCGTCGTGGCCGGTGTGAATGCCCAAAATATACATTGTGAAAACGCTCAGAATTGGGTTGAAAAAGCGGCATCATACCGGAAGCTGGGGACGGTGCGAATTCCTGTTATTGGTTTGGCCAAGAATGTGGTTCGCATATTTACTGGAAAATCTCTTCCAGAAAATTCACCAGGCTGCGCCACGAGCGCCGGTCGGCACTGGCGTTGTAGACCGCGCCCATATCCGGAAAATTGGCGGCTGGATTGGTGAACGCGTGTACGGTATTGCCGTAGGCGTGGATTTGCCAGTCGGCGCCAGCGGCGGTGAGCTCCGCGGCCAGGGCATTTACTGATTCAACCGGCACCATGGGGTCGTCGTGACCGTGCAGGCACAGAACTTTCGCTTTGATGGACTGGCCGCTGATATTGGTTGGTGGTACAAACAGACCGTGAAAGCTGACGGCGCCGAGTATGTCGATTCCGGTGCGTGCCAGATCGAGCACGCACAGACCGCCGAAGCAAAACCCCATGGCGGCGATTTTCGCGGGATTCACTTCCGGTTGCGCGCTCAGAGTTTCAATTGCCGCGGTAATACGACGTTGCAAGGACGCGCGATTTTCCATAAAGGGTTGCATCAGCCTGCCGTTTTCCTCGGGTCCGCTACCGAATATGCCTTTGCCATACATGTCGATGGCAAAACCCACGTAGCCAAGTTTTGCCAGCTGTGTGGCCTTGTCGCACTCAAAGTCGCTGCGCCCCTGCCAGGTGTGCGCAATAGCGATGGCGGGGCGGGGAGTGGCAACGCTATCGTCGTAGGCGAGGTAGCCTTGCAGCACAGTGTCGCCGTCCCGGTACTCGATGTTGCGGTGTTGAATTGTCACGGGGACTCCTTTTAGCGTGTGTGTGGCGGAAAAATCAGTGTATCCTTTTCCGTCGTCGGACAAAACCTGCAGGGAGTGAATGATGTCGTATGCTGGCCAAGAGGGCGCGTGGATTATTTTTCTGGCCACTATTGGCACCAGCCTGGTGGGATTGTTCATGGCCCCCCGGGTGATCGAAAAAAGTCTGTTTCGGCCGTACTGGTTGTTGCGGAAAAAACAGTACGACACCATTTATATGAGTGGCTTCGTGCACGCGGACATTGGCCATCTGCTGTTCAATATGGTCACCTTTTATTTTTTTGCGTTTCCCATGGAACGGGTGCTGGGAACGGGCAAATTTATTGCCCTGTACGTGGTGGGATTACTGCTGAGTCATCTGGGCACCTACGCCAAACAGCGTCACAATCCGGAATACGCCAGTTTAGGAGCGTCCGGGGCAATTTCAGCGGTGCTGTTCGCCTACATTGTTTATTTTCCGACACGCAGTCTTTATATTATCCCCATTCCGGTGCCAATTCCGGCGTTTGTACTGGCGCTGGGTTATGTGGCCTATTCCTACTATGCGTCGCGGCGCGGGGGCGGGCGGATTAACCACGACGCCCACTTGTACGGTGCTCTGGGCGGCCTGTTGTTTGTGCTGGCCGTCGATCCGGGCGCTTACCGGGCGTTAGTCGCCCTGGCAGGTTTTTAACGGGGTCAATAATTGTTAATCAGGAGAAACGCTATGACAGGGCAGTTCAAAGGAATACTCGTGGGTCTGGTGGGGAGTGCATTTGTTGCGGCTGCTGCCCTGCCTGTGGCCGTGGCGGCGGAGCCGGAAGATCAATTGGTAGTTGAATCCAGCGAAGAGGCAGAATACTTACGCTGGGCCCAGCAGATGTGGAATTCCCTGGACCGTAAAACCGGAACTGTGGAACTGATGGGTGGCGTGGCCACTGTGCAGGTACCGGAAACGTTTTATTATTTGTCGCCGCTGGACGCTCAAAAAGTGCTGGTGGAGGTCTGGGGCAACCCGCCGAGTGCGCCGCCGTTGGGGATGCTGTTCCCCGCCGAGGCCACCCCGTTTGATAACAACGGCTGGGGTGTGACCATTGAGTTTTCTGAAGAGGGCTATGTGTCCGATGCGGATGCCACGGATATAAATTACGACGAACTGCTGGAGTCTATGCAAAAAGACACGGACGAGGAAAGTCGCTACCGAGTCAAACAGGGTTATGAGGGCATTGCGTTGGTTGGTTGGGCCGAGCCCCCGCGCTACGACAGCGTGGCCAAAAAGTTGCACTGGGCCAAGGAGTTGCGGTTTGGCACTAGCGCGGATCATGTGCTCAACTACAATGTTCGGGTGTTGGGCAGGAAAGGGGTGCTGTCGCTGAATTTCATTGCCGACATGAAGCAGCTGTCAGATATCGACAGCAATCTTGCGACTGTCATGGGGATGGTGGACTTTGCGGAAGGCCATCGCTATCGGGATTTTGATCCGAGTATCGACAAGGTCGCTGCTTACGGTATTGGCGCATTGATTGCCGGTAAGGTGCTGGCTAAAGCGGGTCTGCTCGCCGCGGTTTTTATTGCCCTCAAGAAGTTCTGGATTATTCTTTTGCTCACCGTGGGTGGATTTGTCTGGAAATTAATTAGTGGCAAAAAAACGGCAAAGAAAAATGTCGCTGGGTCCGGGTCCGGGGACGGGACGCCGTGAATCTCGACCCGAACGAGTTTGCGCAGGACTGGATCGAAAGCTGGAACAGTCACGATTTGCCGCGCATCCTGTCCCATTACGCCGATACGTTCTCCATCACCACGCCGATGATAAAAATGGCCCTCGGTGTCGATACGGGAACTTTGTGTGGTAAGCAGGCGGTGGGGAATTATTGGCGCCAGGCACTGGAGAAAATTCCGGATTTGCAGTTTGAATTACTCGATGTGCTGAGCGGCGTTAATTCCGTCGCGGTGTATTACCGCTCGGTGCTTAATAAGTTGGCGATAGAAGTGATGTTCTTTAACGACGACAACAAAGTGGCCGATGTCGTCGTGCACTATTCTTCCTGAAGGTTGTTTCTCTAGCTTTTATTTTTCGCCCGCCCTGTTGCATCAGCGGCGGGCGTAGCTGTCGGTTAAATCGGGTTTCGAGCGATAAGCTGGCGCGCAATAATAATGCGTTGCATCTCGTTGGTGCCCTCGCCGATCACCATCAGCGGCGCGTCACGATACAGGCGCTCCGCGTCAAATTCGCAGGAGTAGCCGTAGGCGCCGTGAATGCGCATATTTTCATCGGCGTTTTTCGCGGCGGCTTCGCTGGCGAAATATTTGGCCATGCCCGCTTCCATATCGCAGCGCTCGCCACGGTCGAAGGCCTGGGCCGCCTGCTCCAGCAACAGCCGCGCCGCTTCGGTACGGGTCGCCATTTCCCCCAGCTTCAATTGAATGGCCTGGTGTTCGCAGATGGGTTTGCCAAATGTTTTGCGTAACTGTGAGTAGGCGGTCGCCTGTTTAAGAGCGGCGCTGGCGACACCGACGCCACGGGCAGCGACGTTAATACGACCCAGCTCCAGGCCGCCAACCGCATTGTAAAAACCCTGGCCTTCGACGCCACCAATCAGACAATCCTGGTGGACGCGGTAGTTGTCGAACACAATTTCCGCCGTGTCGATACCGCGATAACCGAGTTTTTTTAATTTGCGGGTGACGTTAAACCCCTCGCCTTTTTCCGCGATAAACATGCTCATGCCCTTGCGCGGAGGGTTAGCGTTGGGGTCTGTTTTGACCAGCAGGCCAATCACGTTGCCCTCTTTGGCGTTGGTAATCCAGGTTTTCGAGCCGTTGATGACGTAGTACTCGCCGTCTTTTTTGGCGGCGCAGCGAATGCCCTGTAAATCCGTACCCGCATCGGGTTCGGTCAGGCCGATACCGCCCCGTAGCTCGCCGCTGGCAAAGCGTGGCAGATATTTTTGTTTCTGCGCCTCGGTGCCGTAACTTTGCACACAGCGCGCCATGATGAGGTGGGAGTTGAATACCCCGGATAACGACATCCAGACTTCGGACACCAGCATCACGATTTTTGAATAGGTGGATGCGGTAAGGCCCAGGCCACCGTATTCCTGATCGATAGTCGCCCCAAATAGCCCCAGCTCTTTCATTTGCTCGACCATGGCGTGGGGGTATTCGTCGTTTTGTTCCAGATCGTGGGCATAGGGGACAACGTCCCTTTCCAGCCAGCGGCTGATGCTGTCGAGTATCAGGCGTTCATCTTCGTTTGACATAAATTGTCCGGGTTGTCGTTTGGTGGAATTCGGGGTCTGGGCGAGAGCCGCGTCGCCGTGGGTCCGGGTATGGGTTGACCCCTGACGTAAGCCTTAATAATTTGCCTTATCGTCCACGGCGTGGCCGGTTTTAGGAATTAACATCACCCGTACGAAATCACATACCACCGTGTCGTGCTGGTTTTTGCCGACAGTTTTGATGGTTACGATACCCGCGGTAGGGCGACTTTTGGACTCGCGAATGTCCAGCACTTCGGATTCGGCGTACAGGGTGTCGCCGACAAAAACCGGTGCTGGCAGTCGAATCTCCTTCCAGCCCAGGTTGGCGATAGTTTTCTGGCTCACATCGGAAACACTCATGCCCGCAATCAGCGCAACCGTAAATGGACTAACCACCACCCGTTTGCCAAATTCGCTGTGCTTGGCATATTCCTCGTCAAAATGCAGAGGGTGCTGGTTCATGGTTAACAGGGTGAACCAGGTGTTGTCGGTCTCGGTGACGGTGCGCCCGGGGCGGTGTTCGTAAACATCGCCAATCTTAAAATCTTCCAGATAACGACCGTGGGATTGACGGTAGCGGTTGGGCGCGATTTCGACGGATTTTGGCACGGTGTACTTCCTCGTGTTCGGGGGCGACAACCTTAAGGGAGCGCTCGATGGCTGTCAATTTTGACCGGTAAACTTCCGCGTAAAAGTGCGTGTAAGAGGGCTGTCAGCTTTCCTCAAGGATCTGCCAGCGGCGATAGGCCGCACTCAGTTCCTGTTCCACAGCCGCCAGCTTTTCCAGTTCCGCGGCTACTGCGGCGGGGTCGTTGTTGTAGAAGTCGGGTGCGGAAATGGTCTGTTCAATGGTGGCTTTACGGTTTTCCAGTTTCTCCACCAGGGCTGGCTGGTTATCCAGTTCCCGTTGTATCTGATAGGAGCGTTTTTTGTTGGGTGGCGCCGGCGCCGGATCTGGTTTGACAGTGGTCACTTTCTCGGTATTCGCCGTCAGCGCAACTGGTTTATCAGTGGCGTCAGGCAATGAGCCGCCGTGAGCCACCCAGTCACTGTACCCGCCTACGTACTCGCGCACCTGGCCGCCGCCGGTAAAGACCATAATGCCAGTGACCACATTGTCCATAAATGCCCGGTCGTGACTTACCAGTAACAGGGTGCCCTTGAATTCCACCAGTATTTCTTCAAGTAATTCCAGCGTTTCAATATCGAGATCGTTGGTGGGTTCGTCCAGCACCAGTACATTGGCCGGCTTGCTGAACAATTTGGCCAAAATAGCGCGATTCTGTTCGCCACCGGACAGGGCGCTGACCACCGTGCGCGACTGTTGCGGGGTGAACAGGAAATCGCCCAGGTAGCTGATGGCGTGGCGATTGCGGCCGTTGATTTCGATAAAGTCGCGCCCGCCACAAATGTTGTCGATCAGGGTTTTATCCATGTCGAGCTGGTTGCGCATCTGATCAAAGTAGGCGATTTCCAGTTTTGTACCAATTTTAACGGTACCCTGTTCGGGTTGTAGCTCGCCCAGTAGAATTTTAAGCAGCGTGGATTTTCCTGCACCATTGGCGCCCACCAGGCCAATGCGATCACCGCGCATAATCACGGTGGATAATCCGGAAATTACCGCGTTGCCACCGAAACTGTGGCTGACGTTGTCCACTTCAGCGACAATTTTTCCCGAGCGGTCGGCGTTTTCAACATTGAAGTTGGCCTTGCCCTGACGATTAACGCGTTCGGCGTGTTCGGCGCGTAAACTTTCCAGCGCCCGGACCCGGCCCTCATTGCGGGTGCGCCGCGCCTTGATACCCTGGCGAATCCACACTTCTTCCTGCGCGAGTTTTTTATCGAACAGGGCGTTACTTCTCTCTTCCGAGGCAAGTTGTTGTGCGCGGTAATTGAGAAAACTTTGGTAATCCCCCTCCCAGGCATAAAGGCTGCCCCGGTCCAGCTCGACAATCTGGTTGACGACATTTTGTAAAAATGCGCGATCGTGGGTTACCAGAAACAGCGCGCCGCGGTAGTCCCGCAATTGCTTTTCGAGCCATTCAATGGCCGGTATATCGAGGTGATTGGTGGGTTCGTCGAGGAGCAGAATGTCGGGGTCGATCACCAGTGCCTGGGCCAGGGCCACTCGTTTGCGCCACCCACCGGACAGGTTTTTCATCAGGGCGTCGGCGGGTAACGCCAACTGGCTGATAATGGTGTCCACTTTTTGCTGGAGCTTCCAGCCATCCTTTGCTTCGAGGGCGTCCTGCGCCCGGGACAGCGCGGCCATGTCGCCGTCGTGGATGGCGTGATGAAAAGCTTTTAACAACGCTCCCACATCCTTAAGTCCGTCCGCTACCACATCGTACACGGTAGCAGCGCTAGCCTCGGGAAGGGTTTGATCGAGAGACGCGATTTTAATACCGGGTCGCACCCAGCGCTCGCCACTGTCTGCTCTGGTTAAGTCGGCCACTACATTCAAAAAGGTGGTTTTGCCTTCGCCATTGCGACCCAGCAAGCCGATTTTGTTGCCCTTGTAGAGGGTGAAGTCCACGTTTTTGAGCAATTCGCGCGTGCCGTAGTGGAGTGCAATACGATCAAGTTTAAGTAGTGGCATAGGTTTGGCTGGAAATTAACGCGCGGCAGTGGGGTGCTGAAACGACGGGCTGGGTTAGTCAGGGGCGGGATTGTGCGGTAGTTGACGGGTTGGGCTCAAGCTGTTTTTATCCAGCCCGGTTGCGATCCTGGCACGGTGACTCGGGTTTACTGGCTTGAAAAAACAATGTCCCCGTAATATGCGGTAACGGCTGCGCCGGTATTGTCGGTGTCGGTCATGAGCGCGACAGCATCAATATAGCGTATGTCGCGACCAAAAACCTGCTTGAGGTCTGCGCGCACATTGCGTTTTTCCGTTTGCCACGTATCGACCGGGTCGTCGCGCCAGCGTAGCGCCAGCATCATGGCGTTGTTGCCGGCGAAGGCGTTGGGCCAGATCGTTCCAGTGGCGGATCCGTAGGCCCACACGTAATTTAAGGCGCGGGTTTTCCAGAACAGGAGCCCGCCGTCCATCACCACGTAAATTCGCGCAGCGTAATCGTCGCCGCTGCGCACTGTTTCGTGGACATTTTCAATTTTGTTGGCAATCTTCCAGCGCCAGCTCAGGTAGGGGGTGCGCGCCAGATCGATACGTTGTTTATGCACCAGCCCGGAAGCGCTGTCAGTGCTGGTAGCGCGTAACACCTGCAGGGGGCCATCGCGAACTATTTGATACCGGGTGGTGCCGTCAAAGGTAATTGGGTTCCATTCCGTGGTGGAACCCGAAGAAAAGTTGCCGATAGCGTATTGTTCCAGGTCGCTTGTCTGGGCTGGGGCGCTGTGTATCGCACCCAGAGCGGCGAGTACCACAACCCCGAGGAACCGCTGGCGGTTACGGCCAAAGCGTCGTCTGAAGGGTGTTTTCTCAGGGTTTTCAGGGCGATAGTTGGGCCCCGTTGCGTGCGCCGAGCGGGCGGAATGCCGCTCGCAATGTGTTGCATGGATGTGTGGCATTACTGTCCCGCCCTGGTTGGTTGGTGACAATTCGAGTGCACGAGCCGAGGAATTACCTGATCTGGCGGCGCAAAGCTCATGTTTTACAGAGGTAAAATATTGTATCCACTACTGTACATTCGCTAATTTTACGCTATAGTGTCGGCAGCTTGAAGATTCACGCTTGCTCTATGTCCACCGTTACGACTGTTTTTTGTAGGAATATTGTTCGTCCCGTCGCCATATGTGCTTCCAGCGTTTCTCAGCTAAACCGCCTTATTTACTTAAGGCATATTACTTTTATATATATAGGTTTTAAACATGGCTACTACTACTGGCACAGTTAAATGGTTCAACGCGGACAAAGGTTTCGGCTTTATTGAGCAAGAAAATGGCCCCGACGTATTTGTTCACTTTCGCTCTATTGTTGGCGACGGCTTCAAAACCCTGAACGAAGGCCAACGGGTACAGTTCGAAGTTACCCAGGGTCAGAAAGGCCCGCAAGCGGAAAACGTTACCCCGGTTTAACCAATCAGGGCGTCGGACCTGATCGGTCTGGCGGATAACGCGATCACAATAAACCCCCGGTCATTACCCATGACCGGGGGTTTATTTTTTTCTGGGTCAGACGACTACTCGCCAGCACGGGGGTGCTCTGCAAAATACTTCGCCAGGAGACGGTATTCACTTTCCCGAGGACTATTTTTGCGCCATGCGATGTCGATGGAGCGCAACACCTTTTTTTCGCTGAAGGGTCTGGTATCAATATTGTCAAAGCTCGACAAAATTCCAGCATCGACCGCCATCTGTGGTAGTAGCGTGACACCTACGCCGCTGGCGACCATGGGCACAATGGTATGCAGGCTGGTGGCTTCAAACGACAGAGAAACCTGACGATCAATCAGCTTGCAGGCCTCCAGTGCGTGGTCGCGCAGGCAGTGGCCCTGTTCGAGCAGCAGAATGTCGTGGCCTTTGAGATCTTTAGTTTTGAGATGCTCGATTTTACCGAGAGGATGATGTTTGGGGCAGGCCAGCAGAAAAGGGTCTTCGAACAGGTGTTCGATGGTGACGTTGGTCATGGGGTAGGGAAGAGCCAGGAGGATCAGGTCAAGTTCCCCCATCTGCAGCAGATTGACCAAATTTTCCGATAGATCCTCGCGTATGAGTAGTTGCATGTGCGGATAGTCCTGCCGCAGCCGCTGCAACGCGTCGGGCAGTACAAAGGGTGCGATCGTGGGTATAACCCCGAGCCGGATGCGATTGCTAAACGGTTCCAGTGACTGAGCCGCCTGTTCGACCAGAGCTTCGACGTCGGCCAGAATATGGTGGGCTCTTGCGACTACCTGTTCTCCGGCGGCGGTAATCATCACTGATTTGTTGTTGCGTTCGAGGAGTGCGACACCCAGTGTTTGTTCCAGTTCGTGAATGCCTGCGCTGAGGGTGGATTGCGTGACGTGACAGGCTTTCGCGGCGTTGCCAAAGTGCAGCGTTTCGGCGACGCTACAAAAATATTTCAGTTGCTTCAGGGTGGGTTTCATTGCCATCGATAAATCCGATCAAAATAATTTAAAAAATTCACTTTACCGATTGTAACTAAGTCACTAAGGTAAGCACAAGCCGCTAGGGCTGATGTTAAAAATGGCTCACGTAGAGCTACCATAACCACGATCAGGAGTAGAAGCATGTCTCTCAAAGGAACAAAAACAGAAACCAACCTGAAAGACGCCTTTGCCGGCGAATCCCAGGCCAATCGCCGCTATCTGTATTTCGCCGCCAAAGCGGACGTCGAAGGTTATAACGACGTGGCTGCAGTATTCCGTTCCACCGCCGAAGGTGAGACCGGACATGCACACGGTCATCTGGAATATCTGGAGACTGTCGGTGATCCGGCCACTGGACTACCCATTGGTCCGACCTCCGATAACTTGAAAGCGGCGATCGCGGGCGAGACCCACGAATACACCGATATGTATCCGGGTATGGCGAAAAGCGCGCGCGGCGAAGGGTTTGACGAAATCGCCGACTGGTTTGAGACCCTGGCCAAGGCTGAACGCAGTCACGCCAACCGTTTCCAGAAAGCACTGGATAGTCTCGACGCCTGACAGTTTAGTAACCAGGGACTAACGTCCGAAACTATCACGGGGCTTGCTAGGTTGGTTGTGGCGGCCCCGTGACTTCCGATCCACAAGAGACAGGTTATGAGTAACGACTCGAAATTCCGGGAAGGTAGCCTGGAGGCGCCCACGCGCCACCCCATTGAGTGGCAGACACCCCAGTTTTGGGATCGCGATAATCTCAACCAGGAACTGGAGCGCGTGTTCGACATCTGTCACGGTTGTCGTCGCTGCGTCAGCCTGTGCGATTCTTTTCCAACGCTGTTCGATCTGGTGGACGAATCCGACACCATGGAAGTGGACGGCGTAGATCCGGCAGACTACAACAAGGTGGTCGAGCAGTGCTATATGTGCGACATGTGTTACATGAGTAAGTGTCCGTATGTGCCGCCCCACGAGTGGAATGTAGATTTCCCCCATTTGATGCTGCGCGCCAAGGCTCTCAACTTTAAACAACAGGGAGCGTCGTTTCGGGATCGCACCCTGACCAACACGGACAGGGTCGGCAAGCTGGCGACCATCCCTTTGGTGGATATTACCGTCAACGCACTCAATCGCAACGGTATGTTCCGCAAGGCGTTGCAGGGCGCACTGGGCGTGCATGAAAAAGCACCAGTGCCGGAATATCACAGCAAAACGCTACGCAAACGGGTTAGGACACTGGCGAAAACACTGCCTGCCCAGAGCGCCGGCAAGACCACTGGCAAAGTGGCGATGTTTGTCACCTGTTACGGTAACTACAACAGTCCGCATCTGGGCGACGATTTTTATCGGGTGTTCCAGCATAACGGCATTCATATTGAAGTGGTCTCCAAAGAGCAGTGCTGCGGCATGCCCAAGCTCGAGCTGGGGGACCTGGACGCCGTGGTGCGCGCCAAGGAAGCCAATATTCCAGTGCTGGCCAAGTTGGTGGACGAGGGTTATGACCTGATCGCGCCGGTACCCTCCTGCGTGCTGATGTTCAAACAGGAATTGCCGCTGATGTTTCCCGACGACGCAGCGGTGCGCAAGGTGCAAAAGGCTTTTTTCGATCCGTTTGAGTACCTGTTTTTACGCCACAAAGCGGGTGCGCTGAATACCGAATTTGCGCAGGGTCTGGGGGATATCAGTTATCACGTGGCCTGTCATTTGCGCGTGCAGAATATCGGCCTTAAGACGCGCGATATTCTTAATTTGATACCGGATACCACGGTGCATGCTCAGGAGCGTTGCTCCGGGCACGATGGCACTTATGCGGTAAAGCGTGAAACCTACGACAAAGCGGTAAAAATAGCGCGACCAGTGGTGCGTAAAGTCAACGAGCTTAAATCAGATCACCTGGCGAGCGATTGCCCGATGGCGGCCAGCCATATCGCGAATCTGGCTGAACGGGACGAAAAACCAGAGCATCCCATGACCCTGTTGCGCAAAGCTTATGGGCTGTGAGAAGTCGTTTAAGCCCCGAAAAAATTGCTGAGGAGAGTGAAGTGAACAAGTTATCACGTAAGGATTTGTGGTCCCTGGAAGAGTACGCCGAACGCCGTCCCGAGTTTCGTCACCAGGTGCTGGCGCATAAGAAGCATCGCTATGTGGCGCTCGGTGAACACGCGCGACTGTATTTTGAAGATCGCCTGACCATTCAGTATCAGGTTCAGGAAATGCTGCGCATTGAGCGGGTGTTCGAAGCGGCGGGTATTCAGGAAGAACTGGATGCCTATAACCCACTAATTTCCGACGGCTGCAACTGGAAAGCCACGTTTATGATCGAATATGAAGACGTGGCAGAGCGTCAGGAAAAGTTAACACAGTTGTTGGGCATAGAGGACAAAGTGTGGGCACGCGTGGATGGTTTTGACAAGGTTTTCCCCATCGCCGATGAAGATATGGACCGCTCGACTATGGACAAGACTTCCGCGGTGCATTTTCTGCGATTTGAGTTAACGCCAGCGATGATCCACGGCTTGAAAACCGGGGCAAGTCTGGCGTTCGGCTGCGATCACCCGGCCTATCTGTTGGCGGGGGAAGCCGTTGCCGATGATGTTCGCGAATCGTTAATGGCAGATCTGGATTACGGTCACATCAACTGACGGCGGTGGTAAAGGCGGTAGACCGCTCCGTTAAAAGCTACTCAAACCTGCCCGGCGCGTTGCGACTGTGTGGTTGGCGCAACGGCGGTTGCAGGTGATTGTCGCCGTGCCGGGAACCATGACCGTTGTCGGATCTACCGTGTCCACCGTAACCGTGGGCATTATGATCATTGGGATGGTCGCCCCCGTAATAGACGCCAATACGCCATCTGGACGACCCCCAGTCGGCCCCGTAATGTACATCCTGGTGGTACTCGCGGCCGTAGTATCCGGGCGGGTAGTAGCCAGCAGGATAGTACGGGGGGTAGCCACCCCCGTCGTAGTAGGGGCGATTTAGCGGGACCGGTGGTGCTGTAGTGTAATACTGAACATCGGCTGCCTGTTGTCTCTGGGTGGCCTCCAGGCGCTCTTTTTCACGCTCCTTGCGATCATCCTGCAGGCGTTTGGTGGTGGTTGCGAGCTGCTCCAGTGCGGCGTGCTGCGTGGCCAGAGCATCTTTGTCCAGATCTGCCGTCGAGCGAATGCGCACGATATCCACCTTTACCGCGCCTGGCAGGGGATCATCCCCGTAAAACACATGGCCTGCGGCGTCGGTGGACTTATAGATAATTCCCTCTGCCGCTAGTGTCAGAGTGACCGGCAGGCAAACTAATAGCCCGATCAGTGGCCACTTCGTTGAGGTCTGTTTCCGTAGAGTAAGCATGGTTCCGTTCCTCCCCCGTTAGCACACACTATGCCATTTATAAGCCGCTACGTAGAAGAATTCCAGACGTTTTTACAACGCTTTGACATTGGGGTATCGATGTAAGTTGCACTCTGTAATTGATCCAGTGCATGGGCGCCGCGGGTTAACCAGAGCATAATGGCGCATTGAGCAGCGGAGATTCTGACAGTCGTGGAAGACCTTACTCATCTGGCGTTGATCTGGGGCGGTGTGTATATCGCCGGTTATCTGGCCAACAAGACGAAATTAACTCCGGTGCTGTATTTTCTCGCTTTCGGTTGCCTGATGGTAAACATCGGCTGGCTGCCGGTGGAGACCACGGCATTTATTCAGGGTTTTTCCGAAGTCGGCATTATTCTGATTATGTTTGCGCTGGGTTTTGAGGAAAGCACCGACAATTTTCTCAAGACCATAAAGCGCGCCTGGGGAATTGCATTTTTTGGCGCGCTGGTGCCGTTCACCATAGCGTATTCCGTGGCGGTCTATTTTTGGCACGATCGCAATATGGCGCTCCTGGTCGGGCTCGCCATGACGGCGACCGCGGTGTCGCTGACCATGGTGTCGCTTAAAGCTGAGGGACTGCAGTCGTCCAGAGTGGCCACCGGAATTATGACATCGGCGGTGCTCGATTCCATTGCGTCGTTGGCACTGGTAGCTATTTTGCTGCCGCTGGCCCTTGGGGGTGGTGGCCTGAGTGTGGCGGAAATCGTGATGGTGGTGCTTAAAGCACTGGCATTTTTTGCCGTGATCGCTGTTATTGGCGGCTGGTTGTTTCCCCACGACATGCGTCACTCGGTTATGCGTCACGTGCCCTTTCTAAAGTCCTACGGTGTGCGGCATTTTCTGTCGGTGGGTAGTGGTGAGCACGCCACACTGGCGATGCTGTTGCTTGCGGTGAGCATCGGCATTCTCGCGCATTTCTTTGGTTTGCACCCGGCTATTGGAGCCTACATGGCGGGCTTGATTCTCAAGGAAGAATATTTTCGCCTGACGGAGGACAACGACACGCAGATGTATCAGAACAACAAGCGCATTATCGATAATGTGGCGTTTTCCTGGATCGGCCCGGTATTTTTCGTGGACCTTGGGGCCAAGCTGGTATTTGAGTGGACCACGGTTGTTGCGGTGGTACCTGAAACCTTGGTGCTAACCGTAGGGCTTATAATTGGGCAGGTCACGTCGGCGGCGTTGGCCGCGCGCTACACCGCTGGATTTACATTTGCGGAAGCCATGATGGTCGGGTTTGGCATGCTCGGCCGCGCCGAACTGGCGTTTGTGGTGATGGATATCGCCTATGTGGAACACAGTATTTTCACCAAAGAAGCTTTTTATACTTTGATGATTACGGCGTTTTGGCTGAATCTGGCGGTTCCGGTCACGATTAAACTCTGGAAACCATACTTTCTTGCCGCGCAGGCCACCGGGCGGGGAGGTTAAGTCAGATGGGATGGGGGTCGGCGCAAGCTCGACGCGGAGCCTGGTGCGTAGCCTAGGTGCCGTTGCTCGAGCGGACCTGAATATGGGGTTGGCGAAACAGTTCGCCGTCGTCGTCCAGAATAGCGAACGTCTGGGTTTCGTCGCTACATACAAACGGGACTGGGTGTTGGGACTGGGGCTTGCGTACGAAGCGCAGTTGCCAGCCGAACGCGGCAATACGTTGCAGCGCACACAGCTGTTTTTCGGTCAGGATTTCCCGCAGATTACTCGGCACCGTATCTGCTCTTTTCCGTTTGTCCATAAGCCTAACCATTTGATTTATTTATAATATGTCTAACTAGATCAAGGAGTTAGATAGAGTTTGACCCGGTACAGTACAAACAGCGCGGCCGACCATTATGCGCGGTCGCCGCGAAAGGTCAACCTGGTGTCGATAAGCCGCCGTTCACGCTTAACGTCTGTCCAGTAATAGCGTCGGAGGCCGGGCTGGCGAAAAACGCAGCCGCCTCCGCGATATCTTCCGTAGTGACATCGAAAATCATACGTTTGCGTAAACCTTCCAGCATGCCTTTTTTATTGCCGTGTGCGTCCGTTTTGTCCGCGAGCGGATCGGAACTTTGACCCCAGCGGGGGATAGCATCCGAAATAAAACTCATGGACACCACGTTGATGCGAATATTTTTGCGGCCTAACTCGCGGGCCAGTGACCGGCACATCTGCATCATTCCACTGGTGGCGCCACCAATCATGGATTCGCCAACCGTCGCGACACGCCCCGCATCGGTACCTAGCATAACCATTTTGCCACCGCCATTAGCGGCCATATGCTGCGCTACTGCCTGGATAGTGTAGGCGCGGCTCAGCCAATGGCTCCTGATATAGTGATCCATATCGGCGTGGTCCATTTCCTGAAATAACCGAAAGGGCAGGGAGTCGGTGCTGGCGGCGGCCCCACTGGCCACCAGAATATCGATGTTGCCGAGTTGCGCCACCACGCCCTCGACCATAGTTTCAATCTGTGCGCCGTCGGTAATGTCTGCCTGTGCAAAATGCGCGCGGCCGCCGGCGGCTTCAATTTCCCGGACCACTTGCAATCCGGTTTCGGCATTGCGGCCGTTGACCACCACTTCGGCGCCAAGTTGGGCGAGTCGCAGTGCGACGGCACGGCCAATAAACGCGGTGGCGCCGGTCACCAGGGCAATTTTTCCGGACAGGTCGTACTTTGGATCGTGGGTCATAGCTCTCTCACCTGGGATTTAATTCTCTCATCTGGGAGTTAGTTTTCTTACCCGGCTCATAGTGCAGTGATCTGTGCACGTGATCAGCGTTCGGGTTATCTAGTTGGCGCAGCGGCAACGCTGTCGCGCCATCGGGTTAACAGGCAGGGCGCGAAAAATACGTGAAAACTATGGTCGCTGTCACGCGGTTTAACATTCGGGTGAGCCAAGATTGGCGGATGGTAGCGTCCTACGGGGTCAATAGGAAGGTGGCGGCGATTACGCTACCATAGCCCACTTTAATTTTGGCAATGGTTGTTATGCACCTTACCCAGGCGCTACATCGCGCATTACAACAACGTCCCTCCGAGACTGCAATTATTTGTGGCGAGCACAGGCTCACCTGGGCGGAATTTAGTCAGCGCACGGCGCGGCTAGCCGCTGGATTGACCAGTCTTGGCTTGCGGGCGGGCGACCGGGTGGCGATGCTTGCGCATAATCGCCCCGAGTATTTTGAGTTTTACTATGCGGTGCCCTGGGCTGGCGGGGTAGTAGTGCCACTTAATCACCGCCTTGCTCCTGCGGAATTAACACATATTCTTAATGACTCCGGTGCGCGTATTTTAATTGCGGAGCGCGGCTTTCAGGAAGTGGTCGAAACGTTGCGCAAGGACACCGGCGAACTGGAAACGGTGTTGTATTTTGATCCCGATAGCGTATATGAGGACACTGGTGGCAGCGATTATGAACGTCTGATTGCAGAGCACTCGGCAGCGCAGGATCAACGGCGAGGCTACGAAGACCTGGCTGCTATCGTCTATACGGGAGGTACCACCGGGTTGCCCAAGGGCGTTGCATTGTCCCACCGCAATCTGATGGTTAACGCCATGGGTAGTATCGCCAACTATGTATTTACCGATGAAACCGTGTATCTACATGCTACCCCGCTATTTCACGCGGCAGGCGCTTCGCGGGTGTACACACTGGTTACCGGGCAAACCAGGAATATCATTCTGCCGACCTTTGATGTTACCGCGTTGCTGCAGGCCATCGAGGCGCATGGGGTGACCAATGTGTTGTTGGTGCCGACCATGATCAATCGTCTGGTGCATCACCCGGATTTACACCGGTACGATATAACGAGTCTCGCCGCGATTACCTACGGTGCGTCGCCGATGCCGCAAACGCTGATGCGTGACGCACTGACCGCGCTTCCCAACGTACAGTTTAACCAGTCGTACGGTATGACCGAGTTATCACCGGCGGCGACGTTTCTGGGCTCTCGCTACCACGTACTGGACGGTCCCGACGCCGGGCGCATGGCTTCCTGTGGGCGGGCCATCGCCAACGCCGAGCTGCGTATCGTCGATGCCAATGATCAGTCCCTGCCGAACGGGGAGATCGGCGAAATTGTCCTGCGCGGACCCATGGTGATGCAGGGTTACTGGAATAACCCCGAGGCGACGGCGCAGGCGCTACGGGGCGGCTGGTACCACACTGGCGATGCGGCTTATATGGATGCCGAAGGATTTGTTTATATTGTCGATCGGATCAAGGATATGGTGGTCACCGGCGGTGAAAATGTGTACTGCGTGGAAGTGGAAAATTGTATTGCGCAATTGGCGGGGGTCAACGAGTGCGCCGTGTTTGGTATCCCGCACGATGAGTGGGGGGAGGCAATACATGCGGTGGTGGTGCCGCACGTCGGCCAGACGCTCTCAGAGCAGGCTGTAATCGCCCACTGTAAGCAGCTCCTGGGCGGTTTTAAATGTCCGCGCACAGTGTCTGTACAGACTCAGCCGTTACCTCTCTCGGGGGTGGGTAAGGTGTTAAAAACGGAGTTGCGTAAACCCTACTGGTCGGGGCGCCAGCGGCAGGTCAATTGAAGCGCTTGATTCGTCAAAAAAGGCTCGGCAGATTGCGGATTTATTCGTTTTCATGACGGGGCGATACCTGGGGTAGCAGGTCTTCGTCAATGGTTATATCCAGAGTCATGGGGTGGCAGCATACCGCGCAATCTTCAATGTACGTTTGTTCGGGCACAGAGCAGTCGATCAGGACTTCGATGCCTTCTCCACAATATGGACAAATGATTGCGGCAATTTCTTGCATATTGGTAACTGTTCCGTGCCGTGCTGGCCGGGTTGTCTGGCCTGTGGGGTCGGCTGGCTAAAATGCGATGACGAGAGTGTAACCCAGCAGGGTTCGACGTCGAAGTGCGGAGCGGATAAACTGAATCGGATTTTTCACGAACCTTTTTTTACGAACGTTGAGATATTAGTAATGAGCGACGCCCAATGACTTACGCCGCCATCACCGGTTGGGGCAAATGCTTGCCCCCGGCGATATTATCCAATCAGGATTTGAGCCATTTTATCGATACGGATGACGCGTGGATTCGCAGCCGCACTGGTATGCAGGAGCGTCGCATCTCCCACGTCCCGGTTAGCGAGCTGGCACATGTGGCCTGTGTACGCGCGTTGGCTGCGGCTGGCCTAAACGCCGAAGATATCGAGTTGATTGTGTTTGGTAGCTGTAGTTTTGACGACATGGTGCCGAACACGGCTTCGCGAGTGCAACAATTGCTGGGGGCGGTTAACGCCGCCGCCATGGACGTCAATACGGCCTGTACCAGCGGTATGTACGCCCTGTCCACGGCGACCGCGATGATTCGCACCGGTGTGGTAAAAAATGCCCTGATCATCGGTGCCGAATCCATCAGCCCGGTGATGGACTGGAGTGATCGTAATGTCGCAGTGTTGTTTGGCGACGGGGCGGCTGCGTTGGTGCTTGAGACGAGCACTGAGGAAAGTGGCGTGCTCCAACAGGCTCTCGGCTGTTTTGGTGAGTCGCGGGACATTCTGGCGGTGCACGGCCTGGGGTTGGCGAAAGCAAATCAGGGTTGGCAAGTTGGCAAAACCCGGTGGGATTTTGAGGGGCAAGAAATATTTAAAAAGGCCGTGAGTGGCATGGGTCAGGCGGTTGCCAAGGTGTTGGCCAGAGCTAATCTGGGGGTGGAGGATATCGATCTGGTGGTGCCACACCAGGCCAATCTCAGAATTATTGACGCACTGGCTAAACGTCTTAATGTGGGCGAAGACAAAATATTTGTGAATATCCACCGCTACGGAAATATGTCCGCGGCAACCATCCTGGTTGCGCTGGTGGAGGCGGTGGAAGAGGGGCGCGTCAGCCCCGGCGGTTTGGTGTTGATGCCGGCCTTTGGTGGCGGCTTAACCTGGAGCGCACATCTGCTAAAGTGGGGGCAGCGCACGCAACCTCTGGCGTTGAGCGATGTGGCTTTGCCGCCCTGTGACAAAACCGGGTTAGAGTTGGTGCAGGCCATAGTGGCTGCGAAACAACAGCACGAACAGCCTGGATAAATGGTAAACATATGATTAACGACGACCAGGTTAACGGGAGAGAATGATGGGCGGACCGCTACAAGGGTTTAAAGTAATTGAGCTGGCGGGCATTGGCCCGGCGCCAATGACGGCGATGATGCTGTCGGATATGGGCGCGGATGTGATTCGCATCGACCGCACGCAGGACGCCGGGTTGGGTATTGCCATGGATACCCGGTTCAGCTTCACAGGCCGCGGCCGTCGTTCGGTAGCGATTGATTTGAAAAATCCTCAGGGCATCGCCGCATTGTTGGCGATGATTGATCAGGCGGACGCGTTAGTCGAGGGATTTCGGCCGGGGGTGATGGAGCGGCTGGGCCTGGGTCCGGATATTTGTCTGGCACGTAATGCCAGGCTGGTATACGGTCGGATTACCGGTTGGGGTCAGGCAGGTCCACTGGCCCAGGCTGCCGGGCACGATCTCAACTATATTGCCCTGTCTGGGGCGTTGCATGCTATTGGTCTGAGTGACGATCAACCACCTGCGCCACCCCTGAATCTGGTAGGGGATTACGGCGGCGGTACCCTGTATATGGTGGTCGGCATTTTGGCGGCGTTGTTGTCTGCGAAGAATACCGGTAAGGGCCAGGTGGTCGACGCTGGTATGGTAGACGGCGCCTTGTCGTTGATGACAGCCACTTACGGCATGCTCGCCGCTGGCATACATGAAGATAAACGGGGCAGCAATATCCTCGATAGCGGAGCGCACTTCTACACCACGTATTGCACCAAAGACGGGAAATATGTGTCTATCGCCTCCATCGAACCGAAATTTTACGCCGAGCTGCTGGAAAAGCTGGAGATAGATCCAGCGTCGCTACCTGCGCAGATGGAGCGTAGCCAATGGCCGATGATGAAAGAAAAATTCCAGAAAATTTTTCTGACTAAAACGCGAGATGAATGGTGTCAATTAATGGAGAACACGGATATTTGTTTTGCGCCGGTACTGGGCCTGACTGAGGCGCGACACTATCATCACAATCAACAGCGTGGCGCGTTTGTCGAATGCGATGGCGAGTGGCATCCGGCGCCTGCGCCGCGATTTTTGGGCACTCCGTCGTCAATCAAAGGTCCCACGCCCACCGCTGGACAACACAGTGAGCAGGCGCTGGCGGACTGGGGGTTTAGTCGCGAAAAAATCGCTGACCTCAAGGCGGATGGCGCGATTCGCTGACTGGTAGTTAAAAAGCAGGTGTAAAGCAGCTTAAAAATGCTTCATAACTAATGTTTTGATTTAACTCGGGGAGTTCGGATTATGGTTAATTTAAAAACCGCAACGTCGGAACAGATGGAAAAAGTTTTACCTTTTCTCAAGGTGTTTTCTTCCTTGAACGAGAAAGTTTATCGCTGGACCAGTGGCCGTCTGATGGGCAAGTTGGCGGGCTATGACGTCTGTCTGGTGACCATGACAGGCGCAAAGTCTGGCAAAAAAAGAATCACGCCGTTGATGTATGTGCCCTACCAGGATGGCGTAATTCTGGTGGCGTCCCAGGGCGGGGCACCGAAAAATCCGGTGTGGTACAACAATCTGGTTGCACATCCCGATATCGAGGTGCAATACAAAAGCAAAAAAATGAAATTGCGGGCGCGTCAGGTAGATGCAGAGGAAAAGGCGCGTGTGTGGCCGGTTTGTTGCGAATATTATCCAGATTACGCGCTGTATCAAGAGCGCTCCGCGCGGGATATTCCGGTTTTTGTTTGCGAGCCGCGCTAGATACCGCTAACTGCGTGGTTACGCTGCTGAACGTGCCGGCAATTTCCTCCAGGAGTTTCGGTTAACGGCGGTCGGTGGGTTTTGTCGCTGGTGCGGTTGTAGGGCTACGCCGAGGCGCACTCCAGGTCGCGGTGGCAATCAGTTGTTCTGTGCTTTGTTCGGCATAAGGTCGGTACCCGGGCGAGCTGGTGGTAACGCGTTGTTGGCGTCCAGGCCATAGGGTTGTTGGGTGTAAGGCGTTACTTCGACGTCTCTCAGCAGCTGGTGCGGCTCCGGAGTGCCCAGGTTTACCGGTGTAGGCACAACCACATTTTCATCGACAATTTTTTGCAATCGCTCCCAGTCAATGTCGAAGGGCTCGCTGATCCCGGTCTCTCCCGGGGCTATCCCCGGAACGAGGTAGGGCTCCAGAGCCATGACGGCCCGCGTAAACGGGTCGCTGGTACTCGGATATTCTGCAACGACCGGATAATGGGTCACCAGTAATCGTCCCAAATCCACGCCGACCATAAACGGGTTGTTGATGACCCGCACTGGTATGCCGGGTTTCATTAATGGAAAGAGAGTCAGCGCATCCTCGGGATACAGGTGCAGGCAGCCGTGGCTGGTGCGCATCCCCACGCCCCAGGGTCGGTTGGTGCCGTGAATAAATATCCCGTCGAATCCAATTCTAATGGCCAGCATGCCCATGGGATTGTCTGGCCCGGGCGGAAAATAGGTGGGGAAGTCTATTTCGCCTTCGCGAATCTGTTCTGCTCGAATGGATTTTGGAACAAACCAGGCGGGGTCCTTGTATTTGGCGATAACTGTGGTTTGACCAAGGGGTGTGGACCAACCTTCCCGGGCGATACTGATGGGCAGCGTTAGTACCTTGGGTGTGCCCTCGGGAGCTGAGTAAAAATAATACAGGCGGCGCTGTGGAATATTTACCACAATGCCTTGCCAGGGTGGCGGTGGCAGAATAAATTGCGTGGGGATAATAATCGGCGTATCGGCATCTGGTACCCACGGGTCTACGCTGGGGTTGGCCCAGGTGATTTCGTGGTAGCCAAGGTCGTAGTGGCGGGCAATATCCAGCAGGGTATTGTCTTCCCCCGGGGTGACCTTGTGAATTTGCCCTACCATCGTGGTTCCGGCGGGCGGCATATCGAATGTGGCCGCCAGTATGGGCGCCGAGGTGGTTAAACCGAGGGCGATGGGTAGTGCTATGACGAGGCGTAGCGCCAAGTTATTGGGTGGCAGGGAGTCTGGTGCGTTGTTGCGAACCCAGGTCCCGAAGCGCCCGATCCGTGAGATAAGTGTATGGAAATAGCTAACCATAATGTATTCCGCGCACTCGCTGTTATTGTGTTTTTTACGCTGTTGTCTCTCAAACCGCAACTGGGCCGGGCATCTGGTAGTGAATGGCTACTGATAGAAACTGGGGTGGCCACGCTCAAGGTCATGCAGGGCGATTCCGAAATTACGCGCTTCGAGAATATTTCGATTGGCCGAGGCGGGGTTGCGGTGCTGCACCTGTTGAACGACGACACCACTCCTCTGGGAACCTATCGGGTAACGTCCACGGACTTGGCCAGTCGCTATCGACTGTTTATCGGCATTGATTACCCTACTGTCGCGCAAGCCGAACTGGCGTTGGCGCGGAACATTATCGACGGCGAACATTTTCTTCGTATTGTCGAGGCGCACCGGCGCGGCCAGGCACCGCCTATGACGACCCCCCTCGGCGGGGCGATTGGCATCCACGGCATTGGTAACGGCAATCCAGAAGTCCACGAATCGTTTAACTGGACGCAGGGCTGCGTGGCTCTGAGCAACAGTCAAATCGACGCTCTCGCCGCCCACGTGCGGATTGGTACCCGTGTCGTAATTCGCGAATAGTGCAAGCACGGCTGCCGGTGCCAGCCGAACAGCGCTCGGCTAGCACCGACACCCGACTGTATCTCACTTCATCATGGTTTTCTTGAACATACGGTCGACTTTTTCATTGACCTGATTAGCTGTTGCCTCGGCATTACTCGCCCTGGCGTTCGCCTGGTCGGCGGTTTGCGCCGCCTTGTTGGCGGTGGCCATAGCTGCATCAGCTGTTTGTTGAGCACGGTCTGCACTCGCCTGGGCGCGCTCAGTAGCTGCGCGCACGTTGGCCAGTTCAGAATTGCTGGCGCAACCGCCAAGTGCCATGGTTGCTAACAGCATTGCGGGGAGAATATATCTGGACATATGGACCTTCCTTTGTTGGTAGATGGTGTAAAGATAAACCAGGTGTTGCAGTCATCGATTTCGGGGTCGGTACCAAAAATATCAAGGTCTATCGACACAACTGCTCGGCGCCCTCCAGCCGGAGGCCACGGTGAAGCGGGCTCCCCGGTTATTGTCGGTCGCACTGTTAAGCATAGTAGTAACGCTTGCCTGACGCGACATTGACCCAGGTCATGGGCCGCACGGATTTCTAGTGGAAAAGGGTGAGCAGGGTTTGCAGACGTGGGCAGCTGTAGATAATCACTGGTTGTAAGCTTTTATCTGCCCCGGTATCCGGTATTATAGGCGGCCAGTTTGCGCAGCAACGCGCTGCATAGTCGCGAGTAATAATATTGCCTACCAGTAAAGACATTGTCCTGACCGGAATTACGACTTCCGGGACCCCCCACCTGGGAAATTATGTCGGTGCCATTCGCCCCGCCATCCAGGCGAGTCAACGGGGTGACGCGCAGTCATTTTATTTTTTGGCGGATTATCATGCGCTGATCAAATGTCAGAATCCGGATGAAGTTTATCGCTCAACACTGGAAGTGGCGGCGACCTGGTTGGCCCTCGGTCTGGATACCGCGAAAGTGGTGTTTTATCGCCAATCGGATATACCGGAAATCCCGGAACTGACCTGGTTGCTCAGCTGTATGACCGCCAAGGGTATGATGAATCGGGCGCATGCCTACAAGGCAGCAGTGCAGGATAACGAAGCGGATGGCGCGGATCCGGATTATGGAATAACCATGGGCTTGTTTGGCTATCCGGTATTGATGGCGGCCGATATTTTGATGTTCAGCGCGAACAAGGTGCCGGTGGGGCGGGATCAGATTCAGCATGTCGAAATGGCGCGGGACATCGCACAGCGATTTAACCACCATTACGGGGAGCATTTTGTCCTGCCGGAGGCGGTGGTGGACGACGACGTGGCTGTCTTGCAAGGCCTCGATGGACGCAAGATGAGCAAAAGCTACAACAACACCATTCCGCTGTTTCTCGCAGAAAACCAGCTTAAAAAACATATCAATAAAATTAAAACCAATTTGTTGGAGCCTGGCGAAGCAAAAGATCCAGACGGATCGGCGGTGTTTCAGTTATGGCAGGCATTTTCAACGCCGGCTGAGAGCGCCGAGATGCGCGCCGAATTTGCGGAGGGTATTGCCTGGGGTGAGGCCAAAAAACGCTTATTTGACAAGGTAAATTCAGAACTTAAGCCGGCCCGGGATCGCTATTACGATTTACTGGAACGGCCTGCGGCAATCGAGCAGGAGTTGCTGGCCGGAGCCGCCAAAGCGCGGATCTATAGTCGGGACATGGTTAAAAAGCTACGCCATGCAGTGGGTATCAGGCCGTTGAGCCAAGGATGAGCAATTTGTGGGCGTCCGTCTGGTAATCGCCAGCATCGCAATGATAGTATTATCAATTAACAAACTCAGCAGGGGAGAACAAAATGGTAAGGGTAACTGAGCTAGGCTATCTTGGTTTCAACGTCACGGATATGGACGCCTGGAAAGACTACGCGACCGAATGCGTTGGCTTTGATGTGATCGACGAAGGCGAGGGCGACAGATTTTACGCGCGCATGGACAACTGGCATCACCGCCTGGTGTTCCATAAATCCAAAGAGGACGATCTCGCTTATGCTGGCTGGCGGGTCGCGGGTCCGGATGAGCTGGAGGCGATGGCCAAACAGCTAAAGGATGCCGGCATTAAGTTCAAGGTTGGTACGGAAGAGGAAGCCCAGGAACGTCGTGTTCTGGGGTTGTTGAAAATGCTGGATCCGGGCGGTACCCCGACGGAAATTTTTTACTCTCCCCAGGTCGATACACATTTGCCCTTTCGTCCGGGCCGACGTATGTACGGCGGGTTTGTAACCGGTAGTGAAGGGATCGGCCATTTTATCAGTCGCCAGGATGATGTCGACGCTGCCTACAAATTTTATTCGTTGCTGGGTCTGCGCGGTTCGGTTGAATACAAACTGAATTTGCCGAATGGTATGGTGGCGAAACCACTATTTATGCACTGTAACGATCGTCAGCACTCCATTGCTTTTGGTCTCGGACCGATGGATAAGCGCATTAATCACCTGATGCTTGAATACACCCATGTCGACGATCTGGGGCTGGCCCACGACATTATTCGCGGGCGCAAGATTCCAGTGGCGCTGCAGATGGGCAAGCATGCAAACGACGAAGCGGTGACCTTCTATTCCGGTACACCGTCCGGGTGGTTAATGGAGCTTGGCTGGGGTGCGCGCAAGGCGATGGCCCAGCAGGAACATTACGTCAAGGATATTTTTGGCCACGGTACGGAATCCACTGGCTTCGGCATGGATCTGGAGCTATAAGCGCTGGTCCTGGAAAAAGCGACCGCGT
>JBFIHG010000015.1:0-49274 GCA_041601945.1 Porticoccaceae bacterium | reverse complement strand
TGAAGGGGCATTGGCGCAGGCGCGGGCGCTGTTCTCCAGCCATCGACTTGATGACCAACAGACCGTTGCCACCATCCGCGCTGAGTACGAGATCAGTGATTATTTGCTCGACCCGCATACGGCAATCGGTCTGGCGGCCGGCCGTCAGTGCCGACGCGACCTCGACACGCCACTGATCTGTCTCGCCACGGCCCATCCGGCAAAATTTCCAGAGGCCGTCCAACAGGCGGGCTATCCGCACAATCCGCCGTTGCCCCACCATATGGCGGATCTGTTTACCCGTACCGAGCGGTTCGAGGTGCTGCCCGACGATATCGCGCAGGTCCAGGCTTTTATTGCGAGTCATCTTACCGCGTAGCGGTGCACAGCATGGGTGAGTTTCATCCCAGCGTCCGCGTCCGCGAAGGAACCCCTTCCAGCAACGCACTGGCCCACTCCTTTGCCGTCCAAACCGGGCCGCTACTGCAGCGTATTTATCGCGCCCGGAACATCAACGACACGCAACAGTTAGCTCTGGGCCTTGCGGGGTTACCCGCGCCAGGCCTGCTGTACGGCGTCGGTGCGGCGGTTGAACTGTTGGTAACCGCTTTGTGCCAGGATCAATCCATACTGATCGTTGGAGACTTTGATGCGGATGGCGCCACGAGCACAGCACTTGCGGTATTGGCATTACGGGCCTTGGGCTGTGGGCATGTGGATTTTCTGGTTCCCAATCGCTTTGAATACGGCTACGGATTGACGCCAGAAATTGTGGCCCTGGCTACCCAGCGCAACCCTGATTTGATTATCACCGTCGACAACGGTATTTCCAGCGTCGCCGGGGTAGCGGCCGCGCAGGAAGCGGGTATTTGCGTGCTGATTACCGACCACCATTTGCCGGGTCGCGAAATTCCTGCCGCCGCCGCTATTGTCAATCCCAACCAGCCTGAGTGCACATTTCCCAGCAAAAATCTGGCCGGCGTTGGGGTTATTTTTTATGTGCTCAGTGCGTTGCGGGCGACCCTCCGGGAAAAAAACTGGTTTGCGGAGCGCGGCATCGACGAGCCCAATATGGCTGTGTGGCTGGATCTGGTAGCGCTGGGAACCGTGGCGGATATGGTGCCGCTCGATCAGGTTAACCGCATTCTGGTGCATCAGGGCCTGCAACGTATTCGTGCCGGACAGGCGCGCCCCGGCATATGCGCGCTGCTGGAGCTGGCGGGTCGGGAACGCGAACGCATTGTTGCGTCGGATCTGGGTTTTGCGGTGGGTCCGCGCCTGAACGCCGCCGGGCGTCTGGAGGATATGGCGATAGGCATCGAATGTCTGTTGAGCGACGATCCTTTCGCGGCGCGCGCGCTGGCGGTACAGCTCGACGAACTGAATCGGGATCGGCGCGCCATTGAAACAACGATGCAGCGCGAGGCCCTGGAAATTCTCGCGGAACTTGATCTGTCGGACGAGCAGCTACCCTGGGGGCTGTGTCTGTTTGACGGCAACTGGCATCAGGGCGTCGTAGGTTTGTTGGCTTCTCGCGTGAAAGAACGTGTGCATCGCCCGGTTATCGCCTTTGCCGATGCGGGTAATGGTGAGTTAAAAGGTTCGGCTCGCTCTATATCTGGCTTCCATATTCGCGACGCGCTGGATGCGGTGGCCACCAAAAATCCCGGGTTGGTGAGCAAGTTTGGCGGGCACGCCATGGCGGCGGGTTTGTCCTTGCCACAGGAAAATTTTGCGGCTTTTGTGCGCGCTTTTGACGAGCAGGCTCGACTACAGTTAGCGCCGGAAGATCTCGCGGTGGAACTGGTGACGGATGGCGAGTTGGCCAATGGTGAGATTAGCCTCGACTGTGCCCGTCAACTGCGGGATGGCGGTCCCTGGGGCCAGCATTTTCCGGAGCCGAGTTTCCACGGTACGTTTCGCGTACTGCAACACAGGGTAGTGGGCGCGAAACATTTGAAACTGGTATTGCAGGCCGGTGACGACAACACTGGAGATGCGTCCACAGCTCAAACCCTGGATGCGATAGCGTTTAATGTGGTGGATCAGCACTGGTCCGGTCACTTACCGGAACGTGTGAAAATGGTCTATCGTCTCGACGTTAACTTTTATCGCGGCGTCGAGTCGTTACAGTTAATGATCGAACATTTACTGCTGGACTAAGTTAATATTTTCAGCATTGGCTAAAATGAAGCGCGTATTCTGGCACGCCAGCTAAGCCAACCGGATGGCTTTTTAAACAGTAGCGAGTAAGATTTGCGGGGGCGTTCTACGGCACTGGACGGGCTATGACTGAACAAGCAAAAAAATACCGTTGTCTGGCATGCAGTTATCAGGGCAAAAACTTTCCGCAGGGAAGTTGCCCCGCTTGCGGCTCCGCCAATGTTCGACGCATCACGGCAAGCAACGCGGCCGCTACGCCGAAGGTAAGACCTGCTTATACTCTGTGGTTGTGTATCGCGTTGTGGGTTTTGCTGCTGTTTGCTATCTATAACAAATTGACGGCATAGCAAGTTTTTTTTTGATCGCCACCTGTGCATACAGTGTGCTGATCGCTGGCAGGAGTGTCCAAATCCTGGGTCTCGAATTACGTAACTCCCCTGCACATCTTTTTCCGCGCTTGCGCATAACGCGCTGAATAATCAGCAGAGCGTCTTATGTGGACAGCGAAAACCAGATTCCTTGCAAATGTTACTGTCCGGTAACATAATGATCTGGGCTAGACATCAACCAATGATCGGGGCGGAATAAGCATGAGACTAAAGAATAAAGTGGCACTGGTAACCGGCGCGGGGGGACCGATGGGTCTCGGTGTTGCCAAGCGGTTTGCAGAGGAGGGTGCTTCCCTGATTGTGACGGATATCTCCGGCAGTCGCCTGCAACAGGGCGTCGCGGAAATTACACCGCTGTTGGCAAAAGGCGCGAAGCTGCACGCCCTGCGTTCCAGCGTGCTGGTGGAGCAGGAAGTCGAAGACCTGCTCGCGTCGGCAAAAAAAGAATTTGCCCAGATCGATATTCTGATCAATATCGTCGGCGGTCTGCGCGAAGCGAGTTACCGGCCGTTATTTGATATCGACGAAAAGCGTTGGGATGAAACCTTCGAAATGAATCTCAAAGGCATATTTTATCTGGTGCGTAAAATTGGCCCGCGCATGCTCGAACGGCAATATGGAAAAATTGTAAATATTTCCTCCATCGAATTTGCGGGCTCCTCGGGGCACGCGGATTATTCTGCGGCCAAAGCGGCGGTGACCTCATTAACCCGGAGCCTGGCGCTGGAACTGGCACCCCATATCAATGTCAACTGTATTGCGCCGGGGGCGATCAAAACTATGGCGCTGGCGGCGGTTGGGGATGCGGCTATTGAAAAAATACAGCGCGCCTGTCTGCTGCAACGCCTCGGAGAACCACTGGATATCGCTAACGCAGCGCTGTTTTTGAGTAGTGAAGAATCGAGCTTTATCACTGGTGTCACGATTCCGGTATCCGGCGGCATCTGGCCAGCGTTGTAGTGTTACGGCGCAGGTCTCTTGAGTGTTCGGAATTATATTTATAAAGATAAATTATCGGAGTACATATGCTGATCAGCAAAGGTAAAACCTACGAAGATGTCTACAACGCGTTTCAATGGAAGGTGCCGCAGCATTTTAATATGGCGCATCACTGCGTGGATAAACACGCGACTGATCCAGACCGTGTGGCGCTTATTTATGAAAACTTAAAAGGCGACGTACAGGAATACACTTTTCGCAGAATTCAGCAGTATGCCAATCAGTTCGCCAACGCACTGATAGGTCTGGGGGGTAAACCCGGTGATCGAGTCACGTTACTACTGGGGCAGGCGCCGGAAACCGCGATAGCGCATATTGCCTGCTGGAAAGCCGGGCTGATTTCCTGTCCGACATCGGTGTTGTTCGGTGCCGACGCTATTGAATATCGCCTGAATGACAGCTGCGCAAAAATACTGATTACCGACCGGGCTAATTATCCGAAGGTGGAAGAAGTCTGGGACAGGGCACCGCACCTTGAAAAAGTACTACTGACTGACGGAGCACAGGGCAAAGCTGAGGATTTTTGGACGGTTCTGGAGAAAGGTTCCGATCAGTTCACCACCATTAACAGCCGCGCCGAAGATCCGGCCTTTATCTGCTACACGTCGGGCACAACCGGTAATCCCAAGGGTGCGCTGCACGCCCATCGATGCCTGCTCGGTACGCTACCCGGCATTGAATATTGCAACAATTTTTTTCCGCAACCGGGTGATTTGAACTGGTCCCCGGCGGACTGGGCCTGGGTAGCCGGGTTGATGGACATTCTTACTCCATCCTGGTTTTATGGTGTGCCCATACTGGCATTTCGTGCGCCTGGGTTCGATCCAGAGCAGGCCTATCATATGCTGGCCAAGCACCGGGTGCGCAATGCGTTGTTAACGCCGACCATGTTAAAAATGATGCGCCAGGTGCCCGACGCCATGCAGCGCTACGACGTGCAGTTGCGCTCGGTATTCAGCGGTGGTGAATCGGTTGGCGCTGCGTTGTTTGAATGGGCTAACGAATCCCTCGGGGTGCGCATTAACGAGGCTTACGGCCAGACCGAGTGCAATCTCGTGCTGGGCAATTGCGCCGAGGTACTCCCCGCAAAAGCCGGGTCTTTGGGTAAGGCAATTCCTGGACATGTCGCGGCGATTATTGACGAACATAGCGGTGAGCTACTGCCGTCCGGCACCGAAGGCCAGATCGGCATCCGCAAAGGCGATCCGGTGATGCTGCTGGAATACTGGAATAATCCAGACGCCACCCGCGAAAAATATATCGGTGACTGGCTGTTGATGGGCGATAACGGTGTGATGGACGAGGACGGCTATTTCTGGTTCAAAGGTCGCTCCGACGACGTTATCACCAGCTCCGGCTATCGCATTGGTCCCGGCGAAATTGAAGATGCACTCTCCCGCCACGCGGCGGTGGCCATGTCTGCGGCGATCGGTGTGCCCGATCCAGTGCGCACCGAAAGTATTAAAGCGTTTATTATTCTGGCGGAGGGATACACCGCCAGCGAAGAGCTCGAAAATGATATTCGCCAGATGGTCCGGGAGCGATTGGCTAAACACGAATATCCCCGGGAGTTTGAGTTTGTGAAGAGCCTGCCGATGACCACCACCGGGAAAATCCAGCGTCGCGAGTTGCGTCTGCGGGAGGCGGCTAAACGGGAAAAACAATAGTGATGAATTTTTCGGCGGCGTATTTAAATTAATGCGTGCTGACAGGTATTTGTGATTTTGTTGCTTTAGTCCTTTAACAGAAAAAAACGGGCAGCGTTCGCTGCCCGTCGTGCCATCGCAAAGGTTAGCGTAGCAAGGAACCTGTGCCGAGCACACTCGGCCCAGATGTTAATCCACCCACACTACCGCCGATAGAGGAGCCTAATGCGGTATTTGCACCGCCTCGCCCAGAGCTACTGAAGCCGACATCTGTTTGCATGTGTTGCTGGGTGTTGAGGTTCAGCCGTTGTGTGCCTGCAGTGAGCCCCCCGCTACCGGAGATGTCGGCCTGTGCCTGGCCATTCACTGTCACTTCTGGTGTTGGCAGTGAAGTGCCCGGTGCCGATGGTAACCCACCGTCAACAGGCAACGTGGGTTCCGATATTTCCGTTTGCTCAAGTGCAGCCTTAGACAGCCCAATGACGCCACTGGCGATGGTGTCAGCGCGGCTCACTTCGCCTTGTATTGCGGCGCTGGTTTGTGTAGACAAATTGGTCGTCGCAGCCTGTCCGGATTGTAGCACCTGTCCGGCCACGGAGCTGTAATGGGCAATCTCGGCGTGGCCCGAATTAGCGCCGTCGACAACCGTTGCTTGTGCGCCCTGTAGTACGGAAGTTACTGCGTCGGTAGTACTGGTAGCGCTACCTTGTATTTGCTCCTGCACGCTACCGCCTTCACCGGATAGTTCGCTGGCCGCCATCAGGGCGACTCCCGCCGCTGCGGACGTATTTAAATCCGCCGCATCCAGATTGGTGGTTAGCGCTTGTTGCAGGGCGCCCGCCGCTTGGGTCGTTGTATTAATGTGTGGTGTGGCCTGAGTGCTTGTCGCAGCGACACTGTCAAGCGTTTGGTCAGTTGTCAGAGGCATGCTTGGCGAACCCTGTAGTGCCTGTTCAGCGGTCGCATCGGTACGTTGTTCGAGTACCATGGCAGCGCTCCCATCGGTGGCGCCGTACGCAGTGGTGACGAGGGATGCGCCGATAACTGTAGCCAGTAACAATTTGTTGAATTGATTTTGCATAATCGTTCTCCAGATTTTATGTTCCTGTTGTGAGACGCGGGGGTAGTGGTTTTGGTTACACATTATTTGATTAATTACGATCGGCATCTTCAATTTTTGGAATTGATGGGGGTGAATGAAAATCTCTGCCGAGTATAATCGCAGTGGAAATTCACTATCGGTCCGCACTGCCAGAAATCCGCCAGCGCATGTTGGCAAGAGCCCTTAGGCCCTGCTGGGCCCGGCAGGTGGCAGCTGCGCAAATGGCGAGCAAGCGCAATGAATAGTTACCTGTGAACCGATTCGGAAGCATAGCCATTATCGGCAAGCTGATCGCCATGGTATTCCTTCTGGTAGCCAGCGGCTGTGTGTCACAGCGCGCACCGCTAGTGGCAGGTGGTGATCGACAGGTACCTTTCGAATTGCTGGCGCCCGAGGCCCGTAGCGTAGTGTTACTGGGCGATTTCACTGGCTGGGCATCGCCGGGTATTGCGCTTACCGGGCCGGATAGCGCTGGCACCTGGCGTCTGGTAATGGTTGTCCCGGGGCCAAGCAGGCGCATCAACTATGTCTACCTGGTTGACGACCAGGAATACCGTACGGACAACCTGCGGCCGATCGAGCCAGACGACTACGGTGGGGGCAATAATATTTTGTATATTCCGTAACTTTTTAACGTTGTCTTGCGTCTCACTTAACAAGCATCACCGACTGGCTATAAGGAATACTCTTTGAGCGCGTGGCGTGATCTGTCTGATCAGGAAATTGTCGCAGCGTGCCTGAGTGGTGAAAAGCAGGCCTATGGCGCGTTGGTGGAGCGTTATCAGCAAACGGTGTTTAACGTGGTGTATCGGCTGCTGGGTAACTATGCAATGTGCGAAGAAGTGTCTCAGGAGGCGTTTATCAGCGCCTATGAAAAACTCGCGCAATTCTCAGGTCGCAGCAAGTTTTCTACATGGCTGTGTCAGATTGCCCTGAACAGAAGCCGCGACGTGCTGCGTCGCCGCGGCGCTCAGGATATACACGACAATCTGGACGATTACGAAGACGTACTAGCGGCAGCGGAGAGCGAGAATCCGCAGCGACAAGCGGAAGACAGTCAGACGCAGCAGCGTGTGCGTGATCTGTTGGCAACGCTGCCGCAGCAGTACCGGGAGCTGCTGGTGCTCAAACACATGGAAGGTTATGGCAACGAAGACGTAGCGCGAATACTGGGGATAACCGTGGAAAACGCCAAAATACGCGCTTTTCGCGCCAGAAAAATGTTTCGGCAGGCCTGCGAGGAGGGCATAGCGTGAAAGACACATGGGATGAAGCCCTGCTTGACTACCTCGAAGGAGATATGTCCCCAGCACAGCGCGCGGATTTTGTTGCGGCGCTGGATGAAGTGCAACTGGCGGAGTTAACTGCGCTGAGTCGCAGCACGGAGCTGCTGGCGACTATGCCCGACATCGTGGTGCCACACACTTTTGCCGCGCAGGTTGTATCCCGGATAGCGCCCTGTCGGCCCGGGTTGCGCCGCCGCCTGGTGATGTGGCTGGAAAACCATCCGCTGCTCGGTTGGGAGGCAGGCGCACTCTCTCTCGCTGCACTGCTGGTAGTTGTTATGGTTGGCAGTAATCCACTTACGGCCCCCTCCACTATTGAGTACTCGGCAACACCGTTAGCGGGTGTGCAAACCGTGGGGCTACAGCAAGCTGGCCGCGCGCGCTTCACTTTGTATGCACCGCAGGCGGCCACAGTGTCATTGATTGGCGATTTTAACGGCTGGGGTAGCGTGCAGGAAATTCCACTGCGCAGGCAGGTGGACGGTAACTGGGTGACGGATTTGCCATTACCCACCGGGCGTTACCAGTATGCATTTTTGATTGACGATCAAACGATCGTGACAGATCCGCGGGCGGAACAACATGTCAGCGATGATTTCGGCCGGCGCAACGCGGTTGTTACGGTTCTGTAGATGGACGGCAAGGAAACGAAAGTTATGAAGCGTTTATGGATCAGCGGTTGGGCGTTGTGGCTTTGGACTGTCGCGGGAGCGCTGGGCGCACAGGAAATGCCCTCGCAGCTTGCGGAGCAAATTGCGCGCTATGGCAATGCCGTCGACAGCAAGCCCGCGGAACAGGCGAGGCTAGTGCAGATCACAACGGCAGCGTTGCAGGCCGGTGCGGATGCGCAGCAATTAGAGGCGCTGCTCGATCAGGCGTTGGCGCGCAGTTATACCGCCGATGCGACGGGCCATTTTATTGAAAAAACGTCGATATTGCTGGTGGCCGATATACCGGAGCGGCTGGTGCGCGGAAAAATACTGGAAGGTATGGCTAAACGAGTGCCTGCCGACGTTATTCTCGCAGTGGCCGAGACCTGGTCGCAGGCGTTGCGTGCGCAGGCCGCGGAGTTAGCGAACCTGCAGCAATCGGGATTAACTGTAGCGAATGCCAATGAGCGGGAAGCGTTGATCAGTCTCGGTACGGTGTTGGCGCGACGCTATGCCATGGGCAACCCCCTGGCCCAGTTGGCCCAGCATATGCCGCACCCCTTTGTGGCGGACAGTGGTGCGCAATTGGCACTTGCGGCGCAATTGCTCGAAACACTATTACTAAATGGCGCGTCCCAGGAGCAGGCGTTGGCGTTGATAGGAACCAGTCTGGCACAGGGGCTGTCCGTTGCGCAGCTGCAACAGCTGCAGTTTCAGGTGGTCGACCAATTGCGCCAGGGGTTCTCCATCCCGGATATTCTTTCGGCACAACAGAAATTACTCGCCAACCCTATGCCTGCAACTGAAGCTGTACCGAGGACGCTGCGCGAGCGGATGCCCGAGTTGTTACCCGGTGGCCGCGGCCTGCCGACCGTGCCGGGGTCAGGACTCCCTGGGGGAGTTGGGGGCCCGGGGATTGGCGTCCCAGAAGGCATGTCTATGCCCGGCGGATCTATACCAGGTGGATCTATACCAGGTGGATCTATACCAGGTGGATCTATACCAGGCGGATTGCCGGGGGGTGGACTTGGTGATTTACCGCTCAATAACTTATCCGGCTCAGATTTGCCATCACTGTAATATGACGTGAATTGGTGGATGAAGCATTGCGCGGTGTGCGGCTGGATACACAGTTGCTAACAAAATTGTTTAAAAATAGAGGAAGTAGTTTGATGTGTAGTCTGCGACAAGTGCCCCAGCGAATACACAGAAATAGAAATATGCTGTCGATACTGTTATTGGCTGGTGTCGCGGTCGGCTCTGCCCAGGCGGAAGTGGCTTTTAACGCGGGCGTGAGAACTGGCTACGATAGCAACGTCAACGGCGTGGCCAGAGATGCCGATAAAGAGGCCGACCGGTTTGTGAGTGCGGCGGCGTCGCTGGTTTACTATACGGCGCTGGACCCGGCAAAAACTACGTATTTTGTAGGGCAGGTTGGCGCGATTTCCAATCACTATGATCGCTACGATATTCTGGATAATTCCGCTCTTATTGTCTCTGGAGGCCTTTATCGGCAGTTAAATACCAACTGGTCTGGACAAATCAGCGTCAGGGGTGGGCAGCGGCAGGCAGAGCAGAGCGCCCGCGACACAGGTTCGGTTGGTTCCACTGTGGAAATAAAAAATCAGCTGACCCCGCAATTGTGGGTCAAATTGGTGGGCGATATCGAAGATGCGGATGCGGACCTCGATTATTTTAGTTACACAGGTACCAGCGTCGGATTAAGTTTGGGCTACAGGCTGCTGGCCAACACATTCGTCAACGGCGGTTATATCTATACGCAAAGGGATTTTGCTACTGCCGCCGACTTTGAAACGCAAACCGACACCTATTTCGTGGAAGCGACCCAGCGTTTGAACGAGCAGTGGTATCTCAGTGGCTCCTATGCGTTAAAGGACAACCGATCGAATATTTCCGCTACTGATTACGATAATCATGTGTTGGCGGTGGGCATCAATTTTAATTATTAAACGTACTGTGCGCGCACACAGGCGACACTGGCATAAGCTGTAACAGCGAGGTGAAACGTATGAGTGGGATGAGAACATTAATGAAGATAGCGGGGATAACTTTGGCATTAAATGCAGCTACCCTGGCAGCAGCAGAAGATAATAGTTTCAGTCCTGCAGAAGATGGATTTATGTCGAGTCGCACTATTGGCTTTGGCAGCGGTTCCGGGATCGGGGCGGGCGGGGCATTTGGCAATGCCGGTAGCATAGTCGATGGTGTAGGATCTTTTACGGCGCAAACAGGTGTTGGCAACCAGTACTTTGGCGGTGGATTTCAGACATTGGGGCTGGAAATTGAGGCGCTGGGCATTACTGGTGCGGGGCCCCTGGCTGGCGACCTTGGCAGCATTGACCTGGGACCTGTGCTGAACTCTGCTATCCAGCTGGCCCCGCCATTGCCATAATCGGCATAGCTTTTTGCTGCGCCGTGCACGGTGGGCTACTTGCGCATCGCAGGCCGCACAACAAGGTGTGCGTCTTTCTATGGTTTACCTGGTCCTTGCTTTTTTTGTTGGCGCACGTGGCCTGGGTAACGGGAATGGGCTAGAATTCGCCGCTTACTCTTACCCGTACCGTACTTCGCATGCTGGAAATCAATCCGATCAAAAATACGCTCGACGATCTGCAGGCACGCACCGACGTGCTCAGGGGGTATCTTTGACTACGATCTCAAAAAAGAACGACTCAGCGAAGTAGAGCTCGAACTCGCAGTACCCGATGTATGGGAAAATCCCGAACGGGCGCAACAGCTGGGACGTGAGCGTTCAGCCCTTGAAACCGTGGTCGTTACCCTGGAAACCCTCAATACCGGCGTAACGGATGCGCGTGAATTGCTGGCCATGATTGCCGAGGATCAGGATGCGGATGCCCTGACGGATTTGGAAAAAGACATTGCAGCGTTGACCGCGCGCCTGGAACAGCTGGAATTTCGTCGCATGTTTTCCGGGGAGGTGGACCCCAACAATGCCTATCTGGATATTCAGGCCGGTTCCGGCGGCACCGAGGCCCAGGATTGGGCAGAAATGCTGTTGCGCATGTATTTGCGCTGGGGTGACGAAAGCGGGTTTACCACCGATCTGGTGGAAGTCTCGCCCGGCGAGGTGGCGGGGATAAAAAGTGCTACGGTGCACTTTCAGGGTGAGTACGCGTTTGGCTGGTTGCGTACCGAGACAGGCGTACATCGCCTGGTGCGTAAATCGCCTTTCGATTCCGGCAATCGCCGCCATACTTCCTTCGCGGCGGTATTCGTATCGCCGGAAGTGGACGATGATATTGATATCGAAGTCAGCAAAGCCGATGTGCGGGAAGATACGTATCGGGCCAGTGGGGCCGGTGGTCAACACGTCAACAAAACCGATTCGGCCGTGCGTTTAACCCATTTAAAAACCGGGATTGTGGTGCAATGTCAGAATCAACGCTCCCAGCACCAGAACCGGGATAACTGCTGGAAAATGCTGCGGGCCAAGCTGTACGAAATGGAGATGCTCAAGCGTAGCCAGTCTCAACAGGCGGTGGAAGACAGTAAGTCTGACATTGGTTGGGGTAGCCAGATACGCTCCTACGTACTGGACGATGCACGGATCAAGGATTTGCGTACCGGCGTGGAAACTCGCAACACCCAAAAGGTATTGGATGGGGATCTCGATCCTTTTCTTGAAGCCAGTCTTAAAGCTGGCCTGTAGAACGCGACGGCACTACTGTCGCATATAAAATTGACCTCTGAAAAAATGAGATATCGGGTAAGCCACAATGAGTAATCAGGATCAGAAGCCCCACGATGAAAACCAGCTGATAGCGGAGCGCCGCAGTAAACTGGCGGCCATCAGAGCGCGGGGTAAGGCTTTTCCCAACGACTTTCGTCGCAATGATTTTGCGCAAAAATTACAGGATGAATTTTCTGCAAAAACCAAAGAGGAGCTGGAAACCCTCAACCATCAGGTCAGTGTCGCTGGCCGTGTTATGGCCAAGCGCGGGCCATTTATGGTGCTGCAGGACATGTCCGGTCGAGTACAACTCTACGCCGATAAAACCACGCAGAATGACATTAAAGAAAGGTGGGGCCAGTGGGACGTAGGTGACCTGGTTGGTGTTAACGGCACTTTGCACAAATCTGGCAAGGGTGATCTCTATGTTAATTTAGAAAATTACGACTTGCTGACTAAATCCCTGCGTCCACTGCCAGAGAAATATCACGGCCTGGCGGATCAGGAGCAGCGCTATCGGCAACGTTATGTGGATTTAATCGTCAACGAAGATTCTCGCAACGTATTTGTGCAGCGCTCAAAAATCCTCGACTTTATTCGTCACTACCTGAATCAACACGATTTTATGGAAGTCGAAACGCCGATGATGCACATGATTCCCGGCGGCGCAACGGCGCGGCCGTTTATTACTCATCACAATAGCCTCGATCAGCAGATGTTTCTGCGGGTAGCCCCGGAGTTATATTTAAAGCGTTTGGTGGTTGGCGGTTTTGAACGCGTGTTTGAAATTAATCGTAGTTTTCGCAACGAGGGTTTGTCGACGCGGCACAACCCCGAATTTACCATGCTGGAATTTTACCAGGCCTATGCGGATTACCGGGACTTGATGGACTTAACCGAAGATATGCTACGTAAGCTGTGTGAGGCGGTGCTGGGAACGACTATCGTGCATTATCAGGGCGCGGATTACGATTTTTCCCAGCCTTTTGAATGTATGACGGTCTTTGATTCAATTTTGATTTTTAATCCGCAACTATTGGCGGAGGATATTAATAATCCGGAAAGTGCGCGAGTTGTCGCTAAAAATCTTAATATTCCCCTGAAAGATTCCTGGGGTTTGGGTAAGGTACAAATTGAGATTTTTGAAAAAACCGTTGAGCACCGATTGGATAAACCCACCTTTATTACGGAATATCCTACGGAGGTATCACCCCTGGCGCGCCGTAATGACAGCAACCCTCTCGTAACCGATCGCTTTGAGTTTTTTGTGGGTGGGCGAGAATTGGCTAACGGATTTTCCGAGCTCAACGACGCAGAAGATCAGGTCGAACGCTTTATGGCGCAGGTGCAGGAGAAAGAGGCTGGCGACAACGAGGCCATGCATTTTGATGCTGATTATATTCGCGCGCTGGAATACGGCATGCCGCCCACGGCTGGGGAAGGTATTGGTATTGATCGCCTGGTGATGTTGTTAACCGATTCGCCCTCAATTCGCGACGTATTGTTATTCCCCCATATGCGCATCGAAACCGCGATTTGAATGAGCGATCCAGCACACGGAGCGCAGCCTCATGGGAGAAGCTGATTCGATAAATTTACACCCGTCCTGGTTGCGTGTACTCGGCGACGAATTTAAAAAGCCCTATATGCTTGGCCTTCGAGCTTTTCTGACTGACGAAAAAGCTCGAGGAAAAATCATTTACCCGGCGGGCTCCCGCTGGTTTGCCGCTTTTGATGCGACACCTTTTGAAGCAGTTAAAATTGTGATTATCGGTCAGGATCCCTATCACGGCCCGGGGCAAGCGCATGGACTATGTTTTTCGGTGCCGGAGGGTGTTGCGATTCCACCTTCACTACAGAATATTTATAAAGAAATGGAAAGCGATCTGGGGATTGCGGCGCCTCGGCATGGTTGCCTGACCCATTGGGCTGAACAGGGAGTGTTATTGCTCAATGCTACGTTAACTGTTGAGCACACAAAGGCCGGATCCCACCAGAACCACGGATGGGAAACATTTACTGACTATGCCATTCACGCGCTCAATGAGCGACGTGACAACATTGTGTTTATATTGTGGGGCAGTTATGCACAACGCAAGGGCAACTTTATCGACAGCCTGCGCCACCTGGTTTTAAAGGCGCCCCATCCATCGCCGCTTTCGGCTTATCGCGGTTTTTTGGGCAGTAAACCTTTTTCCAAAGCTAACGATTACCTGCGCGCTCATGGCAACAATCCGATCGATTGGCGTTTGCCCTGAGTACTCAGCCACTAACAGCTAATAATTCGCGCCAACACAGTTCAGTCCCCATCGCCATGCGCCCGGTAGCGGCGCAGTCGTTTCTACAAAAAATGTTTCGCTATAACGTCGAGGGATTTTTTAGTGGTTCCCCCCAGTAACATGCTGGACACCTGTCCGCGCTTGCCGGCTTCCGCCCAGCGTTGCAGTCGGTCGCGAATGCGGTCTGCAGGGCCAACCAGATGACAGGCGTCGATCAGCGCATCGGGTACAGCGGCGGCGGCCTCTTCCTTTTTACCATCGAGGTATAGATTCTGAATTTTTACCGCTTCGGCTTCGTAGCCTAGGCGTTTGGCGTAATCGTTGTAGAAATTTTTGGCACGTGCGCCCATGCCACCGATATAAAGCGCAAAATTGGCTTTTAACGGGCGCATGCATTTTTCAATATTATCGCCCATGCTGACCGTGACAAACGGCGCGACATCAAAGTTCTCCAGCGATTTGTTCCCAGCCGCTGCAAACCCTTTTTGTAGGGGCTCTGCGAACACATCGTAGCGGTCGGGGTCCATCCACACCGGGAAAAATCCGTCCGCAACTTCTGCGGCGGCCTGCACCCCGGCCGGGGTAATATTGGCGGTGTAGATCGGAATTGGCTGCGTGCAATGCAGAATACTTTTTAGCGGTTTACCCAGTCCTGTTGCACCAGCACCGGTGTAAGGGAGTTGGTATTCCTTACCATCAAAGACGACCGGGCCCTGGCGAGCAAAGATCATCTTCATAATCGTGATATATTCTTTGAGTCGAGTAACGGGTCGACCGTAGGGCACGCCGTGCCAACCTTCCACCACCTGTGGGCCCGACGCGCCCAGACCAGCAATAAAACGATTGCCCGACAGTTGAGCGAGGGACATAGCGGTCATGGCGGCCATGGCTGGCGAGCGGGCCGGCATTTGCATGATAGATGTTCCGGCTTTTATGGTGGTGGTGTGAGCGAGAATCCAGGTGGCGGTGGTGATGGCATCCGCGCCGTAGGCTTCAGCGGTCCATACGGAATCGTAACCCAGTTTTTCCGCGTGCTTGATTAACTCCAGATCGATTTTGACAGTATTGCCGGAATAACCGGTGGTGATGCCGAGTTTCATAACGGATAGCTCCTCGCAAATAAAGTAAGTGCGTGTTCAAAATGGATTGAATGAGCCTGCTGTCGCGGAGTTCTAGCGGGCTGCCGATACCCGAAACAATAGCAAAACTTGGGGCGTTTACCTAATGGTGTTGGGGCATAGATCTTGGCTGGATTGCTCGCCAAAAGGCAACCACACACTGTTGCTCGGTCTGTGGGACGTTGTATTTGGGCCGGTGGCGGTTTATCGTATCCAACCGCTATAAAATATTCAGGAAGGACAGAACGATGGTGGATACTGGTATCCTGTTCACGTTCCGGAAACCATCGGTTATGCGCTCGTACTGGATGGACATTTCCCGGCGGGAGCTGGAGCATATTGTTGCGGCTAAGTCGTTCGCCAGGGAAGTGATGTCCGAGTTAAAGGCGGGCTGTAATTAATTTGTCGTTGCATCGAAATCTATCTGAAAAATATTCACGTGGAGCACCGGTGGCGGCGCTCGGGAAAACCCAGGTTGCACTGTAGTCGGTGATCACGGCTGTTGAAAGTAGCGTTTTAATTGAGGAATTATTCAATGAGTGACAGTGAGAAACTACCACGCATAGCGGTGCTGGGCGGTACCGGTGATCTGGGCGGAGGGCTAGCGCTGCGCTGGGTGATGGCCGGGTACGAAGTAATCATCGGTTCGCGCACGCCGGAAAAAGCTCAGCAGATGGCAACCGAACTAAATGCTCGGGAGCCCGCTAACTCAGTGCGTGGTATGACGAATACGGATGCCGCCGCCGCCGCCGATGTGGTGGTGATGACGGTACCCTTTGCTAGTCATCAAAGTACCCTGGAATCTATTCGTGCTGCAGTGCAGGACAAAATTTTTGTCGACGTTACGGTACCCCTGGTGCCCCCCAAAGTGGGTACCGTGCAGCTGCCTGAGGGTGGCTGTGCCGGCGTCCGTGCCCAGAATTTTCTGGGCGACAAGGTACGGGTTGTGTCGGCCTATCAAAATGTGGCGGCGGCTCATCTGAACGACTTGCACCACGACCCTGAATGCGACGTGTTGGTGTGTGGCAACGACAAAGATGCCTGTGCCGTGGTAATCGCCCTCACGGCGGCGGCGGGTATGCGTGGCTGGCATGCGGGGCCTATTGCCAACGCGGTTGTTGCCGAGGCCATGACGTCCGTGCTGATTACCCTGAATCGGCGCTATAAGATCGATGGGGCGGGGTTTCGTATTACCGGCACGCCACAGGCGTAGTTCAGCGAGTTTACAGGCCACTACTTACCATCATTTCGTTGATTCTCCGGGGCTACCTGTTCAATGACTATCACTCAATTGCAGATACTGGCGCTGGCAAATTTCCCGCTGGTTGAGCCAGGCGCGGATCTGGCGCAGTTGATTGTCGATTGCCTGGCTGACCAGCGGTTGGCGTTGCGCCACGACGATGTGCTGGTGGTCGCGCAAAAGGTGGTGTCCAAGGCTGAAAATCGGTATGTCGATTTACGCGCTATAGCGCCCTCCCAGCGAGCGCTGGAGTTGGCAGAGAAAGTCCATAAGGATCCCCGCCATGTGGAGCTGATTTTGCGGGAATCCAATGCAGTGGTTCGCTCTTGCCCGGGTGTATTAATTGTCGAACACCTGCTTGGCTTTGTCATGGCCAATGCGGGTATTGACGCGTCCAATTTACCGCGCGGCACGGACGATCAGAGCGAGAAAGTACTGCTCTTGCCCGAGTCCCCGGATGGCTTCGCCGAGCAATTGCGCAGCCGATTGTTAGCACAAACTGGCGTGCATGTTGCGGTTATCGTCAACGACAGCGTGGGTCGGGCCTGGCGCAATGGTACGGTAGGTCTGGCCCTCGGTGCGGCTGGGCTACCCGCCCTGCTGGATCGGCGTGGCGAACCGGACTTATTTGGCCGTACCCTTGAAGTCACAGAAGTGGCGCTTGCCGATCAGTTGGCAAGCGCGGCCTCGATTGTGCAGGGGGAGGGCGACGAGGGGCAGCCGGTGGTGGTGGTGCGCGGGCTCAGTTTGTCCGGGGAGCGTCACGCTGGCAACAATAACGCGGCCGCGCTGTTGCGACCCAGAGATAAAGATTTGTTTAGATGAGTATCAATAGCCACAGGGCCATCAACCGATGAAGCGCCCGGCGCGAGTGCTGGCGCTGTGCGGTGGGGTGGGTGGTGCCAAGCTGGCACTCGGGTTAAGCCATATATTGCCGGGTCGCGATCTAATACTCGCGGTCAACACTGCTGACGATTTTAATCACCTGGGGCTACGTATCTGTCCCGACCTGGACACGGTCACCTACACGTTAGCCGGAATTGTGAACCCGCACACGGGCTGGGGCAGAGCGGAAGACACTGGCAATTTCATGGCGTCGTTATCCGCATTAGGGGGTGAAGACTGGTTTTACCTCGGGGACAAGGACCTCGCCCTGCACGTGGAGCGCACGCGACGCCTCAATGCTGGCTCGCCCCTCGGCGCAATCACGCAAGACATTGCTCGCGCACTGGGTATTACCGCGCAGATATTGCCCATGAGCAACGATCCGGTGGCCACCATGGTGGCAACCAGCGCCGGTACGCTGGCATTTCAGCACTACTTTGTCCGCGAGCGCTGTCAGCCGCGGGTGACCGGTTTTCATTTCGCCGGTATCGCCACTGCCACACCGCATCCCGAGTTGATGGCGGCCCTGGCTGGCGATGATCTGGCCGCGGTAATTATCTGTCCGTCTAATCCCTTTGTCAGCATTGATCCGATTCTGGCATTGCCGGGCGTGCGGCAGGCGTTACGCGCTACGTCGGCACCAGTGATCGCCGTGTCCCCCGTGGTGGGTGGTGCCGCGGTGAAGGGGCCGACCGCAAAAATAATGGTTGAGCTGGGGCTGGCGGTGTCTGCGTTGGCGGTAGCCGAGCGTTATGCGGATATTCTCGATGGCTATGTTGTGGATCGCCAGGACGCAGCCCTTGCAGAGAAGATCGCGCAGCGGGTTGAGCGAGTGCAGGTTGCACAAACTGTTATGGTAACGTTGCAGGATCGGATAGCGTTGGCCCGCGAGGTGCTGCTGTTTGCCCAACAGTGCAGTGCCAAAGCGCGGGGCAACCCTGTATTATCCTGATCTACAGTCGTTAATTGACAAAAGTTGGGCTGTTATAAATTGAGCTGACCGAAACGGACTGAGCATATCGCTATGTGGGTAGTTGTCCCGGTAAAGGATATCGCCAGCGCCAAGCAACGTCTGGCGCATATTTTGACGCCCATCGAGCGCGCCAGATTGATGGCTAACATGCTCGAGGACGTACTGGGCGCGGTTGCTGGTAGCGTTGAGGTTGTCGGGTTAATGGTGATTACCAACGATCCCGCCGTCCAGGCCATCGCGCAAAAATACGCGGCCCGAGTGATTTCAGAACCGGTGGGTAGCAATCTGTGTTCTGCGACGGCCCACGCACTACGGATGCTGGCCGATGAACGGGTTCGTAGTGCGGCGATTATTCCCGCGGATGTACCGTTGGTAACATCTGAGATTGTGAATCGATTGTGTGTGGCGCACGCTAAACCTCGGGGTGTCACCATTGCAGCCGCAACGCGCGATGGGGGTACTAATGCCCTTGCTCTGTCCCCGCCGCGAGTGATCGCGCCCGCATTTGGTACGGATAGTTTTCGGCGCCACTGCGCCAGCGCGCGGGCGGTCGACATTGAACCGGTAATTGTTGCTGCGCCAGAATTGAGTCTCGATATTGATACTCTGAATGATTTACAGGAATTGCTACACAGGCCGGTGACGTGCGCTACCCAGCGTTACCTGCTCGACAGTGGTATCGCCGAGCGTCTCAGGCTCCTGCCTGATGTGGCCATCGGGCTCTCAATTGGAACAACGCAACCACACACCCTGCACAGGAGTAGTCAGTGAATAGTTTTTTGAAACCTCCTGCGGAGTATTCGCCCGATATCCGTCCACTTGCTGAACAGGCGCTGACCCTCGCCGACGACGATAATCTTCAAGGGCTGATGGCACAAGCTGCAGCGCTGCGCGACAGCGGGCACGGCGCAATTATCAGTTTTTCCCGCAAAGTATTTATTCCGCTAACACAACTGTGCCGTGATGTGTGCCATTACTGTACGTTTGCGCAGACACCAAAAAAGATGGAACAGCCCTATATGAGCGCTGAACAGGTGTTGGCGATTGCCCGCGCTGGGGCGCAGGCTGGTTGTAACGAAGCGTTGTTTACCCTGGGCGATAAACCGGAATTACGCTACCGCGCAGCCCGCGAGGCGCTGGCCGAAATGGGTTATGCGAGTACTCACCACTATCTGGTCGCCATGGCGCAGTTGGTATTCAAGGAAACTGGACTGTTACCGCATCTCAATCCGGGCGTGATGAACGAGGCGGAGTTGCTCGCCAATCGCGACGTTTCGGTTTCCCAGGGCATGATGCTGGAATCGGTGTCCGAGCGTCTGTGTCAAAAGGGCGGGCCGCATTATGGCTCGCCAGATAAGACGCCCGCAGTGCGACTGGCGACTCTGGAGGCTGCAGGTAAAGCACAGGTACCGTTTACCACCGGCATTTTGATTGGCATTGGCGAAACTCGCCTGGAAAGGGTGCAGTCATTACTGGCATTGCGGGATGTGCACGATCGTTACGGACATATTCAGGAAATTATAATTCAGAATTTCCGCGCCAAGGTGGGCACCAAAATGGCGTCCAGTCCCGACGCGCCGCTGGAGGAGTTGCTGTGGACCATCGCAGTGGCGCGGATTATTTTTGGGCCGCACATGAACATTCAGACGCCGCCCAATTTAAATACAGGCGTACTGGCCCGGTTGGTCGACGCAGGCATTAACGACTGGGGCGGTGTTTCGCCGGTGACCCCAGATTTTGTCAACCCGGAAAAGCCCTGGCCGGCGTTACATAACCTCGCCGAGCAGACGGCCGCCGCCGGTAAACTGCTGGTGGAAAGACTGGCTGTCTATCCCGGTTATGCCCGCGATAACTCGCGCTGGCAAACCTCGACGCTGGCAACCGCAATATTGCAGCGTATGGATGGGGATGGCTTTGCGCGTTGTGACACCTGGTCGCCGGGCAGTGGTATGACGCCACCCTCGATGGTTCAGCAAAGCAGCCCATTACTGCCGGTTAATCAGGATATTCGCAACATCCTGGCGCGGGCTCGGTCGGGAGAGCGCCTCAATGAAAAGGCGGTAGCGCGCCTGTTTACCGCGCGGGGCAACGATTACACTGCGGTATGCGAAGCCGCGGATCAACTGCGTCGCGAGGTCAACGGCGACACAGTGGCGTACGTGGTCAATCGCAATATCAACTACACCAATCTGTGTATGCTGTCCTGTACCTTTTGCGCCTTTTCCAAGGGCAAAACCAGTGAGCAGCTGCGCGGAAAGCCGTACCTGCTGGATACCGCAGAAATCGTAAGCCGTGCGCAGGAGGCCTGGGCGCGGGGGGCGACGGAAGTCTGTATGCAGGGTGGTATTCACCCGGATTACACCGGCGACACCTATCTCGAAATCTGCCGTAGCGTACGCGCCGCACTGCCGGACATGCATATTCACGCGTTCTCCCCACTGGAAGTGTCCCAGGGCGCGGCCACGCTGGGACTGCCAATCGCGGAATTTCTGGTGCGCCTGCGGGAAGCGGGATTGAACAGCTTGCCCGGTACCGCAGCGGAAATTCTCGACGACGAGGCGCGCCAAATACTGTGTCCCGACAAACTCGATACCCAGCAATGGCTGGATGTGGTTGAGGCCGCCCATGGCGTAGGTATTCGCACCACGGCTACGATTATGTTTGGCCATATTGATCGCGCCGAACAGTGGGCCAGGCATTTGCTGCGGATTCGCGACCTACAGGAACGCAGTGGGGGTATTACCGAATTCGTACCGCTACCGTTTGTCCATATGGAAACGCCGTTGTACCGGCGCGGCAAGGCCCGACGCGGTCCCACATTTCGCGAAACGGTGCTGATGCACGCGGTTTCCAGGCTGGTGCTACATCCAGTCATTCAGAACATTCAGGTATCCTGGGTAAAAATGGGTGAGCAAGGCATCACCGCCTGCTTGCAGGCGGGGGTCAACGATCTGGGTGGAACACTGATGAATGAAAGTATTTCCCGTGCGGCTGGGGCGGTACACGGTCAGGAAATGACGCCCGCCACTATGGAAACGTTGATTCGCGCGGCCGGAAGAACTCCTGTGCAACGTACTACATTTTATGGCGAGGTTAAACACAAACACGGCCTGATTGCCAGTAGCGCTGGGGCGTCACCACTGACGAGCGCCGCCATTATTTGACAGATTGTTGTTAAAGTTTACGCGTAGCGAACTTTACCTGCCACCTTGGAAATTAATCATTAAATGATTTTTCTGGTTAACAGTTTGATCGTCGCCATCGTGGTGATGATTCATTACGAGTCCCTGCTGCGCTTGACCGTTCTTATGCCGAAGATGAAGGTGGTACATCGTTATCGGATCGTGCTCGGCGTGTTCGGTGCCTTGATCGCGCACTCCGTGGAAGTCTGGGTTTTTGCGCTGGGCTATTATTTTATGCACCGCGCTGAGGGTTGGGGCAGTCTGACGGGAAATTTTAACGGCAGTCTTCTGGACTGTGGTTATTTTTCGTTTACCACGTTCACCACGCTGGGCTTTGGCGATATTACGCCCCACGGCGACCTGCGCTACTTAACGGGTATTGAATCACTTACCGGTCTGGTATTGATTACCTGGAGCGCATCCTTTCTGTATCTGGAAATGCAACGTTACTGGAACGCAAAATAATCTGTCCAGGAAAAGTTGCACTACCCACTTCGAATAGCTCCAGCATTGTCATTGCGCCTCCTGAGGGGCGCTGTATCAAGCAGTTTACACAGATCTAAATGCGGAACGAGGAGGGGTATAAAAAGCACCAGAATAATATTAGTATGTGCCAGGCGATGCCCGGGGGATGGAGAACTACCCGTCGTCGCACCAATAATTAACCCATAATAAAGGGACATACCATGCATAACGAAACTACCAATACACCTGTATCTCAATCCAACGAAATGGGTCGCGGCTCATTGGCAGGTGCCGTTGCGGGTGATTACGATTTCACAATTGGCGGAGTAATCCAGGAAGCCTGGGCGCGCACCAACGGTCTTAAGGGGCCGTTCTGGGGCGGCGCCCTGCTGCTGTTCGTAGGACTGGCAGCCGTTTCTTTTGTGCTGGGCCTGGTGTTGGGGGTGGGGCCAATGGGCGAAAGCGGTTCGATGTTGGTACCGATGCTCTCGCAACTACTGGTCATGATCGTGTTATACCCCTGTATGGCGGGTATTTTTATGATGGGTGTGCGACGGTCCGTGGATCAGCCCATTTCCTTTCAAATGCTGTTCGGCTATTTCCCGTATCTCGTCCCCCTGGTGATTGCCGGAATTTTGATGACCATTCTGATGATGCTGGGATTTGTATTGCTGATTATTCCCGGTATTTATCTGGCGGTAGCCTACGGCTTTACCATCCCTCTGATCGTGGAAAAAAATCTGGGGGCCTGGGAAGCCATGGAAACCTCGCGCAAGGCGGTGACCCGGCACTGGTTCAAAATTTTCTTTTTGTATCTGGTGATGACGTTGATTTTTATACTTAGCGCAATTCCATTGGGTATTGGCGTTATCTGGACCTACCCAATGTTTGTCGCGATGATCGGCGTTATGTATCGCGAGATGTTTGGTGTAACGGCTGCGTGACGGGTAGCTTTGGTGCGGCTGCGAAGCTACTTTTAGCTCGCTGCAAAAAGTAAAAAACCCGGTAACAACCGGGTTTAACTTTTGCTCTGGAGATTGGCGCACCCGGAGAGATTCGAACTCCCGACCACCTGGTTCGTAGCCAGGTACTCTATCCAACTGAGCTACGGGTGCGTGAGGCCGCGTACTATAGGCAAGTGCCCTGGGGGAGTCAAGTTCGGCGCCATAAATGCCCTGTTTAACCGACCATACGGGTCTGTCCGACCCAGTACGGGGCGCGTAATTCCCGGCGCAGTATTTTCCCCGATGGGTTGCGCGGTAGTTCGTCAATAAAGTCCACGGATTTTGGGGTTTTGTAGCCCGCAATGCGCGTGTGTGCATACTCGATAATCTGTGCTTCGTCGAGGGTTGCGCCGGGCTTGAGTACCACCATGGCCTTGATTGCCTCGCCCCAGGTTGGGTGTGGCACGCCGATCACTGCCACGTCGGCGATGTCGGGGTGACTGTACAGGGCGTTTTCCACCTCTGCCGGAAACACGTTTTCGCCACCGGTCACAATCATGTCCTTGACCCGATCCTTGATATACACAAAACCTTCCTCGTCAAGGCAGGCGGCGTCGCCGGTGCGATACCAACCATGGTCTTTAACCTCGTCGGTGGCGTCGGGTTTTTTCCAGTAACTTTTTAGAATCCAGTCGCACTGCAACAGAATTTCGCCCACTTCCCCGAGGGGCAGTTCGTTGTTATCGGTATCGACAATTTTCACCCTGGCGCCTATCACCGGTTTGCCGCAGGAGCGTAGTTTGTTGCGGCTAACGGCGTGATCCTCCGGGGCCAGCTTGGTGATTAATCCATAATTTTCGGTAGCGCCGTACAGCTGCATAAAATTACAGGCGAATACATCGACAGCTTCCAGCAGCAGCGCCTCGGCAATGGGAGAGGCACCGTAGTACATAAGTTTCAGGTGACTGTAATCGCGTCCCCGCACGGTCGGATCCTGTAGCAGCATTTGAATCATGGCAGGTACAAACAGGGCATTGGTTACTTTTTCGTTAGTCAGGATATCCAGTACCGGCCCGGTTTCGAAATCCACCAGCAGATGGAAGCGCGCCCCGCGCAGCAGCGGAAACACCGTGAAATTGATGCCGCCGATATGGAATAACGGCATCACGTTGATAAACACCGCGTGCTCATCGATGTCGCAAATGCCGTTGTCCACAAAGGCATTAAAGGTGTTGGCGTAACCCTGGTTGGTGAGCTGCACGCCCTTTGGCAGACCGGTGGTGCCGCTGGTGTAAAGGTGTAACACATCGTCTTCGGGATCGAGGGCTATCTGGGGTCGGGCCGTGGGCTGTTGATCCCGCCACTGATCGAAATCTGGCCAGCGCTCGTGACCGCCATCCACTGCAATAATATGACGCACGTGGGTGAAATTGGCCTCGATACTTTCTACAGTCCCGTAAAACTCCTTGCCAACGAACAGCACGGTATTTTCCGTGTAGTTAACAATTTCCTGAATTTCTGGTGCGGCCAGCCGCCAGTTAATGCCCGCCGTAGCATAGCCGCTTGCGCAGGCACCAATAAAGACCTCAAAAAATTTGGGGGAGTTCTTGCCGAGATAGCCGATTCGCTCCTGGCGTTCTGCGCCCAGTGCAAGCAATCCATTGGCTACCTGCCAGCCTTTTGGCACCAGTTCCCCGTAGGTGATTTCCCGACCTTTAAATACGATAGCCACGTTGGTGGGTTTGGTTTGTTCTATCTCGGCAAAACAATCGGCGAAAAACATAGGGACTCCATTATCTGTATCACGTTTGAAAAGGTGCCGCTGACATAGAGGGGCACGCAATTATCAGGCGCCTGGCATGCGAGGCATATGGCTGCCAGCGCGGCCTTTGGCCGCTATTTTTTAAATGAGTTTAACGGGGGCAACTGTACTGGCAGCCCCACTTTTATTCAACTATCGCGCTGTACCACACCGCATCGTGTCAGGTTTCAGGCCTCGGCAATAATGACTGCGCGCTGTGGCGCGGGATGACCCTCAACCGTGCGGCTCGGATCCCCTGGGTCGAGAAAGGTCAGTAAAGATTCAAATGTCATCCACGGGGTGGAGCGTTGTTCGGCCACCGTGGTCGGCGTTACGTCGACCACGCGGGGGTTACGTAGGCCGCATTTACGCAACCAGCTTAACAAGGTCGGCGGCGAGGGGATAAACCACACGTTGCGCATCTTCCCGTAGCGTCCTTCGGGCACCAGGCAGTGCCCCTCCGCGCCATCAACCACCAGGGTTTCGAGTACCAGTTGGCCACCGCTGCGTAGACAGTCGCGCAACTGTATAAGGTGGTCCATGGGCGAGCGCCGGTGGTAGAGGACGCCCATGGAGAACACCGTGTCAAAGCCGCGTAATTCCCCGGGAATGTCTTCGACCCCGACAGGCAGTACATCCACCGGCGCTGGGCCGATAAAATGTTTGAGGGCATAAAATTGATGCACGTAGCGGGGCGATGGGTCAATGCCGATTACCCGCCGTGCGCCTGCGCCGTACATACGCCAGCAGTGGTAACCGTTGCCGCAGCCCACGTCCAGCACCAGTCGGTTTTCGAGGGGGGCCAGGTGAGCTTTTAAACGCTCCCATTTCCAGTCGGACCGCCATTCGGTATCAATGGGCAGGCCAAACAGCTCAAGCGGGCCTTTGCGCCAGGGATGCAGTTGCATCAACAGATCGCCAAGCTGTTGTTGGTGGATCGGGGAACAATCGTCCGCGCAGCCAATGCGCACACCATTACGCAAATCAACGGACGACGGGGTTAACGCAGGCAGGCGCGCCAGCACCGTTTGCCAGTCCGGCAGATCCCCCCAACGGGCTGGGTCGAGGCCGCGCTCGATTTGTGCGGGCATGAGTTGCGCCCAACGGGACAGGGGTCCGGCTTGCAGCGCGTCGATTAAGGGCTGGTGATCAATCATTTAATTGCCAGCAGGGAGGCGAAGTTGAAACACTGAAACCAGACATCGATTTTTTCAAACCCCAGGCCACGTAAACGCTGAGCATGGGTAGTGAGTGTTTCTGGCACCAGCACATCTTCCAGGGCTGAGCGTTTCTGGCTGATTTCCAGTTCGCTATAACCGTTGGCGCGCTTGAAGGCGTGGTGCAGTTCGACCATTAAGGCGTCCAGATCGGCGTCCGGGAAGGCGATTTTTTCCGATAAAACCAGTACACCGCCGGGTAATAAACCCTGGTAAATACGCTGCAGTAACTGTGTGCGATCTGCTACCGGCAGAAATTGCAGGGTGAAATTCAGCACCACCATGGACGCCCGTTCAATAGCGATGTCGCGAATATCGCCGCAAATAAAGTCAACGACTACCGGTGCCGGGTCGCTGCCAAGGATTTCGCGACAACGTTCGATCATCGCCGGGGCATTGTCGAGGGCGATAATACGGCAGTCGGCAACCGCTATTTTATGCCGCATAGCGATAGTCGAAGCACCCAGGGAGCAGCCGAGGTCGTAACAAAAGCTGTGGGGCTGGGCGTAACGTTCCGCCAACGTGCCAGTCATAGCGACGATGGTTTCGTAGCCCGGTACCGAGCGCTTGATCATGTCTGGAAATACGCGAACCACTTCGGCGTCGAAGCGAAATCCGGCGATCGCCGTCAGGGGGTTGGAAAAAAGGTCGTCTCGGTCGCTCATATGTTCATCTGGCCGGACAAGGGTTCACAGTATGGCGTCGGGGCTTATTGATAGCGCGACCAGCGCGGGGCGTACGTCATCTGGAATGGGCGTAGATCGCTGGGTTTGCATATCCAGATAGACCATCACGCTGCGGGCGCGGGCGACCATTTTTTCGCCCTGCCAGATTTGCTGGTAAAAGATAAAGGATCGGGTGTTGATTTTTTCGACGCCGGAACGCACGGTTATTTCCGGGCGATGGAAAGTTTGTTCCAGATAGTCGACTTCAATGCGGGCAATCATCACCGGCCAGTACTGCATACCCTGGGGCGGATTGTTGTCGAGAAACACTTCGGTTCTGCCCTGTTCAAACCAGACTGGCAACACCGTGTTGTTGATGTGCCCGCGGGCATCGGTTTCGCAAAAACGGGGTTTGATAGTAATTTCGAACACAAACAACTCCCGGTGTTAAGGGTTTAGAGTTACAGGGAATAAACTTGTAATTGCAGGTGCGCGAGGCTCGCCACGCGATCCGGGTGGGTGATGACGGCGGTGCTGGCCCGGTCATTGCCCAGATAGGTGCGCGCCACACGTTGTAGATCGTCCAGGGTGACCTCGGTTACCCGTTTACGAAACCGCTCACGGCTGGCGCGGGTGCGACCAGAAAGCTCGGCGTGGAAAGTCTGTTTGGCTTCGCCCGCGGGTGATCCGGGTTTGTCGATAGCGGAAATGACGCCGAGAATTGCTTCTTCGACTTGCTGCCATGCATGCGTTTCGCTGTGTAACCAATCCAGTGACTTTTCGAAATCGTGCAGAGTTTCTTCCAGGCGCGGATCGCGATAGGAAAAAAATCGAAAAGAGCCGCTGCCGTTGTCCTGTCCCGCGCCGCCGCCGTAGGCGCCGCCCTGTTCGCGAATGGCGCGGTGCAGGTAGCCGTTGCGCAAAAAGCCGCCGAGCACATTGAGTGGTGCGGCGTCCACATGATCCATTGGCACCGTGGCATAGGCCCGCGCACAAAAGTTCACCTGGGTATTGGTTTTCCACAGTTGCGCGACCTGCCGCGGGTCCTGCGTTAATCTGAATATCGGCCCTTCTGGATTGGAACTTTGCGGTACAGTGTTCAGGATCGCCGCCTGACAGGCTGACAGATGTTCCTGTTCGGCCACCAGTAAACACTGCCTGGGCATGCCGAGCACGGCCTGGTGAATCTCGGACAGAGACTGGGCCATACGTTCCAGTTCGGCGGTGTCATTCAGGCTGGTGTCGAGTTGTTTGAGTAGACGAATACCTTCCAGACCTCCCCAGCGGTGGCCGAGCATGGCCCCCGGTCCCACGCCGCTGGCAGCGGCACTCATGGCCAGGTGGTGACCGCTGCCAGTCACACTCATTTCGCGGCGGGCGCGGGTTTGCGCCACCAGCTCCCGCAGGCGGGGCAGCTCGTCGAAACGTACTTCGCTCAGGGTTTGCGCCATTAACTCGGTCAACGCCCGTTGATGATCGGCCAGGCCCTTGCCGGATAACACCAGGTGGCCGTCGACGCTGGTGACGTTGTCGGGTGCGCTGCGCGCGCTGGCATAGGCATTAAGTCCGCCACTGACCTGGGATTGCCAAACCTGCGTGGCGAGATAGTCCCGCTGTCCTACACCGAGTTCGGTCAGGCAGGTGGTATAGATCGGCAATAGATCGAGTTGCGTAGTGCTCAGGGCGGGCAGGGGCATAATCAATTGCTGGTAGACAAGACCATTGGTGCCCACGCCGTACCGAGTTACACGCACGGGCGTGGTGGATACCCCTTCGGGAGCCACGTAGGCCATGGTCGCAGAGACATCTTCCAGACCGACCTTAGGCAGGATCGATTCGTCGTCGCGGCGTTTCTGACGCTCCTCCAACTGTGCGGCGCGCTCAATGATGGCCTGCGTCTGTTGTTCGCTGAGGGCTGCTTTGATCGCGGTCAGGTGTGCGATCTCCGCGGCTTCACGGCGTTGGTTCAGCTCTTTATCCGGGCGCAGGGTCAAGCGCACCCGGTGGGGGTTGTTCACCAGTAGATCCCGGGCGAGGTGCTTGATGAAATCCGGATCCTTGATCTGTTCGCGCAGTTCCGCCAACACCGGTTCCAGATCGAGTGCCGCCACCGGGTCGCCCCGATGGGTGGCGTTGGTGAGTGCGCTCAAGATCAGTTGCAGACCATAGGGGTAACCGTCGCCACCAATTTCCCGCTGTTGAAGTTCGAGTTGATGCAGGGCGGCTTGCACCTGTTCCAGGGGTACGCCCTGCTCGGCCACATTCTGTACAACGGCGAGCACCAGTGCTTCCACCGCCTCGGCCTGGTTGGGTTCACTGCCCTCTACGCCGCATACAAAGCACATTTCTTTTTGCGAATCGTCCAGGCCACACAGCGGCGAGGGCGAGGAGCCAAGCTCGGTGGTTTCCAGCGCTTTGAGCAGTGGCGATGCGCTGTGGTCGAGCAGAATACTGTTGAGTAAATGGGACTGCATCTGGGAGCGCAGGTCGGTAACCGCACCTAATAGCCAGGCGACCACGATATGGGTTTTGTGCTCGCTGTCCTCTTCCGCACCGAGTGGGTAGGACTGTTCGACGCGCACGGGCGCGAAGTAACGTTTTTCATCCGGGACAGAGATGGTTTCGTCGAGTAAATCAAAGCGATTCAGCACCTGAGTCTGAAATTTTGCCTGGTGTTCCTGCGCTGGAATATCGCCGAAGGTCATAAAGATAGCGTTGCTCGGATGGTAATGGGTTTTGTAAAAATGCAGAAGCTGCTGGTAGGTTAAATCGGGAATAGACTGGGGATCCCCACCGCTGTTGTGGTGATAGGTGGTGGTTGGATACAGGTAGTTACACAAGGTGTGCCACAGGGTCGAGGCAACCGAACTCATGGCACCCTTCATTTCGTTGTACACGATACCTTTATAAACCAGAGGCGTAGCGGGATTGTTGGGTTCTGTGAATTCCAATCGATGGCCTTCCTGAGCGAAATCCAGTTCGTCGAGGCGGGAAAAGAACACTGCGTCCAGGTATACATTAAGCAGATTGTCAAAATCCTTGCGGTTCTGGCTGGCGAATGGGTAGGCGGTCCAGTCGGAACTGGTGAACGCATTCATAAACGTGTTCAGGGAGCGGCGAATCATCATGAAAAATGGATCGCGCACCGGGTATTTTTCACTGCCGCACAGGGCGGTGTGTTCGAGAATGTGGGCGACACCCCGGGAATCTTCCGGCACGGTGCGCAGTGCCACCAGAAACACGTTTTCCGGGTGGTCTGCGGCGATATGGATATGCTGGGCACCGGTCGCGGTGTGTCGATATTCTTCGACCTCCAGCTTCAGAGAGGCTACTGATTGGCGCCTGATTAATGCAAAGTGCGGGTGGGTCGGAGCATTCACAATGTCATACCTGAGGAAGATGCAAGGCGGGTATTTTACCTGTCGTGGCGACGGTGACCACTGTTTGTCGCGACTAATTGCACAGCCGGGTGCAACTCAGGCTAGAGTGGCAGACGAATCTGTTCGTCCCGTTTGAGAAATGCCCGTAAATTGGAGGGTCGATAATCGGCACTGTTTAAAAACCGTTGTTCGGCGCTGGTGTGCAGGGTCTCGTCGTGATTGGTGACACCAATGGCCCGCAATTCAGAGCTGCGGCCGCGCAATCCGCCGACCGCAGAATTGTGCACCGTTTGTGTTGGGTCGGCTGCCGACGCAGAAGAGTAGATGGCATCAAGATAATTACGATCCAACGCTAATCCGCACGCAGTGGCTTTTTCTGTCATCCAGCGCAGGGTCAGCGCAGCCAGTGCGCCCTGTCGATGTCCGCCGCCGATATCTTGATGATCGCCAGCGAACCAGCATTGTTCCGTACGGGTACGTCCCGGGCGGGTTTTCCAGATGGCCGGAGCCAGGGGCGCGCCTCGTTGGTCGATGGCCAGCGCGTGGTAGGCGTTGTCGACTATGCTGCTCAGGGTTGTGTCGTGAAAACCGTGGCGCTGTCCGCTGTCGGTTGTCGTCAGGCTTTCAGGAATACCGCGGGGTCCCAACGTATCCCACACACCCAGAAATTTAACCCTTACCGCGTGGCAGTGCGGAGCGCGAAAATTGATGGCGTTGTCGGCATCCGCTCCCCACAGAGTCCGGTAAATATGGTAGGCGGCGGGGATCAAGTCTGCGTGGGATTTGTGTAGTAACCAGGCGTTGCGCAACAGGCCAATACAACTGCGGGCTATATATGCGCCGCGGCTCACCCCAAAAAAATAAATTTCGTCGCCAGCGGCATAGTTGAGCACCAGGAACCGATAACTATCCTGAATAGCGCCGTCCAGTAATGTCCAGGTTTCCGTCGTGCTGAGTGTACCGGCTGGTGGCTGATCGTAACGGGTATAAAAAACGATTTGTGGGATATCGTCGGGGGTGCACGGCAATAACCCATGGGCAATGTGCGCGACATGAGTAGGATAGCGAGCCTGCGCACTGCCCCAGGTTCCATCGCAGCAGATAATCAATCGTTTCATGCTGGGCGTTTCGTCCGGTCTGGTTACACAACTCTGGTTATTGAACTGGTTATTGAACTGGTTATCGAACAGTGATTAGTTTTCGTCAGTGGTTAGTGTACCCCAACCCGGCGAGGTGGGCGCGCAGACGCACCTGCATAGCCATGCCGGAGTTCCATTACCGTAACGCAAGAAGGGGCTGCGGAGTTGGACATTGACAGGAATAACCGCATAATCCTGTGCTTTGGTGGACACGGACCTGGGGAGCCATGACGGAGGGGATATGCACAAGGTAATGATCGCGGGGGTGGGGATGACGCGCTTCGGCAAACATCTCGACGCTACCCTGCGCAGCCTCACCGTCGAAGCGCTCGACGGGGCATTGCGGGATGCAGGCATTACCGCGCAACAGGTTGATACCATATTCTTTGGCAATGCCGCGGCGGGGTTGTTGACCGGGCAGGAGATGATTCCCGGGCAGGTGGCGCTGCGGGAAACCGCACTTATGGGTAAACCTATCATCAATGTGGAAAATGCCTGTGCTTCCGCGTCAACCGCCGCACATCTGGCGTGGCTGTCGGTAGCGTCTGGCCAGTCCGAAGTGGCGCTGGCAATTGGCGCGGAAAAAATGACCAATAAAGATAAAAGTGTGCCGTTTAAAGCATTAATTTCTGCCATGGATCTGGAGCAAATCAAAGCGGAAACCGGGTCGGATGACCCCTTAACGGCGGGTAGTGCGCCGGGCCGCTCCGGGTTTATGGATGTCTACGCTGGCAAAGCCAAAGATTATATGGCGCAAACTGGCGCTACCGCCGAGGATTTCGCTCGGGTTGCCGCCAAGTCCCACAAATTCGGGTCGATGAATCCCAGGGCCCAGTTTCAAAAGGTGCTGTCCGTCGCGGAAATTCTCGCGAGCCGGGAAATTATCGCCCCGCTGACATTGGCTATGTGTTCACCTATCGGCGATGGTGCGGCGGTGCTGGTGTTTTGTTCCGAGAGTTTTGCAAAAAGACACGGTTGTGATGCGGTGGTTGTTAACACCATTACCCTGGTGTCGGGGATGCCCGGTGGACCGAGCTGCAACACGCGGGCTGCGGCCAAGGCTTACCAGGCAACAGGTATCGGTCCGGAAGATGTGGACGTGGTGGAATTGCACGACGCTGCCTCACCGGCGGAGTTAATGTACATTGAAGAGCTGGGCCTGTGCGGTGCGGGGCAGGGCGTCAAAATGTTGCGCGAAGGGCAGACCGATCTTGGTGGGCGAGTGCCAGTTAATCCCAGTGGGGGTTTGGTTGCCAAAGGCCATCCCGTGGGTGCTACGGGCTGTGCGCAGATTGTGGAGTTGGTGGAGCAATTGCGGGGGCGCTGCGGTCCCCGACAGGTGGTGGGCGCGAGAGTAGGATTGGCCCAGAACGGCGGCGGCTGGATCGCCCACGATACGGCGGCGACGACCTTGACAATACTGAGTCGCTGACTATTTATCTTGCGCAACTGTATAATCAGAGATATTAAAGGAAACAGGATGGATGCTATAACCGCACTGCACACGCGCGTTTCCCAGGGGGTGCTGAGTGAGCCCGCGCCTGCTGGTGAGGTGCTTGAGAACATAAAAAAAGCGGCGCTGCGCGCTGCCGATCACGGCATGTTGCGGCCATGGAAATTTGTGGTGATTGAAGGGGAGGGGTTAACTCGCTTTGGCGAATTGCTGGTGCGGGCCACGGAAGCAGACAGCGGCCCACTTTCCGATCGAGAAAAAGAGAAAATTGCCGCGCGGCCGCGACGCGCACCCATGATTATTACGGTGATCTCCAGCCCCAGAGATAATCCTAAAATCCCTGTAGTTGAACAGCTTCTTTCCGCCGGTGCCGCCGCGCAGAATATGATTAATGCAGCATTCGCACAGGGGGTGGGGGCCATGTGGCGCACCGGTGGTTTTGCCTATCACCCTCAGGTGATGCGCGAACTGGGACTGACTGAAGGAGAAACAATTGTTGGGTTTCTGTATCTGGGCACCATGAAAACCACGCCCCCGTTACCTCCCGAGTTGAATCCTCAGGAGTACTTCAGCGACTGGCACTGAGCACCGGTCGAAACCTGTATCCAGCCGTCGCCACGTTCCCATGGCGCGCTAATTGCCTTTAACTAGTCTCTTGTGTACAGTGTGCGCCCTTCGCGGCCAGCGTTAAAATGCACCGTTATTAACGATAAATACGGTCAGGTTTCGGGCAGTCAGGTAATCGACCGAAGCGCCGATGACGAATTTGGTGAGGTGTCCGAGCGGTTGAAGGAGCACGCCTGGAAAGTGTGTAAGTCGAAAGGCTTCGAGGGTTCGAATCCCTCTCTCACCGCCAAATAGAAAACCCTCCGCTGTGAGGGTTTTTGCGTTTTAAGGTGCCAGGGATGAGATGATTGGTCGGTTCGCCTGGCTATTAATTACTGGCAAGGAGGTTGAGCCACCGGCCAGGCGCACAGGCTGTGCAATAGTTTGTGCAAATGGCGCTCAATGTACTATTAAGCGTGGTTCTTCTGGGGTCAGGAAAGGATGGCGACGTAAATTTAATGGAGTTTGATGCTCCCTGTGGTATTAAGTCAGGGAGAAAAGTTGATGGTAATAAAAAGTACATAATGGTTTGTTTATGCTGGATGCGACTTGATCGCCACGGGAGACGAGATCGTGATGGCAATTAAAAATTTGTTTGCTTATCCCTTTAGAATATTTTTTATTTCCACGGCGGCCTGGGCAATTATTGCCGTGTTTGTCTGGGTTGCATTTGTTACAGGGTTATTGGGCAGGTTTACGCCTTTACCGTCTATGGCATGGCACCAGCATGAAATGCTATTCGGGTTTTTAACGCCTGCCATAGCCGGGTTTTTGTTGACGGCTGTGTGTGTCTGGACCGGGACGGAGCGGTTGCACGGGTTGCCTTTGGTTTTTCTGTGGTTGGTGTGGCTGGCAGGGAGGATGGCTACTACTATGGGTGGTGGGTTGCCTGATGGGGTGCTTATGGCGCTGGTTCTAGTCTTTTTGCCATTGGTTGCGATAGACGCCGCGTGGCGTATTTGCTCCACCAGGCAATGGTGTCATTTGCTGATTTTGGTCATTCTGGGTTTGCTCTGGTTGATGGAAATTGACATGTTACTCAATTTTTCTGGATCGCTTGCCGGCCCGACGCTGGTCATGGCGGCCTTATTGATGTTAGTGGTTGGCGGTCGGATCACGCCAGCCTTTTCCGCCAGCTGGCTACGATCAAAGCAGAGAGAAAGCGATAAAATACAGATTTATCCATGGTTGGAACGCACGCTTTCAGGCTCTTTTCTGGCGTTATTTCTGGCTATGTTGTTCATGCCTTCTTCCGTCAATGATCTTCTGGTCAATGGTCTTTTGGCTGCAATACTGGCTTTGATCAGCCTGGTCAGAATTTTGCTGTGGCGCGGCTGGCTGGTAATCGAAGAACCGCTTTTGTGGATACTGCACTTATCGTTACTGTGGATTCCTGTCGGGTTGCTGTTATTGGCAGGAAATCTCCTGCTCGATTGGCCAGCGACTGCATGGCAGCACGCGGTTGGTACCGGGGCGACGGGTGGATTAATTCTGGGGGTCATGAGCAGGGTGGCGCTCGGCCATACCGGGCGCCCATTAAAACTGCCCGGGGGAATGGTGACTGCGTTCTACCTGGTGCATGGGGCAGCCGCTGTGAGGGTGTTAACCGCCTTAGACGTCCTGCCATCGCATTTTGGAATTCTCTGTGCTGCACTTCTGTGGGTGCTTGCGTTTTCAATTTTCCTCTGGCGGTATATGCCCATTCTCACGAGTCCGCGCATTGACGGCCAGCCAGGCTGAGGATCCCAGCTACCTGTTTTTTTCAGAGTATTTTAGCGCTTCTCAGGAAGTTGTCATTTATACAGCATGGATGTGTTAATAACATCTACTGTTTTTGTGTTTTAAACAACAATATTTTTTAACGTATTGATATTCAATTCTATTTTATCTGGCACGTTCTCTGCTCTGGCAATAGGGTGACAATTACTCTAGAGGTGGAGAAGCTATGAACAAATTTAAGTTGCTGCTAAGTATTGCTGTTTTGACGCTGGTGCCAGCGGTATTCGCGGCTGAGGTTGTAAGAGAGTCCGTGGATCATACCGCAGGTGGTGCCTTTGGTGGGTTATCAGGGCTGATCATTGGCGGCGCCGCGTCCGGTGGCCCTGTTGGTGCGTTGTTGGGTGGCGTTGTGGGGATTCTCGCTGGGAAATTTGTACAGGAAAAGGCTGGTATGGGCGAGCGGGCCTACGATGTCAGCACCGATGATGGACGTATGCTTAAAATCAGGTCACCCAATAAGGTGTTTGAACCGGGGGACGAAGTGCTTGTCGAGGGAAATAGATTGCACAAGACTGACTAGGTTTAAGATCATCCTGAATTTTTCTGGCAGGCGAAATCCAGGAAACTTGCTTATTCAATTCCCAGCCTTCTTAGCTGACGAATAAAATTTCCTCGGTCAATCCCCAGTGAGCGGGCTGTTGCCGCTTTATTGTCGTCAAAGTGATGTAATCTGGATTCAATCAATTGACGCTTGAAATCATCAACGGCCTCCTTGAGCCGTGTTTTATTTGATTCCGTTGCATGGTCATTCCGGTTGGCGCTGATGGATATCGGCAGTGGCTCCACGCCCAGATGGGCGACATCGAGTTCAATGATTTTGTCGGCACTCTGGCCTTCGCTCAGTGCGCGAATGATGCCTCGCGACAGGGTGTGTTCCAGTTCGCGCACATTGCCGGGCCAGGGGCACCGAGTGAGCCATGCTTTGGCTTTATGGCTAAGCCGGACACCGCGAATTCCCATGCGCCGGTGGTCCCGTTCCATAAAATAACCGGCCAGCGCCAGAATGTCGTCGGGTCGATCCCGAAGCGGGGGGATAATCAAAGGATAAACACTCAGCCGATGATAAAGATCGGCGCGGAAGCGGCCTTCCGCCACTTCTTTTTTCAGATCGCGATTGGTTGCGGCAATTAACCGCACGTCGACACGGTGGTTCTTGTCGCTACCGATACGCTGGATTTCACCATTTTGCAGGGCTCTTAACAGTTTTGATTGCACGATTAAGGGTAATTCGCCCACTTCATCGAGAAAGAGTGTTCCCTCGTGCGCCAGCTCAAATTTGCCCGCACGGTTGTCAGTGGCGCCCGAAAAAGCACCTTTCATATGGCCAAACAGTTCACTTTCGGCGAGGGATTCTGGCAATGCCGCACAGTTGACATACACCATGGGTTCCCCGGCCCGCGCTGAATGGTGATGAATATGGTCGGCAATAAGTTCTTTGCCAACTCCTGTTTCCCCGAGGATTAGTACGGTTAAATCAGAAGCGGCTACGGTCTCCGACTCTTTTTTTAGTCGAACCATTTCGTCGCTGTCACCAATCAATTCTGACGCTACGCCACGGGAAGACTGGCTCAGGACAATACGTTGCCGCCTCTCCAGCCGCTCTTCCAAACCCTGTATCCAGGCTGCGGCGCGAACCGTTGCCGCTGCCACTGCAAGGAACGCTGCAAAGATATCCAAATTAAAATTATCAAAGGCGCAGGGGTCAAGCGCATCGAGAGTAACCACTCCCCAGGGGGCGTCGTCAATGTAAAGGGTCGCGCCCATGCAGTCGTGAACGTAAAGATGGTCCCTGGTATTTTCAATGAGTCCGTCGTAGGGATCTGGCAGCGCAGAATCCGCGGCAAATCGCACCGGATTGCGGCTGTCGAGAATCCGCGCCAGCCGTGGATGGTTCTGGATAACAAACCGTCGCCCCATGGTGTCGGCGCTCAGTCCCTGAACCGCTCGCGGAATGAGCTGGCCTCCCTCGCGCTCAAGCAGGGCAATGGCATCGCATGGGAAGTTGCGCCGAAACACCTCCAAAAGGCGCTGAAACCGCACCTCCCTGGGCATTGATTGAGACAGGTCGGCGACTATCTCGGCAAGGCCGGTAAACGCTATATAAGATGTCATTTTTACGATTCGCTGTGTTTATAACATGATTAAAGTGGTGTTCTAATGACATCGTAATCAAATAAGTCTATAGAAATCAAGAAAATATTATTTGGCACGTCTTTTGAATAACAAAGGATACATTTATACCCAAAAGAGAGCAGCCATGAAAAGAATACTCACCATCGCAATACTGAGTGTAGCTACGCTCACAGCCGGCGTTGTTTTTGCCGAAACGATAAAAGTGGATATGACAGTGAAAGAGACAGATCTCGTTGTTGATAACGCGGGAACTGTTCAGTCGATGTGGACTTACGACGGTAAAATTCCTGGCCCCCTGGTGCGTGTAAAACAGGGGGATACGGTCGACTTCAGGCTGACCAATGATAAGGCTAACAAACAAAGTCACGCCATGGATTTTCATGCGGCTCGAGTCGATGTGCTTGATGAGTTTGAATCCATCAAGCCGGGCAACACCAAAAAATACTCATTCAAGGCAGAGTACCCGGGTGTGTTTTTCTACCACTGTGGGTCGGACTCCATGGCGGAACATATTTCGCGGGGTATGTATGGCGTCATTATTGTGGACCCGGCGGAAGGTTACAGCAAAGATTTCCCCAAGCCTGACCGGGAGTATGTACTGGTCCAGGGAGATTTGTTTGAACCGGGAACAGCCGCCGACGATATCAAGATGGGGACAGGTTGGAAGGGCGCGCTCATCAACGGTAAATCTTTTCACTACGATCCCGTGCATGACTCCAATGCCAGTCAGACACTTGAGTCAAAGCCCGGAGAAAGAGTTCGTATCTATTTTGTGAACGCCATGATCAACGAGGCTGCCGCTTTTCACCCCATCGCTGGTATTTGGGAGCAGGTGTGGGATAACGGCAACCCCAAAAATGTGTCCTGGGGCTTACAGACTGTCGATGTTGCGCCTGCCCACGGGATGATTTTTGACATTATTAGCCCCAAGGGTCGCGCGTCCAACAACGCTTTGGTTGACCATCGAATGAAGCACGCACTTAACGGCGCCATTTCCGTTCTCATGAACCATAAAGACGCCGATCCAGCCAAAGGTCACGGCGATCAACTGTTGCTGCGCTAACTGCGCTCTCATACCGGAAGGCAAGATGATGATAAAAGCCGTATTTGTAGCACTTATCCTGCCATTGGCCGGCGGTGTATCACTCGCCGTCAGTGCGCTTGAGCCGCATGCGTTAACACAGGCTGAGTGCGGTAGCTGTCATGCCATGCAGGCGCCGCGGCACGATCTGGCTATTGACGAGAGAATAACGCGTAAGGCGCCACCGCTTTATTATGCGGGCAACAAATTCCGGCGGGAGTGGTTAGTCAGCTGGTTACAGGAACCGGTACCTATTCGCCCAGCGGGATATTTTCCTCCTGCACATACCGAGCAGGGTACTGAAGGAGACGTCGTCGATCAGGAAAGTTTTGCGGAGCATCCCAGGCTGGCGGCGGAGGATGCGCAGAAAGCCGCTGATTATTTACTTACATTACGGCCCTATGACGACAAGATTGATGCAGTGAAATACCGACCTGGCGACATTTCGCCGCGGATGGGTCAGCTCAATTTTAGCAAGTTTAATGGCTGTAGCGCCTGTCATCGTGACGTACCGGATTATGGTGGATTGTCTGGTCCAGAACTCTATACAGCATGGCGGCGGTTGCAGCCTGAATTTATTGCTTCCTTTATTACAGATCCAGTGGCATGGGATCCGCATACCCTGATGCCGCGCAGTGAGCTTAACCCTGGAGTTATCAAAAAATTAGCGGATTACCTGAAAGTGATTGGAGAGGAGCAGCCATGAAATTACCGATCCTGTTCCTGGCTTTTTTCAGTCTTATTGTTATTGCACCAGTCCATGCCGATGGGGAAGCAGCGCAGGGAAAAGCCCTGTATCAGATCTACTGCACTCAATGTCATGGCATTACTGGCAACGGCAAGGGAATCAATATCCAGGACATGGCCGTGTTGCCGCGCGACCACACCGATACCAGTGAAATGTCGGCGCGCACCGATGCAGACCTGACCAAAGCGATTAAACACGGTGGCAAAGCGGTGAATAAATCGGTGCTTATGCCTGCATGGGAGGGCAATCTGGACGACAGGCAAGTGGCGGATATCGTGGCCTACCTGCGCGAAATATGCTGTGGTAAATAACGGAGTAAATGATTATGTCGATTAAACAGTGGATATCAGGCTTGCTTTTCAGCCTGCTCACGCTGGGGGTTCATGCCGAGCTTCGCCAGTTAGAAATGACCATCGAGGAAGTAGACCTGGATGTCGCGCCCGGTTTTAAGACCAAGGTATGGGCCTTTAATGGGCAGGTTCCAGGCCCGCTATTCCACGTCCAGGAAGGTGATGACGTTGAAGTTGTGGTGCAAAACAATACCAGCCTCAATCACACGGTGCACTGGCACGGCCAATATCAGTTGAATACGTGGCGTTCGGATGGTGTGCCGGACGTTACCCAGAAAGGCATAGAACCGGGGGAAAGTTATACCTATAAATTCAAAGCTATCAAGGCAGGCAGCCTTTGGTATCACTGTCACGTGAACGTTCCCGAACATGTGGGCATTCGTGGTATGTGGGGCCCCTTCATTGTGGATCCAAAAAAACCAACGGATCTTGAAAAGAAAGTAACCATCGATGCCATTGCCATGTTCTCGGGATGGAATCCCGAAGTGGCAGATACTTATGGCGAAGGGGGGCATCCCAATGAGCCGATCAGTTATTTTTCCATTAATGGCAAATCGTTCCCCATGACGCAGCCGTTAAGAGTAAAAAAAGGTGATGTTCTGCGGTTACGCTTAATGGCTGCGACTATTCCTGTGGCCTTTCATCCCCATGGTCACGATGCTCTGGTCACCCACAAGGATGGTCTGCCCCTGGAGCATCCCTATGCAGTTGATGTTCTCAATATGGCTCCCGGGGAACGGTACGATGTCATTATGGAAATGAATAACCCTGGTAGGTGGATAGCTCACGACCATTATGAACACCATGTTTCCAACAATGGTAAGGAACCAGGCGGCGCCGTGCTGATCATCGAATACGACGGTATCGAGGATGAGGACTGGTACGTGTGGAAAGATAAGAAATACGAGCCGGATTTTTATATGAGCGAATCCATGAAAAAGCCTTATGGCCTTCACGATATCGACATTTTTAAGGGTGTCGATCCTTTGCTGGAAGGTAGGCGTCGATAAATATCGTCGATTGATCAGGCCAAACATCTGTCGCTCATGGCGATTCCGACAGGCGCATTGGTGCACCAGGATGCTGCCGCCATTAAAGGCGGTGGGCCGAGCGGGTTTTTGTGCTGAATCCCAATGGGAGGGAGCTCCAGGTCGTTTGGTCGCTGGCTAATCCTCTTAAGAAAATTAGTCTCCGAGATTCTCGGTACGACTCAATTCGTGCCCTGTCTGTCGATTAAGCCTATGTCTAGTACAGGCGAAGCATCAATATGCTGTGCATCCATCATATAGGCGATGCGCTGCAAAGAGGCGAGAATCATCGTTTGTTCCCACTGCTGCAGTTCGTTGAATTGACGGGTGAAGTGCTCCTGTAGCGGTATTGGGGCATCTTTTAAAATACTGACACCAGCATCCGTTAAATGAGCGTGCACTTTGCGTTTATCTTCGCTGGAGCGCTTCCGGTAAACCAGTTCCCGCTTCTCCAGACGATCAAGAATAGTGGTCACGGTTGCCTGACTGAGGCTCACTTCATTTGCGAGCACTCCAATAGTGACGTCACTTTTGTCGCGAATGGTCTGTAGCAGCAAGATTTGCGGAGTGGTCAGGCCAGTTGTTTTTGCCAAATGCTTTGAATGGAGGTCGGTGGCCCGGATTACTCGGCGCAGGGCGACTAAGACATCATCTATATTATCCAATTCAGTATTCTCTAAGTTTATGTCAGTGGGGCCGATGTCGAGATAATGTTTAGACTGTACGCGATGAGCTATTTGGCCCTTTTCCTTGAATAAATGCTAGAGAGTGTTAGTGCGCTAAGCATTTGAGTTGCAGACGTGAAAGCGTATTAGGTTACCCGCTGTTGCATGAGAATATGTTTAGTGTACAATACATAATTCTGTAAACATATAATAAGCAGAAATACAGTAGTTTAGGCGTTTTAACCGGTATTTTGCGCTATTAAATAACTTTTTAAGCCTCGATAACTTAATTATTGGTGCAGACTAATAATTAGTTCTGTAATTATATTGTGTCAACTTTTTGGATGATATTGATGAGTCAACAATTTACCTTTTACCAGCCATCAAGGGACGATGGGTGGGATGTTTCTAGACTAATTAGCGTTAGTCCGCCGCTCGATGCCAATTCGGTTTATTGCAATCTACTGCAGTGCCATCACTTTGCCAGCACGTCGGTTGCGGTTCGGTGGCAGGATGAACTGGTGGGTTTTGTCAGCGGTTATCTGATTCCAGACAAGCCCGAAACGCTGTTTATCTGGCAGGTAGCCGTCGCTGAGAAGGCGCGGGGGCACGGTGTAGCATCGCAGATGATTGCGCACATTCTCAATAGAGAGATATGCCAAACCGTCCGTTTTATTGAAACCACGATTACCCAGGCTAACCAGGCCTCCTGGGCTTTGTTTGGCCGGGTCGCGAAGCGCTATGCAGCACCGCTGTGCAGTGAAGACTTGTTTGCTAAAGATCGGCATTTTTCCGGGCAGCACGACACTGAGTTGCTGGTAACCATTGGGCCGCTAGAGCGCGCCACCGAGGCAGCCAGTGCAAGTACGCCAATAAATACGGCTATGAACGCCACGACAGGAAGCTAGGCCATGAAAATATTTGATGAGATCGAATCGGAAGTACAGAGCTACGCGCGCGCATTTCCTCGGGTGTTTAACAAGGCCCAGGGTGAGTTTCTTTACGATACGGAAGGCAACCAATATCTCGACTTTCTTGCCGGCGCAGGCACGCTGAACTACGGCCATAATAATCCTGTCTTCAAGGAAAAGCTGCTCGAGTACATTAATAACGACGGTATTACCCATGGCTTGGATTTGCACACCAAAGCCAAGGGCGAATTTCTTGAGGCCTTTAACGAAAAAATTCTCAAGCCGCGTGGCATGGACTACATAGTGCAGTTTACCGGGCCAACCGGTACCAATGCGGTTGAAGCGGCAATGAAAGTAGCCCGCAACGTCACCGGGCAACAGAATATTGTTAGCTTCACCAATGGCTTTCATGGCGTCAGCCTGGGTGCGCTGGCGGCCACTGGTAATTCCCATCACCGAGACGCGGCGGGTGTAACACTCAGCGGTGTTCATCGGATGCCCTACGACGGTTACCTGGGTGATGGTATCGACACCACTGCGTATCTGGATAAAGTCCTGTCAGATTCCAGTAGTGGCATTAACTCACCGGCTGCTGTGATGGTTGAAACCGTGCAGGGCGAAGGGGGCATCAACGTAGCCAGCTTCGAGTGGTTGCGTAATTTACAGTCCGTGTGCAGGAAACACGGGGTATTACTGATTATTGATGATATTCAGGCGGGCTGTGGGCGCACCGGTGATTATTTTAGTTTCGAAGCGGCCGGTATCGAGCCGGATATCATTACGCTATCGAAGTCCCTGGGCGGCTACGGGTTGCCGTTTGCCGTGGTATTGATGAAACCAGCATTGGATCAGTGGAAACCCGGCGAACATAACGGTACCTTCCGGGGCAATAACTTTGCCTTTGTCACGGCAAAAGCCGCCATCGATCACTATTGGTCGGATGATGCTTTTTCAAAAGCGATTAAGCGTAAGGGGCAGTATGTCTCGCAACGACTGGCAACCATCGTTGAACAATATGGTGAAGGCAGTTTCACGACGCGTGGCCGCGGTATGTTTCAGGGCATCAATTGCGTGAACGGTGAACTGGCAGGGGCGATTACTCAGCATGCGTTCAAAAACGGACTCATTATCGAAACCAGTGGCGCTGACGATCAGGTGGTGAAATTCCTGTGTCCGCTAACGATCAGCGATGAAAACCTGAAAAAGGGCATAGATATCGTCCAGCAGGCCATCAAAGAAGTATGCGCCAAAGAAGTGTCGATTCCTGAAGAGGTCGATTATTTCGACGAGCAACGGCGGGTCAGCGCTTGACAGAATTGGTCGGGCCGAAAACAGTCGAGCAACTGTGTGCCTGGCCTGGTCAACGGTAGCGACACCGAGCGGTCAAGCGGTATAGAGGCAACCTTAGTCACCCTGAACTATTTGAAAAATGAGGAGTATTCCATTGCTGGTTAGACATTTGAAAGACGCAGAAAAAACTGAACGACGCATCGTATCCCCTGATGGCAACTGGGAGAGCACGCGACTGCTGCTCAAAGACGACCAAATGGGATTTTCCTTTCACATCACCACGATTTACGCAGGTGCCGATTTTCAGATGCACTATCAAAACCACCTCGAAGCGGTGTACTGCATTTCTGGGGAAGGTGAGGTGCAAACATTGGCAGATGGCAAGGTCTATCCCATCAGCCCAGGCACTTTATACAACCTGGACAAACATGATCAACACACCTTGCGCGCATTCAAGGAAATGAAAATGGCCTGTGTATTTAACCCGCCGCTGAACGGCAAGGAAGTCCACAACGCTGAAGGCGCTTATGAACTGGATGCTGAAGCCATTAGCGAATAACAAGCCATTAGCGAATAAAGGCCACTAGCGCTTAAGAAGCTATCAGCAAATAGAGGCAGCCCTTAGTACGTGTCGATATAAAGCCATCAACCAGGAAATAATCCACCAGATTATGAATTTGACAGCCATGCCAGAGCCGGAAACACAGCAGGATCGCTATCCATCCAGAGGCACACTGAAAGCCCAACTGGGCAAGCGTTTAGACCCGGTAATTTATGCTGCGGAAACAACACCGGCGCCTATCGATCAGAAATGGCTGAAACATTATGAAGAGAGCGGATTTCTGATTTTAGACGATGTGTTTAGTGAGAAAGAAGTCCGCAGCTTTCAACAGGAGCTTGACCAATTAAGGCGGGACGAGAAAATTGCAGCGTCGGGTGAAACGATCACTGAACCCGGCAGCGGTGATATACGCTCGATTTTCAGAATCCATCAGGTCAGCGCGGTGTTCAGAAAGCTGGCAGCCGACCGGCGTCTGGTTGAGCTGGCTCGTTATCTGCTGGACGATCAGGTTTATATTCACCAGTCCCGCTTAAACTACAAGCCCGGATTTCGCGGTAAGGAGTTTTACTGGCACTCGGATTTTGAAACCTGGCACGTGGAGGATGGCATGCCGGCCATGCGGGCGCTGAGTATGTCCATCACGCTGACTGAAAACCACGCAACCAACGGTCCTTTGATGTTGATACCGGGGTCGCATAAACGTTATGTCGTGTGTGAGGGGGAAACGCCGAACAACCACTTCAAGTCATCTTTAAGGAAACAGGAGTATGGCGTACCCAGCGACAGCTGTTTAAGCCAACTGACTGATGAGGGCGGTATCGTTACTGCAACAGGCAAGCCGGGCAGCGTGATCGTGTTCGATTGCAATACCATGCATGGTTCAAACGGCAATATCACGCCGTACCCACGCTCTAACGCCTTCTTTGTGTATAACGCGATCAGTAATCGCGTGGTCGAGCCATTTTGCGATCAGCCGCCACGACCAGAATACATTTGTACTCGTGCGAATATCGCGCCTGTAATCTTTGCAGCCGAAAGAGGCGAACTATGAAGAGCCAGCAACGAGACACCCTTAAACAACTGATAAAAACGCGCATCAACGATATCGAAAAGCTTTTATCTTCTGCCAGAGAAGACAATAGTCTGGATGATGAGGCGGCGCACCTTGATCAAAAAATAGCATCAACTGTTGATTCACAGATAATCGAAAGCGAAAAGCGTGAGCTCACGCTGTTAAAAAACAACGTGGAATGGGTAGACAGTGAAGATGCCGGCTATTGCCAGCAGTGCGCTTGCGAGATTCCCTTTGCGCGACTTGAGGCTGTTCCGGCTACACGACTGTGTGTTCGTTGTGCGGAGTAGTCATCAACGTGCGAACCATCGATTAATCCAACCCTGTTTGCAACAGTAAAGATGGCCATGACTATCGAAAACCCAGTACAGCATAGTGTCGAAAAAATCGGCGGCACGTCCATGAGCGATTATGAGGCCGTGCGCGATAATATCGTTATGCGGCCCGGCAACCGGCAAACCTTGTACCAGAGGATCTTTGTCGTCTCAGCCTACAGTGGCATCACTAATGATCTGCTGGAGCATAAGAAATCCGGCCAGCCCGGCGTTTACGGTTTGTTTGCCAGCGGTGAAAACGATGATGGTTGGTATAACGCCATGGCAAAGCTGCAGAATAAATTGCATGGCATCAATTGCAGGCTGTTTACCAGTGGGGCAGATCTAGAGCGCGCCAATCAGTTTATCGATATGCGCATGGAAGCCGCACGCAAATGCCTGACGGATCTGCAAGGCCTGTGTCGCCATGGCCATTTTTCTCTGGGCGAGCACCTCGATACAGTGCGCGAAATGCTGGCCAGCATCGGCGAGGCCCACAGCGCCTGGAACACAGCGGCGCTATTACAGCACGATGGTGTTAATGCCTGCTTTGTGGATTTGAGCGGTTGGCAAACTACTGCGCACGTACCTTTGGATGAACGCATATTGCAGGCTTTTGCTGCCATTGACCTGGCAACGGAGCTACCGATTGTCACTGGGTACGCACATACCAACAGTGGGCTAATGGCCAGCTTTAAGCGTGGCTACAGCGAGATTACGTTTAGCCGCATCGCTGTATTGACCGGCGCCAGGGAAGCGATTATCCACAAGGAGTTTCATCTTAGCAGTGCCGATCCGCAGTTGGTCGGCGAAGCGCATGCCGTGCCCATTGGCCGGACTAACTACGATGTGGCCGACCAACTGGCTAACCTGGGTATGGAGGCTATTCATCCTAAGGCCGCGAAGGGGCTGCGCCAAAATGCCATTCCCCTGCGGATAAAAAATACCTTTGAACCGGAACATGCCGGTACAGTCATTGCGCGGGATTATGTCAGCGATACCCCCTGTGTGGAGATCATTGCCGGCAGTAAAGGCATCTATGCGTTGGAACTGTTTGACCAGGACATGATGGGGCAGATCGATCTCTACGACCGGGAAATTCTGGCGGTGCTGCGCCGTTTTAAAGCCGAAATTGTCGCCAAGGATATTAATGCCAATACCATTACCCACTATCTCGCGACCAACCTGAAAACCATCAAACGTATCAGAAATGCACTTCAGGATCGCTATCCAGACGCTGAACTGGATCAGCGAAAAGCCGCCATTGTTTCTGCTATCGGTAGCGATATGCGGGTCCCGGGGATGCTGGCTAAGGCCGTCGCTGTGCTGGCGGAAAAAAATATCAATGTGCTGGCCATGCATCAATCCATGCGTCAGGTGGATATGCAGTTCGTTGTCGATGAGGACGATTATCAGCTGGCTGTTAAAAGCCTGCATCGGTGTCTCGTAGAAGTACACGACCACGGCAGAGCGATATGCGCGGCATAAGACTGATTCTGCGTCGAATAGTTTGTGAAAACATTTCCCGAAACATATGAGCGCTCAAACCGAACCATCCTGTACTTGAGGAGCGCTCGTGGATAGAACCTTAATCGCTGTTTCCTTTATCGGTTGCTTGTTAGCTTTCACGCTTATCGGTTTATCGTCGCTGATTAAAAGTCGGGGCACCCGCCATGACTACTACCTCGCTGATAGCTCGATCAGTCCCTGGCTGGTGGGCTTATCCGCGGTGTCTACCAATAATAGTGGTTATATGTTTATCGGTGTTATTGGTTATACCTATGTGACAGGCCTTGCATCCATCTGGTTGATGATCGGCTGGATAGCCGGTGATTTCCTGGCTTCTCTGTTTGTTCATTCACGCTTGCGCCAGGCTACGGAAAACAGCGACGAAGTCAGTTATGCCGGGGTGTTAAGTACCTGGTATGGCGAGAATAACAACCAGCTACAACGGCTGATTGGTGTTATCTCGCTGATATTTTTACTGGCCTACGCGGGCGCGCAACTGGTTGCGGGGGGTAAAGCCCTGCATGTCCTGTTTGACTGGCCCACCTGGGCGGGGGCTTGCATCGGTGGCGTGGTGGTGTCGCTCTATTGTTTTGCAGGCGGCATTCGCGCTTCCATTTGGACAGACGCCGCCCAGTCGACGGTGATGATTGTCGCCATGGGTTTATTACTGGTTGCGGCTGTATTGTCGCTGGGCGGAATAGGGGGGGCAATTTCCAGTATGCGGGACGTAGAGGGGTTCCTCGATTGGTTTCCCAAAGACCTGGCGCTGCCCGGAATTGCAGGAGGCGTACTGTTCGCGGTGAGCTGGCTTTTTGCGGGCCTGTCAGTCATCGGACAACCCCATGTCATGGTGCGCTTTATGGCACTCAACGACAAGGTCGGTATGCGTCAGGCGCGCGCCTGGTACTACCTGTGGTTTATCGCCTTTTATTGCATCACCACAGGCGTGGGTTTGCTGTCACGCGTCTATTTGGCCGATAGCGGCAGTTTTGATGCCGAGCTGGCCCTGCCGATGATGGCGCTCGAACTGCTGCCGCCGCTTTTAGTCGGTTTGATCTTGGCGGGAATTTTCGCGGCGACCATGTCCACCGCCGATTCACTGATACTCAGTTGTTCCGCTGCGGTTACTCACGATCTGCTGCCCCATAGAATCGAACGACCACTGCTGATTAAGTTAACGACCGTAGCGATAACCGGCTGTGCGTTGTTGTTAGCCCTGTCCAACAACCAAAGTGTTTTCAGCCTGGTGATCATGGCCTGGTCCGGGCTGGCCAGTGCCTTTGCCCCACTGCTCGTGGCCCTCTGCCTGGGCATGAAACCACGTCAGTCAATCAGCATTTTTGCCGCGTTGACGGGGTTGCTGACCGCGCTGCTGTGGCGCTATCTGGGCTGGCATCACGCTGTGTACGAGGGTTTACCGGGGATTCTGATCGGCTGTGCCGTGCTTGTACTGTGGCGCGAACGGCAAGTTAGCGTTGATGACGACACAATTAGAAAAAACTAAAGGCGCTGATCAGAGAATGTATCATCTGATTATTCACGAAGGATTGTTAGTTTCCTCCATGTCCAACATGTTATTAAAGGGGGAGGTTGCGTCGTCGAACAGGCGTATACAATCTATTTCTTGCGCTACAAGGGTCCGCGAAAGCTCCAATCGCCTGTATTGTAAACCGCTGCGTACTTGATCATTCGCGAATTTTGGACGCCGCAGCGCAGCGTAGGCGGGGTGTAATCCCAAACGGACAAGCCGCGAGCCGTCCAATGTGTTCAATCAGTGGGTGCCTCCAACACGACGACGCAGCCCAGTAAAGTCGCTCCCGATACCGAGGCTGTAAGTATCCTTCCTTCACGGCGCCCAACGCCACTCAGCCTCCACGAGTAAACGAATTATCTGTGCTATAACTATAGCTGTGGCATTAGCCTGTTAATGTTTTATCCGACCAACCACCACTCTCGGAACCAACAAGGAGTAATCCCATGCCAGAGCATACTTACAAACATATAGAGATCACCGGTAGTTCCACCAAAAGTTCCGATGACGCCATTCGTGTTGCCGTTGCAGAGGCATCACAAAATTTGACTGACCTGCACTGGTATCAGGTTACAGATCAGCGTGGGTTTATTGAAAATGGTGAAATCAAACACTGGCAGGTCACCGTCAAGATTGGTTTTCGCATAAATCGCTGATGGCAAACCCGATGAGATAACTATTTTTATACAAATTTTTGATCGCGCTGGAAAATGGCTGGTACGGTCCAGGTTTGAGGCGCGTGCTAATTGTTTTTGAGTATTAAAACGGCTTCAGCTTGGTAATCAATCTATCCGGTGCTGAACAATCTACTCAGGAGTACCGGTATTGCTGTTTCAACCCGCAATATGCGCGGGCCCAGGGAAACTGGTGTACAACCTGCGGCCACCAGTTTTTCTATTTCGTAAGGTATAAAACCGCCTTCCGGGCCGATCACCAGTGTAATTTTTTCGTCAACTCCGCTGGGCACTCGCGTGTCGGCGGTGGGGTGGGCCACCAGCGCCTGAGAGCCGGCAACTATCTCGGGTAAC
>JBFIHG010000014.1:0-50381 GCA_041601945.1 Porticoccaceae bacterium | reverse complement strand
GGTTGCCCATATTGTCGAATATATTGAGTTTTATAATCGAGAAAGATTACATTCATCATTGGACTATCAATCACCTGAGAATTATGAAAAGCTGTGTGCATAAAGTGTCCACAAAAGTGGTGCTAGATCACGCCGCTTAACTCAAACGTTATCGAGATCTACAATCCGGAGATATTATATGTTCAGAAAAATCATTGCAGTTGCGTTATTTGTATCATTTCTCGCGATGTCCACATCAGGATTGATGATGTTTTTTATAGAGAAGCCGTCTTTTACTATTCAAATGCATCCAGTGCATAAGCTCTTTGGGCTAATCATGATACTTTCCGTAATAGGCCACCTGACGTTTAATTTAAAATCGATTCTGCATTACGTAAAAAATCGCTCGGTCGCGATTTTTGGCGGTGTTATGGTTTGCATGTTAGTGCTGCTTTATGGTGTTGTCCTAAATAACGAAGTTCCGCCGGAAATCGCAATCCCCATGGATAAATTAGCGGCTGAAGCCGAATCGCGTGAGTAAGCTACCGATTGAAGATCAAAAAAAATGAAATGGTCAAGCTGACCCAATTATCCAATTATCGACGAGATCATGAATTGATGACGCTTAATAATTCACGCCAGCTAACGCGAGAAGGTGTTGTGGTGCTGCGTGGTTTTGCCCATAGTAGTGCAGTTTGGTTCAAACGTTATGTATCTCGGATGAATTAGATGAAAGAACTACCTGCTGATGTCTCAAGCTACAAAAGCACGCCAGAGTTTACCGAAGAAACTGTGCCTAAAGGGCTTTTGAAGGCACACCAAACGAAGGAAGGTACCTGGGGGAAAATTGTCATTCTGGAGGGCAGACTACACTATCGGATTTTGGAGCCGGAAATAGAGGATGTCGAATTATCGCCGGAGAGGTATGGTGTGGTGGAACCAGAAATATTGCATGAGGTGAAGCCGTTGGGGCAAGTGAGATTTTACGTTGAGTTTTATGGTCGGACATTGAAACCCCGGTGACAAATTGGTTCTCGAAAAACCTCGGTGACGCGATGTTGGCGCACGAACCACTGGGTTGCCTTGAAAATTACTTGTTGTCTACGTATACAAAGGCTGAGATGCCCGCGCAGATGGCAGTATTTATGCGGCATGAATCAGAGGGACGACTGCATTGCGAGGTCAAGGTTTACTTCTCCCCGGCGTCGGTTGATGTGGCGCGAGCGCTTGATGCTGAGCCGTGCGAGAAACCCTCCTCGGATGGCCTAAGCCTGCTGGCTGGCTGTGAAGATGCCTGGTTGATACTGTTCCCGGAACGCAGCCGCTGATGGCTGGCTTGCGCGACATATCGCCCAAACACGCGCCCAAACACGCGCCCAAACATGCGCTCAATCATGCACCTAATCTGGCGCCCTGTGGACGTTCTCACCTGGCCCTGATGAACTTTGTCATCATGCAACAATTATGAAATAACTATGAATAATTTGCTCATCCTTATTGGGCTAACATTGACGGCTGGGCTGGCTATGCCCTTAGGTGCGTTTCTGGCCAGTATCGGCAAATTCAAATCTAAATTGTTAGAGGCCGAATTCAGTCACAGTATGATGGCATTCGGTGGCGGTGCCCTTTTGTCAGCTGTTGCCCTCGTGTTAGTTCCTTACGGTATAAGCAAGCTTGAACCGCTGACCGCTGCTTGTAGCCTCCTGGTCGGCGGGCTTATTTTCATGCTGATTGATATTTATCTGCTAAAATTACAGACACCCGCAAGTCAACTTGTGGCCATGCTCCTTGACTTTGTCCCCGAATCAATCGCTTTGGGAACTGCCTTTGCAATTGGAAGTAAAGATGCGGTATTGCTGGCGGCACTTATTACATTACAGAATATTCCAGAAGGATTTAATGCCTATCGGGAGTTGAATCGGTCGGCAAATTTTGGCCCGAGAAAAATTATGATTATTTTCTTTGTAATGGCATTTCTAGGTCCCATTTCAGGGGTGTCCAGTTACCTGTGGTTACAAGATCATCCTGTTGCGGTTGCGGTTATTGTGCTGATGGCTTCCGGAGGAATCCTGTATTCCATATTTCAGGATATTGCTCCACGCGTAAAATTAGCCAAACACTGGGCGCCCCCCATGGGGGCGGTACTAGGTTTCATATTTGGTGTGGTTGGCGTAATGGTCATCACATGATGCACACAATAAAAAGCTCAGCGCGACGGCCTATGGCTGCGCTTTAGCTGGGCGTTAGTTGCGACCCCTAATCACACAGACAAGGAGAGAAGACATGTCGACCGAAGCAAAGTGCCCATTCCATCACGCCGCAGGTGGCGGCACCACGAACAAAGACTGGTGGCCAAACCAGTTGCGCGTTGATCTACTGAACCAGCATTCGAACAAGTCCGACCCGCTGGGTGATAAGTTCAACTACGCCAAACAATTTAAAAAACTCGACTACAAGGCGCTCAAGGCCGACCTGGTTAAGCTGATGACCGACAGCCAGGATTGGTGGCCCGCCGACTTCGGCCACTACGGCCCGCAGATGGTGCGTATGGCCTGGCACGCGGCCGGCACCTACCGCACCCTCGACGGGCGCGGCGGCGGCGGGCGTGGGCAGCAGCGTTTTGCGCCGCTTAATTCCTGGCCCGACAACGTCAACATCGACAAGTCGCGCCGCCTGCTGTGGCCCATCAAGCAGAAATACGGTCAGAATATCTCCTGGGCCGACCTGCTTATCCTCACCGGCAACGTCGCGCTGGAGTCCATGGGCTTTCGTACCTTCGGCTTTGCCTGCGGCCGTGAGGACGTCTGGGAACCGGATATGGACGTCAGCTGGGGTGCCGAGAACGGTTGGCTGGACGATGACAAGCGCTTCCATGACGATCGCGAACTGGACGACAATCTCGCCGCCACCCACATGGGCCTGATTTATGTGAACCCGGAAGGGCCGAATGCCAGCGGCGACTACCTCGCCGCCGCCAAGGACATCCGCGCTACCTTCAGCCGCATGGCCATGGACGACGAGGAAATCGTCGCCCTGATCGCAGGTGGCCACACCTTCGGCAAGGCACATGGCGCCGCGCCCGAATCCCACAAAGGTCCGGAGCCAGAAGCCGCAGCTATCGAGCAGCAAGGCCTGGGCTGGCACAGCAACTTTGGGCAAGGCCATGGCAAGGACACTGTGTCCAGCGGCCTGGAGGTGACCTGGACCAAAACCCCGGCGCTGTGGAGCAACAACTTCTTCGAGAACCTGTTCAAGTACGAATGGGAACTCACCAACTCGCCTGCCGGCGCCAAGCAGTGGATCGCAACGAACGCACCGGAGATCATTCCGGATGCCCATGTACCGGGTAAAATGCACAAGCCCACCATGCTCACCACCGACCTGACCCTGCGCTTCGATCCAGAATTTGGCAAGATTTCCAAACGCTTCCACGACGATCCGCAAGCCTTCGCCGAAGCCTTTGCCCGCGCCTGGTTCAAGTTGACCCACCGCGACATGGGCCCGAAGGCGCGCTACCTCGGCCCGGAAGTGCCGAAGGAAGATCTACTCTGGCAGGACCCTCTGCCGACAGCTACCCAGAAACCGACGACCGCAGACATCGCTGACGCCAAGGCCAGGATTGCCGCTTCCGGCCTGTCGGTGAGCGAGCTCGTAGGCGTAGCCTGGGCCTCCGCCTCCACCTTTCGCGGCGGTGACAAGCGCGGCGGCGCTAACGGCGCACGCCTGGCCCTGGCCCCCCAGAAAGACTGGGCGGTTAATAAGGGCGCGGTCAAGACGCTACACAAGCTGGTGGATATCCAGAAGGCATCGAGCAAGGTATCTCTGGCCGACATGATTGTGCTGGCTGGCAATGTGGGCGTCGAGCAGGCCGCCAAGGCTGCCGGTGTGGCGGTGGATGTGCCGTTCGCACCGGGTCGCGTGGATGCCACGCAGGCGCAAACTGATGTCGAGTCATTCGCCCCGCTCGAGCCGTTGGCCGATGGCTTTCGCAACTACAGGAAGGGCAAGATCGGCGCGCCAACCGAAGCCCTGCTGATTGACCGGGCGCAGTTGCTGACACTGACCGGGCCGGAACTGACTGTACTGGTCGGCGGCCTGCGCGTGCTCGGTGCCAACTGCGACGGTAGTAAGCACGGCGTGTTCACCGACAAGGTCGGCACACTGTGCAACGACTTCTTCGTCAATCTGCTCGACATGGGCACGGAGTGGAAGGCAGTGGACGACAAGGCGGAAGTGTTCGAAGGCCGGGATCGCAACAGCGGCAAAGTGACGTACACCGGCACCCGCAACGATCTGATCTTCGGCTCTAACTCAGTGTTGCGCGCCTATGCAGAGGTCTACGCCAGCGCGGACGGCAAGGAGAGGTTCGTCAGGGACTTCGTGGCGGCCTGGGTCAAAGTGATGAACCTGGACCGCTTCGATCTGGCCTGAGCCCGGAATAAATGCCTTGGCGGGCTTTTGACCAGGAACACTGGGCCACGAGCAACTGGTTGCAGAGGACGGTATACTACCGCCGCCAACCGGAACGAAAAGTGTTACTGCCGGTAAATTTGGCTTTATATTCGAATTGGTGAGTTCGTATACAATTTTTATCGTTCACCAACAACCAAGAGTAAAGAAAATGGGTAAAGGTACAGTTAAGTGGTTCAATGCGGACAAAGGTTTCGGGTTCATTACACCTGAGGATGGCAGTAAAGATTTGTTTGTTCATCATTCAGAAATCCAGGCAGGCGGTGGGTACGCAACATTGAATGATGGTCAGGCCGTTGAGTTCGAAGTTGGTCAAGGTCAAAAAGGTCCTTGCGCAAATAAAGTTGTTCCTGTTTAGGTTGTAAAAAACAACAGGTTTCTCCAACGGAAAATGTAATTCCTCCGTTTTGGTGGCCACCCTCTGCAAACTCAGGGGTGGCGAGAGGCCCAATTAACGTCCACTGACCTCATTCGCTCCCTGGTTTGGGCAACTCGATCCGACTTCTCAGCACAGCAGAAGAGGTGCCTGTTACTGTCGCCAAGAAAACGACAAACTCAAATACATGCTTCGCGCGCTCGGACTGACAAACGGTTTTGTTTTCCGCAGCCCTTGCACAAGACGTTACGAGTTCATACATCCCTCAAAATATGGATACCTTGTGATGAAAGCCGTACGTTATTTTTTAGCGTTTTCTATAGTGATAATTTACGCAGTCACAATACTTGCCATCAAAGATACCGGCTTCAATTGGCCCATAGTTTACTTTGGAGACTTGCTCAATCTCGATTGGCGCTCGCAATTCAATACTGATTTTTTAATCCATCTGTTTTTATTGGCAACCTGGATAAGCTGGCGAGAAGGGTTCACTCCGAAAGGACATATATTTGGATTTTTAAGCATCTTTATGGGAGGGATGTTTGGATTTCCATACATTCTTATCGCTATTTACACAGCGAAGGGTGATCCAAAGAAATTACTTTTAGGCGTACATAGCGAAATACAGATGGCAAACAGCTAAAAATACCCTGACAAACGCTGCGGGCAGATAATGTACTTTGCCCTTTATAGATGACCACGTTCTCCTAACTGGGCACGTAGTATAAGGATATAAATATCCAATCCCCGTATCGTCGTGCGGGCGCACGGAATACCGGGAAGGCAAACTACATAGGCAAACGTGTGCGATGACAAGGAAACCACGTGGTCCAAGTATCAAGTATTATTATTGAAAATGGAGAGCACATATGACGTCCAGGTATTTACGTATCGCTACCGTCACGGGCGCTACCTCCGGTATCGGCGAAGCCACGGTACGAAAATTTGTTGATGCCGGGTACGCCGTGGTGGGAACCGGGCGCAATGCCGAGAAGTTAAAAGCGATGGAAAAGCAACTGGGTGACGGGTTCTGCGGCGTGCCCGGTGATGCAGCTGATCACGCGGTGCTCGAACAATTATTTGCCACCGCGCTTGAGCGCTTTGGTGGTGCCATTGATATTGTGGTGGTCAACGCTGGGCGCGGATTGGGTGGCTCGGTGAAGGACGCCAATCTCGCCGAGTTTGAAGATGTACTGAAGGTAAATGTCAGCGGTGCGCTTGCCCTGTTGCAAAAGGCTGCACAAAAGATGCTGGGCGCACAGGAAAAAAGCTACCCGGCAACCGCGGCGGATATTGTGGTGATTGGCTCGGTGGTGGGGCGCCATATCTCTCCGTTCAGCGCCGTGTACGGCGCTTCCAAATTTGCGGTGCATGCGCTGACCGAAGGTCTGCGCCGGGAAGTGGGACCCAAAGGTATTCGCGTTACTCTGGTAGAGCCTGGTGCCGTATTAAGCGGATTTCAGGCGGGTGCCGGTTACAGTGAAGAAATGGTGCAAGGGTTTGAGAAAAGTTTTGGCCCGCTGCTGGTGGGGGACGATATCGCTAATACCATTCATTTCATTGTGAGTCAGCCGCCCCACGTGCACATCAGCGATATCGTAGTACGGCCCACACGGCAGGATTATCCCTGACGCGCACCCAACAAAGCGACCCAGCAATCCATAGGGGAAGGACGCATTCAGACTGGGGTTTGTTTATGACCGATCGTTCATGATGGAAAATATAACCCGACCCCTGAGTTTACGTGGTGCGAAACCATTGCATCGACCCATAAATGCCGATTTCTACATGGACAAAGGGGATAAAGCCATTGAGAATGGACGCGCTAGCTTCAGAATATCAACAGGCACACAGGATGGATACACCGAAGCTCGCACTTCAACATAATTGACAACTATTCTTAGACAACGGAGGTTCTACGGTGAATAAATCAACACTTACCGGGCTGGTAGCGGGCGTGGCTTTGGCTACGGCAGTGGGGGCGATCGGCGGCTACCGCATGCTTAGCAGCGATCCGGGCCCAGCATACGCGACTGTCCTGGAAATTAAAGACGTAATCAAGGATAGCACCGTCCCGCGGGAGGTATGCGAAGACATCGTGGTAACCCGGCAACAACCCGTGAAGGATCAGCATCAGGTAATTGGCACAGTGGCAGGCGCTATTCTGGGCGGCGTGGTTGGCAATCAGATTGGCGGCGGTACCGGCAAAAAAGTTGCCACCCTGGCAGGTGCCGCAGCTGGCGGCTATGCCGGCAATAAAACCCAGGAAAACATGCAGGCCAATAACACCTACACCACCACAGAACGTAAATGTCGTACGGTGATGGAAACCCACAGCTTGATTACCGGCTACGACGTACGCTACCAGCTAGGTGACAGGGAGGGCACTGTGCGTATGAAAGAGGCGCCCGGCGAACGTATTCCCGTGGTTGATGGGGAGCTGGTGTTAAACTCACCCAAATCATGATCGATTGCCACATTTGGTAGGGTGCCAGCAGAAAACAAACACAAAACCTGCGCCAGGGGTTAGCTAACATCCGGGACTAAGGAAACAACAAGATAATCTGACTCGCCGCCACCCCAAATTGGGCTAACGCTGTTGACGTCAAAACAAATAGCCAGGATACTGCCCTTGGTCGGCAACCACTATCCGTTTCGGTATTCTGATTCTGGCACTGACCGCGCTTAAAGTTACAAAAAAAATAAAAGAAGTCCTACATACAGGCAGATTAACCCAAAAATAATATTAAGGAGCCGAAATGTCCGCTTATGTAATATTCGACGTTGAAATTTACAACATGATCCGCTATCAGGATTTTATGTCTAAAGTAAAGCCTGCACTCGAAGCCGCAGGCGGCAAGTACCTCACCCGCGGCGGGGAACATAAAGTGTACGAAGGCGATTGGGAACCTCGCCGGGTCGTTATATTTGAATTCCCGTCAGCCGCTGCGTTCGACACGTTTTATCATGGGCCGACGTATACCGAGCTAAGAGCATTGCGAGATGAATGCAGCTCTGTGCGCCTCGTCAGCGTAGAAGGGATCAAGAAGTAAATCGTTTGTTGGGGAATATACCCCTGACAATCCGGTCGGGATGACCCTCGAAACTGCGCTGGTTACAAGTATCGGTTTCTGATCTAAACTCGGGATACGAAACGATTTTGCTATTCCTGCGAAGATGATGTCGCGGCATAATCAGCGGCACGATGGGGCGGTGCGCAACAATCTCACTAACACCAGTGAGTTCAGATGGGTTTCGGACCATGCCCTACGCAATCGGTAACGATTACAACTGGCGTTTGCAGGGACAACCGTGATGTCTAAAAAACCTGATGCCAACAAGATGAATCGCGTTCTGGCCGCACAGCGAGCCCATAATGCAGAACGCGAAAAAAGCTACCGGGAACGGGCTCTCAAACTCTATCCCTGGATTTGTGGTCGTTGCGCACGGGAGTTTTCCCGGGCAAATCTGCGGGAACTGACCGTGCACCATATCGACCACAATCACGACAACAACCCACCCGACGGTAGCAACTGGGAATTATTGTGTGTGTATTGCCACGACGAAGAGCATGCTAAATACGCTAATTTTGAACGCCATGGCAGCGTAACTGAAGCCGATGTCGCGCCAGCTACCCACTCGCCCTTCGCCAATCTGAAAGAAAGAATGCAATCCAAAGACTGATTCAGTGTGCGGCGGTAAAACCGCGATATACAAGTAGCATTAGCCCCAAGATTCGATTCGCCACGGTAACTTTAATGACCCAGGAATTGCAGCTTCTATTTGGATAACATGTGTATGGAATACCGCACCCTCGGCACATCCGGACTAAAACTGTCCGCAATCGGACTGGGTGGCAATGTATTTGGTCCGCCGCGATTAGACCTGCAAACGTCGATTAAAAATATTCACTTCGCGCAGGACCAGGGCATCAACTTTATCGATACCGCGGCCATTTATGGTCAAGGCGACAGCGAGGCATTTATTGGCGCCGCAATTCAGGAGCGGCGCGAGCATTTTATTATCGCCACCAAATTCCACCTGCTGAAGCTAGCCAACGGAGAAACGGTGCGACAACGCATTCGATCCCACTGTGAAGCGAGTCTGACCAAGCTGCGCACCGATCGTATTGATTTGTTACAGATTCACTTTGTAACACCAGGAATTCCACAGGAAGACATATTGCGCGTGCTGGACGACCTGGTTAAAGAAGGCAAAGTCCGCTATCTGGGAACCTGCAACTACAGCAGTTGGCGCATGCGGGATACGTTAGACGTGTCGAAGGCGCTAGCATTAGAAAAATTTGTCTCCTGCCAGAATCAGTACAGTTTATTGCACCGCCATGTGGAGCTGGAAACGCTGCCATTTTGCAGAGAGTTCAATTTTGGTTTTTTGCCCTATTTTCCCCTGGCTGGCGGTTTTCTGTCGGGAAAATACCAACCCGGCCATCCCGCGCCGGAGGGTTCGCGGGGCGCCAGGGGCAGTCCTATTATCCGCATGAGCCGCACTGAAAAAAATGAAGCTCTGGTGGCCAAACTCAGTATGTTTGCCCAGGACCACGGGCACAGCGTACTCGATCTCGCTATAGCCTGGCTGCTGGCGGAATCTGCAGTTACTTCCGTTATCGCTGGCACCTCAAACCAGGAGCAGATCGCGCAGAACGTTGCGGCGCAATCATGGCGTTTAAGTCCGGAGCAGAAAAAACAGGTTGACGCGATTATCGCCTGGGACGGTAGCGGCGAAAATATTGAGCTCGACCCCGCCACGTTTATGTAAGGCAATATACCGGCGGATCACCTATTTCACGACAGGTTTTTGCAGCGATTTTTCCAGCGCATCCGCCCACGTGAAGGGTTTTTTCGCGTCCACATCAGGCCGATACGTACGTTGTAAACCGTGCAGGAAATTGCGCAGAATTTGATCGTGGCATACGCGATAGTGGCGATGGGCAGGTTTGCGGAAAAATGCACTGAGCTCGTGCTGACTAATTTTCAATCCCGCCAGCGCTAATATCGATAGCACGTCGTCGGCCCGAAGATTCAACGCGATTTTTAGTTTATTAAAGATAATATTGTTGGTTAAACGGGATTCTGGAACTGCGGGCAAACCCTCTTTTTTTCCTCGCCTGTCGTTAATCAGGCCATTCAGAAAAATCGCCAGCTCGCTGTCGGTACACTGCACGAATGCAGGATCTTCGTCCTTTTTTAACCAGCTGCTTATCTGTTCACGGGTGACCTTATGGTCGGCCAGACCAAACAGAGCGATCATTTTCGTGTCGTTATAATCAAAGATATAACGCACGCGGCGCAACACATCATTATTAATCACCAGGGACCCCTCGATCGATTACCATCCACTTCCGCCGTCAGGTGAATACCGTCCTTTTGAATAACAATTAGACGTTTTTTGTACAGCCCGCCGAGCGCTTTTTTAAATGCGCCTTTGCTCATACCGAACAAATCCGCGATTAATTCGGGCGGCGACTTGTCGTGCACCGGTGCAAAGCCATTTTGCTGTTTGAGATAGCTCATGATAATATCTTCGTACTTGTCGCGGGTTTGTCGACCGCCTTGTAAGCTTAAATCAATTTTACCGTCGGGCCGAATATACTTGATGTAGCCATTGATATGTTGACCAAAACTCAGGCGCTGGTGCACATCACCTTTATATAACACGCCCCAATGACTATGATTGATAATGGCTTTAAAACCCAGATCGGTGGTATTGGCGATAATTAAATTAACCGGCTGCTGTGGTGCGAAATTGTGCGGCCTGTCATCGTCCAGAAAATGATCTATCCTGGACGAGGCGGTAATACGTCCATCGACCCGGTCCAAATACAGATACACCAGGTAGGAACGCCCAACTTCCATCGGTCGATGTTGCTCCGCAAACGGCACCAACACGTCTTTATCCAGCCCCCAATCCAGAAACGCGCCAACCGATGTGGTATCCACCACTTCGAGATAGGCGAACTCGCCGACGCTGGCCTTCGGTTTTTGGGTGGTGGCCACCGGCCGATCTTCCGAATCGAGATACAAAAACACGTCGACTACATCCCCCACAGACAGGCCACGAGGCAGATACTTGCGCGGTAACAACACCTCTCCAATATCCCCTGCGTCGAGATAGACACCAAATTCCACCAGCCTGACCACGCTTAATCGGTGGGTTTTACCAATCGTTATCATCAAAGGTTCTCTACGCTGGGCATCTGTGGGAAAGATGTATTATAGCGCCCATGTATCGTCATAAACGTACACGCTCGCGTACAGGGCCGATATGGGCACACCTAGCAACGGGCCGCCAAGATTTGCTACACATATCGCTGTAACATCTACTCGTCGCAGCGTAGCGCGGAACCTAAGCGCTTTTGACAGGACGCGGTAACGTGCAGAAACAGTCGACACTGCTATTTAGATGTAGCAGCGATAATGTGGCATTAAAAAGAACTACACGGGGGTGATGTATGCCTGTTCGTACCGGAAAAGAATATCTTGAAAGTTTACGCGATGGTCGCCGGGTTTGGCTTGCCGGGGAGCGGGTCGATGATGTCACCGCCCACCCTGCCCTCGCCGCGTGCGCGCGCAGCGTAGCCGAAGTCTATGATCTCCAGCACTGTGCGGAACACCAGGACCTGCTCACCATGCTTTCTCCCTCCACCGGCGACCGGGTGAGTCTCGCCTATCTGGAGCCGACGTCCGGCAACGACCTGGTTCGGCAGCGCAAAATGTACGAGTTTCTGGTGCGTCGCGCTGGCGGCGTGGCCGCGCGCCTGCCCCACCATCTCGCCACTGTGGCCCTCGGGCTATACGACATACGAGATCTGCTGGCGGAGGAAGATCCCGCATATGCCGAAAACGCCACTCGCTTTTTTGAATTTTGTCGAGAACACGATCAGAGCATCGGCACCGTATTCTACGATCCCTTTCACCAGTCCCGTTCGGGAAGCCGCCCAGATTATCTGAAAGTGGTGGAGCGACGCGCCGAAGGGGTTGTGGTACGGGGCGCCAAGGGCGTCGGCACCCAGACGCCCTACGCCAACGAAATACTCTGTATGACGTTACCGCGACCCGACCTGCGCCCGGACGAGGTGTTGTATTTTGCCGTGCCGGCCGACACGCCCGGGCTGCAATTTATCTGCCGGGAGCCCCTGACACCGAGCAACCCGCAGGACCATCCGCTGGCAGCCAACTGGGATGAAATGGATGCCATCGTGGTGTTTGACGATGTGCTGGTGCCGTGGGACAGGATTTTCTATATGCGCAAGGACAACCCATCCGATCCAAGCCTGTATGGACGTCTACTGTATGGAGCGGTTAATGTCGGCCCGTGGTATGTGCTGGTGCGCATGGCAGTCAAGGCCGAAGTGTTAATCGGCATTTGCGCTGCGGCCACCGAATATTTGGGAACTGCCGAACAAGCCAACGCCAGGGAAGCCCTTGCTGACGCAATTGTCTATCTGGAAACCATGCGCAGCTTTATATTGGCCGCCGAGGCAAAGCCACTGCGCTCTGCCTCTGGACTCGCGCTGCCGGATCCTGTGCTCGCCCAGGCGGCCCGCGTCTTCGCCATTGAAAACTATCCGCGCATTATCCATCTGATTCGCGAACTGTGTGGGGCCAGCATTCTCACCGCGCCGGGGCGGGCCGATCTGGACAATCCCCAAATTGCGGCCTGGGTTGATCGCTATTATGTGGGCGATGATCCCCAGGCTCACGATCGGTTTCGCATGCTCAAACTCGCCTGGGAGTACGCGTGCGACTCGTTCGGTTCGCGCCAGTTATTGTTCGAGATGTTCAACGTGACCAGCCTGGCAACCAACAAACAGCGGCTCACTGCGGCCTATGATGTCGCTCCCCACGTCGCACTGGCCAAACGGCTGGCTGGAATCACACAGGGATAAGCACGCGGTAATAACCAGGCAGCTAGCCCGCGGCTAGCCCTCAGTCCTGTTCGGACAGACTTTCTCGATAGCCTGGGTATTTGGGATTGGCGATTGTTAACTTCGCCTGTACGGTTTTACGTACGTGTTGCGTCACTGCCGCGCGCTGATTATCCAGCTCACCGGAGCGAATTTTGGTACACAGTTCGGCGTTGAGGCTATCCAGGGCCGCGGATATCGTTTCGTCCACCGCGGTATGGCCCAGTAAATTTTGCAAACCTGCCAGCTCACTTCGATCGGCTCGGTCACCCAGCGCCAACTCTCGCTCCACAATGCGCAGGATGCTGGCAGCGACCCGGCATTTATAACTGCTGGCAGCGGATAACTGCGGTAGCACTTCCCGCGTTAAAAAGGCTTCCACTCCGGCCAGCAGTTCTGACGCGTCGGCTCTGTCCTGTGGCATAGTCAGGCTTCCTCAATAAGTTGGAGTAAATCAATTTCTGTTTCGCAGGCGCGACGCCCAATGGCCATATGCTCAAAGGAATCAATCAGCCCGGACAGGTGTTTGTAGGCCTGAAACATGCAAATAATGCCCCACTTGAGGGTGCCGAACACCTCCCAGAAATGTACGCTTTTTGGATCGACGATACCGCCGCCAGCGTCCTCGTAGCCCGCAAACAGGTCGTCCCGTTGGCCAAAGCCGCCGACGGGATTTGCATTTTTGCCAAAGCGCCAGGAGCGCACGCACAGCCAACCCAAATCTTCCATGCCGTCCCCGATATGGGCAAGCTCCCAGTCGAGCACCGCGCGAATACCCTGCGGACCCACTACAAGATTACCGTTGCGAAAATCACCGTGGACCAGGCCGACGGCACGATGTTTCGGAATATTTCGTTCAAGCCAGCGAAATGCCAGTTCAAACGCCGGGTGGTATTCACCACGGCCCACGGCGGTTTCTGTTCGATAGAACTCACTGATACCGTCCAGCAATTCCCGGTAGTAGCTAATTAACTGATCCACCGGCATCTGTACTAACCCCTGCGGCAACGTATTCACATCCACCGCATGCAAACGTGCCAGTATCTGGCCACACTGTCGCGCCATCATGGTGCGCGCGTCGGCAAGCGCAGCGTCGCGCAGTATGTGCGGTGCCAACACTTCGCCCTCAATGCGATCCATTACATAGCACTCACCCAGGGAGTGGTCTTTGGGTAGCGCAAAATGCACTTTGGCAACTAGACCGTCGGCCTCGTATACCACCCGTTGCAATTCGGCCTCGGTGGTGCGATCCAGGGAATAAGCGGTCTTACCACTGCGCCAACCACTCTGGCTCCCCGCTTCACTGTGGCCGGGATCGCGCCGCAAGATTAGTCCCCGGCGAGTGCCGTCCGCCTGCAACAGTTCAAAGGACCAGGTTTCCCGCGATGCCCCACCAATCATTTTTTCGATAGCTTGTACTTGCCCACCGCCGAAGTGTCGGCTGACTTCCTCGGCCAGCAGCACGGCGACCTGTGCGCTATCGCCGCCGACAAGCGGCGTTGGTTCGATCATGGGGTAGCTTGCAGCGTCATAGTTACGAGGCCATGCCGATCGGTTTACCGTCAACAATTTGATCGAGATATTCTGACAAACCGTAACCGACCTGGCCATTACAGCGGTATTCCGTCATGCCTTCGGTAATACGTGTCAGCAACTCAGTACCATCAGCCAGGGTACGGCGATTGCGTAGTGGAATCAGAGACATGACCCGCCCCTCAATTTTGTACTCCGCGTGATCGGTTTTGGCCCAGGCTGTAAGGGACGTCTGGTAATAGTTGTCATCCCAGTTTGATTCTATTTTCGCGTCGCGAATTAAATCGTAGCGCCCCTTGTTCAATACCATGCCACCGATAAGCTTGCGGCCATCACCCAGAGTTTTATTGAGGCACATAATCGCAAAGTCCTCGGTAAAACTCATGGGTAACCAACGATAAAATTTTACATTCTGCCAATAACGCGGCCCCCAGCTGTGATCGCGCAATCCGAGACCTTCGATAGCGTAGACCTGCCCGCCAATCACAATTTTACCGGCGCCCGCAATGTGCTGTTCGTAGTGACCCACATAGAACCCGGCATTGGGATTATTTTGCAGCGCTGAACCATCGGCGTTAACCGGTTCGCCGCCGTACATGGGCGACACGCCGCGATAGGTGAGCTCGACCGAACAGGGTAGCCGGGGATTGATTTTAAAGGCCTTACCGGGGTCGATCATATCCTGGGGATTTTTTAGCAATAAAATTTCGCCAGCGTAGGTAACAGTCAGTCGCTCAAACGGCTTTTCCACAACAAACTGCATGCCACCAGCGTTAAACGCCTCATTATTAGCAATCGGTGCACGCTGAAACATAAAGCCGACCGAGCCATCCGGCAGGTATATACAAACTGTCATTTCCGCATAGCCTTCGTTGGCGCGATTACCAATGCGAAACCAGCCGCCGATACGTCCCGCCGCATCGTAAATATTAAAGTACATGCTTTCGTTGAAATTTTCTGCGTCCCCCAGGGGGTGCATAAATTCATCGGACGGATCGAGCTTTAGATAAGCGCCTGCGGGTAACTGCATTGCCATCTCTCCTGTGCCAGTTAAATTGGATGCTCGACCAATAATTCTACGCCGATGACGCCTCGAGTTGCCGCGCGTCCAGAAATTTATCGTAGTGGATATGTGCTATCGGCACCTGGTTTTTTTCCAGTACCGCCAGTGCGGCATCTATCATTCCCGGCGGCCCACACAGATAAGCGTGGCAACTGCGGAGATCGAAACCGACTGTGTCACTGGTAATATAGTCGGTCACCAAACCGCGCGCGCCCTGCCAGCCAGATTCCTCGGGTTCTTCCGAAAGTATCGGCAGGTACCGAAATGTTTCGGGCCACTGATCGCGCAGCGCCTGCATCTCCTCAGTACAATACAGATCGCGCTGTTGCCGTGCACCAAACAGATACGTCACGGAACGCCGGATATTTTGTTGCGCGGCAGCTTCGAGTATCGCCTTGATTGGCGCCATGCCGCTGCCACCGGCAACGCACAATATCGGCGCCGTGTCCGGGCGCAGCCAAAAATTGCCCGCCGGGCCGTGCAGCTCACAGGGTTCGCCGACGCGGTCTTGTGCGAACAGCCAGCCGCTATAATCGCCCCCCGGCACCTGGCGTACATGGAAACTCACTTCGCGACCTGTGCTGGACGGCGCCGGATTAGCAAACGAGTAACTGCGCGGTCGCGCAAAATCCGCCAGACCAATATCGGCAAATTGGCCCGCCGTGTAACTAATCGGGCGATCGAGCTGCACGTCCACCTGCATAATGTCGTGGGTCAATATGTGAGTGCGGCTAATCGTGGCAGAAAACGTTGTGGCGGGATGGGCAACCTCAGCACCCGTATTTTCCAGCTCAATTACCACATCGCCCTTCAACATACTTTGGCAGGCCAGAATGTAACCCTCATCAATTTCCGCCCGCGTCAGGGTGTAGGAAAAATCCCGTAGCGCCCGCACCTCACCCGCAACCAACTTGCAGCGACAGCTGCCGCAGGTACCGACGGTACAGTGTTGCGGGAAATTGATGTTGTGGTCGTTGGCCGCCTGTAATAGCGTACGATTTCTCGGCACGTCGAAGGTGACGCCACCCGGATTAAGGGTTACCGCGCACGGTTGCTTGCGGGTTTTAAATTTTTCCAGCAGCTTGCGCATAGATAGAAAAGCCGTTACGTGGATGTATACAGTGCGGGGATTATCGGCGCTATGCGCCCGTCGCGACAACCGGTGGGTAGCGACGGGATACGTTGCAATATACAACTTGGCCGCAGTTAGTCAGACAGGCCAGAGAGGCCGCTGTTAGTCGACCCTGTTGGACAGCAACCACGGCCTTCGACATCAGCCGGGCGCAACCCTGCCCCACCCCGGCGGCACCAGCGCTGCATATTTTTCTGGAAGAGCACCCGGCAGCGCATAGGGAACCACATCGCCTTTGTCGTAGTAAGCTTCGACAATCGGATGCATCACCTTGCGCCACAGGGGCGGAATAAACGCAATCGGAATCATGGTGAGGTAACCGTGGGGGAGACGCGGCGCGTCCTTCATCACCCGTAATATCTGGTAGGGTCGTCCAACATTCGCGTGGTGATCCGAATGTCGGTCAATTTGACAGAACAACATACTGCTCACTGTGGCGCTATCGTCCCAGGCGTGGTTGGGGCGCATTGCTTCGTAGTTACCGTCGGGCAACTGTTGACGGCCAAGCCCATAATGTTCCAGGTAATCACCCACCGCCAGTAAAAACCGCGGAAAAAGATACTGCACAAAACAAATCGGAATGGACCACAGCCCGAACAGGGACACCAGCAACGCCAACCATGCCGCCTGCAGCACGATAAATCTGACCATTAAATTACTGGGGTGCCAGGTCGGCTTGCCATTGGCTTGCATACGTTGTTTTTCTATTTGCCAGGCCATGCGCGTTTTTACCACAATACTCCTGACCATAAACGGGTAGACGTTTTCGCCATAGCGCGCGGTGGCCGGGTCGTTGGGCGTGGCGGCGTGTATGTGATGCATAAAGTTGTGGTAGATGTGAAAATCACACATAAAAATCGGCATGAAGACCAGATCGCCAATCAGCCTATCAACCGGTTGCGTGTGATGACACAGCTCGTGGGCGGTGGTAGCCAAAAACCCTGTCGCCAAAGTTAACGACAGAAGAAAGCCGACCATCTCCCACAGCGTAAGGCTGGTTTGGGTCAACAGCCAATGTCCAAACAACGTGACCAAAATAGACGCCGGTAGTGTTACCCACAGCATGACACGGTAAAACAGCTTTTCCTTGAGTGCCGTTTCGTGCGCTTCATCGTGATTGATTTCGTCAGTACCGACGATAGGGTCGATAAGTGCAAGCCCTACCAAGACGAACACCCCCAGCCAGTGGTAGATACCACCGCCGAGGAGATACCCCACCACCGGCAACGCGGCAAATAGTAGGTGGGGCAACGTGGTCACGCGAGCCACCACGCTTAACTGGGCGGGTCTTACAGCAACAGTGCCGGACATAGGAACCTCTGTTTTATCGCTGATCTGCCAACATTATTGGGAGCAGAAGGGTTTCGTTATTGTGACCACCCCGATAGTACGGTACCCAGGCTTTTTCAGTCAATCAACGGGCCACACCCGTTGCATCAACGCAGGGCACACAGACGGCTACAATATAATCAGCAGATAGCGCACCGGCCCGATATGAGTTTTGTCGGTTGGCACAGCCCTGCCCACCGATTCCTCGCATTCCTTATAACTCTCCTGCCCTGATTGAGCTCTCAAAGTCTGTCCCGTGGAAGTTCTAGTACCACTGAACGGATTAGCAATCTGGGCGCAAATCAGACCCGCGGGTCACAGCTTTAGCGCCGTTCAATCTCGGGTTACTATGATCTCCACAACCAACCGTCGCCATGGAAAGAGCCATGTTAACCATTCATCACCTGAACAACTCCCGTTCCCAGCGCATTTTGTGGCTGGCCGAAGAACTGGGTATCGATTACCAAATCGAAAAACATTTTCGCGACCCCGAAACGCTGCGCGCACCGGCGTCGTTGAACGTCATCCACCCACTGGGTAAGTCTCCGGTGATTGAACACGATGGGAAAATCATTGCCGAAACGGATGCAATTATCGAATACATCACCCGCAAACTGGCCGGCGGTCGATTGGCTGTTGACCAGGACTCGCCTGACTACGGGAGCTATCTGGAATGGTTGCACTTTCCCGAGGGCAGCCTACAGGGGGCGCTGGTGTTCGATTTAATCTACCAGTGGGCCAAGGGTGACAACGAGGTGCTGTTTGGGTTCTACGACGCGGAAATGAAGCGTCACTACGCCTACATAGACGGGGAGCTGGCGACCCGGGACACTCTGCTGGAATCCGGCTTCACGGCCGCGGATGTTAATATAACCTGGACCCTGGAGTTCGCCGAGGCCCGTGGTCGCACCCAGGCCCACACTAATATCAGCGCCTATCTGGCCAGAATGCGCGATCGCCCCGCCTATAAACGGGCGCTTGAGCGCGGCGGACCGCAGGATTTACAGGTGTTTGGCAAAGGTTGAACCACACACGATTTTTTCTCACCCGGGTCAGGCAAACAGTAGGAGGCGCGGATGGCTGGTGGCGAGCTGGACAACATGCACCAGTTAATTGATGACCGCCCCGCAGACGGGGTATTTCGTGTAAACCGCGCGCTATTTGTCGATCCCGATATTTTTGAACGGGAAATTACTCGTATATTTGAATCCACCTGGGTGTTTATCGGGCTGGACAGCGAAGTGGCAAATGCCCACGATTATGTGACGGGCACCATTGGGCGCCAGCCCATTATTTTGATCCGCGACGGCGCGGGCAAGCTGGGCTGTTTCCTCAACAGCTGTCGTCACCGCGGTACACTGGTGTGCCCGTTCGCCAAAGGTAACGCAAAATTTCATACCTGCCGTTATCACGGCTGGACCTACAGCAGCGCGGGACAAAATGTGCTGGTGACAGACCGCGCGCACGGCCACTATCCGCCAGCGATGGCAGACCAGCAGCTGAACCTGGCGCCGGTGGCGCGACTGGACAGCTATCGCGGTTTCGTTTTTGCCAGTCTGTGCGCTGACGTGCCGCCGCTGGCAACCCATCTGGGGGAAGCCTGCAAATTAATCGATCTGGTGGCAGACCAGGCTCCGCATGGTCTGGAATACGTGCCCGGCTCGGTGAGTTACACCTACGATGGCAACTGGAAATTACAGTTTGAAAATGGCCTGGACGCCTACCACTTCGCCACCACCCACGCTGCCTTCGTGGATATCTTCAGGGCGCGGCAGCCTCGCTCTGTACCCCCCCACGCCACTGACTTTGCCGGCACTAAAGAAGAGGTGGTTTCGGGCACCCTGAGCTTTCCCTATGGCCACGCCATGTCCTGGTCCCTCGGTGCGCCAGGCCAGGGGCCAGAAGGACGACCACTGCCACAGGATCCCGCGCTGTTCGAGCAGGTTCGGCAACAGGTTGGCGACGAGCGAGTTGGCTGGATGTTGCGCCAGCGCAACCTGACGATTTTCCCGAATTTACAAATTATTGATATTCAATCCTTGCAGGTACGCAGCTGGCAACCGCTGGCAGTAAACCAGACCCGCATGCATTCCCATTGCCTGGCACCCAAAGGTGAAAGTGCCGAAGCCCGGCGTTTTCGCATTCGCCAGTACGAAGAGTTTTTTAATGCCGGCGGTCTGGCCAGCTCGGACGACAATCTGATGTACGAGTTAAACCAGGCCGGGATGGCCGCTGTGGCGGCCGGGGCAACCGAAGGCTACGCCCGGGGCATGGCAGCGCCCCCCGCCGACGCACAGCATTTTGCCGCCATTCCTGTCGAAACTGCGGCCCGTACGTGCAGTACCAGCGGGCTGGCGTTTGGGGATGAAACAGCCATGCACAGCGGCTACCGAGAATGGCTACGTTTGATGCGTGCTGAGTAAGAACGCGCCGATGGTGTGTAACGAAGGACCGTGGTAGGCCACTTGTGAGCAGCAGTAACCTTGTGACCAGCAGTAACATAGTTGTGATCGGCAGATAGTCGCCATTCAAGTTTTTTGCAGGAGCCTGAGATGTCGGAGCTAAATCCAACCGCTATTGCGAACGATCTGCTGATTCGCGAGGGCATTAGCCTCGATGATCAACAGTGGCAGGCCTGGTTGCAGCTTTATGCAGAGGATGCCGTCTACTGGGTGCCGGCATGGCTGAATGAACACACTGAAACCAGTGATCCAGACAGCGAGATATCACAGATTTATCACGCTTCCCGCCGCGGCCTGGAAGAGCGCGTCATGCGCGTCGAGTCCGGCAAGTCCGTGACCGCTCTGCCCACGCCGCGCACCACCCATTTCTTTTCTAATTTGGTGGCAGAACAACCGACACCCGGTCTGATCAACGCCCGCGCCAGCTGGATCACCCAGGTCTACGAACCGCGCACCACCAAACGCTACGCGAATTTCGGGCACTACGAGTTACAACTGAAGTTACATCAGACGACCTGGTTGATTGCGCGCAAAAAAATTCACCTGAAAAACGATTGCGTGCCCACCCTTGTGGATTTTTACACGCTGTAAACAAGATTGTTCCAGCGCAACTGATCGCCATTTACACCGCGCTAAATACAAAGCCCTTATAGCCCTCGGCGACCACCTGTGCACAAATTTCCCGATATTGCGCCGCGCCGCCAATAAACAGCTGAAAAACCCGTGGTTTACCGGGAATATTTCCGCCGGTATACCAGGACGCCGTTTGATTGAACAGGGTCTGATCAGCGATGGCCGCGTTCAGTTTCACCCAGTCAGTCTCGGCCTCAGCGGTGGGTTCAACAGTGCGTTTGCCGTTGTCCCTCATATAGCGAATGCAATCGCTGATCCAGTCCACATGGTCCTCCACCGCCAGGGGCATGTTGTACAGTACCGAGGGGCTTTGCGGGCCAGTGATGGTAAAAAAATTCGGGAACCCGTTAACCATAAGACCCAGATAGGTGTGCGGCCCATTACCCCATCGATCGGCGAGCGTGACGCCGTTTTTACCCTGGGGGTTAAGTCGCAATAGTGGACCCGTTATGGCATCAAACCCGGTGGCAAAAATAATCACATCGAGATCGTAGTGCGCGTCGGTGGTGCGAATACCGGTCGCCGTGATTTCTTCAACCGGTGCACTTTTCAGATCGACCAGTTTGACATTGGGCCGATTAAACGCTTCGTAATAATTAGTTTCCAGGGGTGGTCTTTTGGTACCCCAAGGGTAACCCTTCGGTACCAGGAGTTCGGCCACTTCAGGGTCGTTTACGCGCTCGCGAATTTTCGTGCGCACGAACTCGGCCGCGGTTTCATTGGAGTCGGCGTCCAACAGTAAATCACTAAACGTGTGAAACATCGCCAACCCGCCTTCTGCATAGGCCGCCTCGTAGACACGCTGCCGCTCCTGTTCATCCACCGCTTTTGCCGAAGGCTGCGTATTGTCCTGGGGAAGACCTATAAAGGAGTTACGGGACTTGCCGCGAATCACATCGTATTGCGCTTTAATTTCTGCATCACTGGTGTCATCCAGCGGCCGGTTACGAATTGGCACCGCATAGTTGGGGGTACGCTGAAAAACCGTAAGCTGTTGTGCCTGTTGGGCGATCACCGGTATCGCCTGAATACCGCTGGCGCCAGTGCCCACGATACCCACCCGCAAACCGCTAAAGTCGACGTCTTCCTGGGGCCATTTTGAGGTCATATATATCTGGCCAGTAAAACTTTTGATACCGTTGAAATCTGGCAGATGTGGCGCGGACAGACACCCGGCTCCGGAAACCAGATAGGTTGCGTGCACCGTTTCGCCCGCACTGGTGCCGATCACCCATTGCCCCGCGACGTCGTCATATTTTGCGGATTCGACGCGCGTACCCAGCGCAATGTCTTTGCGCAGATCGAAACGATCCGCCACATGGTTCAGATAGGTGAGAATTTCTGGCTGGGCTGCAAAGTGTTCGCTCCAGCGCCATTCCTGTTGCAACGCTTTGCTAAATGAATAGGAGTAATGATAACTCTGGATATCGCAGCGCGCACCGGGATAGCGATTCCAGAACCAGGTGCCCCCCACGTCGGCGCCAGTTTCGTAGGCGCGCACTCGCAATCCCAACTTGTCGCGCAAATTGTGGACCGCATACAGGCCGGCAAACCCCGCACCAATAACAACCGCATCGAGAACGGTTGGGCTGGGGGCGACGGCGCGGGTTGGCATGGCAGTAGTCATAGTGATATCCAGAGAAAACACGTCGGGGCAGTATGGTTGCACCACAATCTGAGATGCATGGTAGCGACTCGCAAAGTACCACACAATCCGCTGTGACTCCCCGAAGTCAATTGGCAGTAAATGTTACCTCGAACGCCAGGCACCGTTGACATGCTCAGTACGCCTGAAGGCAGCACGATTCGCCCGGCAAAATGAAATTTGTGTTTTGGTTTACATAGACTATATTGACCAGGTGCTGCAGTCCTTTACGGACACACCATTCATGTATTTGAGATCATCTCGCTGGTTAGCACCTAATCTGGCACCATTCTTTTCCACGGGTATCCGCCACCCCACCACGGTCGGACAGTAAACAGGAAATAAAGCTATGGATTCTATAACACTCTACGGTATTCAATTTTCGCCCTACGTGCGCAAGGTGCGCCTCGCGCTGGCACATAAAGGCCTCGCTTACGAACATATACCCGTGGTGCCGATTGGCGACAGTCAGCCGCCGGAGTTCAAGGCCAATAGCCCACTGGGGAAAATCCCTTTGTTGCGGGTTGGCGATAACTGGCTGCCGGACTCGTCCGCGATCTGTGCCTGGATGGATCGAGCTGCGCCGCAACCTCCGCTGTTACCTGCCGACCCCATCGCCGCCGCGCGCGGACTCTGGTATGAGGAATACGCAGACTCGCGTATGGTCGCGGTAATCGGCGGACATCTGTTTGTAGAAGTCGTATTAGCAAAAGCGCTGATGCAGCGCGAGCCAATCCAGGCGGATATTGATGCGGCGATCAATGTGGAAATTCCGCAAATATTTGATTACCTGGAAAGTCAGCTGCAGGCCAATTATTTGCTCGGCGCTGGGATATCGCTCGCGGATTACGCCGTCGGCAGCCTGTTTGTCACGCTGTTACATTGCAAATACCAGTGCGACGCCAAACGTTGGCCAAAGGTAGCGGCCTATATCGACCGTCTGGTGGGCAGCGCTTTGTTCACACCAATTATTGCTGAGGAAAAACAGGTCCTGGCGAGCATGGGTGTCAAATAACGAGTGTGCGGGCTGGCCATCTGGTCTATGCCAGGCTCCCCTCACCCGATAGTCGGAACGCGCAGGCTCCCTGCGCGAACACTCCAAAAAATTAAGCCCTTTTCGCCAGGTCATTTTGACACAACGAACGCGGTTTGTAGTTGACAACCCACACGCATCAGCCCTAGTGTGTCCAGCCCGAACTAAGCGAATTGTTTCCAAAACCTGTGGAGAACCAATATGAAAGCTGCGGTGCTCGAAGCATTTAACACGCCCATGAAAATTCATAACAATTGGCCCGAGCCCAAATGTGGCCCGGACGACGCTATTATTAAGGTAGCGGCGAATGGCGTCTGCCGCAGCGACTGGCACGTCTGCGTTGGCGACTGGGACTGGCTCGGATTACAGCCCGAATTACCCCATGTTATCGGCCACGAGTTTGTAGGTGAGATTGCGGAAGTTGGCGCCAATGTCACCGGTTTTAAAAAAGGCGATCGGGTGGTATGCCCATTTAATCTCGGCTGCGGCGCCTGTGAATACTGTCAGAGCGGCCATCAAAACACCTGTTCGACGGGTATTCTCGCGGGGTTTTCCACGTCGGGCGGTTACGGCGAGTACGCCCACATTGTCAAGGCGGATCTCAATTTGGTGAGATTGCCAGAATCCGTGTCGTATATCGATGCCGCCAGCATGGGGTGCCGGTTTATGACCTCCTTTCACGGCATCGTCGATCAGGCCAAGGTCGCTGGCGGCGAGTGGGTAGCCATTCACGGCTGCGGTGGGATTGGTCTGGCTGCAACCCAAATTGCAACCGCCCTGGGAGCCAATGTGATCGCTGTGGATATTAACCCACGATCCCTGGAAATCGCCCGTCAGATGGGTGCCGTGCATACCGTCAATGCCAGTGACGGCAATCCTGCCGATGCGATCAAGGAACTGACCGGCGGCGGCGCCCATGTGTCGGTAGATGCGCTGGGCATTGCGACCACCTGCCTGAACTCGGTTATGAGCTTGCGCAAACGGGGTCGTCACCTGCAAATTGGCCTCACCACCCGCGCAGAACAAGGCTTTGTTTCGTTGCCGGTGGATTTGATCGTTGCCACGGAGCTGCAATTGATTGGCACCATCGGCATGCAACCGCGGCGCTACCCCGCCATGCTGAATATGGTGGAATCCGGCAAATTGCGTCCCGGTGAAATGGTCACCAGCGTGATTCCGGTGGAGGAAGTGTCCGGCGTCATCGATTCCATGAGCAGTTTTGGCACCGTGGGCACCACTGTCGTCGAGTGGAAATAGCCTGAAAACCGCAGGCCGGGGGGTGAACTCGCCCCCTGGCCATGCGGATTGCCAGTCATTTTAGCGCCCAATACACCCGTCTTTTTGCCCCCGAGGCACCCCCACCGGCGGCGATTACCCCGTTTTTTCCATGACCGGACGGGGATTGTTCCGGACGAACACCCCTTTTCTTATGCCACCCGTTGGTTCATTATTTCAACCTGGAAGTCTCGCAATACCAGCCTTCACCCCATAAGCCGAAACAGGGAGGTTCGTGTTTGCATTCTGATTCGCACTCTATCGACGCACGTCCGGACAACTGGCTCGGGTGTCGGGTTATGCTGGTGGAAAATAGTGCCACCGAACACACCGTGCTCGAGGAAATACTACAACCCCTGGGCTGCGATACCATTAACATTTCATCCTCGGAGCTGGCCACTGACCTTCTGAAAACGGACGACTACGATCTCGTTATTGTGAATAGCGACACCGCCGCCATTGGTCAGATTGCCGCGGTACTAACCACCCGCAGACTCGAAACCGGAAGTAGCCACTGGACCCCTGTTATCGCCCTGAGCAATGAAGATTTCGCACATTATCCTGAACATTTTTTGTCCACGGGGCTGGACGATTACCTGCTAAGACCGATACGGCGAGAGGCATTGCTAGCCGTTCTACGCCGCTGGGTACCGACCACGCAGGATGCAACGAAACGCGTCGCACCCTACCCGCAGACGGCTTTCCCCACCACTCACGATATCGCTCACACAGCAGCAACAGGGCATTTTCACAGCTACCAGCCGATGGCAAGTTTCGATGATAACCCTGGCATTTTGCTTGCCAGCGGTGATTCCGGCCATCAGCAAGCGGGGCTACGCACGCTCGAACAAAACGGGCTGGAGGTAACACTCGCAGAGGACGGACTACAGGCTCTGGCGTTGGTCAGGCATGCCCGTCCCGACCTGATTATTTTATCTGCCAACTTACCGCGACTGGATGGTTTTGAGGTTTGCCAACAATTGCGCAGCCTGCCCGACACCCGTTATACGCCGATCATTATGACTCTCGAAGAAAACGACATGGCCGCCGCACAGCGGGCGTTTGAGTTGCAGGCCACCGACTTCGTCACCAGCCCGGTGCGTTGGCAAAACCTGGTGCACCGAATTCGCTACAATCTGCGCGCGGCGCAGGTTTTTCGCGACCTGAAGCGCAGCGAACAACGTCTCGCCAATGCAGAGACGGTAGCCAACCTCGGTTACTGGGACTGGGATATGACCAATGACATATTTTATATGTCCGAGCATGCCAGTCAGGTTCTTGGGCATCCCAGGGAGGCGTTAACCAATCTTGCGAATTATTTGAAAATACTGCACCCGGAAGATATGGACCGGTTTTACAAAGAACTGGAAATGAAAATCCTGAACGGTGAAAACTGGATGCTGGAATATCGTGTGATCACGGCGCAGGGCGACGTGCGCACCATTCGTGGGGACGGCGCAACTCACCCCAACGATTCATCCTGGAGTATGGGGACACTACTGGACATTACCGCACAACGGCGCAATGAAGAGACTATTCGCCGCATGGCCTTTTACGACGATTTGACCGGGCTACATAACCGCGTATCGTTTCGCGACGAACTGACCCGCTCCATCAAATTGCACGAACGTTTACATGTAAAGTTGGCGGTGGTGTACATGGACCTGGACGGCTTCAAGCGCGTCAATGACAGCCTCGGACACCACGTTGGCGATCTGTTGCTTAAGGCATTCGGGGACCGTGTTGTGTCGCAACTGCGGGATTCGGATGTCGTGGGCTACGATATGGACCCGTCCACCGTGGCCAGACTCGGGGGAGACGAATTTACAATACTCCTCACGGGATTGGGCCGCCACATGGACGCCGCTGTTCCGGTGCAACGCATTATCGACAGCCTCGCCGAACCTTTTATCCTCAGGGTCAGCGATAGCGAATGCCACGAAATACGCATCGGTTGTAGCATCGGTATTGCCATCGCACCAGATGACGGCAATAGCACAACCGAATTGCTCACCCATGCTGATAGTGCTATGTACGTCGCCAAACAAGCTGGCAAAAACACCTACCGTTTTTTCAGTACAGCCGACGAGACCTGAGTGTGCCGCCGCCAAATTCGAACTTGTGGTTCATTTGCCGCTCGCGGAACGGCTTGCGCACAAGCCATTGAGCGGCCCTTCGAGCGCAGGCCAGGCATTATCCAGCAGACGAGCCTGGGCGGCAGCCGTGGGGTGAACGCCATCGGCTTGCAACAACTGCGGACGATCGCCAATACCGGCCAGAAAAAATTTTACGAACGCCACGTCGCGCTCACGCGCAACACTTTCGAATACCTGAGCAAATGCCCGTTGATAGGCTGCACCATAATTTGGCGGCATCAACATCCCCAGTAATACCGGCGTCGCCCCGGCGTCGCGCACCATATCGACCATGTGTTGAAAATTGTCCTGCATATGTACTGGGGACAGACCCCGCAAACCGTCATTGCCACCCAGTTCTATGACCACGATCTCGGGATGGTGCCGTTCGAGTAACTGCGGCAGTCGAAATCGCCCCCCCGCAGTGGTTTCACCGCTCACCGACGCATTTTCCACCGCGACACCCGCACATTGTTGCGCCACACGGGTCGCCAGTAACTGTACCCAGCCATTGCGCTTGTCAATGCCGTAGGCTGCACTGATACTATCTCCCAGCACGAGGATACTCGCCGCGCCAACCCACTGGCTGAAACACAGCGCACCCAGCACCCATACGAGCCGTAACCACATGAACCAATCCCCTTTGCTTGACGTTCGCGACCTGGGTAAACAGGTATCCGGGCCCGATGGACACCTGACCCTTCTGGATGCGGTGAATTTTACCTTATTGCCCAGGGAAAGCCTCGCCATTACCGGCCCCTCTGGTAGCGGCAAATCTACCCTGCTGGGACTGCTGGCCGGACTCGATGTTCCCACATGCGGAGAGGTGCTGCTCGGCGGCGAGCCGTTCAGCGCCCTCTCGGAAGACGCCCGGGCGGTGCGCCGCGGCGAGTTGTGCGGCTTTGTTTTTCAGAGCTTTCATCTGGTGGATGATTTGAATGTCCTCGAAAACGTACTATTACCGCTGGAATTAAACCACATCCCCGACCCTCTAAATCGGGCACGACAATGGCTGCAGCGGGTGGGTCTCGAACATCGTCTAAAACACTTCCCGGCTACATTATCGGGTGGTGAACAACAGCGCGTTGCTTTGGCACGCGCGTTTGCGGTGACACCAAAATTATTGTTTGCCGACGAACCCACCGGCAGTCTCGACCACGCCAATGGCGCACGCATTATCGAATTGTTGTTCGAATTAAATCGCGAGGCCGGTACGGCGCTGATCCTGGTCACTCACGATGCGCAACTGGCAACCCGCTGTCAGCGACACCTGTGTCTGGAACAGGGTCGTCTCTATGAAAGCGCGTTGGAGAGTGCGCAATTATGATCGCAGCCACGCTGCGCGCCTGGCGCGACAGTGCTTTTCGCCTGCTGGCGGCCGCGCTGTTCATAGCCACCTTCGCCCTGACTACTATGGTGTTGTTAAACGCCGAGCTGGCTCAGCGCTTTGCCCTGCGCACCGCCGAATTTCTGGGCGGCGACCTGCAATTGTCCGGCTCGCAACCACCTCTGGCGCAGCAAACGGCCATCATCGCCGATGCGCGGCACACCCTCGTTGTGGATTTTTCAACGGTAGTGGTACACACCGACCGACTGTTACTGGTGAGCGCCCGGGCGGTGGACAATCACTACCCACTGTACGGTCTGCTACAGGTCGCCAGGGATCGGTTTGCCCCCGCCTCTGCCCGCCAGCAAGGCCCACCACCGGGGGAATTGTGGGTTGCGGACCAGGTGCTCGATCAATTGGGCATCACGCCCGGCGCGCGCCTGACCGTGGGTAACAAGGAATTGACCGTAAGCGGCGTGATCCGCCAATTACCGGATCAGGGTGGTGGTTTTTACAGTATGAATCCACGTATTTTGCTGCATCGGGACGATCTTGCGGCGACCGGAGTTCTGGGACCGGGAACTCGAGTATTGTACCGGCTGCTGGTTGGTGCCCCCAGCGGCGCCATTGCTGCGATGCACGCCCGGATTACCCCCTCATTACGCCCGGACCAGCGTCTTGAAGAGGTGGCCGACGCGGCCGTGCGTAGCATGGGACCCCTGCGGCAATTGACATTGTGGGCCAATCTCGGGGTGCTCCTGATCAGTCTGTTGTGCGGCGCCACCATTTATCTTGCCACGGTGCAGCGGGTGCGCCGCCGAGCACGGCTAGCGGGACTGCTGCGCGCATTCGGGGCGCAGCGCAAGCAGCTGGTTTCGCGCTTGCTGGGCGCCGATATCGTCGCCCTGTTACCGGTGACGGTGATGGGCATCGTGCTTGGTGTGGGAGCCATTACGCTCCTGCAATCTATGCTCGCCGGTGGTGACCTGGTCAGCAACCGAACGCTCGCGGCCACTACCGGGGACTGGATGGCGATTATTTTTAGCCCATTATTACTGTGGCTCGCCTTCTCCTTGCCGCAGCTCGTCGCCCTCACTCGGGTGCCTGCCATGCAGGTGCTGCAACAGCGCATGCGCCAGCGTACGTTATCCGCCACGCTGGCATTACTTGGCGCGCTGAGTGCGCCGGTGGTACTGGCGGCGTTACTGACCCGTTCGCTGGTAGATCTGGGACAGCTGCTCCTGATTCTCGCGGGGCTCGGTACCCTGCTACCCGCTCTGCTGTGGCCGCTGTTAAAAGGCCTGGATCTCGCCAGTCATCGTCTGGCACTGCCGACCCGGCTGGCGGTGCGCCGTCTCAGTCGTCGCCCGGCGTTGACGTTACCCCTGATGGCTACGCTGACACTGGCCATGGCGGTGCTGGCGCTGGCGGGACAAACCGGGCATCAGTTACTGTCGAGCTGGCGTGCACAACTGCCCACCCAGGCGCCCAACTATTTCGTTCTAAACCTGTTTGATCGGGATCGGGAAACCCTGCAACGCTGGATTGCAGAGCACGACGCACAGCCCCAGGAACTGTACCCGGTTATGCGCGGACGCTTGACAGAAATAAACCATGTGCCGGTGAGCGAGGCAATTACCAAGGAAAGTAGCGGCGAACCGGAAGCTCTCAACCGGGACTTAATTCTCACCCAGGCTACCCGGTTACCAAACGGCAACCGGGTGCAAAGTGGCCAGTGGCACACCGCCGATGGCCAGCAAATGGCCGCTGGAGTATCGGTGGAACAGGAGCTGGCGCAAAAACTTGGACTCAAGCTCGGCGACAAGTTGCAATTTGTCTCTAATCGCGGCGCATTCCATAGCACAGTAACCAGTGTGCGCGAGGTGGACTGGGAAACCTTCGCGCCTAATTTCTACTTTATTTTTTCACCGGGAAGTCTCACCGATCAGGACATCACCTGGCTGACCAGTTTCTGGTTGCCCCCGGGCGACGGCGCACGTCTTGCACAGCTGCTACACCAGCTACCACACATCACCCTGCTGGACATCAACGCGCTGCTGGACAAGGCCCAGGGCATCGTCGGTCAGGCCAGTCGCGCAGTGTTTCTGTTGGCAACGCTGTTAATGCTTGCGGCGCTTTTGGTGCTCACCACCGCACTGCTGGGGGGACGCGACCGCCGCGGTCGCGACTACGCACTGGCGCGCACACTCGGCGCACGTCACCGCTTACTACAACGCACTACCTGGACGGAATTTTTAATCCTGGGCGGCGGTTCTGCTGTGTGCGCATTTGTCGCCGTTCAAGTGGCTCTCTACCCGTTGTCGGAGCGTTTGTTTGCGGGCGAGCCTGCATGGTCGGCGTGGCAGCTGTTGCCCCTGATCGCGGCCCTGCTGGTGGTTTGTTGCGGCGTCATTGCGAGTCGCCCGGCACTTTATCGGCCCACGGCGAGCTTGCTACGAGAACAGGGTGATTAATTGCTTACCACGAGTTCGGCAAATACCCGACGGTTGACGCCGCCTGATAAGCGCTCCTGAGAACTCGCTCGGAATTCGACCGGGGGTATGGAAAATGAGAGACTATATTCGTCATTCATCAAAATTTCCGGTGTTGGTAAAACTTGCCAGCGGTCATCCCGAGCAAATCGAACTCACCCACAATATCAGCGCCAGCGGGCTGATGGTGAACCTGTCCCAGGCCGTGCCAGAAGGTGCGCTAATCGAAGTGACCATTACTTCTCTCACCCCGCCATTTAACGCACCAGCGCGGGTGGTGTGGTGTCGCCCTGCGGCAAGCGGGTTTGACATCGGCCTGCGTTTTGTTAATGCGGATGATTTTTTTGCAGTGCGCATGGTAGAACAGGTTTACCAAATTGAAGAGTACAGAAAGCACGTCATGGCCCGCGAAGGAAGACAACTGAGCATAGAAGACGCCGCCCAGGAGTGGATCGAAAAGTATGCAGCGCAATTTCCGGAGTGACCACCATCACGCTGGCGTAAATCCGTTTTCCTGCCACACCCTGTGCGGCTACTCGCTCAATCGCCTGGCCGGTGCTACACTGGCGGCGCTATTTTCATGATCGGAAATACGCTTTTTTTACTGACAAGCTCCGAGCACCGGGGGTCTAACGCCCTCAATGGCCATGAATCCGGTGCCGAGAATCTTACATAAGGGATTCTAAGGGATGTTCGGGAAACCGCTCATCCTCCCGTATTTGGAAAGGTGTTTGTATGTTACGAGACGAATTCGGGCGCGAGTTCCATTACTTGCGCCTGTCCATCACCGACGTATGTAACTTTCGTTGCAACTATTGCCTGCCCGATGGGTACCAGGGTAAACCCGGCCCCAGCTTTTTATCCCTTGCAGAAATTCGCCGCCTGGTTGCCGCATTTGCGGCCACTGGCACCCGCAAAATTCGTATAACCGGGGGTGAACCCTCGGTGCGCCGTGATCTTCCCGAAATCATTGCCGCAGTCAAAAATACCGCAGGCGTCGATAAAGTGGTTATCACCACCAACGGCTACAAACTCCCGGAGCGCATTGACCACTGGGCAGCCGCCGGGCTGGACGGTATTAATCTCAGCATGGATAGCCTCGACCCGGCTATATTTCAGGCCATAACCGGTCACGAACGTTTGCAGGAACTGCTCGACGGGCTGGATCGCGCGCTGCAACTGGGGATTGCCAACGCCAAGATCAATACGGTGTTGATGCGGGGCTTTAACGATAACCAGCTGGAGCGCTTTCTCGCCTGGTTGCAGCACAAACCTGTCACCCTGCGTTTTATCGAACTGATGCAAACCGGTGACAATGCCGAGTTTTATAAACAACACCATCTGTCCGGTGAAACCATAAAAACCACGCTGCTAACGCGGGGCTGGCAAGCCACCCAGCGTGCACCGGACGCCGGGCCCGCCCAGGAGTTTTGCCACCCCGACTATCGCGGTAAAGTGGGTTTAATCATGCCCTATAGCAAAGACTTCTGTGCCACCTGTAACCGCCTGCGGGTCAGTGCGACTGGCAAGTTACACCTGTGCCTGTTCTCCGATAACGGTATCGACCTGCGCCATTTATTACAACGGGACGATCAAAAACAAACACTGGTGGCTTTTTTGCATGAACAGCTGACGGGTAAACAAGTCAGCCACTACCTGCACGATGGCTACAGCGGCGGCACCCGCCACCTGTCGATGCTTGGGGGCTAACCGACCGGCGCTGTTAGCGCAGTTAAACGTTGGAGATTTTTGCCATGGTTAAAAATTATTCCGCAAATTTTCAAGCCTTGAATATTGTCGTACTCACCGTCTCCGACAGTCGCGACGAGGCCACGGATACGTCGGGCCAACTGCTGGTGAAAAGCCTTCAAGATGCAGGACACGTGCTGGCCGGCAAAGTCATTGTGCGCGACGACCTGTATGCTATTCGCGCCCTGGTTGCCAACTGGATTGCCGCCAGTGACGTACAGGTGGTGTTGATTACCGGTGGCACCGGTTTTACCGGCCGCGACTCGACGCCACAAGCAGTGATGCCCTTATTCGACACCGCCATTGATGGTTACGGTGAACTGTTCCGCCAGTTGTCCCATGCCGATATTGGCTCGTCCACCGTGCAGTCCCGGGCCGTCGCTGGCCTGGCCAATGGCACAATTGTGTTCTGTATGCCGGGCTCCACCAATGCCTGCCGCACCGCCTGGGAAGGTATTATTTGCGAGCAACTGGACGCCAGCCATAAACCCTGTAACTTTGTCGCCCAACTTAAAACCGCCGACGCTGCTAACTGCCATACGCGGGAGATACCATGAGCACACTGAGCCACGTTAACGCCGCCGGCGAGGCCAATATGGTGGATATCAGCGGCAAGGCGATCACCACACGCACCGCTGTCGCCCAGGGTTTTGTGGTGATGCAACCCGCTACCCTGGCGCTGATTCGCGATGGCGGCCACCACAAGGGCGATGTACTCGCCATCGCGCGCATTGCCGGCATTCAGGGCGCCAAGCGCTGCGCGGAATTAATTCCCCTGTGCCATCCACTGATGCTGTCAAACGTGCAGGTACAGTTTGAATTGCAACCTGACCACCACCGCATTCGCATCGAAGCGCTATGCAAACTCGACGGCAAAACCGGTGTCGAAATGGAGGCACTGACCGCCGTCTCGGTCGCTGCGCTGACCCTGTTCGATATGTGTAAAGCCGTCGACCCCGCCATGACTATCGAAGGTATTCAGGTACTGTCCAAGGAAGGTGGTAAAACCGGGCAATGGCAACGGAACGTCCATGGCGTGGAGACAACGTTGTGATAAAAGTTTTGCTGTTCGCACAACTGCGAGAACTGCTGAACTGTGGGAAAATTGATTTCCCCCTGTCGACATCCATCACCGTGGCTGAATTGAAATCCCAACTGGCGGCGCAAGGTGATCGCTGGCATTTGCTGTTTGCCGAACAATCGGTATTAGTAGCCGTTAACCAGGTGCTCAGGGACGACAATCATTATTTAACGGCCGGGGATGAAGTGGCTTTTTTTCCACCGGTAACCGGTGGCTGAGGGCGCCATGACTATCGCGGTACAGGTAACACCTATCGACCCCGGCGCGCTCACCAACGAACTGACTGCGCGGGTAGCCAGGCAGGGCCACGCCGATCAAGGCGCGGTGGTCACCTTTATCGGTCTGGTGCGCGATCAAGTCGACAACCCGGTCAGCAAGCTATTTCTCGAGCACTATCCCGGCATGACCGAAAAGGCACTGGCGACCATTGCCGCCGAGGCGCGCGCCCGCTGGCCACTCGGGCCTCTGAGCATTGTGCATCGCGTCGGCACTCTGTATCCCGGGGAACCTATCGTGTTCGTGGGCGTTACCAGTGCACACCGCAAAGCGGCTTTCGAGGCGGCGGAATTTTTGCTGGATTATTTAAAAATTCGCGCACCTTTCTGGAAAAAAGAAAGCACCCCCGAAGGTGAACACTGGGTTAGCGCCCGCGCGAGTGATTGCGAGGCCGCAAAAAAATGGGGGTGAAATATCGGCTTCGGAGATTAAAGATTCCGCGTTTTAAAGTAGTCATCATTACCCTGCTACTGGCATGTATCCCCGTCATCGTCGACGCGGCGTCGTCGCCGACGATGCACAGCGGACCCCTGCGTGTTGCGGTGGCCAGTAATTTTCGTCCCCTGCTCGAACAGTTGGCTGTGCAATTCCTGCAACGCACCGGTATCGAGCTGGAAATCATATCCGCCTCCAGTGGCACACATTACAGTCAGATTCTGAACGGCGCCCCGATGGATCTATTTTTGTCCGCGGACCGGCTACGTCCAGAACGCCTCGAAAGCCAGGGGCTGGCAATACCCGGTAGCCGCCATACCTATGCGCTGGGGCGGCTGGCCTTATGGCAACGGGATGGCACCAATGTGGACCAACAAACCCTACGTGTCTGGTCCGGCAAACTCGCCATCGCCAATCCACAATTGGCGCCCTACGGCGCGGCCGCGCAACAAGTGCTCGAACATCTCGAGTTGTGGCGCGTTTATTCTCCCCGCCGTCTGGTTCAGGGCAACACTATTGCTCAGGTTATGCAGTTTGTGGCCAGCGGCAATGTCGGCCTCGGTCTGGTAGCGTTGTCGGATTTACGTTCGCTCGAAATCGAGCATGGAGTGTGGATTGTGCCAGTCAGCCTGCACTCACCGATTGAGCAACAACTGGTGATCTTGCAGCGCAGTCCACGTGTGCCTGAAGCCAAATTATTTTCCGCGTTTATATTGTCCGCCGACGTCCAGCAACAAATTGCCGCGGCGGGCTATATTTCAGCACCCCCCAGGGGGACAGACCGATGATATCCGCTGACGCGCCGATATTGTCCGCGGGCGACTGGCAGGCAGTGTGGCTAACACTCTCCCTGGCCGGTGCAACCACGCTGTTATTGATACTGTTTTCCACGCCGCTGGCGTGGTGGTTATCGCGCACACCCAGTCGCTGGAAGAATGTTATTGAGGCCATCGTCGCGGTGCCGCTTATTCTTCCCCCCACCGTGCTGGGGTTTTATTTACTGGTGCTGTTTTCCCCGGATCATTTTGTCGGGTACTGGTGGCTACAAATTAGCGGCAATACGCTGGCGTTCAGCTTTACCGGCATTCTAATAGGCTCGATTATTTATTCCCTGCCGTTTGCAGTGCAACCGCTATTAAACGGGTTTGAGCAATTCAACCGCCAGTATCTGGAAGTGGCGTCGACTCTGGGAGCAAAACCTGCAGATCAGTTTTTTAATCTGGTATTGCCAGTAACCCGCAGTAGTTTTCTCACCGCAGCCGGACTCAGCTTCGCCCATACCATTGGCGAATTTGGCGTGGTGTTAATGATTGGCGGCAATATTCCCGGCGAAACCCGCGTGTTGTCCATTGCGCTATTTGACCACGTTGAAGTTATGAATTACGGCGCCGCCCACTGGTTGGCAGCGGGCATGCTGCTGACATCTTTCGTGGTGTTACTACTGATCAGTACTCTGCGCCCGGGACGGGAGTATCGGATATGACGTGCCTGACCATCGATGTCGCGTTGTCGCGCCCTGCCAGCAAACGGCGCGGCATGTTTCGCAGCAACCTGTGTGCGCGCTTCGAAGGGCCCGGCATTTACGGTATCAGTGGACCTAGCGGTAGCGGCAAAACCACATTACTGCGCTGCCTGGCGGGACTCGAACCCAGCGCCACTGGCACCCTGTTGCGCGACGACGAATACTGGCTGGATAGCAGCCGCGGCATACATCTGCCACCGCAACAGCGGCAGGTCGGCCTGGTGTTTCAGGACGCCCGGCTATTTCCCCATCTCAATGTTGGGGACAACTTGCGTTTCGCACAGCGTCGCGCCCATTCCGATCAAACCCTCGCCTTTGACGAGGTCATTGACTGGCTCGGTCTAAGGCAATTACTGGCCAGCCCGGTACAGCAACTTTCTGGAGGAGAACAACAGCGCGTGGCGATTGCCCGCGCCCTGGTCAACGCACCGCGGGTGCTACTAATGGATGAGCCGCTGACCGCGCTCGACAGCGCCAGTCGCAAAGCGTTGCTGCCGAAAATTCGCGAACTGCCGGCGCGTTTTAATATGCTGATGGTGTATGTCAGTCACGACGAAGAGCAAATCGCCGCACTGTGCGACCACGTAGTTGATCTCGCCAATCCCAATAGCTCTATGGGTGCCCAGGCATGTTAGCGATCACCATCAACAGCAACACCAGTTATTGCCATATCGATGACTAACCACAAACTGATTGGCGCAATACTGGCGGGGGGTAAATCCCGGCGTATGGGTAGCGAGAAAGCCCTTCTGCCAGTGGCCGGGGGCACCCTGCTGGAATGGATGCAGCGCACGCTGAAACGCGCAGGTATCGCACACACACTGGTATGCGGACCGGGACCACAGTCGTTGCCCGACGTCATCGCAGATCTCGGCCCGCTGGGCGCGCTGCACACGCTGGCGGAAGCTTATCCTGATCGCTTGGCATTGATCGTACCGGTGGATATGCCGCTACTGGAGCCCCGCGCCCTGACCGAGCTGGTGGCGCAAGGTGAGGTTACCGTGCCCCATCACTATGTGGACTATTTTTTCCCGCTGCTACTCCCTCTACACGCCACCACCGCAGACTATCTGCGCCGTACCGTCGCCCAACCGGACGCGGATCACTCCATTGCCGCCTGCCTGCGTGTATTGGGCGCAATAACTATGGACCCGGCAAGCCTGAAACCACCGCTAAACGATGCGACATTTTTGAATATCAATACGCCGGAACAATGGCGCAGCGTTCAGGCGCGTCTGAAATAAGTGCGTGAGCTCCTTGCCAGCCCGACGGACCCCTACGAGTTATTTAACACCGACATCATCCACACAGGTGGCGGGCGTTTTGTCCAGCGCGCAAACGCTGCTTTCTGTCCGCGATAAAACGCACGGTAGGCCCGCACCGGATTATTTTTGTAACGATATTCCTCCGGCATAACCTGTACGAAATCCGTCAAACCGCTGTGCGACCAGGTGCCCGCGGAAGTGTCCGGAAGTGCTGCAATGGCGCCGTGATCGCAGGTCTTTGCGTAGCGATAGCGATACTCCCGATTCAATTCCATGGCCAGTTCCCGCAACCACAAAAAATTGTCCGACGAAGCTGCGGCCCACAATACGCAGGGGTGCTTTGGGTGGGTGGACTTGTAAGCTGTTTTAACGCCCCGCTCATTTAACACCGTGCACAATATCTGCACGCTTTCGAGCGTCATTTTCACCACATGCTGGTCGCAGTGATACTGGGCGCATTTTCTGATATTACGATCGAGTACAAATATATTCATTGCGATGGAAGCGCTGGATATTCTTGTTGGCACCAGTTGGCAAGCGCCTCTAACCAGTCGGGATGTTCGTTAAGACAGGGAATCAACTCCAGGGATTCGCCACCGGCTTCGATAAAAATTTCTCTGCCGCGCATGCCAATTTCTTCCAGGGTCTCCAGGCAATCTGTAACAAACGCCGGACAGATCACAGCCAGACGCTTTACGCCCTGCTGCGCTAATCCGCGCAAACTATTTTCAGTGCTGGGCTCCAGCCATCGCGCGCGACCCAGTCGGGACTGAAATGCGATGGAATAACGATCGTCCGCTATCTTGGCGCGCTGCGTAAAAAGCCGCGTGGTTGCGTAAACCTGATGACGATAGCAGGTGGCGTGGGCGGGCGCAGGCGTGGCGCAGCAATCGGCCCTCGCCAGACAGTGTGAGCCGCTGGGGTCGGCGCTACGCAAATGGGATTCCGGCAACCCATGATAACTGAATAACAGATGGTCGTAGTTTTTTGCCAGACAGGCCTCGGCACTATTGACCAGCGCGTCGATATAATCGGGTTGCGCATAAAATGGCGGAACAACGGTTACCGCCAGGGGTAATTGATGCGCCTGAATAACCCGTTGTACCTCGAGAATTGAGGTGTGCACCGTACTGTCCGCGTAGTGTGGATACATCGGTAACACCAGCAGTTCGCGGATGGCGTCATTTTTCGCCAGCTGCAACAACTGCTGCTCAATACTTGGGTTGCCATAGCGCATCGCCATGACCACAGGCATATTCAATTTCTGCTGTAGTGCTTTTTCTACCCGTTGCGACAACACCACCAGCGGCGAACCGCTCTGCCACCAGATGCTGCGGTAGGCCGCGGCAGATTGTTTGGGTCGACGCGGAAGTACCAACAGGCTGACGATCAGGCGGCGTAGCAGCCAGGGTAGTTGAATCACCTGGGGATCCATTAGAAATTGATTCAGATAGCGCCGCACAGCGCCCGTTTCAGGTGCATCGGGGGAGCCTAAATTGATCAGTATTACCGCTCGTGCGTTCATAGTGTCTCACTGCGTGTCCGTTTGTTCAGGGATGTGACAGTCGGCGGTACCATCAGTTTGTACTGATTGCGACAAAGCAGCGCCGCACCACATAGTACAACACCACTGGCGACAGAACCCACTGGTCCAAAATAGTTGCGCTACGTATTGCATCACAGTCGGCACAGACGTAGATTAAACTCTCCCCGACCCACCCGCACCGGAATTTGAATATGCAAAGGGAAAGCCTGTTTACCGAAGAACAAACCATGTTCCGCGATGCGTATCGAAAGTTTTTGCTTCAAGAAGTAGTGCCGCACCGGGAAATATGGCGAGAACAGGGCATCGTACCCCGGGAAATGTTTGCCAAAATGGGTGCCCAAGGTTATTTGCTGACCTGGGCCGACGAAGCGTACGGCGGCCTGGGAATTGAGGATTTTCGCTATCAGCAAATCATGATCGAGGAGGACGCCACCCACGGCGAAGCCGGCTTCTTTCACACTCTGCACAGCAGACTGGTAGCGCCCTATCTGAAACACTTCGGCAACGACGAGCAAAAAGCGCGCTTTATTCCTAAATGTGTTTCCGGTGAATGCATTCTCGCCGTCGCCATGACCGAACCGGACGTGGGCAGCGATCTGGCGGGCATGAAAACCCGCGCCCACGAGCAACAGGACCACTGGGTCCTGAGCGGCTCCAAAACCTATATATCCAACGGCATCAACGGCGACCTGGTAATCGTAGCCGCCAAAACCAACCCGGACAATCCACGCCATATCGGACTGTTCCTGGTGGAGCGGGGCATGCAAGGTTTCGAGCGCGGCCGCAACCTCAAGAAAATGGGCCTCAAAGCCCAGGACACCGCCGAGCTATTTTTTAACGAAGTCAAAATTCCGAAAGCAAATGTTCTGGGTGACCCTCACAAGGGACTGCATTATTTGATGCAGGGACTGGCGGAAGAGCGGTTGATAGGCGCCACCGGCTATATTGCGAATTGTCAGCGCGCCTTTGATATCACCAGAGACTTTGTCCAGGAACGCAAGGCATTTGGGCAAACCATCGCCGATTTTCAGAACACCCGCTTTAAACTGGCGACGCTGCGTGCAGAGATCGACATCGCGCAAACCTATCTGGACAAATGTGTGGAAATGCACAACCGGGGCGAACTCACCGCCGATATGGCCGCCAAGGCTAAACTGTACAATAGCGAACTGGAAGGACGCATGACCGACGAAGGCGTGCAATTGCACGGTGGAGCGGGTTACATGGAAGAGTACGAAATCTGTCGCATGTACACTAACGCGCGAATTTCGCGCATCTATGCCGGCAGTTCTGAAATTATGCGCGAGATAATCGCGCGCGCTATCTTTAATCAGGGTCGCTAAGGGTGCGTGCGCAGGCGCTATTTAACCCGGAACCAGACTCTCCCAGAGTCTGGACCCGCTGACAGAAACACCTATTAATTTATCACCAGGAGAAAAAAATGCAGTTAAAAAATAGTGTGGCCATCGTTACCGGCGGCGCCTCCGGTCTGGGCAAAGGCACCGTCGAAAAATTTGTCGCTGAAGGTGGCAAGGTAGCGATTTTCGATTTAAACGAAACCGCTGGTGCCGAAATCGCCGCCGCGCTGGGGGATGCGGTTATTTTCTGCAAGGTCAATGTCACCGATGAACAGTCCGTACAACAAGCTATCGATAAAACCATGGCTACTTTTGGTGCAATACATATTTGTGTCAACTGCGCTGGCGTCGGCAACGCGATAAAAACCTATGGCAAAAAAGGGCCATTTCCCCTCGCCGATTTCAACAAAATTATTCAGATCAATTTGGTGGGCACGTTCAACGTACTGCGTCTGGCCGCCGAGCAGATGGCCAAGAATGACTTGCCGGACGGGCAGGAGCGCGGCGTGATTATCAACATCGCTTCGGTAGCCGCCTACGAAGGTCAGATCGGCCAGGCGGCCTACAGCGCCAGTAAAGGCGGCATCACCAGCATGACGCTACCCATCGCCAGGGACCTTGCGGACTATGGAATTCGTGTCAACACGATTGCGCCTGGACTGATCGAAACACCTTTGCTTGGTGCCCTGCCAGAAAATGTCAGGGAATCTCTGGCGCAGAGCGTGCTGTATCCAAAGCGGTTGGGGAAGCCCGCGGAAATTGCCCATCTGGCCGCGAGTATTGTGGAAAATTCCTATATCAATGGCGAGTGCATACGTATGGATGGCGGTATTCGTATGCAGCCCCGTTAAGATTATCCAGAGCAGCCTAGATGCGACTCTGGTCAAGGCGACCAGAGTCGGTAATCGGCACATAAAAATTAACGTCCGATATATTTTCCCGTTCGAGTAATGCCGTGCGAATACTGTGCTCGATTTGCGCGTCCTGTATTTGACGCATCAGCGAAACACGGTTCCCGTCCGGGGTTTTGCGCACCGCCTGTGTGACGATCTCACCAATAACCAGTGCGTAACTCACGCCGATTAATCCGCAACAGGAATTGTCCAGCTCGGCGTCGCCCAGGCAGTATAAAATTTCGCGTTCCTGGACACGCAACTGTTTGAGGCAATGTAATTCGTACACACCGTTAACGTATTCCACCCGTTGCGGCATGCGATGTTCGTACTCAAACGTGATCACGCCTCGTCGTCCCCAGTGTTGCGCAATCCGGCTGTGGTGGCCCGGCAAAATACTCGCCACCCCCACAATGCCATCACATCAGCAACCCATCGAAAGGCAGTACGGATACAACTGCCCCAGCAGCAACGGCCTGCTCTCCCGGCTCCAGTAAAATAAAACAGTTGCTGCGACTCATGGCGCTCAACACTCCGGATCCCTGCTGTGGGTCTGGGCTCACCACGGGCAACCCATTTTGACCGGATTGCAGCCAGCCCCGTTGCAGGTCGAGGCGCAGGCGATTGCGAGCCATAGCTGTGGTGGTTGTCGCTTGCAAGATTATCGGCGCAGTGGCGGTGGCACCCTGCATTTTTTGCAGGGTCGGCACTACGAGCTGGTGAAAGGTGACCAGCGCAGAAACCGGGTTACCCGGTAATCCAAAAAACATCGCCTGTTGTAAGGTGCCAAACAAAAATGGTTTGCCCGGTTTAATGGCAACTTTCCAGAAATCCACAGCGCCGAGTTCTCCCAGTAGTGTGCGCGTATAATCCGCCTCGCCGACCGACGCACCGCCGGTAACGATCAGTGCGTCCGCTTCTGCCGCACCCCGCACAAAAGCCTGCCGAAGTAATTGCGGGTGGTCCGGCACTACCCCCAGATCAATCACGCACACCCCCAGCCGTTGCAACATGGCGGTAAGAAAGTAACGGTTACTTTCGTAAATCTGCCCCGCCGCAAGGGGTTCTCCCGGGGAAATTAATTCGCTGCCAGTTGCGCACAGGGCTACTTTTAAAACACGTGTTACACGCGCCTCGCGCCGACCTACAGAGGCCAGCAGACCCGGATCGATCGGCCCGCAGCGATGTCCCGCCGCGAACAGCGTCTGACCCAGCGCAATATCCTCCCCGGCACGGCGAATATTTTGCCCCGCTTGCTGTTGCCCAGTTACGCTCTCATTAAAACGCACCGTCGGCGTTTTAAATTTGTCACTCGCTGTACCACTCACCTGCGCCTGTTCTTTCACAACCACGGTATCGGCACCGCTGGGGATGGCCGCACCGGTGGTAATCAATACGCATTCCCCCGGTGCAACGACTCCCATGAACGGCTGCCCGGCCAGTGCTTGACCCACTACCCGAAAAGCGGTTGCTGCGGCGAGATCAGCGCAGCGCAACGCGTAGCCGTCCATCGCGGAATTATCGGTGGGCGGTACCGCGCAGGGTGACACCACATCATCCGCCAGAATACGCCCCGGTAAATCCGGTAGCGCAACCATTTCACTGACATCGACAGCCTGCACCGCTGCCAGCATACGCGCCCGCGCCTGCTCAATGGGCAACAGATCACTCATGTTGCACCGCCGACCAAATCGATCTGTGCGGAGCCAGCGCACACCGGACAGTCCACCCACTTATGTAATTCAAAACTGTGCCACTCTCCAGGCGCCCCGTCGAACATCAGTACTTTGCCAGCTATCGGTTTGCCCACGCCAGCAATCACCTTGATCGCCTCCAACGCCTGCATATTGCCGATTATGCCAACCACGGGAGCCAGCACGCCCGCCTCCATACAACTAAGCTCTTGTTCACCAAAAAGATGACTAAAACATTGATAACAGGGGTCGGTAGCCGTCATGGGAAATACTGACAACTGACCCTCCATGCGTATGGCGGCGCCCGACACCAACGGCACTTTGGCTCGCCAGCACAACCGGTTTAATTGCTCACGGGTGGCCAGATTGTCACTGCAATCGAGGACCACCGCGGCGGCAGAAATTTGTTCCTGCAAGGCCTCGTCATCAAGGCGCTGCTCTATGGCATGCAGGTCGGTGTGCGGGTTTAACCCCTGTAGCCGGGCGACTGCCGAGCGAGCCTTGGAGTGCCCAATATCCGCCTCGGTAAACAATATCTGACGCTGCAGGTTACTTAGCTCTACGGTATCGAAATCCACCAGCACCAGACGCCCAATTCCAGCAGCGACCAGATATTGAGAGGCGGCGCACCCCAGGCCACCCGCGCCGAGGACCAGCGCGGTAGCTGCCCGCAATTTTTCCTGGCCGTCAAAGCCAAAACCGGGCAGCAGCAACTGACGGCTGTAACGTTGTTGCAACAGGTTAGAAAAATCACCTGAGAGCCCCGCCAACGGATCCCTGGAGCGCCCGTCAGACATAGTGGTATTCCGTTGCTGCAGAACCGCCATAGTAGAGTATTTGGCAGCGGTATTTAACCGCCCCGTAGAGCGCAGTTTAACCGCTGTGCTATATTGTGGAATCAGCAGTCTACAATTTTACGCCGCACCGTTTGTGGTGCTTAACACCGCCGCAATAAATTATGCGCTAGCCCGTGGAGTCTCGCCATGCAACTCTATGACTTTCCAAAAGCACCTAACCCCCGTCGCATCAATATTTTTCTCGCGGAGAAAGGTATCGATATTCCACGGGTCACCGTAGATCTGATGCAACGGCAACAATTGACACCGGAGTACCGCGCCAAAAATCCCGCCTGCGATGTGCCCATGCTGGAACTGGACGACGGCACCTGTATCAGCCAGATTCGAGGCATTCAGCGCTATTTCGAGGAAATCCACCCCAACCCAGCGCTGCTGGGCTCATCACCTGTCCAAAAAGCCTGCGTAGAAATGTGGGATCACCTCGCTGCCATGAACGGTTTAACCGCGGTGGCCGACGCCTTTCGCAATACCACACCGGGATTTTCGGAGCGCGCCGTGGTGGGACCCCACGGCTATGCACAGATTCCAGAACTGGCGGAGCGCGGCAAGGCGCGTCTGCAAAATTTCTTCGTGGATTTCGACCAACGTCTGGCCGATAACGAATATGTGGCCGGGGACTTTTACTCCGTAGCAGATATTACAACACTGGTGACCTGCGATTTTGCCGGTTGGATCAAAGCCTCCATTCCAGAAAATTGCCCACATCTGAAAGCCTGGTACGGGCGTGTGTCGCAACGTCCCGCAGTGCTGGCTAACCCCTGACCTGCCGGTTTCCGTGCCAGCGGCGCACAGCCCGTAAAGAGTCTGAATGCGCGTACCAACGGTTCACTCCCGGTTCGCTTTATTGAAACCAACTCTGTATTATTTGGCGCTTGCCGTACCACCAGTTGAGGGAGTTTACCCATATTATGGCCGCTATCGATCCTCGCGAATTTCGCACCGCCCTGGGCGGCTTTCCCACCGGAGTTACCGTGGTAACCGCCTGCGACGCGGATGGCGAACCCGTGGGTATGACAGCAAACAGTTTTTCCTCGGTGTCCCTCGATCCACCGCTAATATTGTGGAGCGTAGCCCGCAACGCTAACAGCTTTGAAGCCTTTAACGAAGCGACCGAGTTTGCCATTCACGTGCTGCACAGCGGACAGGAAAACGTATCCACCCTGTTCGCCACCAAGGAAATCGACAAATTCGGCGAACTCAATTACAGCAAAGGTAGTGGCAACGTGCCGTTGCTGGACGATTATATGACCCGCTTTGAATGCAAAACCGAAATGCGTTACGAAGGCGGCGACCACGTGATTATTGTCGGTCGTGTGGTCGCGTTCGATAAAAAAGATCGCACCCCCCTTGGCTTTTATCAGGGGCGCTACGCGCAAATCGTTGTCGATTAACTCCCACTTTTCAACCAAGGCCTTTCATCATGTCAAATACATTCAATGCGCTGGTCGCCAACAAAGTTGACGGCAAAATTAGCGCGCAATTGCAACAACTGAGTCTGACCGACCTGCCCGACGAAGAGGTGCTGGTGGATGTCGCCTACTCCACCGTCAACTACAAAGATGGTTTGGCCATGACCGGCACATTGCCGATCTGTCAGAAATTTCCCATGGTGGGCGGTATCGATCTGGCAGGCACCGTGGTCGAATCCCGCAATGCAGAATTCAAACCCGGCGACCGGGTACTGGTTAACGGCTACGGTCTTTCCGAAAGACACTGGGGCGGTTACGCGCAGAAACAACGGGTGAAATCAGAATTTCTGGTGCGCGTACCCCAGGCTTTCAGCTTCGAACAGGCCATGGCCATCGGCACCGCCGGCTACACTTCCATGCTGTGTGTGCTGGCGATTCAGGACCACGGTGTGAAACCGGGAGATGGTCCCATCATCGTCACCGGCGCCGCCGGTGGTGTGGGCACTGTGGCGATTATGCTGCTGTCCAAACTGGGCTACCAGGTGACCGCCAGCACTGGCCGTGTGGAAGATGCTCGTCCATTGCTGGAATCACTGGGCGCCACCGACATTATTCCTCGCGATCAGCTGGCGCGTGCGCCGGGCCCCCTGGAAAAAGAAGTTTGGGCCGCGGCGGTTGACGCAGTGGGCGACACTACCCTCGCCTCAGTGCTGGCACAAACCAAATACGACGGCATCGTCACGGCCTGCGGTCTGGCGGGTAGCCCTAATTTACCCACCACGGTAATGCCGTTTATTTTGCGCAGTGTGACCCTGCGCGGTATCGATTCAGTGATGGCACCCCTGGCGCGTCGGCAGCGGGCATGGGACGCGCTCGCCGAGCTTATTGATCTGAAGCTACTGGAAAAGATTTACCGGGTCGAACCACTGTCCAAAGTCCCCGAGATTGCCGGCGCAATTCTGGCCGGAAAAATCAAAGGGCGGGTGGTGGTAGACGTTAACGCCTGAGGTATCTGCATGGTGCGCCGGGGCAGCTAGGACTGGCCTCGGCGAATCGCGGACAGTCCCACATAAAAACTGGCACCCACCACCATGGCGCCGCCCACCAGATGATATTGCCCAAGGGGTTCACCCAGAAAGAAATACGACATGACACCAGCGTAGATCGGAATGAGATTCATATAAATGGAGGCGTGAGCCGGACCGATCAGTTGCACCCCGCGGTTCCACCAGAACAGGCACAGAATGGTTGGGCCGATACAGATAAACGCCAGGGCGAACACTACAAAACTGTCGATGTGCGGCGTAATCACGGTGCTCTCCCACACCGCCAGCGGCAGGACTGGAAGTACCGCAACAAGCATTCCCAGGGCGGTAACCTCCATCGCCGTCAACTGCCCCATCAGCCGTTTACCCAGCATGCCGTAGATCGCCCAGGAAAACACCGCACCGAGAATCAACCAGTCACCGATATTAAAGCGCAGGGCAAGTAATGCATCGATACTGCCCTTGCCCATAATCCAGCCAATACCGATCATGGTGACCAGTACCGCCAGCCACTGATTCCAGCGCAACCGCTCGCCAAAAAAGATCAGCGCCAGCAGCGCGGTCGCCATTGGAATAAAGCTGTTGATGATACTGGCGTTAAAAACCGTGGTGTAACGCAGCCCATAGTAAAACAGCACCTGAAACAGAATAACGCCGCACAGGCCCATGCCCAGCACGGCGGGCCAATCGGTGATGCGTTTATACAGGTCTCGCCGCCCAAAAAACCAGATTACCGCGGCGAACACCAGGCTACCCACCAGGGTGCGCACCGCAACAATAAACAGGGGGCCGATGGACTCCCGCAGCATACGCCCAAACAACAGATTACCGGCCCATAACAGGCAGGTAGCGTTGAGCAGAATCATGGCCTTGATATGGGCCGCGCGATCGGCGGCCACTCTAGCTTAAGCCTCTACGCTGACATGGCAGGATAAATAAGTCCCCGCTTAGCCGTCGCTCAGCTCGCGATGAATAGCCGCCCACATTTCACCGGACTGGCGCGCGCCCGCCAGGTATTGCTCCGGAACAATGTGATAAGGCGGACGCACCGGGCCGGCTTTCATCCAGCCCGCGGCATTCATGCGCGCCTTCTCCAGACCGATGTTATAGGTAGAAAATTCTTTGAAACTCCCGTTGGGAAATAACGGTGCGGCGGTGGGCGCGAGGCGCTGGCTAAACGCCTTGGCCTTGCTCCAGTCGCCGGTTTTACGGGCATCTATCACCAGATCCCGCAATTTAAGAGTAACCGTCGGACCACAGACCGCGCCGCTGCTCCAGAACGCGTCCACAAATTCATCAATACGCGCCGCCGCATAGTAATCAAAGTCGATCGGCAGAAACTTGATTTTGCCCTGGGTCAGCATCAGGTCGAGAGCCAGCGTCGCAACACCAATATATTTAGCCGTTACCACCTGAGGCAGCTGCGCCACCTGAGCCCAGAAAGGACGCGGAAAATCGAATTTAAACGCTTCTGGATTGGCATAGATAGCGATATTCATATTCGGTACCGCCCCCGCCACATCCTTGTAAAACTGTACCGCTACATCGGTACTCGGCGCGCACCACATCGGCACTCCCAGCATGGTGCCGTCGGCGCCGATATCGTAGGCAAATTTGGTTTGCTCAATGGTATCTCGCGTGTTGAGCGCCGTGGTACCCACAAAAATCGGCACGCGGCCCGCCGCGCTCTCCACCATGGTCGTCATCAATCGCTTTTTTTCGTCCCAGGTCAGGGTCGCGCACTCCCCCAACGTACCCATGGACAAAATGCCGTTTACCCCTGACTTGATTAACTCATCCACCACCCGCGCGGTTTCGTCGAGGTCGAGGGTATCCGTCATGCGCCAGTCGCTCGCCCCTTCTTTCGCAGGCGTAGGGATAATCGCCCATGCGCCTTTGATATCGTTAATCTGTAGTAAGCCCTGATTTGCCATGGAATCGCTCCTGTTAAGTAATCTGGTTACTGCGCCGGAATTGCCTATGGACACTCACGACGATTTAATTTGTAATTGAGTATATTATCATCACTGTACTTAAAATAAACGGAGAACCTATGAAAGCGCTGCGTATCTGGATGATCTCAATCGGCATTTTTTATTTACTGAATCTGTTGTTGCTGTGGCCCTCCGTGTGGGGCCCGCAAATGGCGGGTATGTACCCCGGTGTCGAACTGTATCAGGGCGAACCGATATTTCAGTTACTGCTCGATGCCTGGCTAATCGTGGGTCTCGGTCTCGCCGCCATTGGCGTGGTGCTACTGGTCGGTTCGCGCCAACCGCTGCGCTACTACGCCGCGCTGATTCCCATCGTACTGCTGACGGAAACCCTGTTTGGCATCTGGGACATCTACAGCGCCATGGGTTATGAAGCGGTGCCGCTGGCAATGATCACCCTGGTGATTCATTTGATTATCATCGCCACGGGCGTCTGGGTGTGGGGCAAGGCCAGGGCCATCGATTCCGCCAGCTAACTGCGAATATACCGGGCGGCTCAACTTAGCCGATGCCACCGCCGGCAACATACAGGGTTTGCCCGGTAATGTAGGACGCCTCATCGGCGGCGAGGAAGGTGATCGCCGCGGCCTCTTCGTCCGGGGTACCAAAGCGTTGCATGGGTGTATCCCGCAACGTCTGATCGTATACGCCCTGCATGCCGAGGCGATCCACCTCGGTCAGCGCGCTCACATTGCGCGGGATGGCCCGCTCACCGACATCCACCCCACCGGGCGCCACGCAATTAACCCGCACCCCGTAATCCGCCAGCTCCATGGCCAGACAGGTGGTGATGGCCTGCACGCCGCCCTTGGCTGCGGAATACGGTACCCGGTTAACACCCCGGGTGGCGACCGACCCCACATTAACAATGGCTCCAGCTTTCTGTTTTATCATGTACGGAATAACCGCCCGGCAACACCACAGGGTCGGCCACAGGGAGCGCTGGATTTCTTTTTCAATTTGCTCGTCGGGATACTCCCAGAACGGTTTCGCCCAGATGGTGCCACCCACATTGTGTACCGACACATCGATGCGGCCATAGGCTTCCTGCACCTGCTCCATCAATTCCCGCGCACCCGCACTGGTTTCCAGATCGACAATGCTGACGCGACCCTCGCCGCCAGCCGCTTCGATTTCCGCCAACACCTGCTGCGCCTGGGCCTGCGCCCTGTCCGCCACGGTTACGCGGGCGCCCTCCGCGGCAAAGCGTAGCGCACAGGCGCGGCCAATACCCTGAGCCGCGCCGGTCACGATCACGGACTTGCCAGCAAATCTTGATGCGCTCATGCTTTGTTCCTGTTCGCGAAAGGTTAAATGGGTGTTACCAGCAGCGTCTGAATACGGTGGGTATCAAAAATACAGGTCTTTTTCCGGTATTTAAGCTGGCCGTCCACGCGCACGATTTCGTCCACGTATTTTCCGGCGTTATAAATTTTTGTATCGCCGTCCATACGAGTTTGTAGCACCAGATAATTACCCTCGGCGCGAATCACACCATCCTGCGCAGCGGTGACGCGCATGTTACTGACGATATGCCGGCTGTAGTGTTCGGGATAAATGTTGGCCTTGCGCAACGCCACGATACGGTCGTGCAACATACCCTTGCTGTCGCAAAATATAATCGCCGCCGGCAGATTCAGATCAGTATTTTCCCGGGGAATAATAATGTATTCGCAATCGTCCACAAAAAAATCTGGCCACTCCTCAAGACGATCGTCGTCAATGGTCTGCACGTAGTCGTACAGCAGCTCCTCCACTTCGTAGCGCAGCGCAGAAGCGTCAGCCAGAGTGCTCGCCAGTGCCATCAGGCAGCACCCTTCAGTTCGGCAATGCCACAACCGGTAATCCATTCCGGAATTGGTTCGTAACACAGCAATTCGGCACCACTGGCCTGCATAGCGCCCATGGCCACCAGCCAGTTGCGAATTTCCAGCGCGCCGTTGCCACCATTTTCAACAACGTATTCGTCACTGAGGTTAATCAGTGCCTCGGCGTTGCCTGCCGCCACATGGCCGAGCACCATCTGATCGAACTCCTGATTGACCCGCCCCATTTGCGCCGACCCCACCCAGTGACTGATACCGCCGGTACCGAGGATTGCCACTCGCTCATCCTTGTGCCACGCCTGCACCGCAGCGCCCATCATTTCGCCCAACTGATACGCGCGGCGCGGCCGCAATAACGGCGTAACGCCGGCGGCGGTGTACACCGGAATGACCTGCATGCCGCTTTCCCGAGGTTTCACCGACTGGTGTATGGGCAACATCGTGCCGTGATCAACAGTCAGCGATTTCGCCACCGCCCAGTCGAAGCCGTTGTCGAAACCGAAGTTCATAATGTGTTCCGCCAACGCCGTATTGTTGGCAAATTTATAGCGCTCAATTTGCAACCAGACCTCTTCCGGTCCCTCCAGGTCGCCAATGCCAATCAGGTATTGCGGCAAACAAT
>JBFIHG010000013.1:0-56183 GCA_041601945.1 Porticoccaceae bacterium | reverse complement strand
TTTAGTCAGGTGGAGAGTAGAGATGAAGATTCGTCCCTTAAACGACCGCGTTGTCGTGCGCCGTAATGCTGAAGAAGAGAAGACCGCTGGCGGTATTCTGCTTCCTGGATCGGCCAAAGAAAAACCCAATAAAGGTGAAATAGTAGCGATTGGTGACGGTCGCATGCTGGTGAGTGGTGAAATAGTGCCTCTGTCTGTAAAAGTTGGCGACAAGGTTATTTTTGGTGGCTACGCCAATAACACCATCAAAGATGGTGACGACGAGTTGATTATCATGAGCGAAAGCGAGATTTTCGGCGTTCTCGAAGACTAGTATCTCGCGGGTCGGGTCTGCGAAGACCAGGTCATCGAAGTCTGTCGACGCAAGTTAATCCATTTAAGAATTTGAGACATTAGAAGGAACAAGATCATGGCTGCAAAAGACGTGAAATTTGGCGACAAGGCCCGCCAGCAAATGCTGATAGGCGTTAATATCCTGGCGGATGCCGTTAAAATTACCCTTGGCCCCAAAGGGCGCAATGTGGTTTTGGATAAGGCGTTCGGCGCCCCTACCGTTACCAAAGACGGTGTATCGGTGGCGAAGGAAATCGAACTGAAGGACAAGTTCCAGAACATGGGCGCGCAAATGGTCAAGGAAGTGGCCAGCAAGTCGTCCGATGAAGCGGGCGATGGCACCACTACTGCAACAGTACTGGCGCAATCCATTGTCAGCGAAGGTTTGAAAGCCGTTGCTGCGGGTCTCAACCCGATGGATCTGAAACGCGGTATCGACAAGGCGGTAGCGGTGGTGGTCGAAGAAATTCGCAAAATCGCCAAGCCCTGTACCGACAGCAAGGAAATCGCACAGGTGGGTTCTATCTCCGCCAACAGCGATACCCAGGTCGGTGAAATCATTGCCGAGGCAATGGACAAGGTAGGCAAAGAAGGCGTGATTACCGTCGAGGAAGGCACCGGCCTGGAAAACGAGCTGGATATCGTGGAGGGCATGCAGTTCGATCGCGGTTATCTGTCCCCGTACTTTATTAATAATCAGGAAAGCATGAGCGTGGAAATGGAATCCCCGTACATTCTCCTGCTCGACAAAAAAATCTCCAATATTCGCGAAATGCTGCCACTGCTGGAAGCGGTAGCCAAAGCGGGCAAACCGCTGATGATTATCGCCGAAGACGTTGAAGGCGAAGCCCTGGCGACACTGGTGGTGAACAATCTGCGTGGCATCGTTAAGGTTGCTGCCTGCAAGGCTCCGGGTTTTGGCGATCGCCGCAAGGCGATGTTGCAGGACGTGGCCATTCTGTCTGGCGGCACGGTGATTTCTGAAGAAGTGGGTCTCGATCTGGAGAGCGCTACTTTGGAGCACCTCGGTCAGGCCAAGCGCATCAGCATGACCAAGGAAAACACTACGATTATTGATGGCAAAGGCACTGAGGATGATATCAAATCCCGCGTCAAACAGATTCGTGCCGAAATCGAAGACACCAGTTCCGACTACGATCGCGAGAAACTGCAGGAACGTCTGGCCAAGCTGGCCGGTGGCGTGGCCATTATCAAAGTGGGCGCGGCAACTGAAGTTGAGATGAAAGAGAAAAAAGCCCGCGTCGAAGATGCGTTGCACTCAACCCGTGCTGCGGTTGAAGAAGGCGTGGTCGCAGGTGGTGGTGTGGCTCTGATTCGCGCGCTCAAGTCGATCGAAAACCTCAAGGGCGACAACAACGATCAGGATGTGGGTATTCGTATTGCTCGCCGTGCCATGGAGCAGCCTCTGCGCCAGATCGTTGAAAATGCCGGCCAGGAAGGCTCGATCATTGCCGAGAACGTCAAAAAGGGCAAAGGTAGCTACGGTTACAACGCCGCCACTGGCGAATATGGCGATATGCTTGCAATGGGTATTCTCGATCCGGCCAAGGTAACGCGTACTGCACTGCAGGGTGCGGCATCCATAGCTGGCCTGATGATTACTACCGAAGCCATGATTTGCGATACCAAGGACGATAACGCTGCTGGCGGCGGTGTACCCGACATGGGTGGCATGGGTGGCATGGGTGGCATGGGCGGTATGGGTGGCATGGGCGGCATGGGCGGTATGATGTAAGCCGACTCTTCCTCCAGCGCCAGGAAAGCCCCGCGATAGCGGGGCTTTTTTTATGGGCAAGGGCCATACGTGATGGTCAACACCCCCATTCCAGGGTCGTGGCGAATTGTCATTTGCCAGGGCAAATTCAACGATTACTCGTTAGTGGTTTTTTTACGCCGCGTTTATGACTAGAATAAAGGGCTGCGACGGGTTTGCTACGCCGTCATTCTGGTGCGGCCGGGCAACGGCACAATCAACCAATAATACACAGGGTGAAAACGATGGATAATTTTCTTTCGATGGACTATCTGAATTTCTTGTTTCGCTGGGGACACTTGCTGTTTGGTATCACCTGGATCGGGGTTTTGTATTACTTTAATTTTATTCAGGGGGCCTACTTTAAGGAAGCGGGCCCGGAAGCGCTTAGCGACGCCAAAGCCAAACTTGCCCCGCGCGCGCTGTGGTGGTTCCGTTGGGGCGCCATGTTTACTTTTCTGACCGGTCGGGTGCTCCTGATGGGCGTACAGGGCGGCAATGTGATGAACGACTACATCGTTGTCGGTGCGACCCTGGGTACTCTGATGTTTCTCAATGTCTGGCTGGTGATCTGGCCCGCCCAGCAAATCGCGCTGGGCATGACGGCGGGTGACGCGCCTGCCGCTGGTGCCAAGGCGCTGCTGGCTTCGCGCACCAATACCCTGTTTTCGGCGCCCATGGCGTATTGCATGCTGGCTTCTCCCCATGTCGGTTACGGTGCTGATCATCTGCTGAGCGCCAGTGGCGGCGGTGCGGGCCTGTATGCCGCGCTAGCGGTGGTTGCGGCCCTCGAGGTCAACGGGTTAATGGGTAAGCAGGGCCCCATGACCACGGTCAAGGGTGTAATACACAGTAGCATCGGGCTGACTGTAGTGGTCGTCGCACTGCTGGTACTTTTGTGACACAGCGGGCGTGATAGCCCGATCTGGCAGGTCAAAAAAACCGGCGATACCGCCGGTTTTTTTGTAGGTCAAATTTGGCTCGGTGTATAATTGCGCACCCCCACAGTCTGGAACAGTCGACAATGAGTGATAAAGGATCAAATCGCCGCGGGCCATTCGTGGCTGAGCGCGAAGACCGCCTGGATACGCATGAAGGGCGGGATGAAAAACCCGATTACCAACGGCGCACTGTCCGGGATGAGCACTCCAGCGGAGCTGGGGGTGGCAGCCAAACCGGCGGCGGCGTGAAACTGATGATAGCGGTATTGCTGCTGGCCCTGCTTGGGATCGGTGGGTTTGCGTGGCAGCAGAGTCAGGCGCAGACGGCGCTGACCGCACGGTTTGATGAATTGGCCGCCAAAATAGAGTTCACCGACGAATCGTTGAACCAGTCGGGAACGGCCTTGTCCGTACAAATAAAGGCGCATTCCGAGCAGTTGGATAAGCAGTGGTCGGAAATCAAAAAACTATGGGTGGTCGCCAATGAACGCAATCGGCAGGCCATAAGCGATTTACAGGCCTCGACGGAAAAGCAGGGGCAGGCGGCCAAAAAACTCGAGCAAGCCATTGCCGCGCAAAAGATAAAGGTGGAACAGGCCCTGGCTAAAGTTACCGACATCAGTTCCGGATCTCTGGCGCTTACTGCACAAATAGAGGAATTACAAAATCGCTTGCAGGCGGGACTTAACAAAATTGTGGCGCTGGAAAAATCCTCCCAGCAGTTGCAAACCACGTTCCAGAGCAGGGTGGCTAACAATGAGGAGGCGATTCGCTCCATTGATGCATTTCGTCGCCAGACCAATCAGCAGCTGGAAGAAATTCGCCGCAGTATGGCGACCCAGTAACCATTCTGTGACTGCTCGGTTTGGTCAGGGACCCTGCCTGCCGAGTCTGTAAGAAGCAGTTAATCTCACAGACTCGGCGCTTCTGCCAGAGTATTCACCCGCGGCATTAACCCCAGGTGTTCACACAGGATCTCGGATATGACAATGATTCGTCAGGACGATTTAACTTCCAGCGTTGCCGACGCCCTGCAATTTATTTCTTATTACCACCCAGTGGATTTTATTAAGGGCGTGCACGATGCGTATCTACGCGAGGAATCACCCGCCGCGCGGGACGCATTGGCGCAAATTCTGGTGAACTCGAGAATGTGCGCTCTGGGTCACCGGCCCATATGTCAGGACACGGGCATTGTTACGGTCTTTGTGAAGATAGGTATGCAAGTGCGGTGGCAGGGCGAAGGCGCGCTCAGCGACGCAATCAATGCTGGTGTACGCCAGGCTTATCAGAATCCCGACAACGTTCTGCGCGCGTCGATTCTTGCTGATCCGGATGGCGCACGCAGCAACACCGGCGACAATACTCCGGCGGTGATTCACTACGATATCGTACCGGGTACCACTGTCGAGGTGCATGTTGCCGCCAAAGGCGGTGGGTCAGAGGCTAAAGCCAAGTTTGCCATGCTCAATCCGTCCGACTCTGTGGTCGACTGGGTAGTGGAACAGGTGCCCAAAATGGGGGCTGGCTGGTGTCCACCGGGGATGTTGGGGATTGGCATCGGCGGCACGGCAGAAAAGGCCATGTTACTGGCCAAAGAGGCGTTGCTCGATCCGATTGATATACAACATTTGCAGGCACGTGGCGCCGTTAATCGAGCGCAGCAGCTACGCTTGGAATTATTCGACAGAGTGAACGGGTTGGGTATTGGCGCCCAGGGTCTGGGTGGTCTGACTACTGTGCTGGATGTCAAAGTGAAAGATTTCCCCACCCATGCAGCCAATAAAGCGGTAGCTATGATTCCCAATTGCGCGGCTACTCGTCACATGCACTTTAGCCTGGATGGCAGCGGCCCGGCACGGTTCACGCCTCCGGATCTGTCAGACTGGCCGGACATCGCCTGGGAGGTAGGCGATGGTGTGCGCCGTGTTAACCTCGACCAAATTACGCAAGGGGATATTCAGGATTGGCGAGCGGGTGAAACGGTTCTCCTGAGCGGAAAGTTGCTGACCGGACGGGATGCGGCCCATAAGAAGATTGTGGATCTGCTCGCCGCGGGCGAAACGCTGCCGGTGGATCTGCGCAACCGATTCATGTACTACGTCGGTCCGGTCGACCCGGTGCGTGATGAGGTGGTCGGCCCCGCCGGACCCACCACCGCGACCCGCATGGACAAGTTCACGCGCACCCTGCTGGAGCGCACCGGTTTGATTGGTATGGTGGGCAAGGCGGAGCGGGGTGCGGCGGCGATTGATGCCATTCGCGATAATAAAGTGGTTTATCTGATGGCGGTGGGAGGTGCGGCTTACCTGGTGTCGAAAGCGATTGTGGCAGCGCGAGTCGTGGCTTTTCCGGAGTTGGGTATGGAGGCAATCTACGAATTTGAGGTCAGGGATATGCCCGTTACCGTCGCCGTAGATAGTACCGGTGAATCGGTGCATCGCACCGGCCCGGCCCATTGGCATGCGGTCATTGAGGAGCGTAGACTCAGCCTGGGGGAGAAGGCTGTGGCTCCACCGCAATGAGAGCTGGGTTCCCTGTGGAGCTTAAACGGTGGTAATAGGGCTCTGATTATGTGCTAAACTGCCCGAGCGTGAAATTTCTCTTGACTCTCGTCCTGTCGGGTATTATACAGGCGGCCGCGAATCTGCGGGATCACGGAGATGGATTGCGTAGAGTGCGTTGAAAGGTATTCACACGCTCAACATTGCTTAACAAAGAGGGGAAAAACTATGCGCAACAAAATGATGGGAATTATAGGTGCGTCGCTGCTGGCTACGACGCTGACAGCAGGCGCAAACGAAGGCCTGTATATGGGGCCTTCTATCACGGGTTACTACCTCGATAGCGATCGCGTTTTCAGCGGGCACCACGATGCAGTGGTTGGCGGTATTAATCTGGGTTACCGTTTCTCCAACGACTGGGCCCTGGAGTTTGGCGTGGGTCGTGAAGTGTCCGGTGACGATATGGACGTTGCCAAACTTGACTACATACGCTGGTTTGGTGATGACACCTCGAGCTGGAGACCTTACTTCGTGTTGGGTGTTTCCTATTTTGATCTCGATGAAGACCCTAACCTGCGCAATGACGAGCAACATACTCATCAGGCCGCGGTAGGCCTTGGTCTGTCAAAAATGCTTAGTGATCACTGGGAATTTCGCTCTGATGTGCGCGTACTGCACAAAATCCGCGAAGGCCAGAAAGGTGTTAATGACGGCGCATTGAACCTGGCTATCAATTATTACTTCAACCCACCGGCACCAGTGGTAGTGGCTCCAGCTCCAGCTCCGGCCCCAGCTCCGGTTGCTGAACCGGAAGTTCGCACTATTACCGTACGCCTGAACGTTGAATTTGAATTCGACAAGGCTGTGGTGCGTGCGATCTACGGCGACGAGCTGCAGGCAATTGCCAACGCCATGAAAGTACATGACGATATCGAACTGGTTCTGGAGGGTCATACCGATTCACGCGGTTCTGACCAGTACAACCAGGGTCTGTCTGATCGTCGCGCGGCAGCAGTAAAAGCCAAGCTGATTGAAATGTACGGTATTGCTCCGAACCGTGTATCTACCGTCGGCTACGGCGAGAGCCGCCCCATCGCTGATAACAATACCGATGAGGGCCGTGCCCGTAACCGTCGCGTAATCGGCGAGTTGACCTACACAGAAGTGGTTGCTGACTAAGCAACGTGAAGAAAAAAAACGGCACCCTTGGGTGCCGTTTTTTTTGCCCGTCGATAAATATTCCAGTAGTGTTGCGGTGCATTCTGGGAGTGAAGTGGTGAACACCCTCTATTGGCATGACTACGAAACCACCGGTGTCGATCCGGCGCGAGATCGACCGCTGCAGTTTGCCGGCGTGCGCACGGATGAAGACCTGAACATTATTGGCGCACCCTTGACGCTGTATTGTCATCCGAGTCGCGATACGTTGCCCCACCCCCAGGCCAGTCTCATTACTGGAATTACCCCACAATTGGCGTTGGCCAAGGGGCATCCAGAACCACAATTTATCGGTGCCATACTGGCCGAACTGGCCATGCCAAATACCTGTGGCGTGGGCTACAACAGTATTCGTTTTGACGATGAAGTCACTCGATATACCCTGTACCGGAATTTTCACGACCCCTACGAACGGGAGTGGCGGCAGGGCAACTCCCGCTGGGACCTGATCGACATGTTGCGCTTGACCAGGGCGCTACGTCCCGAAGGGATAAGTTGGCCGAATCGAGCGGACGGTTCACCGAGTTTTAAACTGGAGGAGCTGACTGCGGCAAATGGACTGGAACACGCTGCGGCCCACGACGCTCTGTCGGATGTGATGGCGACCATTGCGCTGGCGCGACTGGTGCGCGACCGCCAGCCGAAATTGTATCAATACGCCTACCAGAGCCGTCTTAAGCGCGTTGTCGAGGATTTAATTAATCTCGCCGATGGGCAGCCCTTTTTACATGTTTCTTCGCGCCTGCCGCGAGAAAATGGCTATGTCGGGCTGATGATGCCGTTGGCTCGCCATCCGCTGAACAAGAACGAAATTATCTGTTTCAACCTTGGTGTCGATCCGCGTCCATTACTTGACCTTGACCCACAGGCCGTTCGGGCACGGGTGTTTACCACCACCGATCAGTTGCCGGAAGGGGCCGCAAGAATCCCTCTCAAAGGTGTACATATCAATCGTAGTCCGGTGGTGGCGACTGCAAAATTACTCGACGCACAAACCGCACATCGACTGGGTATCGACCTTGACGCCTGTCAACGGCACTGGCAGCTGTTACGCGGACACGACCTGCGCGCCAAGCTCGCCGAGATTTACGCACCGCAAGATCGACCTGAGAACAAGGATCCGGAACTGGCGTTATACGGGGGGTTTCTACCCAATCAGGATAAACCTCTGCTGGCGCAAATTCGCCAGGCTAGTGGGCCGGAATTGGCGAGCACAAATTTTGTATTCAAGGACAGGCGCTATGGGGAATTACTGTTCCGCTACCGCGCCCGGCATTATCCCGAAACGCTCAGTGCCGACGAACGCGCGCGGTGGCAGGAATCCGTGCGCGTGAGGCTGACCGATGAAGCTGGCGGATACCTGACATTGCGCGACTATGATGCGGAACTGGATCGATTGCTCAATGCGTCCGATCTCAGCTCTCGCGACCAGAATATTCTTACGCAGTTGCGCGCCTGGGGAACGCGGCTCGCGGAAAGCCTATGAGTTGCTGGTTGAGCAAGATGAAACCCGTTAGAATTCCGCGAATTTTATTCGCAGGGAACCGATAATGAATTTTGCAGGGGTCCATATACTGTCTATCGGACAGTTTGAGCGCGCGGATATCGAGCAGGTATTTCGCACTGCCGAGCGCATGGAACCTTACGCCCAGCGGATTAAGGTCACCCGGGTGCTCGAAGGCGCGATCCTGGGCAATATGTTTCTGGAAGCCAGTACCCGCACTCGCATCAGTTTCGGCAGCGCGTTTAACCTCCTCGGCGGCGAGGTGCGCGAGTCAGTGGGAATGGACAGCTCGTCCCTGGTTAAAGGGGAGTCCCTGCAGGATACCGCGCGTGTACTATCGGGATTTAGCGATGTCATATGCATGCGTCACCCACTAGCTGGCTCGGTGGCAGAGTTTGCGGCGGCCAGTCGGGTGCCGGTATTAAACGGTGGTGACGGTACCAACGAACATCCCAGCCAGGCGCTACTCGATTTATACACTATTCAGAAAGAATTAAACGGCCGTGGGCGGGATATCGACGGGTTGCGCATCGCCATGATTGGCGATTTGAAATATGGTCGCACGGTCCATTCGTTGTGCAAACTATTGTGTCTGTATAAAAATATTCAGGTCATGCTGGTTTCGCCCAGTGAGTTGGCGATGCCTGTGGAGCTGGTGGAGGAATTACGCGCCGCTGGCCACACCGTCACGGTGAGCGAAGCGCTGGAAGCCAGTATTGCCCATGTGGATATTGTGTACTCGACACGCATACAGGAAGAACGTTTTGCGGATCGCGATCAGGCGGGTCTCTATCGTGGCCGCTTTCGCTTGAACCAGGCCATCTACACTCAGTATTGCGAACCCAACACCGTAATCATGCATCCGTTGCCGCGGGATTCGCGGGCCGAGGCCAACGAGCTGGACCGCGATCTGGATGCAAACCCAAACCTGGCAATTTTCCGCCAGACCGACAACGGGTTACTGGTGCGCATGGCGCTGTTCGCAATGGTGCTCGATGTGGCCCATCTGACCGACAAATATGCGCGGGATGTCACCTGGTTTACACCGCGGCGTTAGACGGTGGCCTCTACTACAGTTAAACTTGCAGAGCTACGTGCAGCGGTGGGTGAAGATGGTGATATTTGTGGGTGCCTTTATTCATTCTCAGTCATGTATGAAAAACGCCAGAACAAGAATGCCGAATGCAGCAATTTGAAGACATTCGTCCGTATCGGGACGACGAAGTGCCTGCGGTACTGGATCGTTTAATTACCGACCCGGAATTAATCGATACGCTGCTGACGATCAACTCACCGCGACTCGGGCGCTGGTGCGCCTGGGTACTGCGGCCGGTAGTACAACATCAACTACGTAAAAAGCTTTCCGGAATCCGCGACGTCAAGGGTCTACAGGACCTGATTGGTGTGCATTTGCGCCGCTTGTTGATACGCGTTTCGAGCGGCTTTACCGTGAGTGGCGTCGAGCGGCTCGATGGCAGTAAGGCCTATCTGTTTTTGTGTAATCACAGGGACATCGCCATGGACCCCGGGATGGTTAATCTGGCCCTCCACGAACGGGGTATGGAAACGGCGCGGATTGCCATTGGCGACAACCTGCTCACAAAATCCTTTACCTCCGACTTAATGCGCCTGAACAAAAGTTTTATCGTGAAACGCTCCGTCACCGGCCGACGTGAAAAACTGGAAGCGCTTAAGAATCTTTCTGCCTACATTCGTTATTCGATTCTCGACGAGCGCAGTTCTGTGTGGCTCGCGCAGCGGGAAGGCCGGGCTAAAAATGGCATCGATCGCACCGAAACCGCGATGATAAAAATGCTTGCCCTGAGCCGCAGTGAAGAACAAAGTTTTGGTCAGGCGATTGCCGCGCTGAATGTTATCCCTGTGTCGATTTCCTACGAATTCGACCCCTGTGACGAGGACAAGGCCAGAGAGTTGTACGCCCGGGAGACGTTGGGTTCTTATCAAAAAGGGGAACACGAAGATATTGGCAGTATTTTTAAGGGTATCATGGGCGCGAAGGGGGCCATACATGTGGCGTTTGGCGAACCTCTGAGCGCGGGGCTTGAGGACGCACAGCAGGTGGTCGATGCCGTTGATCGGCAAATCATCCAAAACTATCAACTGCACGCTACCAATTTTATAGCCTATGCAGCGTTGGGAGGCGATGATCCGCAGGTGCGGGACTGGCGGGACGCCATAGCAGCGGAAAAACTGGCAACAGCGCGCGAAACGTTCGCCGCCCGCCTGGCTGGTTTGCCGACAGAACATCGAAAGATTTTGCTCACGATGTACGCCAATCCAGTATTGCGACGTCTTGAGCTGTGTGGATAGGCGGTGCTTTCCGAGCAGTTAAAGTCCGTTATTCGACAGGGCTACCGGCAATTTTTAGAGTATGGCGAATTACGCCCGCGGCTTGGACAGCGGCAAATGATAGGCATACTCGCGACTTTTTTCGGGAAACTTATTGCCGCTGACCAGAGCGATACCAATAAAACAACGCCCCATATTTGTGCGGTAGAAGCGGGCACCGGCACCGGTAAAACGGTTGCTTACCTGCTAGCGTTGTTACCTGTCGCACGGGAGACTAAAAAAACTGTCGTGATAGCCACCGCAACCGTCGCTTTGCAGACGCAATTGCTGGCCAAGGATATTCCCGAATTGGTTGCAGCCACCGGTTGGGATTACCGCTTCGCGCTGGCCAAGGGTCGCGGTCGTTACCTGTGCCCGTTGCGGCTCGAGCAGGCCATGGACGCCGTGCACAGCGTCGGCGCGGGCCAACTGCTGTTTCCCGACGAAATTCCTTTCAGGGCCGATCAGGGCGGTGTGGCGCTGGTGCGGGCGATGGACGCTGCTCTACGCGACGGACAATGGCAAGGTGATCGGGACGAGTGGCCCGAGTCGGTGCCCGACGATACCTGGCGTGCTGTCACGATAGACCGCAAACAATGTGCCGGGCACCGCTGTCGACTGGTGCGGGAATGTTGTTATTTTCGCGCCCGGGATCTGATCGAAGACGCCGACTGCATCATTGCCAATCACGACCTGGTAATGGCGGACCTGGCCCTTGGCGGCGGCGTAATTCTACCTGCCCCGGAGGACACAATTTATGTGTTTGACGAAGCCCATCGTCTGGGCGCCACGGCGCTGGGTCATTTCGCGCGCCAGTGCCAGCTGCGTGCTACGACGACCTGGCTGGAAAAGTTGGGCAAACAAATTGTGACATTGCAGCCCAAACTCGAAAATGCGATGCAACTCAGCCGCGCCGGTGCGGCCGTGGTGGCAATGGGGAGCGAGGTGGAAGCGTTGCTGCAACTGCAAATTCCGGTATTCGAGCGCTATTTACAGGATGTGCCGAGCGAGCGCTACCGTTATCCGGATGGGGTTGTCGATAGCGCCTGTCGCGCAGTATGTGTGCAATTGAGTGAAGGGTTCACACGTTTCTGCGGGGATCTGGACAAACTGCACCGCGAACTTGAGACCAGCCTTGATGATCCGCATTCACCGGTGCCACGCTCCGAGCTTGAGCAGTATTTTCAAACGGTGGGGCTGTGGCAGCGCCGCGCGGAATCGGCTGCGCTGTTGTGGCGCGATATGGGTGCGGTGGACGGCGATGGCGAGCCGCCGCTGGCGCGCTGGATTGCCTGGGAAGCAGGGGCCGATGACATCCGCGTGTCCGCGTCACCAATTACCGCGCAGTCCCTGTTGCGGGAGCAGCTGTGGGAACGCTGCTACGGCGCGGTGCTGACCTCCGCCACGTTGCGTTCACTGGGCAGTTTTGAGCGCCTGCGCCGGGATTGCGGGGTGCCGGAAAACTTGCTGTGTGAGACTGTCGCCGGTGCCTTTGACTACGCGCAGGCGGCAGTACTGGCGGTGCCCGAAGCGGGGGTTGAAGCTTCCGACGTGGCAAACCATACCGCGGCTGTGGTGGCGGCGTTACCCGACCTGTGCGCTTCAGGTTTGGGGACGCTGGTGTTGTTTGCATCCCGCCGACAGTTGCAGGACGTTGCGGAACGATTGGACTCAGATTTGCGGGCACGCTTGCTCATTCAGGGCGATTTGAGCGTTGCCGAAATAGTAGCGCGTCATCGCCAACGGGTCGACGCAGGTGATCCCAGTGTGATCTTTGGACTGGCGAGTTTTGCCGAAGGTATGGATTTACCGGGTGCTTATTGCGAGCATGTGATTATCGCCAAGTTGCCGTTTGCGGTGCCGGATGATCCGTTGCAGGAGGCGCTGGCAGAGTGGGTGGAATCCCGTGGTGGCAATGCGTTTCGCGAGGTTACCTTGCCTGACGCGTCCCTGAAGCTGGTGCAGGCCTGTGGTCGCCTGTTGCGCACCGAACAGGATCGCGGACGGGTCACGATTCTCGATAGACGGCTGCTAAGTAAAGGCTATGGTCGCCAGCTACTGGCCGATCTGCCCCCGTTTCGTCGCGAATTTGATTAACAGGATTAGCTCAAAAAATCTTTGTTGCTTGTGTGATTTTAATTTGGTGCCAGGTTCCGTCAGGAAATGCTGCCATTGGCACGCAGAGCGATCAATGCCTGGCGATCGTTTATAGCGCGACACACTCCCTCCACATCCAGATTAGCCTCCGCCAACTGCGCCTGATGTTTATTATGATCCTGGAATCGATCCGGCAGCCCCAGGTGCATTAGTTGCACTAACAGGCCGGATGCGGCCAGGTATTCGCCGACCCCGGCACCGGCTCCGCCTGCCACCACATTTTCTTCCAGGGTTACCAGAAGGCTATGGTCAGCGGCCAGCTGTTGAATCAACTCCGTGTCCAGGGGTTTGACGAAGCGCATATCGGCGACCGTGGCATTGAGTTTTTCAGCGACGGTTATGGCCACCGGGAGCAAGGTGCCGAAATTGAGGATTGCGACGTTGCTACCGCGACGTTTTACCACTCCTTTGCCAATGGGCAGTGCTGTCAGGGTTTGCTGAATTACTGCGCCGGGTCCTGAGCCGCGGGGGTAACGCACCGCGGCAGGGCCATTGTGGAGATACCCGGTGTATAGCAGTTGTCGCGTTTCATTTTCGTCGGACGGCGACATCACCAGCATGTTGGGAATACAGCGCAGGTAACTAAGATCAAAGCTGCCAGCGTGAGTAGGACCGTCCTCGCCCACCAGCCCGGCGCGATCAATGGCAAACAAAACATCCAGATTTTGCAGCGCCACGTCGTGAATTAACTGGTCGTAGGCGCGCTGTAGAAAGGTGGAATAGATCGCCACCACCGGTTTTTTTCCCTCGCAGGCGAGGCCGGCGGCGAGGGTCACCGCGTGCTGTTCGGCAATGGCGACATCGTGAAATTGCTGGGGAAAGCGCTGCGAAAATTCCACCATGCCAGACCCTTCGGACATCGCCGGGGTAATGCCGACCAGCTGCGGATCAAGTTCCGCCATGTCACACAGCCAGGATCCGAACACCTGCTGGTACTTTATGCCCGGTTTCGCGTTGGGTTGGGTTGCCGCGCCGTTGTCGCTCGCCTTTTTTACTGGCTCCAGCTTGTTGAGCGCGTGGTAGCCCACCGGGTCCTCTTCGGCCGGGGCAAAACCTTTACCTTTGACGGTTACGATATGTAGCAGCACCGGGCCGGTAATTTTTTTGAGATTTTCGAGGGTGTGGATCAGTAACGGCAGGTTGTGGCCGTCGATGGGGCCGATGTAAGTGAAACCCAGTTCCTCAAAAATAATACCTGGCGCCACCAGCGCTTTCATCAGTTCTTCGGTTTTACGCACCAGTGTCGAGGTCGATGGAAACGCTTTCAACAATCGTTTTGCGGCCTCGCGAAACGCATTGTAAAACTTGCTCGACCAGAGTTTGGAAAAGTAGGTGGCCAGTCCACCAACGTTGCGGGAAATCGACATGGTGTTGTCGTTGAGAATGACCAGCATGTCGGCGTCGACGTGGGTGATATGGTTCAGGGCTTCAAATGCTTGTCCGGCCGTCATGGCGCCGTCGCCGATGACCGCCACGGTGCGGCGTTGAGCACCCTCCATACGCGCGGCGATGGCCATGCCCAGCGCAGCACTCATGGAGGTGCTGGAGTGGCCGACGCCAAATGTGTCGTAGGGGTTTTCTCCGCGCTTCGGGAAACCGGATAATCCTCCCGCCTGGCGAATACCGGGCAGATCATTGCGCCGACCAGTGAGAATTTTATGGGGGTACGCCTGGTGTCCCACGTCCCACACGAGGCGATCCGTCGGCGTATTAAAGACATGGTGCAACGCAATAGTCAGCTCGACAACGCCGAGTCCGGCACCAAAGTGCCCGCCGCTAAGGCCGACGCTGTAGAGCAAATAAGCGCGCAACTCATCGGCCAGTTGCAGCAGGTTTTTCGAATCCAGTACCCGCAGTTGTGCGGGAGTATCGATGGTGTCGAGGAGCGGTGTCGCTGGCCGCGATCGAGGTATGTCGGTGAATTTCGCAATCATGGATCGGATAGCTTTGTTACGAGGTCGCAATGGTACACCAAATACTTTGGGTCGGCCTCAGTGATCCCGCTCTACAACATAGGTCACCAGTTGTCGTAACGGATCGGCGCGACCGTCCAGCGCGGCCAACGCGGTAAGACTTTCCGCGTGTAGCTGCTGCAATTTCTTCCGGGCCCCTGCAACGCCGAGCAACGCGCCGTAAGTGGGTTTGTTGAGGCGTTGGTCCGCCCCCTGTGGTTTGCCAATAACTGCAGTGGCGCTTTCAATGTCGAGAATGTCGTCCTTGATCTGAAAGGCCAGGCCCAGTGCATCTGCGTAAACTCTCAGGGCTGCCAACACAGAAGGCTCACAGTGGGCGGTCATCGCGCCCATCGTCACACTGGCGGCAATCATGTCACCAGTTTTGCGTCGGTGCATATATTCCAGCTGTTGCAGCGTCAATTCTGTATTGGCGGCGGCGATATCAATGGCCTGCCCGTCGACCATGCCGCGCGCACCGGCTGCTTGCGCCAGCACTTTGACCAGCGCCAGGGTGACATCTGCGGAGATCTGCGTCATTGCCGTTAACTGTTCGAATGCCAGGGTTTGCAAGGCGTCCCCCGCAAGGATTGCGGTTGCCTCGCCAAATGCGATATGGCAAGCGGGTTTACCGCGGCGCAGGTTGTCGTCGTCCATGGCGGGCAAGTCGTCGTGAATCAGGGAATAGGCATGTATCAGCTCAACTGCACAGGCGGCGCGGTCGGTGTCTGGGCTGATCCCACCCGCGACTTCCGCGGCCGCGTAGCAGAGGATGGGCCTGATACGTTTGCCCGCCCCCAGCACGGCATAGCCCATCGCTTCAGAAAGTTGCGCAGAACCTTGTTGTGGTTTTAGCAGGCAGCCTCTCAGGGCCACTTCTACGCGCTGACGGCAGGCGTCCATGAAGCGCGCCGCGCTGTCGGTCATCGGGTTCACTCAGGTTCATCGTCGGCAAGCGGCGTTTCCAGTAAATCGCCGTCCAGATTGCGTGTCAGCACGGAAACCCGTTGCTCCGCCATCTTTAAAGCCTGTTGGCATTCGCGAGTAATTTTGATACCGCGCTCGAAGGATTTGAGGGACTCATCGAGGCTCAGATTGCCTTCCTCAAGTGCTTCCACAAGTGCTTCCAGCTCGCTCAGACTGTCTTCGAAATCCAGGGATTTTTTACGGGTGGCCACGGCAATAATACCTTAAAGATGCGTCAGGTCGTCACCCTAACCGAGGCGGAAACGACGGTCAATCGGTGTTTGTTTGTAGGATATATCCTACATGGATAGCGGCATTATTCGGATACCGAAAAACCTGTCACCCATGCATTATGCATCTCGCAAGGAAGCAGTTCAGGGAAGGATGGTCAGGATGACCAAGGCCAGAAAGGATTTAAAGCGTGCCAGGGAATATCAGGCACGTGAGGCCACGATAAGGACAGTTGTCTACAGGGAAATCAGACGACAGGGATTTTAGTCAGGCCAGGGATACAGGGATGTGTGGCTAGAACAAACGCACTCCATGGCTGGACCGCGTCTTTTTAAACTGCTTACGCCTTTTTGCTTCTCCGGCAAAAAGGCGTTTTTATTTTTGTAATGACAATTCCTTAGTTTGTAGTTCCAGGCGGCGTTGACTATTTCACGTATCGCGCAATGCGGTTTGTATCCCGGCGACTTAGCTGCTCAAAAAAACAACAGGTTGACAGCGTCTTACCGGGGAATATGATAGCCTGCGTACTCAACTCTGGTGGAGAGCACTGCCTTCAAGCCGACATTTGTCAATACATCTCAGATCGTTCTACGACGTTGGTCGCGTCGACATCGGCATACTGATGTCACCTGGTTCCAGGTCAAGCGTGGAGCCTGTGTGGACCTGGGTTTCTCCCGGGGATTGGCTGACTGATGCAGGCCAAGATTCTACGTCTTAACCTCGCGGGTCAGCCCATCGAATGGCTCAGTTGGCAGACTGCGGTGTGTCTGTACGCTCGCGAGCTGGTGGTATGGAGTCTGGGGGAAGTCGTTAGAAAAGTTCACGGTGGTCACTCTCGTATTACCGGCGCTCAATCCGTGGTGGAGTTGCCCAGCATTATCGCCTGTGGGGGTGAACAAATGGGCCGCCCGCGCCGGGAGTATCGATTAACCAACCCGGCCCTGTTTGCGAGGGACAACTATATTTGCATGTATTGCGCGCGCGCCACTGACGCTACCGTATTGACCCGCGACCATATCGTACCCCTATCTCGCGGCGGCAGGGACCGTTGGGAAAATGTCGTGGCTGCGTGCCGCCGCTGTAATCAACATAAGGCGAATCATCTGCTGCAAGAAGTCAATATGGAGCTGGTGGCATTACCGTTTCGGCCCAACAACGCCGAATACCTGGCGCTGATCAACTCGCGGCGTATTCTGGGCGATCAGATTGAGTTTTTGCGTAGTCAGTTTTCCAGTAACAGTCGCTGGGTCTAGTCGCGTAATTTCACCGGTCGCTGATGTGGCCAACCGGTGTGGCCCGCGCAGCAGCACGGCCTCACTTCTATGTAACCCCTGTGCTTGCGGAGAACATTGTGGACTTAGGTATTGCGGGTAAATCGGCTATCGTTTGCGGTGCAAGTCGCGGTTTGGGTCGGGCCTGTGCCCTGGCGCTAGCGCGTGACGGTGTGCGCGTCACCATTGTCGCCCGCGATCAGGCAGTGTTAGCGGACGCTGCGCAGCAACTGCGTGACATCAGCGGCGGTGAGGTAGCCAGCGTCGCTGCCGATATCACCACGGACGCTGGACGCGATGCGGTGCTGGCGGCCTGTCCGGCACCCGACATTCTGGTGAACAATGCGGGCGGTCCGCCGCCTGGAGATTTCCATGACTGGCGACAAAAGCAGTGGTTTGATGCGATCAATGCGAACATGTATAGCAGTATAGATATGATTCGTCGTTGTATCGATGGGATGGCCGAACGGCGTTTTGGGCGCATCGTTAATATCACCAGCGCGGCGGTTAAATCACCGTTACCTGAACTTGGCCTGTCGAATGGCGCGCGTGCTGGTTTAACCGGTTTCGTGGCGGGGCTGGCGCGACAATATGCACACCACAATGTGACGATTAACAACCTGTTGCCCGGGGTTTTCGAGACCGAGCGGGGCGACGCCTTCCTCACCGGGCGCGCGGTGCGCGGCAACAAAACCCTCGGGGAGTTTCGTGCGGAATATTGCAATATGGTTCCGGCGGGTCGCCTCGGGGTACCGGAGGAGCTGGGGGCTACCTGCGCATTCCTGTGCAGTGTTCACGGTGGTTTTATCGTTGGTCAAAATATTGTGCTCGATGGGGGATTGTTTCCCGGCACTTTGTGAAAATACCCGTGTCGTGTTTTTTATTGGCAGGTATGTAGAGAAAACTGCACAGGCTTGTTATAGGCGGGAAAGTTGCGCGCAGTGGTTAATTTTTCAATTAATAACGGCTTGCACAAACACGGCGATGATTAATAAAGGACAGAAAAAGCGCACGTAGGGTGGCCACAGTTTCCAGAATAAACTGTGCTCTGCGTTGGTATATCCCCGTTGAACTTCCGCCAACAGGCGATTGCGATTAAATACCCATCCGGCGAACACACAGATAACAACGCCGAGCAGAGGCTGACTGTATTTAGTGGTAACGTCCACCGCCAGGTCAAACAGGGCGTCGAAGTTGACCGCCAATACCGTACTGCAAGCGAAGATCAACGCGCCGACTATCCAGGTGAGTCGGTGTCGGGAAAGCTCAAAGCGTTCCGTGGCATAGGCCACCGGCACTTCAAGCATGGATATGGATGAGGTGAGCGCAGCGATGGTCATCAACGCGAAAAAGGCGAAACTCACCAGGTAACCAATCACGCCCATAGCAGCAAACAGCATCGGTAGTGTTTCAAAAATTAGTCCTGGTCCGGAAATCAAACTGCCGTCTGCATTATAGATTTGCATCCCTTTGTTCTGAGCGGCAAATAGTGCTGGCAAGATAATTAGTCCGGCGAGAAATGCGATAGCCGTGTCGATTAACGTCACCAGGGCGCCCGTGGTCGGCAGGTTTTCCTCTGCGCGCATATAGGATCCGTAAATCATCATGGTGCCGACACCGAGGGACAGGGAGAAAAATGCCTGCCCGAGAGCACTAATCAACAATTGTGGATTGGTGATCTGATTAAAATCCGGCAACAGATACAACCGCAAACCCGCCATGGCTCCAGGCAGGGTAAGCACGTATACGATAAGCGCGAGCATTAGAGCTATCAACGCAGGCATCAGACGTCGCGACCAACGCTCGATACCGCGTTCAACGCCATGGGCCACCACGAAGATGGTTAGCAGGGAAAAAAGGCTACAGAAAATAACGTTGCGGGCCGCCCCGAAACTCGTTAGCCAAATAGTGACGCGTTCAAACTGTGCAATGGCTGCGACCGACGCCAGCAGGTGTGCAATCATCCAACCCGCTACCAATGCATAGAAGCTCAGAATGAGACTCGCAATCAGTACACCGTACAGGCCGGTGAGGTTGCCGATATTGCGCGTTAGCGTGCGCTGCCCCGCGCCGGACAGAGCGGCGACAATGTTACTGCGGGTGTGGCGCCCGATAATGAGTTCAGCCATTAGCGCCGGGTAGGCCAGGCTAAAGGCCAGGATAAAATACACTAGCACAAACGCGCCACCGCCGTTGCTGGCGGTATTAGTGGGGAAGCTCCAGATATTGCCAAGGCCAACCGCAGAGCCGGTGGCGGCCATTAGAAAGCCAAAACGGGAAGAAAACTGCCCTCGATTGTGCATTTTTTATCGTCGAGATGGACCTGACAGTGTGTATCTTAAACCGTTTGTAGTGATTGTGAAAATTGCGTGGTGCGGTATTGTGGCGGCGCATGGCGCGCAGACTTGGCGTTTTACGGCTTATTATCTACGCGCGGACTGCCGATTTATTTGAACACAGGCTTGCGTTTTTCGCGAAAGGCACTCACGCCTTCGATGGTATCGTCGTCCATAAACAGAAATGGCATGCAGTCTTTGGCGTAGCGTAACTCGGCACCGCCCAGTTCCCGATTGTAGATCGACTTGGCCATGCGAATGGCCATTTGTGGCTTGGCGGCCAGTTTTTCCGCTAACTTAAGGGCGCGCGGTAGCAAGTCATCGTGGGGTACCATTTCCAGAGCGAGCCCAAGTGTTACGGCTTCCTGTGCCGAAACGGGTTCACCGAGCATGCTCAAATATTTAGCGCGCTGACGCCCCACCAGTTCGTTCAGGCGCACAATGGCAAATCCTGGCAGCAGACCAAGCTGTATTTCTGGCACCGCGAACTTTGCGCGTTCCGAGGCAATGACAAAATCACAGGCAATCGAAATTTCAAAACCGCCGCCGTAGGCGAGCCCGTTTACCGCCGCAATAATGGGTTTGGTGCAGCGCTCGCACAGGGCGAGAAAATCCAGCACTTCATCTATGAAATTTTTGGCGTAGGTGGTGGTGAATTCAAAACCGCTGATGTCGGCGCCTGCGCAGAAGGCTTTCTCTCCAGCACCGGTAATAATGATTGCGCGCACTGCGCTATCTTTTTCAGCTTCCGCCAACGCTTTGGTGATACCGCCGCGTATACCTGTGCTGAGGGCATTCAGCTTGTGCGGTTCGTCGAGGGTGAGGATGGCGGTAGTACCTGTTGTTTCATAGTTGACGCTGTCAAAACGCATGGTTCTCTCCGTTGTGTCGTTGCCAAATTGTAATCGGCAGGCAAAATATTTTGTTAGTCGATTTGGCCGTTTGTCAGACTCAGTCCGGTCTTTTTCGTTCAAGCCGATTGCTGGCGCGGCTAATGCTTGTGGTCTAAATTGCCGGCACAGTGAACGGGGTATAAAAATCAGGAGGATTTCCGGTTACAAAACGGCTTTTCGCGCGTTTCGCGATTCAACAAAACCTTCCAGTAAAGAATACACCGGCGGCACAACCACCAGGGTTAGCAGCGTCGAGGAAATCATGCCGCCAATAACAGCCACCGCCAGCGGTCCATTGGTTTCGGCGCCAGCACCGAGTCCCAGTCCAGCGGGCAGCATGGCGAGAATCACCGTAAAAGAGGTCATCAACACCGGTCGCAGGCGGATTGGACACGCCTCGCGCAACGCCTGGTGGATAGTTCTGCCTTGCCGTCGATGCTGGTTGGTGATATCCACCAGTAAAATGGAATTTTTAGCCACCAGGCCCACCAGCAGCACCAGTCCGATCATGGAGTACACGTTGAGGGTGTGTCCCGTCAGCCACAGGGCAGTAATACCCCCGATCATGGCCAGCGGTTGCGCCACCATAATAATCAGGGGCTGTAGAAAGGAATTAAACTGGCTGGCCAGCACCATGTACAACAGCACTGAGGCCAAACTAAAGGCAAATATAATATTGTCCATGGTTTTGCCAAACTCTTCGGATTCCCCTTTGAATTTAACATCGTAACCGATCGGCATAATTTCCCTGGCCAACGTTTGTACTTGTTTTACGGCGTCTCCCAGCGGTATGACGGGCGATGCGTAGAACGCGGCAGAGTAACGCAGATCAAAGCGCGCGATAGATGCCGGACCGAGTATTTCGCGGAAAGACGCTACGGTATCGGCCCTGACCATGGCTCCGTCCCGGTGGCGCAGGTAAATCTTTTTGAGGTCATCTCCGGACGTAAAAGAGCCGTCGGCTGCTTTAACGCGCACGTCGTAACGCTCCCCGTCACCGGGGTCGTCATTATATTTGGCGACATCCGCGCCACCGATCATGATGTTAATTGCGTTGGCAACCTCCCGGGTAGTAAAACCCAGATCGGCGGCGCGCACGGCGTCCACTTCTAGCTGGTATTGGGGTAAGTCCAGATTCAGATCCAGATCAACACGACCTAACCCTGGGTCCGCGCTGAGCCGCGTGTGGAGTTCGTGGGAATAACGGGCAACCTCGTCCAGATTGGGGCCGGTAACCACAAATTGTAACGGTTCTCCGCGCATGCCCCCGACTACGGGTACGGGTGCAGGAAATGCGCGAACCCCCGGGAGTGCGGCAAATTCCTGTCCCAGCACGGCCAGTAACTCCTGTTGGCTTTGGTTACGATCTTCCCGCGGCACCATGCGTACAAAGCCGATCGCCTCGTTAATTTGCCGGGTACCGATACCCACGGCGGTAAAATAGCTTTGAATGGTGTCATTGTGGCTGGCGAGAATTGTTTCAATTTCGGCAAGTCGGGCATCGGTGTAATCCAGACCAGACCCCAGGGGGGTTTTTACAATCACCAGAAAGCGACTTTCATCCTGTTGGGGCGAAAATTCCTTGCCGATATCCGTCAGAAAAAATGAGCAGCCGGCGACGATAAGCCAGGTGATGCCGATGACCGTCCAGCGGAAGTTTAAAATTAGACCCAGCAGTCGGCTATAGCCAGATTCGACCGCGCGAAAACCCCGTTCCAGCCACAGATAGACCCCTGACTTGTGTTCTTCCACCTGTAAAAAACGCGAACAAAGCATGGGCGTCAGGGTCATGGAGACGAACCAGGAGGCGAGCACACCAAAGGTGACTACCACGGCGAACGATTCAAAAAAGCGGCCCATTACGCCGCCCAGAAAAATTACCGGTACGAATATGGAGACCAGCGATAGAGTGGCCGCCAGGACCGGGAAAACCACCTCGGCGGTGCCATTGATAGCCGCGCTCATGGGGTCCTTATCCACCGACTCTCGATGCCGGTAAATATTTTCGAGAACGACGATCGCATCGTCAACCACGACACCAATCAGCAATAACAGCCCCAGCAGGGTCATGGTGTTCAGGGTCATACCCATAAAATAAATGACCGCAATGGCGCCCAGCAAGGATATGGGTACAGCGGTAGCAATAATCAATGTGGAGCGAATATTTTTCAGGAATATCCACACCACCAGGGCGGTCAACAGCGTGCCCAGAATCAGGTGTTCTTTCAACGCATCGACCATCTCGACTACAAATAGCGAGTCATCGGATGAGATAGTGAGCTTCATGCCCGGCGGCAACTGCGGTCGAATTTCCTCGTCGAGGCGTCGCTTGACCTCTTCGATGATAGCGACGGTATTGGCGTTGGCTATTTTGATCAGACCGAGGCCGACGGTGGGTTCGCTGTTAAACCGCGCTAAACCGCGAGCGTCTTCGAGACCGTCTTCCACATCCGCGATATCACGCAGCCGCAGCGGCGCCCCGTCGCGGTGGGCAATCACCAGATCCGCCAGTTCGCGCGGGTCGTGGTATTCCATATCGAGTTTTATCAGGTGTTCGTTGGAGCCCGCGACCAGAAATCCCCCGGGCATCATAAAATGCTCGTTGCGGATGCCGGCCACCACCTCGCTGGCGCTGACGTTCAGGGCGGCCATGCGTTCGGGTTTCAGGTTAATGCGTATGGTGCGTTCGCGCCGCCCTCCGATACGTATATTGCCGATGCCATCGACGGTTTCCAGATTTTTTTTCAGGGTGTTGATGGCATAGCTGTTGAGCTGTTGCTGGGTGCGATCGCCCTGTAATGAAATCCACATAATCGGCGAAGCGCCGATTTCAACCTTGGCGACAATGGGCGGTTCGGCATCTTCCGGTAATTGGCTGAGTACCTGGTTGACCTTGGCCTGCATTTCGTTAAAGGCCACTTCGATATTCTTATCCAGATCGAATGTCGCCACCACATTGGAAGTACCCGGTGTGGAAGTCGATTCAATATGTTCGATACCCGGTACGCTGTTAACAGCATTTTCGATAATGTTGGTGATTGAGGCGTCGACCACGTCCGGATTCGCGCCCGGCATAATCGTGGTAACGGACACCAGGGGGAATTCAATATAGGGAAAGCGGTCGACACCAATGCGCTGGTAACCAATGATGCCGAACAATACCAGCACCGCCGACAACATGGTTGTCAGGACGTGACGGTTTATGGACAGCGATGGCAGGGTCATGGTGCAACCGGTTCCGTGATGGATACCGGCGCGCCGTCGGTCAGGAAGCCGGCGCCATTAACCGCTACCATTTCCCCCGCCGAGATACCCGTGCGTATTTCCACCAGCTCACCCATGTGATGACCAATCTCGACCACCCTTTGCTGAGCGGTATTATCGGTAATTGCGTAGACCACATTGCCAGCTGGCCGCAGCACCACGGACTGACTGGGAACGACGATCGCGCCCGCCCGGCGCCCAACGACGATAATCCCCGTGACGCTGCCACCGGGACGCCAGTTACCGGGGTTGTCGATCTGAGTCACCACGTCGATGGCGCGGTTATTGAGGCCCACAGTGGGTCGAATTTCCTGAATTTGACTGGCGATGGTGACGTCCGGGTTCAACGGCGAGGTCAGGCGAATTTCCAGGCCCCGAGAAAGTTGGTCCGCCAGCGTTTCCGGCAGCGGCAGGCGCACGCGCAGACGATCGACGTTGGCGACCCGGAACAGTGGTGCGCCGACCTTCACAAAGTCGCCGGGGCTGATTAGTTCCTGGTCCACCACGCCATTGAATCGCGACGTAATGGCTGTCTTGTTAACACCTCTACGGGATTGCGCCAGGCGCGCTTTAGCGCCTTTCAATTGTTGATCGAGGGCGTCCAGCTGCGCGGTCACCTCGTCGAGACGGTCTATGGATATGGATTTGGCTTCAGCCAGATCCTGGTAACGCTTCACGGTGCGTTGCTGATTGGCACGCAATACTTCGAGCTGGGCGACTTCGGCCTGGGCGGCCTGTTCCGCAATACGGTAATCGGTAATTTCCAGTTCGGCGAGCACCTGACCAGCAGTTACCGTATCACCAATTTCAACCAGTACGCGTGCAATGCGGCCTTCGACTTCCGCGGCAATTTGAGGAATCACCAGGCTTTCCAGTTCTCCAACGGACTGTTCGGTGATTTCTACATCGGCGGTTTGCGCTGCAAAGGCAGTGATACGGGTCGCGCGCACGGCTGGTTGCTGCTCGCCCGCGCCTTCACTGGACTCTTCGCTACAGCCTGATAGCACCAGTAGCAGTACTGTCAGTCCGCCGAGGTTTGCTAGCAGTGCGCTAAGTTTAAATGGGCCAGTAATGATGTTTAACATTCTTGAGTATCCATCTTGAGTAGCTATCCCTCAATCGTGACTCGTTGGACGGCTGTAACCGCGACCAGGGTAAGGTAACCGACCAAGGGAGGTGCATGCCAGGGTCAGATTACTCGTTGGAATTGTCTTGCCAGATAGTGAGACCAGCGTGCTCGAAACTCCCGACCCATCTACTAGTAGTGGCTAGTAGCGCATAATAACGTTTATCGGATGGGGAAGTTAAGTTTTTTAGTGGCTGTTGGGTGCTGCTGCACGTGGCTGAGGGTTTTACGGGCGTGCTCACAGGCATCTTCAAATGCATTTCGCAGGCCTTGGGCGGGTATCAGATCCGCGCTTTTTCCGCACCGCTCCAGCGCAGTACATAAAGCAGCTAATTCGCTGAAACCGAGATAGGCGCTGCTGGATTTTAACGTGTGGGCAGCCTGATACACAGAGTTGGCGTCTCCGTTGGCGATCGCGTTGAGCAACGTGTCACGGTATTTTGGCAGGTCTCTCAGGTACAGTCCTATGGCCTTTGTTAACGCTTCTGGAGAGCCGGGCCAATTGATACCAGAAAGCACCGAATGTTGGTTATCGGTGGCAGCCAGCTTAGTTTCGGTGGCATTAGAGTCAATACCCTGCGGTGCAACCAATGGTAGCCATATGGCCAGCGTTTGTTCGAGTTTTTCACGGCTGATGGGTTTGCTTAGATAACTATTCATTCCAGCATTTTTACTTTGTTCTATCACTTCTTTTTGCACGTCTGCGGTCAGCGCGACAATCGGTATCGGCTTGGTTACATGTGTCGTTTGTTCGTGCTGGCGGATATTTCTTGTGGCTTCGATGCCGTCCATGGTCGGCATATGAAAATCCATCAGCACCAAATCGTAGCGGCATTGGGCAACCGCGTTGACCGCATCCTGGCCGTTGGCGACAATATCCACCTGACAGCCGGCGAGTTCCAGCATGTCCCGTATCACTTCCTGATTAACGTCGTTGTCCTCTGCAACCAGAATGCGCGCCCCCCTGGCAAATTTTGGGCGTGTGTGACTCGGCTCGACAGGGTCAGCTACATGGCGACGCGTGACACCCAGGGCGGAAACTACACAGTCATACAGGTCTGATTGCCGTACCGGTTTATCCAGGCAGCGATAAATCCCGGACATATCATCCTGTGTTAAGTCAGAGTCCTGTCCGCCTGAACTTAACATAATCAGTTTGAGGGTGTGAATTCTGTCGTCGGCATTAATCGCCCGGGCTAACTCCACACCATTCATTTCTGGCATTTCAAAATCTAGCAAGGCGATATCGTAAGGCGTACCACGCTCCGTGTTTTGGCGTAGTATAGCGAGCCCCGCGGGGCCATTTTCGACGGTATCGGCGGTCATCTCCCAGGCGAGCAGTTGTGCTTTCAGGGCTTCGAGATTGACCGGATTGTCGTCGACTATGAGGGCGCGTATGGACTTGTTGCCGGTTATCTTATAGTCGTCCGATATTTGCGCATCCGTACAAGTGGCCAGTTTGACCGTGAACCAAAAGGTTGACCCGCTGTCGGGAGCGCTATCTACGCCGATATTGCCCTGCATGAGTTCCACGAGTTGTTTGCAGATGGCAAGTCCCAGACCGGTGCCCCCGAACAACCGAGTGGTGGATCCATCCGCCTGGGAGAAGGGCATAAAGATGCGCTCTCTCTGTTCGTTGTTGATGCCAACCCCAGTGTCTTGCACTTCGATACGTAATCCGATATCGGTAACGCTCCTCTCGTCATAGGAGACGCGAATACCAACGGTGCCATAGTGGGTAAATTTAATCGCATTGCCCACCAGGTTTACCAGCACCTGACGCACCCGGTGTTCATCTCCCACTAATACTTCGGGCAGATCTACGGGCATGAGTACACTGACTTCGAGCCCCTTTTTTCGGGCTCGGCTGGACATAATTTCGGCAGTTTCCTCGATTAGTGTGCGCAGATTAAATGGTCGTTCCTCAAGAACAACTTTGCCGGCCTCGATTTTTGAAAAATCCAGAATTTCACTGATCAGGTGCAACAGGGTTTTTCCGGACCGAAAAATGGTGTTTGTCAAGTGCTTCTGGCGCACGCTCAAGGTGGTCTCAAGCAGTAGCTCTGTCATGCCCAGTACGCCGTTCATCGGGGTGCGGATTTCGTGACTCATCCGTGCCAGAAATTCACTTTTCGCCCGATTGGCTTTCTCGGCTGTGTCTTTTGCCAGCTCGGCTTCGTGGGTTTGGTTAACCAGGAGATTATTTTTATGGATCAATTCTTCGGTGCGCGACTCTACGGTTTTTTCCAGGTGCGTTTGGTGTAGTAGCAGTTGTGCGTCGCGAGCCTGAATCTCACCGAGCATCTGGTTGAATGAGTCCGCCAGTTGCCCAAATTCGTCCGCGTTCTTTTTTTCCACTCTGATGCCGTAATCCTTCTGAGCAGTTACGTGCTGCATAGCCGTAATGAGTTTTTGCAAAGGGGAAGAGATCGTGTAAGTTAACAACAGGAATAGCGTGATGGTGACGAGGCACACAAAAATCGTTACGTACATCAAAAGCGTATAATTTTTTCTCATTCTCTTCGCCAACACGCTTTGGTTGTCGATCAAATGCAATGATCCGATAATTTCGCCGTCAGTCACGACCGGCAAAAACAACTCAACGTTCCCGTTCTTTACCCGTGGCTGTGATGCCTCCCTACTGATCTTTTTTAAATCCATTTTTGCTGTTGCAAATGCTGCGTCAGCATTAGTTAGCTGATGCTGTGAGGCGTAACTAGCAAATATGTTTCCTTTCAGGTCGTATAGTGTTGCGTGGATGATATTGGGAGCTGCGGTCAGCGAGGCGAGCGTATCCTGAGCCGCATCTGCATCGTTGAAAACGAGCGCAGCGGCGCTGTTTTGCGCGATAATAGTTCCTAATGTCGATACTTCCTCGGCGACACGCTGCGCAGCGTTCTCTTTTTCATGGTTGGTAAGCGCGAAAAGCATAAGTGCCAGCCCTAACGCGCCGCTGGTGACGATCGCAAGCAAAAGTTTTACCTTTACAGGTTTGTCAGCGATAAATACTTTGCGGGACATAATCATCACCTATTCAACAATTTCTGCGAGCCGCAGTAGTTTTGAACTAATTTTAAGACCGGATTTTTTGGCTGCACCCTGATTAATGTATAGAATTATTTTGCCGTCCTTGGGGAGTAGATTGACGATTCCTCCGGATCCAATAAAGCCGGGCATTTCGCCAATGGTTAGCACGGGGTTATTTCCTATAGCGACGTTAATACGCGGTAGCAAATCGCGGCTTCCTTTGCTGATAAAAATTATCTGGCAAGAAGAGGCGTTGGTAAACTTATCCAGAAGTAGGACATCTATGGACCGCGAATTTATCTGTTTTTCCTCAAATCCTTTAAATCCGTTTAAAACATTGTTGTTGCCCACTATGCAAAACTTGATGTTGCCAACATTTTTCGTTGGCCAGCTGATATAGCGCGCGATGTTGTAGCTGAGTGCTGCCTTGATCTGATATTCGTCAGCAGTTTCAGCCGCGACACAGGGAAAAACAAAGTTTAGTGAGAGTGACAAGTATGCCAGCCACGCGGACCTTATTCGGGAAAATCCACGCTTGGCTACCCGAAAATGACAGTGAGTTGACATGGAGGTGAGATTGCTCGAATCGTTAAAACGTCAATTGTACTTTTACGTACAGACTTCGTTTTATCTCGGTTTCGGGAACAAATACTTCTGCGACGAACTCGGTGTGCCGGTTGTCGATAAGGTTTTGACCAACCAGTGAGACTTCGATACTCCGGGTCGGGTGCCAAACTATATTCGCATCCAGAGTCGTGTAAGCGTCTATCTTGCTAGAATCGTGCGAAGATCGTTCACCGTGCGCAGGCCCTCCCACATAGGCCGACTTCACATCATCGACATAACGGCCCCACACATTTAGAGCGACGGTCTTGCTTAATTTCGTTGTTGAGCGCAATGATAATTGGTGTCTGGGCGGTGAGCCAAATAATTCGTTGGCCTCATTGGCGCTGATGTCAACTGCAAATTCAAGGTAACTGTAGGACAAGTCCATACGCCACCATTCTCTGGGTAGCCACACCGCCGAGGCTTCGTAGCCGCGTGTGGTGCCGCTGTGTTGGTTTTGGTATGCATGAGAATGCAAGATTGCTTCACTGGGTGCTTCCGCCAGCTCGCTTTCACCTGCATGATATCCGCGTAACTTGGTGTAATCGTTGTAAAAAGCTGAGAGATCCAAGGAAAAGATTTTGCTCGGTATCATTCTGTAACCAATCTCCATGGCGGTTACTTCTTCCGGTTCATGATTTTTAGAGGCAGCATTTACGACGAGAGCTGATGGTGGGAAATGATTTGCATCCGGGTTATGCGGAGGCATAACAGACACGATCAAGGTTCCATCGTGTTCCCCCGCGCTAGGATTGCGTATGGCTTGAGATAGAGACGCCCATAATTTGTGTTGTTCGTCGATGGACCACATGACTCTCAAATTGGGCTGAATTTGGAGTCCTGAGTGTTCAAGGAGTTCCAATTTCGATCCCAAAGTCAGAGTCACTTTATCGGTCAACATCATTTCGTTTTGCAGAAATCCTGTAAAAGTATCTATCGTGTCTTTGTCAGGTAAATTTCTGAGCACGAATGAAGGGGAAAGACGGTTGCGGGTGTTGTTGTATCCTAGGCCCCATAGAAAATCGTTTTTTTCATTCAGTACAATCCTGTGCTGAAAATCAATGTCAACTGTATTACGGCGTTCCTCTGTATAAGCCTCGTCTCGATAGGTGTGGTCGTAGTAAGTCTTCAATTCGAACTCGGATGAGGCAGAAACTGCACGCTTCCAGAGGGTCAAAACATTCCATCCGGAAACGTCCGCGTGGTCAATAAAGGTTTCGTTGTAAAATGGTGCTGTCAATGTTGGTAGTGTTAACGTTTGGTTGATGGTACCGCGATAGACATCTCCCTGGAGGGTGAAACTGTCGCTTCCTAGCTCGCTGTCAATGCGAAAACCACCCCGTTGTATAGTCCAGGCATCATTTGCGCTGCCACCCTCCCGCTGATCAAAGGCCTCCCGCTGGTTGTCTTTCATGTACGCGCGTACGTGCGTATTAGTGCCAATGGCGCCGCCGTAGCGCAGGCCTGCCAGGTGCTGTTCATGGTTTCCCGCACCCGCCACAGCCAAACCGCCAACCGTATCTGCGCTGTGTTTGGTGACAACGTTTATTACACCGTTGACCGCATTGGTACCCCACAGCGTGGCGCCAGGACCCCGGATTACTTCGATGCGTTCGATATCTTCCAGTAACGTGTCCTGGGCTTCCCAATTGACTTTAGAAAAAAGCGGGCTGTAAACCGCCCTCCCATCGACTAATACCAGTAATTTGTTGGAGAGTTGTCCGTTGAATCCGCGACTGGTAATAGCCCATTTGTTACTGTCGATACGCGCAACGTGCAGCCCGGGAACCATACGCAGCGCTTCTGGAATGCTGGTGACGCCTGATTGCTGTATATCTCGCTCGGTAATGACATAGATTGCGGCGGGGGATGAGGAGAGGGGCTGTATTTTTTTGGATACAGAGGTGACCTCTATAGCAAGCAGGTCCTCTAGGCCCAGGTCAAGAATTTCCTTGTGAGTTTCGCCAACGGTGTCACTGGCCGGGCTTTGCTGGCTGGCTAGCAGAAAAGCAATAGCGAATAAAATCGGCACAGCAAGGGCAGGCAACCATTTAGGGTGATGGCATGGCATGTCGTAAACCCTCGGGTAATTAATAGCAAAATCTTTCTTTATCGAACTACTGTCGACCCGGTTCGCTTGGGCGTGACGTTCGTCACTTGCTACCTTGTGGGTGGCAAACAACGCCCCGGGAGCTGTGTTTCGCTCCCTGGATGTCTCGAATGTTTTCGGCTGTTTTCCAGCAGGCTTTAGCCTGTGAGCCCACATTCACGTCTGGACGGTCGGAACTGGTCTGGCGATGCAGTCAGGCAATACCGAACCTAAATAATAAGTGATGTGGTTGACTGCCCCGTGGACCACTGAGTACTGACTGTACGGTTTTTACTCGTCAGGAGAAAGGCCACAAGGAAGACGCGAAAATTTGCCGAAAAATATCAAAATAAATGGGATATTCAGGAGGTTATACTTTGAACAGCCGCTGTGGTTCGGGAAAGTAACTCAGGCAAATGTAGTTGATTTACATCATATTCTGATGATTGACCGTTTACCCAAAAGTTGTAAACTGCTACTCGTTGGTAGAAATTGTTGCGCTTCGATAAAATTTTGTGCTTGAATCGGGACGTCGGATCACTGCGATGGCAGATATATCCAGTTATTTCATCAATTGGCGATTGTGCGCGCCAGGGGTTCTGTGAAGGTGGACAAGCCGTACTGAGGGCGAGTAGACCCTGATTGTTTGCAACCCGCTTTCACTCTGGCGCATTCACTGTTATTTACATGGTCACTTTAGCGTAGGGGAAAAACCATTGGCTACCTGGAAAGAAGAAACGCTCAGTGTCGCCGGAACGGAGCTGGTTATGATCCGTGGCGGCACTGGCAAACCATTATTGGTTCTACACGACGAGTTGGGGTACACCGGCTGGATGAGCTGGAATGAGGAGCTGGCTAAACATCGCGAGCTGATTATTCCCCTGCAGCCGGGGTTTGGCAGAACGCCCAAGCTGGACTGGATATGGCGACATCGTGATCTTGCCGGATTTTACGGTAATGTGGTGCGCGAACTGAAGCTTGGTAAAGTCGATGTGCTGGGTTTTTCTGCGGGGGGGTATATCGCGGCGGAGATGGCAGCGGCGAATCCTGAGATGCTGGCCAGTCTGACGCTGGTTGCGCCCATGGGCATAAAGCCCGACGAGGGTGAAATAGCCGAGATGTTTGGGGTCACCATCGGCAGTTATCTGCGCTCTACGGTTGCGGATTCAGCTTCGACGACGACGGAATTTTCCAAAATATATGGCGGCGAGATGACGCCCGAGCAGTTCGAGATGTTCGAAGATGCGCGCGCCGAGAGTGCTCGCATCGGTTGGGAGCCCTACATGTTTAACCCCAGCCTGCCGGAATTACTGCGCGCAGCCCGCACGGTTAAGTTGCCGACGCTTCTTGTGCGTGGCGACCAGGACAGAATTGTCCCCCAGGGCTGTATAACCGGTTACAAACAGGCGTTGCCACAGGCGCAGGTGGTGAGTATTAAGGGCGCGGGTCATCGCCCGGAAATTGAAGACAGCGCGGCGTTTGTCAGCGCGGTTACAAAATTTCTGGGTTAAGAATTTACAGAGGATAAGTTAATGCAAATAGCTCATTTCACCGAGCGCCCCGTGCGCTATATCGCCGAGGAGCCGATTCTGGAGAATCGCGCATTTTTTGGCGTTTCCAACAAATACTTTGATCGTGAAAAGTCTGCCCACGATTACAACTTCTATCTCGACGAGGCCTGCTATTGCGAGGAAGTTGGCTTTGACGCGGTGGCGATTAATGAACACCACGGCAATCCGTTTTGCTCTGGCAATGTGATGAATGTCGAGGCGGCAATCCTAGCACGCATCACGTCGAAAGTAAAAATTGTGTTGATTGGGAATCCGCTGCCGGTGATTAAACACCCGCTGCGGATGGCGGAGGAACTGGCCACGATCGATACCATCTCGCGGGGTCGTCTGGTTTCCGGTTGGGTGCGGGGAGCGGGTAGCGAACAGTTTTTCAATAACGCTAATCCGGCCTATAACCGGGAAATGTTTAACGAAGCGCACCAGTTTATTCTCGATGCCTGGACCAAAGATGGGCCCTGGCGTTACGAGGGCAAGCATTTCCACTATCGCCACGTAAATCCGTGGATTCGTCCTTATCAGGATCCGTATCCGCAGCAATGGATTCCCGGCGTGCTGAGTCCTGAAACCGTGCTGTGGTGTGCGGAGAAGCGCTACCCTTATCTGGGGCTTGGCACGGCGCTGGGGCCAACCTGTGACCTGTGGGATATGTACGCGGACAAGGCTGCGGAACTGGGTTATCAGGCGGGGCCGGAAAACTTTGGGTATTTGTTGCCGATTTTTGTGGCCGATACCGATGAAAAAGCGCAGGAATTGGGTAAAGGTTTTATCTACGGTGGTGGACAAAACTCCTTCTCTCGTCCGGAACATACTTTGCCGCCGGGGTACAATTCCAAGGCGGCGATTCGGATGCTGGCGCAACTGCCTGGCGGCAGTTGGTTGGGCGTCAGTAGAGAAAAAATGATGGCGAGCAAGGACGATACCTGGAATGCCAGTGCCTTTGACGAGTTGCGTGCAAAACTTATCAAAGGTTACGAAAAGGTGCAGGAAACCATGCAGGTAGTGGTGGGTAGTCCCGAGACGGTCAGTAAAAAGGTTAAGGATATCTTATCTGTGATTCGCCCCGGTGTATTCACCTGTTTCGCTGTTCAGGGTAATGTCAGTGACAAGGATCGCTTGCGTAGCGTCGAACTACTGGGCAACGAAGTACTGCCGGAGCTACGTCGTTTTGCCAGGGAAATAGACTTGCCGGGGCCGTTTGAACGCAAACCCGGGTCAGTCAAACTGGCGGCGGGCACGAAAAGGGCTGCGGTGTGCGACCGGGCGGCGTTAGAAAAGCTCGGTTTACCCTGACGGTCGAGTGCTCGTGCGGCGCGGGTCAAAAACACCCGCGCAAAAAAAAGGATGCCGAGAGGCATCCTTTTTTATTTGTCCGCGCTCTAGCGCAAGGGTTTAATACAAAGTGCGCCTGCGAGACTATTTGGCTTCGAGAGAAAAGCCTGCGGTCATACCCCCGTCGGCCACAAACTCCGAGCCGGTGGAGTAGGAGCTGTCTTCCGATGCCAGATAGGCGGCCAGGTTAGCCATTTCCTCGGGACGGCCAATGCGCCCCAGCGGAACTGCTTTAAATGCAGCTGCCCCCTGGCTTCCCGATAGACCTACATCGTCCAGTATTTTGGTGGCTACCCCACCGGGGTGAATGGAATTGACCCGAATGTTAAAGCGACCCAGTTCCAGGGCGGCAACTTTGGTCATACCGCGTACCGCGAATTTACTCGCCACGTAAGCGGCCGCACCGTACATGCCGGTTAGTCCGTCGATGGAGGAGATGTTGATGATCGATCCGCCGCCGGCTTTCTTCATGGCCGGGATCACGCTACGCATACCCAGAAAAACCCCGACCTGGTTGACATTGATCACGCGCATATAGTCGTCGGTCGGCGTATCCGCAATCGGTACCACTGGCGTAATAATGCCAGCGTTGTTGACGAGCACGTTGAGTTTGCCAAATTTTTTCACGGTTTGTTTTACCACCTCGGCCCAGGCAGCCTCGTCGGTAACATCGAGGGTCATGTAGGCCGCTGCCTTACCTATTTTTTCCGCCAGCTTTTTACCTTCTTTATCCAGCACGTCACACAACATGACTTTGGCGCCACGTGCGGCGAACAGTTTAGCTTCTGCTGCACCCTGGCCGCGGGCGGCGCCGGTGATTAAAGCGACTTTACCTTTGAGATCTGCCATGAGAAATATTCCTTACGGTTTGTGGTTGGGGTAAACAAAGTTCCGCATAGGCGGAGCAGTAACGGACAAATTTCGAAACGCCGTAGCGCGGTTAATATAAGCGGTTAGCTACGCAGCCGTCACGCGGGGTGGGCGGCGAGCTACGGACCCCGTTTCTTTTTTAACCTGCATGGGCGCACTACTTATCTCGGCGGCTCCCGGACGGTTCGTCTTGCTTTGTCCTTAACCCGCTAGCCGCCGCTCGGTCAATAATAACTTGATTTGTTACCGAATGGTAAATTATGTAAAACTACAGGTAACTGCAACGCATAATCGCACCCCTGGGGAAACGATAATGGATATTGGCGTTTTGATGTTGTTTCAAAATCACTCTAATCAACCGCTCGACGATTACCAGGTATACAAGCGGGAACTGGAAATCGCCGAATTGGCCGAGCCGTTGGGCTTTAATTCGGTGTGGGCCGTTGAGCATCATTTTACCGACTATACCCTGTGCCCGAATCCGCTTGAAATGTTGTCTTATCTGGCGGGTAAAACCCATACCATCAAACTGGGCACCGGCGCGATTATTATTCCCTGGCACAAGGACCCCCTGCGTATCGCCACCGACGTGGCGATGCTGGATAACCTGTCAGATCGTCGCGTATTGCTGGGCATCGGGCGTGGCATAGGTCGTGTCGAGTACGACGGTTTTGGCGTGGATATGAACGATTCCAGAGAGCTCTTTGAAGAGTCGTCAGCCATGATTCTGGATATGCTGGAAACCGGACAGGCCAAAGCCCACACCGGCAAGCATTTTAGCCAGGTGGATCGACCGATTCGTCCCGCTCCGCTGGGGCCCTATCTGGACCGCACTTACGTCACCTGCCAGTCCCCGGAGACTGCACAGTTTATCGCCGACTGGGGGCTGGGCATGATGGTGTTTGCGATTTCCCCCTGGAAGTCTCGCGCCAAGGACTGTCATACGTATCGCGATGCTTTTCGCGAAAAACACCACCGCGAAGCGCCGCCCGTGATTGCCAATGTGTTTGTGATGGTGGATGAAGACGGCGATCGGGCGCGGGAGCTGGCACATAAATATATGGCGGATTACTGGCTGTCCGCGCTCGCCCATTACGAGATGGACGGGACGCACTTTAAAGGCGTGAAAGGCTACGAATTCTACGAAAAATCGGCGGGCATGATGCGCGACCGCAGCCCGGCATCTATGGAAAGCCTGTACGTTAACAACCAGATATTTGGTACGCCCCGTGACTGTATCGAACAAATGAACGAAATTCAGCGACTGGCTGGCCCGGTGACATTTAATGTGTCCTTTTCCTATGCAGGATTGCCCTACGATATCGCCAAACGTCAGATGCAATTGTTTGCACAGAAGTGTCTGCCGCAACTGCAAGCGACCACTGTGGGCAAGCTGGTGGCGGTCGCATAGTTTTTGATAGATAAGCGGTAGTAACGGTTTTTGCCGCCCTGTCGCAGGAGCCGTGCGGCAAAAAAGTGTAATAGTATCGTGACCTGATGAGCGCCACTTTGTTCTTAAATACTGCTGGCCATGAATCGGTGGTCGCACACTGACAGTCCATTGTCTACGGGGTATAAATATGGCACGTTTGAGTAAACTAAGTCGTTCGGTGGCGGGCAGCATCGTACATATCACCGGCGCTGCCAGCGGTATGGGGCGGGCAACTGCTTTGCTGTTTGCGGACGAGGGCGCCAGGGTGGCGCTGAGCGATCGCGACGGTGCGGGGGTCCAGGCAGTTGCGGATGAGATTAATGCCGCGGGCGGCGAGGCTCGGGCCTGGCCGCTGGATGTGAGTGACGGGCAGCAAATTAAAACGGTGACCCACGCCATCGGTGAGCAATTTGGTGGGCTGGATATTCTGGTCAACAACGCGGGCATAAGCATGCGGGTGGCCATTGACGACGAGGAGTTCGAGCAGCACTGGGCACTGGGCATGGATGTGTTGTTAACTGCCCATATGCGACTGGTGCGGGCATCTCTGCCCATGCTGCGCCGCTCCGCCCATCCACGCATTATCAATATTTCCTCCACGGAAGGTCTGGGTGCGACCCCGGGGGTGAGTACCTATACGGCCGCCAAACACGGCGTGATTGGACTCACGCGGGCGCTGGCGGTAGAACTGGGCAAAGAGGGGATTACCGTAAATTGTGTGTGTCCGGGACCTATTAACACGGCGTTGACCGCGCGAATTCCAGAACAGGATAAGGCCACGTTCGCGCGGCGACGCGCGGCGTTGCGGCGCTATGGCGAGCCGGAAGAAGTGGCTCACGCGACCCTGAATTTTGCTCTGCCCGCGGCGTCGTTTATGACGGGTACAGCCTTGCCGGTGGACGGCGGCGTAACGATTCGCAATGCGTAGCCGCAAATATTTCGATATGAATGATTACTGAAAACGAGGTGGGGGATGCCCAACTGGCAGATTGGCGACGTAAAAATTACCAAAGTGGTGGAGGAAGATGCCCCCGTCCCTGGCAAGTTTGTGCTGCCGGATGCCACCGCTGAGCGACTTTTAGCGATACCCTGGTTGGCGCCCGACTTTATTACCGAACAGGGTTGGCTGAATATGAGTATCCACGCCTTGGTGGTAGAAAGCCGTGGTAAGCGTATTCTGGTGGATACCTGCCTTGGCAACGACAAGCAGCGCACCACGGCGGCGTGGGCCATGCGCAGCGGGCCTTTTTTACGGGATCTGGCGGCGGCCGGTTTTGCACGTGAGACGATAGACTATGTGATTTGCACGCACTTACATGTGGACCATGTCGGCTGGAACACGATGTTGGTCGGTGAGCAGTGGGTGCCGACGTTTCCCAACGCGCGTTATTTGTTTGGCCGTGCGGAGTGGGAGAGTTGGCGCGAGTCACCGGGTGAAGAGCAGTTTGGCCCGGTCATTCAGGATTCAGTCCAACCAATTATTGATGCCGGTTTGGCCGATCTGGTGGAGAGCGATCACCAGCTTAACGAAGAAATCTGGTTCGAATCGACACCCGGGCACACTGCGGGCCATATCAGCGTGCATATTTCATCACAGGGGCAGGAGGCAGTGATTACCGGTGATATGACTCACCATCCGTGTCAGATGGCGCAACCAGACTGGTCCTGTTTCGCGGATTACGACGCACCTCAGGCGCGTCAGACACGCTGGGATTTTTACGCCCGCTACGCAGATACACCGGTTTTAATTATCGGCACGCATTTTTCTCCGCCCACGGCAGGTTATATTGTCGCCGATGGCGATCGTTATCGACTGCGTTACTAAGGTCTAGTGCGCTAATCTCAAGTAAATTTCTGAACAGGAGTGAGTCCGTGCCGCTGCCATCCCCGGTCGCCCGCCAACATTTGCACAGTCGTCGAATTAATTTGGCGGGTTATTATCGGGACGATGGTTTGTGGGATATAGAGGCTCACATTGTGGATAGCAAAACCTATTCCTACCAGAATCGGTTGCGCGGTACGGTCGCAGCGGGCCAGCCAGTGCACGATATGTCCCTGCGCCTGACCCTGGATCGCCATCTGGTGGTTCGCGATGTTGCTGTTGGGATGGATGCTCAACCCTATTCAACCTGTTCCGAGGTGCTACCTAATTTTCGGCGACTCATCGGTTTACAGATTGGCAAGGGCTGGAGTCGCAAAATTCGTGCTGTGGTGGGTGGTGTCGAGGGTTGTACCCATATCATGGAACTACTGGGCCCGATTGCCACCGTCACTTTTCAAACTATGGCGTCCGATTATGCGCAGCAGTTAATGGGCGATGTCGCGCCAGCTTCAGGCGAAGCCCTGGAGCAACAATCCGATCCCATACCGTTTATGCTTGACGGTTGTTACAGCTGGGCCCGTAGCGGCGCGGTTGTAAAGGAGGAATACTCGCAGTATTACCAGCCTGAAACAGCTATTCTAGTGACAGACCGCGACCGCAAAGATTGAGTTTTAGTCGGTAAGGATTTAGCGCGCGGACGTCAGTTCGAAGGACGTAGGTTGAGCCAGTAAGCAGAGACAGACTATGGCAGAACAGATTGGCGTCAAGCAGTTCGGACGCGTGGTACGAATTCCCACCGCCACGGGTTTTGGCGTGGGCGATATCAATAGTTACGTGATTTTACCGGAAAAAAATTCTCGCCAACTGGTGCTGATCGATACCGGCATTGGTTCCGAGGAGGCGTGGCAAACATTAGCTGCGGGCCTGAGCGGCTTCGGCTTCGGTATTGAAGATATTACCCTGTTGTTGCTGACCCACGGGCATACGGATCACTATGGTCAGGCTGGGCGCATTCGCGAGGTGTCCGGGTGTCAGGTGTGGGCTCACGAGGCGATCAATATGACCCTTGGGCGTTATGTGCCAAGTGCGGCGCGGGAAACTGAGGAAAGAAAATTTCTCGGGACCCTTGGGTTTACGCCGGAGGATTACGATCGGGCCTATAGCTACCGGGATTATATTCAAAAGCTGATGACTCCCTGTGAGTTGGACCACTTGCTTAGCGACGGCGAGACAGTGCCAATCGAAGGTTTTGAACTTAAGGCGGTGCATACCCCGGGACATTGTCCGGAGGAGCTGATTTTTTGGCAGGAACAGACCCGGCAAATGTTTTCCGGCGACCATCTGTTACCGGACATTACGCCAGTATGCTTGCTGGATATCCCCGAGTCGTCGGGAGTGACGCGCACTCGCACCCTGATTCAGTATTATCAGTCGGCAGATAAAATCAAAGCGTATGCGGCCAGATCGATTTACCCCAGCCACGGGGATGTGTTTCACGACCATCTGCAACTGATTGCTTCCTACCGCTTGTCCACCGAAAGACGATTATTGAAAATCTCCCGCATTCTGAGTGAGCATGGTGCGATGACGCCGCTGGAGGTGGGCAAAAAACTCTTCCCCAAGGTGTGGCAGGATCAGTTGTATCCGGTGATATCTGAGATTATGGGACACCTGGATATGCTTGAAGAAGGGGGCCATGTGGCCTGGGAAGAAAAAGGCGGGCGACTCCACTATACACTGACTTCGGTGCCGGAACCGGTGTAGCAAGCAAGGCAGAATTAAAGGTTGTGCTTTAGCGCGGCACACTATTCAGGAGTAAAGACTATGCTGTTATCCAAGGCTAATGAGTTGATTGGTACTTCTCCGGTTTCGTTCGAAGATGCCATCGCGAGTGTGCTTAAGCGCGCTAATAAAACCTTGCGTGGCGTGCGTGGTGTCGAGATCCTGAGTAAGTCTGTCGCAGTTTCGACGCAGGGCGATATTGAATATCGGGCCCGCGTGCAGTTACGTTTTGCCATGGCGTTGCCGGAAAAGCTGCACTGGTAGCCGCATGTAATGTTTTGGCGTGGGATTTTGGGGATAGATGGATTTTGAGCAGGCAAGTAACAATCATCGTCGTTGACGGAGTGATTGGATGAGTACAGGGCTTTCTATTTGCGGAGCAATATTATGACTGTTTCCAGTGTATCAACAATTACTGCGACATCCCCAAAGAGCTGGCAGGATGCCCTCGAAAAAGGTGTGCAGCGGGCCAGCCAGACCTTGCGTGGCATTGAGGCGGTAGAGGTGGTGCAGGAAAGTGCTACGGTTGAAAAAGGCGAAATTAAAGATTATGTGGTGGAGTTGAAAATTATTTTCCGCCTCGAGGATTAACAGCAGTGAAGTTTCCCTGGCATGAGGAGCGGTGCTAATAATCAGACATCCATTATTCAGACAAACGCCGCCGCAATCCGAGAACGAGTAATAGTTTAGCGACCGCAGCAAGATCGCTGCGTCGGGTAAGCATCATAATGATTGGAGCATTTTTTTGTCAGGTAATTTTTTTCGCCAGCCCGGTATGCACATTGTCGCAGCGTTGTTTGTGTGCCTTGGGTTACTCTATGGCATCTGGTATTCCTATGCAGTTTTCCTTGTCGCCCTGATTGAAGAATTTGGTTGGTCGCGCTCGGTGACGGCCGGCGCCATGTCGGTGTTTATTCTTGTGCACGGATTTTTCGGTCCAGTGGCGGGGCGCCTGGTGGAACGGTTTGGAGCGCAGCGCCTGATTGTGGCTGGCGCACTGCTGATGACCGTGGGTCTGGTTATAACGTCGCAGATTACTAACTGGTGGCAACTGTACCTGGGCTTCGGTGTGATTACTGCAATTGGCCTGGGCGCCTGTGGCTGGGTGCCGACCGTGGTGTTGATGGGTAAATGGTTTCCACACAAAATTGGTTCCGCGCTCGGCATTGTTACCGCCGGTATCGGTGTCGGTATTCTCGGGTTGGTGCCGTTAGTTAACCTGTTAATCGAAACCTACGGTTGGCGCGTGGCCTTTCTGGTGCTGGCGTTACTGGTGCTGGTGGTGGTTACGCCAATTGCGGTGTACGTGTTAAAGGATCCCCGCGCACTACCCAGTAAGAATCAGGCGGGGGATAGCACGGACACGACAGCTCATTCGAGCGCGGCAAGCATTACAACCAATGACTGGACCGTTAGCAGTGCGGTGCGCTCGCGGGGATTTAAATTCGTGGCGCTGGCATTTTTTACCGGGGCGACAATATCGCAAATGTTACTGATGCATCAGTTTGCTTTTATGGTGGATCAGGGTGTCGATAAAATGCTGGCGTCAATGATTGGCGGTCTGATCGGTTTTGTTAGTGTGCCCGCAAAAATAATGTGGGGGACGCTGTCCGATCGTCTGGGACGGGAGTCCACCTACACGCTCGGTTTGACCTGTGTGTTTTTATCGGTGGTGGCGCTGGCAATGGTCGCCTGGGTGCCGGGCTTGTGGATGCCCCTGGTATTTGCCGTATTAGTTGGGTTGGGTTATTCGGTGCACGCACCGCTGATTCCGGCTGTCGCGCGGGATATGTTTGCGGGCCCGCGTTTTCCGACCATATTTGGCACCATTTCGGTATTTTCTTCCCTCGGCGGTGCCACTGGCGCCTGGTTGGGCGGCGCGTTACACGATTTGTTTGGCAACTACGCGCCGATGCTGGTGCTGGCTGCCAGTTTGGCTGTAATCGCGCCCTGGTTACTGTGGATAGCGGCGCCACGACGACCAGAACGACCTCCGGCAGCGATTATATCTGAAGCGCTCTAAACGGGATCTGGAAAATATTAATATCAAATTTAATCTATCAAAACAGGAGGGTTTATTATGCAAGACGTTAAACAAAAGGTCGCGTTTATTACCGGCGCAGCCAGTGGTATGGGGCTGGGTATGGCCCGGGCGTTCTCCGCCGCTGGCGCCAGGGTGATGCTGGCAGATATTGAGCAGGGGCCGCTGACCAGGGTGGTCAATGAGTTAAAGGCGCTCGGTCGGGATGTGGACGGCATCGCCGTGGACGTGACCAATCGCGAGGCAATGCTTGGGGCAGCGCAAGCCACTGTCACCCGATTTGGCGCGGTGCATATCCTGTGCAACAACGCGGGCGTAGGCGCCAGTGGGCGCTCAGAGGCGACCAGTATGAAAAACTGGCGCTGGACCGTTGACGTCAACATGTGGGGTGTAGTGTATGGGCTACAGGCATTTTTGCCCCTGATGGACGCCAATGGGGAAAGTGGACACGTGGTTAACACGGCCTCCATGGCGGGTCTGTTTTGCTGGCCGGAACTGGGCGCCTACAACGCGTCGAAATACGCGGTGGTGGCGATAACCGAAACCCTGATGGCGGAGCGTCGGGACAGCAACATCGGTGTATCGGTGCTATGCCCCGGTGTGGTGGCAACTAATCTGGCTACGTCGGCACGGAATCGGCCCGTCGAATATGGTGGCGCCACGGACTCCAAGTCTGACGAAATGGTCGAGATGCTGGCTAAAGGGATTGATCCCGATGTCGTGGGGCAGGAAGTGCTGGAGGCAATTCTGGCTCACCAGCCCTATATCTTTACCGATCCGGGAATGCGTCGTTACGTCGACGAAAGATTTGAGCGTATTCGCGCCGGGTATGATTGGGCCGATAACTGCGAGGCGCTGCGCGAGGCCGGTGTTCAGGCAGATGTGACGCTGTAGGTGCCGTGTCGAGGTGTGGTCCTGGGGTGGTAATGCAGGTAAATAATTACCCCAGCAACGGTCGGGTTTGATAGCACCTGGGTTCGGTTAGGGTACGGGCTTAAGTGGATTGATGTTAACGGTGGGTAACACAAGAAACCCTATGGTAGTATTATAGTCTTTATGGTAGCATCAGATTGGAAGTCGACTTTATCCCTGCGTCGATCACCCACACTGAGAGATAAACGCGGAGAGATAAACGCGAACAGAAAGTCCGCATGCCGGTTTCTGTGCACCCCCGGCAAACTACAGGAGCAAAGCCATGAGTCTGGATTTTGGATGCATTTCAGCCGATTCACATATCGTCGAACCGGGTAACTGTTACAGCGATTTTATTGACCCTAAATATCGGGATCGTGCGCCAGGTATTCAAACGGACGCCTCCGGCAACGATATTTATATGATTCCCGGCATGACGTCCACGATTCCCCTGGGGTTGGTGGCAGCGGCCGGATTGAATGCGGAGCAATTGGCGGGGCGTACGCAAAACGCCAAGTTCAGCGATCTGCATCGCAGCGGATGGGACGCTAAATATCGTGTGGCAGACCAGGACCGAGACGGTATCGCCGCGGAAATTCTCTACCCCTCTGTCGGCATGGCATTGTGTAATCACCCCGACTTTGCATACAAAACCGCCTGTTTTCGTGCTTATAACGAGTGGTTAGTGCGTTATGTCGCGGATGCGCCCGAGGGTCGGCTATTTGGTCTTGGACAAACATCCTGCGAATCCGTGGATTCTGCGATAAAGGACCTCGAGGACGCCAAAGCCAAGGGCTTCGTCGGCATCATGATGCCGGGTAATCCCCAGGAAGAAGACTACGATCACCCAATGTACGACGCGTTGTGGGAATGCGCGGTGGCGCTGAATTTACCGCTATCGTTTCATATACTGACCGCCAAAGGCGCGGACGTAAATTCCATTTTTACCAATGCTCGTGGCAGCAAGATCAATGGCTTCATGAATATTATCCGCGGCGTACAGGACGTGATCGGTCTGTTCACCCTGGGCGGTGTTTTTCAGCGCCACCCCAAACTGAAATTTATAGCGGCGGAAGCCGATGCTGGCTGGTTGCCCCACTATGCCTACCGCATGGACCACGCTTATGAGCGTCACGGACTCTGGTTAGGTGGAGCTAAAAATCTTGATAAAAAACCCAGCGAGTACATTAGCGATCACGTGTGGTTGACGTTTCAGGACGACTGGGTTGCGTTTAATGTCGCCAATTTGATGAACCCCAGAAAGCTTGTTTGGGCTAATGATTTTCCGCACAGCGATTCTACCTGGCCCTGGTCACAGGAGTTGCTGGCGCAACACGGCGGTGGTCTGACGCCGGAACAGACGCGCTGGATTATGCGCGACAATATTATCGAATGTTACGATTTGCCCCTGGATAAACTGGCGGCGTAGGCTATAGTTTTTGAGGGCATTGGCAATATTGCCAGGGGTTGTGTGCTGGCGGAGGTCACAGGGCAATGACGTACGATATTAAAATAACTGGTGGCACCATCATTGACGGCACCAACAGCCCCCGGTTCGACGGGGATATTGGTATTAAGGACGGCAAGGTGGTGGCCATTGGCGCGGCACCGGGCGATGCCGTCAGGGTGATTGATGCTACCGGAAAAATTGTCTGTCCAGGTTTTGTAGACTGCCACACCCACTACGACGCCCAGGTGATATGGGATCGTATGATGAGTATCTCCCCATGGCACGGCATTACTACCGTGGTACTCGGAAACTGTGGGTTTGGTATAGCGCCGGTGCGACCCAAAGATCGCGACACGATTATTCGGACATTGGAAAATGTCGAAGGTATGGACGCCAGTGCGCTTGCTGCCGGGCTCGGCGAGGACTGGCCGTTTGAAACATTTCCCCAATACATGGACACCCTGGAAAAGAGGGGTGTTGGTGTCAATGTCGGCGTACTTATCGGCCACACGCCGGTGCGTCTTTATGTGATGGGCGATGACTCCACCGAGCGCACAGCAACTGTGGATGAAGTTAGACAAATGTGCGATATCGTCCGCGAAGCATTGCGGGCCGGCGCGCTGGGATTTGCGTCTTCCAAGTCGCCGACCCACGTCGGTGCCGGCGGCAAGCCGGTACCCAGTCGGCTGGCGGATTACCAGACCGAAACACTGGAGATAGCCCGAGTTATCGGCGCCGAGCGAAGAGGCATTATTCAGTCGACCATCGGCGGCGATGTGTTGCACGATCAATTTGCGGAGATGGCACAGGTAGCCAATTGCAATGTCACCTGGACGGCTCTTCTGCAGGGCGCGTCCCTCGGCGGTGGCGATCATCATCAGCAGTTAAAAAAATCCGCAGAATTGGCCGCAGCAGGTGCCCGTGTGTTCCCGCAGGTAACGCCGCGTGCCCTCAGTTTTGAAATGACGTTTAAAGCCCCCTTTCTGTTTGAAAGTTTGAATGTGTTCAAGCCGGTATCCGCAGCCGGATTGGAGGGGCGCAAGAAAATTTATCGGGATCCGCAGTTTCGCGCTGAGTTCAAGGCCGCTATCGACGGGGGAGAATCGAGGGTGCTTGGCGGCTGGTCGAAAACGGTCATTTCCTTTTATCCGCCGGATCCATTATTGGAAGAGCAGTCACTGTTCGAGGTGGCCGAGCAACGGGAGATGCACCCGGTGGATTTAATGCTCGATCTGGCGTTGGAGAGTAATCTCGGGCTGCGCACACGCATGCCGGTAGCGAATTATGAAGAAGACGAAGTAGAAAAAATGCTTAAGGATCCCAATGTGGTGCTGGGTCTGTCCGACGGTGGTGCCCATGCCAGTCAGTTGTGCGACGCCTGTTACTCGACGTATTTACTCGGCCACTGGGTGCGCGAGAAAAAGATATTTGATCTCGAGTACGCTATCTGGATGTTGACCGCACGGGTTGCGGATGTGTGCCAGATACCTGATCGGGGGCGGCTCGCAGTCGGCCTTGCGGCGGACGTGGTGGTGTTTGACCCAACCACAGTGGGTGCGGGTAAACTGGAGCGAGTGCACGATTTCCCTGCGGGTGCGGACCGGCTGATAGCCCAGGCGAGTGGCATTGAATCGGTCATCGTGAACGGGGTTCTGTTGCGACAAAACAATCGTGATCAGATTGATCCCGTAAAAGGTGTACTGCCCGGCAAAGTGTTGAGAACTCGACCAGCTACTGCCTGACCGGGTAAAGCCATGTAATACGCTCTGGTTCGTGCTCCCTGGGCAGTTCGCGTGGCTAACCTGAATTGGCCAGGCAGAGTTGGGCAAACAGGTTTTGGAAAAAAAGGTCCGTTGTGGGCGCTGTCTCATGGCTCGTTTTGAGGGTAGTCATTTTTTTGCGCGCCGCCACGGATGGCTGTTTTATTTTTTCCAGCATCGCCGGTTTATTTTGTCTATCCTCCTAATGTAGTGTCTTAATTACTTAACCAATTATGGCAGGGGAAAGGTATGCAGTATCGCGTGCTGGGTAATAGTGGCGAACAGGTGTCGGCAACAGGGTTGGGCTGTATGCCCATGTCCAACTTTTACGGCCCCGCGGACGAAAAGGAATCCATCGCAACGTTGCAGCGCGCCCTGGCACTGGGGCTGAATTTTTTTGACACCGCCGACGTTTATGGTCGCGGACACAACGAAGAGTTGCTGGGCAAGGCATTTGCGCGGCACCGCGACCAGATATTCCTGGCCACAAAGTTTGGTATTGCGGGGGTCACACCCCGGCCGCAGGGTGGCTTCGAATTTAATATCGACGGGCGCCCGGAATACGTCAAACAGGCCTGTGATCGCAGCCTGGCGCGACTTGGCGTGGCGTGCATTGATCTGTATTACCAGCATCGCGTAGATCCAAAAGTGCCGATTGAAGATACCGTTGGCGCCATGGCGGATTTGGTGAAGGCCGGTAAGGTTCGCTATCTGGGGTTGTCCGAAGCATCCGCCGATCCGGCACTGATTCGACGCGCCCACGCGGTGCATCCTATTGCGGCGTTGCAGAGCGAGTATTCACTGTGGACGCGCGATCCCGAGCCTGAAGTGTTGCCAGTGTGCGCCGAGCTAAATATTGCATTCGTACCCTTTAGCCCGCTAGGTAGAGGCTTTCTCACTGGTACGGTGAGCGCCACCGATGAATTTGGTGACGGGGATTTTCGCAAATCTAATCCCCGCTTTATGGCGGGCCACCTGGAGAGTAATCTTAAGTTGGCTGACAAAATTAAGGAATTAGCGGCGGCGCGCGCCTGTACCCCAGCGCAACTGGCATTGGCGTGGTTATTGGGCCAGGGAGATCAGATTATTCCGATTCCAGGCACTCGACGTATCCGCCATCTGGAGGACAATATTGCAGCTGCGGAAATTTCATTAAACGCGCATGAAATACAAACCATTGCCGAGTATTTTCCGCCCGGCGTCGCCAGCGGGGAGCGCTACGCGCCCTGAGTATTCATGTTGCCCGACCGGGACTGCGGCTGTGGACAGTAGTAAACCGCTTAGGCTAAACTTCTTGAAGTTACCCGCTGGTAAATAAACGCGCCAAACATTAAAGAATTCCTGTTTACTCAGGCATTCCCTCCCCGGGTTTTGACTAAACGACTCGTCGAGGCGCTGCGCACGTTATCAGTCGCGTTTTTGGTAAAGCGAACACTGCAATCAACCGGAAGTAATCCCATGACGAAGATTAACCAGGAATTTGATCTGTCTGGCAAAGTGGTGCTGGTTACCGGCGGTAGCCGCGGTCTGGGAAAAGAAATGGTGCACGCGTGCGCGGCGGCGGGCGCCGACGTTATTATTGCCAGTCGTAAGTTAGAGAACTGCGAAATATTGGCTGTCGAAGTAGAAGCCACTTACGGCGTATCCGCATTGGCCTACGGTTGTCATGTGGGACAGTGGGAGCAGTTACAGGGTCTGGTGGATGCGGCTTACCAGCGTTTTGGGCGGGTGGATGTGCTGGTGAACAACGCCGGTATGTCGCCGTTGTACGAATCGCTGGACAAGGTGGACGAGGCACTGTTTGACAAGGTGATCGACGTCAATCTCAAGGGTCCGTTCCGGCTCAGCGCTTTAATTGCCAAGCGCATGATGGAAGGCGCGGGCGGCACCATTTTGAATATTAGTAGCATCGCTGCCATTCGCCCGCGCGGTGATATCGTCCCCTACGCCGCTGCCAAGGCGGGCCTCAACGCTATGACCGAAGGGATGGCCCGGGCCTACGGGCCGCAGGTGCGCGTCAACGCCATCATGTGTGGTGCTTTTTATACCGATATCAGCCAGGCCTGGGATATGCCGAAATTTCAGGAACGGGCCAAAAGTTTTGCCTTGGGTCGCGGCGGTGAGCCGCACGAAATCGTGGGTGCGGCGCTGTATTTTGTCAGCGATGCGTCGCGTTTTTGTACGGGTGCTATTTTGCGACTGGATGGCGGTACGCCCTGACGGTAGCGCAATATTGCCTGCCAGGCGCCAGTAAACTGCGATTAAACATCCTCATTAGAAAGGAACAGACGATGAATGTAGCTGGTCAATGCGCCGTTATTACTGGCGGCGCGTCGGGATTAGGCGCCGGCGCGGCGCGCATACTCAGTCAGGCAGGGGTTAAGTGTGCACTGCTGGATCGCAACCTGGAGCTGGCCACCGCGTTAGCTGCCGAATTGGGCGGCATCGCCATTGCATGCGACGTGGTGGATGGTCCTGGTGTCGAGGCGGCGTTGGCCCAGGTAACCGAAACCCTTGGCACGCCGCGTATCCTGTTAAATGCGGCGGGTATTGATGTGGCGGTACGCACCGCCGGGGCCAAGGGCGCCCATCCCCTCGACGACTTTGAGCGGGTGATTCGGGTTAATTTAACTGGTAGCTTCAATGTCGCTCGCCTGGTAGCCCAGGGGCTGATCGGCGTCGATCCGATTACGGACGACGGTGAACGCGGCGTGATTATCAATATCGCTTCGGTGGTTGCCCAGGACGGACCGCTGGGTCAGGTTGCCTATGCAGCCTCAAAGGCCGGTGTACAGGGTATGACCTTGCCGATGGCGCGGGACCTCGCGCCGTTTGGTATTCGCGTGATGACCATTGCGCCGGGCATGTTTGAAACACCTCTGGCCAGCAGTATTCCGCAGGACTGGATAGAGCGGATTATCCCTACCGTGCCCTTTCCCAAGCGCTGGGGAAACCCCCTGGAGTTTGGCGCGCTGGTACTGCACATTTGTCAAAATGCCATGCTCAACGGCGAAATGATTCGCATCGACGGCGCCATTCGCATGGGAACCTGAGAATCGTCGGGTGCATTAGCTTTAATAATTTTTGGACAACCGAAACTGACGAGGTCGATGGCGTGAATATTGAGGGACTAAGTGTCGCGGTCACCGGTGGTGCGTCCGGGCTGGGTGCGGCCGTGGTGGCATTATTTGCGAGCAAGGGTGCGCGCGTTGCATTACTGGACCGTAATCTTCAGCTGGCGCAGGAGACAGCGCAACACTGTGGCGCACTGGCGGTCGCCTGTGACGTGGCGGATGAATCCTCCGTTCTGGCAGCGCTGGCGGCGATAACGTCAGCCCAGGGTGTGCCGCGCATATGGGTCAACTGCGCGGGTATAGATATTACCGGGCGCATTGCCACACGGGGCGGTGGGCCCCAGGGACGGGACGCGCTGACCCGGCAAATAGCGGTAAATTTGACCGGTACGTTCAATATTTGTCGTCTGGGTGCCCATGCCATGCGTGATCTCGATACGCTGGCGGGCGATGAACGCGGTGTACTGGTCAATGTGGCGTCCATCGCTGGCATCGATGGCCCTTTTGGCCAGACCGCCTACTCCGCTACCAAAGCGGCGGTTATTGGTATGACGTTGCCCATGGCCCGCGATCTGGCGCCGCTCGGGATTCGCGTGGTAACGATTGCTCCGGGCGTGTTCGATACGCCGCTGGCGGCGGCTGTGTTGCGCGGTAATCCCAACGACCATACCAGTAGCGTGCCGTTTCCAAAACGGGCGGGAAAACCCGACGAATTTGCCGCGTTGGCGCTGCATATTTGCGAAAACCCGATGTTGAATGGGGAAGTTATACGGCTGGACGGTGCGATCCGGGCGGTATAAAAAACGCCCTTTTGTGCGCGGCATTACGCTCGCAAACTCGGGCTGAATTACGCGTGGCCTGAACGAATAACTGGATGTGGTTATGGATATAAAAAATCAAGTGGCAATTGTTACCGGCGGCGCCTCGGGTCTGGGTGCCGCCACGGCGCGTTTGCTGGCTGCCCGCGGTGCGCGCGTGGCGGTGCTCGATCGCAATATAACATTGGCTCGGGAAGTGGCCGCCGAATTAAATGCGTTAGCCGTGGAAGTGGACGTGACCGATGCAGACAGTGTCGTCAAGGCGATTGCCCAGACACTGGAGATTTACGGTCCGCCGCGTATCCTGATTAACGCCGCTGGCACAGCGATTGGCCGCAAGATCACCAGCAGCAAAGGCCCGCATCCACTGGACAGTTTTTTACGCGTGGTAAACACCAATCTCACTGGTACCTTCGATATGTGTCGACTGGTGGCTGCGGAGATGACTGCCCTGGAACCTGTGACCGAGGATGGCGAGCGCGGGGTGTTTGTCAATGTCGCGTCAATTTTTGGTTTCGACGGACCGGTGGGCAACACGGCCTATGCGGCATCCAAGGCCGGGGTGATTGGCATGACCTTGCCGATGGCACGGGATCTCGCGCCTTACGGCATTCGGGTTGTGACGGTGTGCCCGGGGGTGTTCGATACACCGTTGGCCCGCGCGGAAACCGGTACAGAAGGCTTTGCGCGCCTGTTGGCCGATGTGCCCTTTCCGAAACGGGCCGGCGTTCCGTCGGAGTTTGCACAACTGGTGTGCCACATTGTCGAAAACGCAATGTTAAACGGTGAAGTCATCCGCCTCGACGGGGCGATGCGTATGGGCACTATTTTATAAGCCGCTACTGATGTGAGTGGTACCCCAACGGCTGTGCGGACGTTGGATCAGGACACAGCGCCACGCAGCCCGGCAATTAGCGGTGCCAGGTCGATTTGACGGATCGGGAATCGTCAACTATGTTTAGGGAACGCCGGTAGTTTGTCCATTCCGGTGTCAGTCTAATAATCTTTGCACATCAAAGGTGCCTGTCATGAAATTAATTATTGCAGTGGTTATAACGTTGTTGTTTGTTCCGTATACCCTGAGCGCATCGGCTACCGAAAATAGAGTAGCCCCCGCTGCTGCCGTGGAACAAGCTCAGGTAATTGCGGCCGAAAAAAAAGGTGCGGCCCCTGGGCGTCTGGCTGCGCCGACGGGCGAAGCCCGTGGCAAGAAGTGCGGCATGCTCGGCGATACGGTGTACGCCAATGCCTGCGGACCGTCCTTTATTAGCTCCTGTAAAAATGGATTTACCTGTCACGATCCCATCGCCAATCCGGAATGTAACTATGGGGAGTGCAAGGATTAGCGGGCGCTTTGCCGCCCAGTCGTGGGTAAGCCAAATTGTCCGAGGCCGATACAGACTAGAAGTTGATGCCCAGCGCGTGCCCAAGGTCGTCAATGGCCTGGTGTTCGGAGACTACCTTGATAGTGGTCATACCCAGGGCTCGCGCGGGTTTCAGGTTGATGCCCAGGTCGTCGAGGTAAACCACTTCCGTCGGCTCAACCTGCAGGCGACTACAGGCTAGTTGGTAGAATCGGGTTTCTGGTTTGCGCATGCCCTCGACGCTCGATTCGAGGATATGCTCGAATAAATTCATTACCGCATCTACCGCGCGGGCCCGTGGCGTGTCAGTGTCGTTACTCGGGTGGTTACGGGGTCTTATATTGTTGGTGAGACAGGCAACCCGGAAGTCCTGTTTCACGCGCTCCAGCACCTGTACCATGCGTGGGCGCACCTCGCCATCCAGCAGCCCCAGTACGTCCGCACCGTGAATCGCATGGCCAGCGGCGCTTGATTCGTCCCTGAACACGCGGTCAAACTCCTGCGCCGAAATTCGATTCGCCTCCAGCTGTGCCCAGGCATTGCGGTCGGGATTAGTAGCGTTAATCGAGCGGATAAAATCCTGCGGGTAACCCCGTTGTTCTTCAAAACGATTGAATGCGTCAAAGGGCGATGTGGTGAGCACTCCGCCAAAATCCCATAAAACAGCGCGTATCTTCATGTCTGGGGAGTCCTTGCATAGTGGTGCAGAAAGTTGCGCACTCTGGTTGTCGGCAACAGCAGGCCAACCTGGCTGACCATTATACCGTCGGGGAGGATTTACTGAACACGGATTAATTCGTGCAATGTTGTTTTTCTGCACAGTTGGTATTCACCAAACGTAACATTAGAAAAAAGTGATTGCTTTTCCCACGGATAGCCCCTTAAATCGTCGCCAAACGGACCGCTCATTTGCCCTGTGTCCGCCGTCATCAGGACGTTTTGGAGGAGCAACCGCTTCTATGTCGAGAGCGACAACGCGCCAGTCTTACGCTGCATGAATGGCCTTCCTTTGGTACACCTGATCGGCCGAGTGGGAAGGTTGTTCACCCCATGAAAAATTCACTGATTACCCTGAAGAAAATTGTTCAGAAAATCGCCACGGCTCCGACACCTGACCAACAAACCGCAACACTGGTCATGGAAATTCAGGCCGCCATGAAAGTGGACGTGTGTAGCCTGTATCTTGCCGAAGGCGGAGACGAGCTGGTCCTGGCGGCGACCCAGGGTCTGGCATCTGAGGCGGTGGGCAAGGTGCGGATGAAAATTGGCGTTGGGCTGGTGGGTACCACTGCATTGACCCGCCATCCGCTCAATGTGGAAAACGCACTGACCCACGAAAAGTATCAATATTTCCCCGAAACCGGCGAAGAATCCTACCGCGGATTTATGTGTGTGCCGCTAATCAACATGCGCCAGCTGGTCGGTGTGCTGGTGGTGCAACAAAAACGCCGCCGCAAATTTACCGATGACGATGAAGCCTTTTTAATTACCATGGCCGCGCAGGTGGCCGGCATTTCTCAGCAAATAGTGGTGCAACAGGGGTATGTGGCCACACCCGCCCGGGTGTCTGGGGTAAAACGCGTTGCGGGCGTCAGGGGTGCGGCGGGTATTGGTATTGGCAAGCTACATCTGATTGCCGACAGTGGGTTTGGTAGCGTACCCGACTGCAAAACCGACAATATTGATCTGGAAATCATTGCATTTCTCGAGGCGCTACGGCTTACCCGGCATGAACTGGAGGAGGGCGCTGCAAGCCTGTCCGCCAGTTTGCCGGGGGATGTCGCGGAAATTTTTGCCGTGTATCGCATGTTGCTGGATAACAGTAATCTGATTAGCGATATCGAAGCGGAGATTCGTCAGGGCAGTTGGGCACCTGGAGCGATTCGCAGCGTAGTCGACAAATATGCGTTGCAGTTTGAAACCATGGAGGACCCCTATTTTCGAGCGCGAGGCGAAGATATTCGCAATATTGGCGGCAAACTGTATAACAAGCTGGCGGGTCATACGTTCGTTCCTACCACTGCCACCGACCTGATCCTGGTGGGCGACCTGATCAGTATCACGGATCTGGCCCGTTATCGCACGGAGCAGGTGGTCGGCATTTTGTGTACCTCCGGGTCGGCCTTGTCACACACCGCGGTGCTGGCCAACGCACTGGGTATCGCTGCTGTCATGGGTACGGGGGAGATAAAAGGCCTGGAGGAAGGCGCGCCGGCGATCGTTGACGGTTATCAGGGGGAGGTGGTGTTTAACGCCCCCGAAGCGCTGGTGGCCGAGTATCGCGGGCTGCGCGATCGGGAGCGCAACCTGCTGCGCGAACTGGAACATTTGAAAGACGAGCCTGCGGTTACCCTGGACGGGGTCTCCATAAAGTTGTACACCAATACTGGGCTGATGGCAGATATATCGCCGGGCCTGCTGCGCGGTGCGCAGGGCGTAGGACTGTATCGCTCGGAAATTCCGTTTATGATCCACGATAATTTTCCGACCGAAGATGAGCAGTGTTCCGTTTATCGGCACGTACTGGAAGCGTACCGCAATAAGCCCGTTTATATTCGTACCCTGGATATCGGTGGGGACAAGGCCCTGCCGTATTATTCTTTTAAGGAAGAAAATCCTTGTCTGGGGTGGCGCGGAATTCGCTTTACACTGGATAATGCGGCGATATTTATGACCCAGGTGCGGGCCATGTTGCGCGCCTCGGCAGGGCTCGACAACCTGCACATACTGTTGCCCATGGTGAGCCGGGTCGACGAGGTCACCAGTTTTCGGGAAATTCTGGTCGATGCACTGGGCCAGCTACAGGCGGAAGGATACCGCGTCGCGGTGCCCAGAATAGGCATTATGGTTGAAGTCCCCGGGGCCATCACTCTGCTTCCCTTTCTGGCCCACCGGATTGACTTTATCTCGATCGGCTCCAACGATTTGGCGCAGTATTTGCTGGCGGTAGATCGCAATAATCCCCGCGTGTCGGGCATGTTTGATAACCTGCACCCGGCAGTACTGCACCAGGTACACCATATTATTCAGACGGCCAAGTGTCTCGAGCTGCCAGTCAGCTTATGTGGCGAAATGGCCGCCGATCCGCTGGCGGCGTTGTTGTTGTTAGGCATGGGTATCGATACCCTGAGTATGAGCGCCTATAATTTACCCAAGATAAAATGGTTAATTCGTTCGATTGCGTTTGAAGATGCCGTCACCATATTGGAGCAGGCCCTGATGCTGGAGCACGAAAAGGAGATTCGAGCTATGGTTAAATCCGAGCTCGTTGCACGCGGCCTTGGTCACCTAGTGGCGTTGGCTTAACCCGGATGTCGAACCTCTACGTCGTGGTCGATAACCTCGCTACCTGGGCGCCTTATTTTAGTACTGAACAGGTGATCACCGCCCAGAGCTATCTATCAACACCAGATTACCGCCGCGCAGATGGTCAGATCTATAACCTGTGCCCAGATTTCAGCTACCGCAGCGAGGGCTATTACTGTTCGTTGCTGGCCCAGGCAAGGGGCCAGAGAATTATGCCGTCGGTGCGGACCATTAACGAGGTGGCGAGCGGTGCTCTGATCAAACTTAACGTGGATGTGCTCACTAAAGTACAGCGCTATCTGGACAGCGCGATGCTAGGGGGCGAAGGACATTTCACGGTTAAAATATTTTTTGGTAAAACACGTATCTCCGAATTACAAAAGTTAGCGCGAAAATTGTTTGAAGCATTTCCGGCGCCGATTCTTGAGGTGGAGTTTGACCGGCAACTCAACTGGCAAATAAGCGCCGTCCGGCTGGGCAAATTACAGAGTCTTAGCGATCAGGAGCAGGACGAATTTTCGGAAGCACTGGATGGTTTTAGTAAAAAAATCTGGCGCACGCCACGTTCCGGTAAATCATCCCGCTTTGATTTGGCGATTCTTGTCGATCCGGAAGAACCTATGCCGCCAAGCAACAAAGGCGCGCTGCAGAAATTTATGCAACAGGCGAAATTATTGAACATGGATGTCGATTTGATTGTTCCCCAGGAAATAAACCGATTGCTTGAATACGATGCGCTGTTTATTCGTCAAACCACGGCCGTCAATCATGCGACCTACGCATTTGCGCAGTTGGCGGCGCGGCACAATATGCCGGTGATCGACGATCCGGATTCGATCATCAAATGTACCAATAAAGTATTCCTGCACGAACTGCTGACCTCGAACCGGGTCGCGGTACCGAAGTCGATCATGTTGTTCAGTGGTAGTCCGCTAAGTTACGAAGCGCTGGTAGAGCAGCTGGGGACCCCCCTGGTGCTCAAAATTCCCGACGGTTCATTCTCGGTGGGCATTGTTAAAGCCAGCAATGCCGATGAATTCAAAGTTGCAACGAATGAATTATTTGCCCAGTCGTCCGTGATTATCGTCCAGGAATATATTCCTACAGAGTTCGACTGGCGCATTGGCGTGCTTAACGGGCGCGCCCTGTACGCCTGTAAATATCTGATGGCCAGGGGGCATTGGCAGATATACAACCATCAGGGGGACAGCGTGAAATCCGGTGGTTTTGAAACAGTAGCCGTACACAAGGTGCCGCGCCCGGTGCTTAAAGCGGCGCTGAAGGCCGCGTCTCTGATCGGTAATAGTTTATATGGGGTCGATCTCAAGGCAACGCAGAATGCGGTCGTAGTGATCGAGGTAAACGATAACCCTAATGTTGATAAAGGTGTGGAAGACGCTTATCTGGGCGATGATCTCTACCGCATTATTCTCGACGAGTTCGTGCGCCGTCTCGAAGCCCGCGGTCGGGCCCACTGATAGACATGCAGGTCGCTGGCAAGCCTCGCATTCGCATCGGCGCTGCAAGGGACCTTCCGGCCCTGGTCGTTCTGGAAACAAACACATTCAGCGACGATCGGTTTAGTCGTCGTCAATTTCACTGGTTGCTGACACGGGCCAACGGGTATTTTGTGGTGGCCGAGGCAAACCAGACAATTGTCGGTTACGCTATTGGACTGTACCGGCGTAATTCGCGCGTCTGTCGCTGTTATGGGCTGGCGGTTGCTGCGCATCTCAGGGGTGGTGGTCTCGCGCAACAACTGATGGCGAAATTGCGGATGGAAGCCGTACGTCGTGGCTGTATCGCAATTAGTCTGGAGGTGCGTGCCGATAATCAGCGCGCCATTAATTTTTATCGACGTCTCGGTTTTCAGCACTATGAAGGGCTACCGCAATACTACGACCACGGTGCGGACGGTCTGCGTTTGCGGATGGTGGTGGAATAATACACAGGTTTTTCTGCCAGGGGTGGGCTCTCGACTTTTTCGGAACAATTGTCAGTCAGTGACGGTTCGGATCGGACAAGTACAACAGCGCGTCGGCAAGTGTCGGGTAGATTGCACAAACCCCGGCTTCGGGTTTAAAGCCCGCGCGCGCCAGGGTTTTTAGTGG
>JBFIHG010000012.1:0-60670 GCA_041601945.1 Porticoccaceae bacterium | reverse complement strand
GACCTTGTCGACCACGGCGTCTTCGTGGGTGTATTCGGAGACGAGGTTTTGCCCAAAAAAGCCGATGGTCTTTTTGGTGGGTGTGGCGGTGAGGCCAATGAGGAAGGCATCGAAGTATTCGAGCACCTGGCGCCAGAGGTTATAGATGGAGCGGTGGCATTCGTCGATGATGATGACATCAAACTCTTCGATGGGGATGTCGGGGTTGTAGCTGACGGGCCGGGGCTCTTTGTTAATGGTGCTGCCTTCTATTTCAAAGCCCGAGTGTTCGTCGGCTTCGTCATCCAGTTCTTGATGGGTGAGTTGGGAATACAGGCGCTGGATGGTGGAGATGGTGACCTTGGTGGCGTCGGGGATGCCGGCGCGGCCGAGGATGTTGACGTTGTAGTGTTGGGTGAATTTGCGGCCATCGTGGGGAATGACGAATTGTTCAAATTCATCCTTGGCATTAGTGGCGAGGTTGCCACGGTCGACCAGGAACAAGACACGTTTGACCTTGGCGAACTTGGCCAGGCGATAGACTTCGGTGACAGCGGTGTAGGTTTTGCCGGAGCCGGTGGCCATTTGTAATAGTGCACGGGGTTTGGCGGCTTTGAGGCTGTGTTCGATGCCGTGGATGGCGTCGATTTGACAGGCTCTAAGGTTTGTCAGGTCCAGCTCAGGCAACTCGTTTTGTAATCGGGCTCTTAATGTATCGCTCTCTTCTAACCAGGCTTTGAAGGTTTCTGGTTTATGGAAATGGAAGACAGGGCGTGAACGCGGCTTGGGGTCACGTTCATCGCGGAAGCGGATTTCGTGATTGGTGGCTTCGTACAGGAAAGGAAGTGGAGCGCCTTCACCTGACCAGCGCTCGATATGTTTGGTTTTTGACGTAGCGTAACGGGCTGATTGATCAGCTACGCCACCGAGTTCAGCGCCCTCACGTTTGGCTTCGATAATGCCGCAGGCTTTGCCGTCAATAAAAAGCATGTAGTCGGCCGGGCCGGTGTCGGTATCCATTTCACGAACCGCGACACCGAGTGATTGGTACAGGTTAATGCGGCTTTTATCCTGAATTACCCAACCGGCGAGCGCGAGCTTGCGGTCTATCTGCTCGCGGGTTTGCGCTTCGTCTATGTCGGTGGGCGGGGTCATTCCGTGATCTCTCTTTATTGTGTCCCTGACATGTTGGCCCGCAGGGCGGATGCGCTGGCCGCAGTATACCCCGAAAGGCACCTTTTTCGGCCCTGTTTACGGCCCTGCCCCGTTACGCGAGCCGGACTAGCTAGCGCGGGTTAAACGTTTGATGGTGGCCCATTATCAGGACTGGCTGGTCCGGTTGATTGTTTTGCGTTCATGGGTTTTCCAAATCTTCGGCCAGCAGCACAAAGTGCTCCACCAGCCGGATCATTAATTCTTTTTGTTCCGGTTTGCTTTCCGCCACTAACAGGGCAAGGGCGACCAGGGTGTTGTCGTTGATCAGTTGTTCTACCGGCCTGGCCAGCAGGTGTTGGTTGATGCGCAAATACCATAAGAACAAAAACGAACCGGTGCGTTTGTTGCCGTCGGCCAGCGGGTGGTTCTTGATGACGAAGTAGAGAAGGTGAGCAGCACGGCTGGCAACGTTGGGGTAGAACAGCTCATCGCCAAAACCCTGTTCTATGGTAGCAATGGACGAGGCGAGGCCATCGCCTCGCAGTTGGCCGAACAGTTCGCTGGCCTCATGCTTGTCGATCAGCGTTTGCTTGAGTTGGGCGATGGCGTCGAGCGCTTCGGGTAAGGCCAAAGACTGCATGCCGGCTTGTTTCGCCGCTTGTTCGCCAAGGCTTTGTTCGTCATAGCCCTGCAATAAGCTCCAGCTGCGGGCGTAGTCGTGAATCACGCCAATTACCGCCTGGCCTTGTTCGTTGATCAACTGCTGGTTGCTGAGTGTCTGCGACAGTAGTTCCAGCGCTTGTTCAAACTCGATACCGCGTTCCTGCAGGCGGTGCTTGTTGAGGGTGTAGCCTTCCAGCAGGTGTTGCTTGAGGGTGTTGGTGGCCCAGATGCGAAACTGGGTCGCACGGCTGGAGCTGACGCGGTAGCCCACCGAGATAATGGCGTCGAGGTTGTAGTGTTTGAGGGTACGTTTTACTTGCCGCGCCCCTTCCTGGCGAACTGCTAAGAAATCCTTAGTAGTTGCCGCTTCGTCTAACTCGTTGTCTTTAAATATGTTTTGCAAGTGCATCAACACGTTTTCAGGCGTGGTGCCGAAAAGTTCGCCCATTTGCAGTTGCGTCAGCCACAGGGTTTCCTGCTCAAACTGAATCTCAAGCTGAACCTGGCCGTCTTCGGAGGTATAGAGCTGAATTTGTTGGTTATTCATCGTTTAGCATTCCTTGCCGTATTTGCCGAAGGACAAACTGCTCCAGCTGTTTCTTTGCCAATGTCGGTCGGTGGCGTCATTCCGTGATCTCGCTTTATTGTGTCCCTGACATGTTGGGCCGCAGGGCGGATTCGCTGGCCGCAGTATACCCCGAAAGGTACCTTTTTCGGCGGCTACCTGATACGGGACTGACCGTTTTTATTGGCGAGACTGACCAGCAAGGCTGGGGCTTTTAGAACGCGACGTTTATTGCGCGACTTTTAGCGCACGACTTTTAGTGCATGACGTTTATTGCGCGACTTTTAGCGCACGACTTTTAGTGCATGACGTTTATTGCGCGACGTTGTGGTACACCTGCTGCACGTCGTCCAGGTCGTCGAGCATGGCCAGGAATTTCTCGAACAGGGCGACATCGTCACCGCTGAGGGTGGTGTAGTCGTGGGCGATAAACTGGATTTCGTCCACGTCGAATTCGATCTCGCCGCAGCAGTCGAGCAGGGCCTGTTTGGCTTTGAAGTAGTCGGTGTGGGTGGCGAACACGGAGATTTTGCCGTTTTCATTTTCGATATCGGTGACGTCCACATCGGCTGCCATCAACGCTTCGAGCACGGCCTCTTCGTTGTCGTAATTAAAAACAAAGATGGCGAGGTGGTCGAACAGGTGGCTGACGGCACCCTGGGTGCCGATTTTGCAGTTGGTTTTGGTGAAGGCCAGGCGCACATCGCCGAAGGTGCGGTTGGGGTTGTCGGTGAGGCAGTCGATGATGGCCATGCTGCCGCCGGGGCCGTAGCCTTCGTAACGCGCGGGGGAATAGTCTTCGCCGCCCGCGCCTTTGGCCTTGTCGATGGCCTTGTCGATAACATGAGCGGGCACCTGGTCTTTTTTGGCGCGCTCGATCAGGTTGCGCAGGGCCAGGTTGGCGCTGGGATCTACGCCGCCAGATTTGGCGCTGACATAGATTTCCCGGCCATAGCGGCTGTACACCCTGGCTTTCATGTCAGAGGTTTTGGCCATGGAGTCTTTGCGGTTTTGATACGCCCTGCCCATACGCTTACGGTTCCCAATAACTACAGGTGCGGGATTTTACTGATAACTAACTATTTAAGGAACGGCTGTTTAAGAAACGGCTGTTTAAGGAACGGGGCATTAAAGAAACAGGCATCCATCTACCAATTCTCAATGGCAGTGCGCACATCTACTTCGAAGGACCAGCCCGTGCGCGGTTGTTTGTAGAGGTATTCAAAACCGTCGACGATGGCCTGAATATCGATCATGCCGTCTTCCCCCAGTTTTTCCGCGATTTCAGGAAGGCCCTTGCGGATTTTTTCGCCGCTAATGGCCCCATCAATCACCACGTGGCCCACATGGATACCGGCGGGGCCGCATTCCTTGGCCATGGCCTGGGCCATGATGCGCAGGGCAGATTTGGAGGAGTTAAATGCGCCGAATCTTGCCCGACCGCGCATGGAGGCACTGGCGCCGGTAAATAAAATGGTGCCACCGCCGTCGCGCAGCATGTGCTGAATGGCGGCGCGACCATAGAGAAACCCGCCGAAGCAACACACCCGCCAGCTCTTTTCGAAAAATTCGGCGGTCATGTCTTCGAAACGGCCCGGGGTGTTGTTGCCGGTATTGTAAATCACCAGGTCGATGGGGCCCACTTTGCGGGCCTGGGTAAACAGGTCGACGGTGGCCTGCTCGTCGGTGGCATCGGCGACCACGGCGGTAGCCTGACCACCTGCGCCCTGAATAGCGGCGACCACGGCGTCGAGTTTGCTCTGGGTGCGCCCGGCAACAAAAACGTGCAGCCCGCTCGCCGCAAAGCGCCGCGCCAGTTGTGCGCCCATACCCTGATCGGGCCCGACGCCGCTGATAATTGCCACTTTATTCGTGCTTGTGGTGTTAGCCATATTGCATCTCCTTTACGGCAAACGAATGACTCACAGGCCGTTACTGCAGAGCCTGTGCTGGTTCAGGACGCTTACATCTCCATGGGCACTTTGAAGTGCTGGGCCAGTATTCGGTCGCGATGGGCAATCAGGATCGGGTCGACGGCGCTGCGCACGCTTTCCGGCATGGTGGTAAACCGCGGGCGCGCCTGTTCCGGCATGGGGCATTGGTCGGGCGGCAACAAATTAAACAGCATGGAAAACGCGGTCCAGTAAAAATCGACCGCGCTCGGGCTGTTGCCGACAAAGTATGCGCTGCCCGCACCCTGTTGCGCTTTGAGGCGCTCGGCAAGGGCCTTGAGTGTGGCCGCCTGGCGTTCGTCGGCGCGGGCGACGTCTTCCTCGGTGGAGCCGTATTTTTTTGCCATCAACACGAAACCTTCTGACGCCTGACCGGACGCCACCATGGGTGTAAACATACTCAAACGCCGGTTCCAGGCCAGACCGAGTTGTCCGCAAATTTCATAGGACAAGCCGAGCACCAGGGCGCGCTCTTCCCGCCCTTCCGGGAGCAGGGGATTATGGGGGGCGAGGCGTTCCAGCAGGAACAGGATGTCATCCCACCGATCGACGGGTGCTTCGTCGTTCCAGGCGACGATTGGCGCGCCATTGTTGTTGCCGGTCCAGGCGATAAGTTCCGCGTTGGCACCACCACCTTCCCAGGGCGCGGCGGTGTAGCTCAGCCCCTTGTACTCCATCATGGCTTTGGCGGCCTGGCCCCAGGGGCTCGGCATATGTTGCACGAGGACGATGCGCAGGCCATCGCCGTTGATAACTTCTTTCGGACTGACGTATTTCATAATCCCAACCTGTATGAGTGAGTGTTTGAGTTTGCGAACTGTTGCACTTGACCCGAGTTAGCGTACGCGATTAGTGCTGTGGCGCACAGACGCTGATTTGATCAGCGCCTACATTTTTTCCAGCGGGCCGTGCTGAGCATTGAGAGGCGGGATTCGAGCATTGCTAATATATTATGTCCGAAACTTCACTGCATAAATAAAAGCTCTCATATCAAAAACTGCCCCTGTTTCCGACATGAACGAATTCTTATGTCGAATTCCACTGCTGAGCAGTTTAGATGCCCACTCCCACCGCACACCCGCGCGGTAACTGACAAGCACGGGGTTAGCGGGATGGATTAACCAGCGATGGTCTGCCCGCCATCGATAATCAGGGTCTGCCCAGTCATAAAGCTACCGGCCGCTGAAGCCAGGAACACCGTGGCCCCGGCAATTTCTTCGGGACTGCCGATGCGGCGCAGAGGTGCGCGGTCGGTGGATATTTTCAGGTAGGCGGGATCGTCCCACAGGGCTTTGGCGAAATCGGTTTTGATCAGACCCGGGGCGATGGCGTTGGCGCGAATGTTATCGGGCCCGAATTCCACGGCGATGTTGCGCGCCAGGGCCATGTCGGCGGCTTTGGAGATACCGTAGGCGCCGAGCACGGCGGTACCTTTCACGCCACCGATGGAGGAGATAATAATAATCACGCCGTCTTTGCGGGCCTGCATTTCGGGGATCACCATGGCGCTTAGCCAATGATTGGATTTGATGTTGTTGGCCAGAATTTTGTCGAACTGGTCGTCGCTGATGCCGGTCATGGTGCCGTAGTAGGGGTTGCTGGCGGCGTTGCATACCAGAATATCAATTTTGCCAAACCGCTCGCGGGATTTGGCCACCAGTTGTTCCAGTTCTTCCTTGTGGGAAATGTTGGCGGCAATGGCGGCGGCCTGCCCCTGAGTCTGACCTGCGGGGCGCGGGCTGTCCTGCACCAACTGGTTGATGCTGGCGGCCACTTCCTCGCAGACGTCGGCTTTGCGGCTGGACACCACGACGCTGGCGCCGTGCAGGGCCATTTGTTCGGCGATGGCTTTGCCAATACCTTTGGTGGAGCCGGTAATAACGGCGACTTTGCCGCTGAGGTCAAACAGATTCATGATGTCTCCCGGAATTGCGTAGTGATGGCGTGACCGGCCCGATGGGCGTAGTCAATGCCGCTGCCTGTTTTAGAAGGGAACGATTCTAATCTATTATGGGGGACGGATTCATATTGATAATAAGAGCGCCGCTATGCCAGTACCTGTCGACCTGTTAAATCAGAAAATGACCGCCCCCGGTCAACCGTTTGAGATGGAGACAGTGACCATCAGCGGCATTCCCACCCGGGTGTGGAAGCACGCCCCCGCCAGTTTGCGCCAAATTCTGGAAAACACGTCGCAATTTGCCGAGCGGGATTACCTGGTTTACGAGGACCAGCGTGTCACCTACGCCGAACACTACGCACAGGTCTGTTGTCTGGCCCATGTGCTGGTGGACGAGTTTGGTATTCAGCCGGGGGATCGGGTTGCACTGGTGATGCGCAATTACCCGGAGTGGCCGGTGGTGTTCTGGGCGGTGGTGTCCATTGGCGCGGTGATCGTGCCCCTCAACGCCTGGTGGACGGCAGCGGAGCTGAGTTACGCGCTGGCGGACAGCGGTGCGCGGGCGGTATTTGCGGATGGGGAGCGGGCGGAATTATTGACGGCGATTCTGGACAAACTGCCGGAGCTGAAAAACCGGGTGCTGGCGCGCCACTCTGGCGAACTGCCCGGCTGGCACAACTGGTCGGCGCTGCTGGCCGATCCTCGGGAAGCAACTGCATTACCCGACGTGACAATTGGGCGGGACGATAACGCCACTATTTTCTACACCTCTGGCACCACCGGCAAACCCAAGGGGGCGCTGGCCACGCACCGCAATATTTGTGTCAATCAAATTAGCGGATTGTCGGTGCGGGCGCGCACGGAGCTGCGCTACGGACGCATCCCTGAGCCGCCCACGGAACAGATGGGCCAATTGATTAGCGTACCGCTGTTCCATGTTACGGGCTGTTTGGCGATGTTGTGCGCGAGTACGTTTAACGGTTACAAAATCGTATTTATGCGCAAGTGGGATGCGGATCAGGCGATCGAGATTATCGCCCGGGAAAAACTGAATTCCTTTGGTGGCGTACCTTCCATGCCGTTGCAGGTACTGGAGTCGCCGCTGCTGAAAAGCCACGACCTGTCGAGCGTGCGAGCCATACAGTTTGGCGGCGCACCCCCTCCCCCAGAACTGGCGGCACGGATTAAACAGGCGTTTCCCAACGCCGCTGCCAGCAATGGTTTTGGCCTGACGGAAACCTGTGGATTGGCGACAGCGAATATCGGCGAGGATTACCAGGCCAAACCCCGCAGCGTGGGCCTGCCACCAGCGGTGACGGATATCAAAATCGTGGCCGAAGGTGGCGCCGAGCAGCCCGCAGACGAGATTGGCGAGATCTGGGTAAAGGGCCCGCAGGTGATTAAGGGCTACTGGAACAAACCTGAAGCCAACGCGGAGACCTTTAGCGACGGCTGGCTGCACAGTGGCGACCTGGGCTACGTGGACGCTGAGGGTTGTTTATTCGTGGTGGATCGGGCCAAGGATATGCTGATTCGCGGCGGCGAAAATATTTACTGCATCGAAGTGGAAAACGCCCTGTACGAACACCCGGCGGTGCTGGATGCGGCGGTGGTTGGGCTGCCGGACCCGGTACTTGGAGAACTGGTGGCGGCGACTGTACAGGTACGCAGCGCCAACGCAGTTAGCGAGAAGGAACTACAACAACATGTGGCGGCACGGCTGGCGGCGTATAAGGTGCCGGTGCGCATCGATCTGCAAATGGAGCCTCTGCCCCGCAATGCCAACGGCAAGGTGGTGAAAACCGCTATTCGCGAGCAGATGACCCGCTAGCGCGGGTCGCACAGGCCTGGCGAATGCGTTCGGCGGGTACCGCCAGTTGCACCATCAGGTACTGCTGAAAATCGTCGGGATAAGGCTGAGCGGCCACGGCATGCTGCATGCACAGCAACCACTGGTCCCGCTCGGCCTCGCCTACCGGCAGGTGGGCATGGGCCGTGGGAATGGTTATTGGTCCGTATTTTCTGGCGTAGAGCTTCTCTCCCCCCAGCCAGCCGCACAGAAATAAATGCAGCTTGTCCCGCGCGACGGTGAGATCGGTGGGGTGCATGGCGCGAATCGTCTGCGCCTCGGGCAGTGTTTCCATCACGTCGTAAAATGCGTCGACCAGTTGGCGAATACCCTCGATGCCCCCGGCTGCCTGAAAAGAGGCGTCGCCCTGTCCATAGGGCGGTTGTGGCTGTTGTGCACTACTGGTCACTCGGTCACCCCTATTTTGCAATTACTCCTGCGTCGCTTGCTCGCCACTTGCGGCCGCGGTGGTCAGCGCTTGTGGCTACCATCGCAAAACGGCGCGTCGTCAGTGGCTTTACAGCCACAGAAAAACAGGATTTCGTCGTTGTCCGCCGCAAACGCCAGCGGTGTGATATCGGTACCCTTGTGGGAACCGTCGCAGAACGGCTGTTTCTGGCTGCGGCCACAGGCGCACCAGTAGTAGATAGTGCCTGCTTCGACTTCTACCGGGCAGGGATGGTCGAGCGCTCTAACGGGTGTGTCACTCATTGCGTATCTCCTCGTGTGATAGCGATTCATTATTGTTGCGGTACAGACCCATTTTGCGGCGTTTGGCCCTACGCCCCTTCCACCGCAAGCGTACTACTATAGTGATGCGCCGCGGTTTTTGCCACGTTGTTTACCAGCCACTGCTTACCGCCATTTTTCGACGCGATGATCAACGTATTTACTCATGGGTAGACAAAGCGCTGGCGAACATGAAAAACTACCTCGCATTGACTATGACTCACGAACCAATGCTAAATAGCCCGCACTAGTGTTATACGCGACTATTTTATAACTAGAACACACCGCCATTCGTGCACCACCGGCGGTCTCGATACAGAGGATTTCGCATGGCACCCACCCACGTTCTGGCTGGCGTTAAAGTACTCGACCTCTCCCACTTTGTGGCCGGACCCCACTGCACCCGCATGATGGCCGAAAGCGGCGCGGACGTTATCAAGGTCGAATCGTTGGCTGGCGATTCCTCGCGGGTATTGCCGGTGATCAAGGAGGGGCGCAGCGGTTACTTTATTCAGCACAACCGTGGCAAGCGCACCATGAGCATGGATCTGCGCAAACCGGAAGCGCAGAAAATCATCCACGAATTGATTAAGCAGGTGGATGTACTGGTGGAGAATTTCACTCCCGGTGTGATGAAGCGCTTTAATCTCGACTGGGAGACCGTGCGCAAGATCAATCCAGACCTGATTATGTGTTCGATTTCGGCCCTCGGGCAAGATGGGCCACTCGCCCACTTACCCGGCTTCGATATGATTGGGCAGGCCTATTCCGGGGTGATTTCCATGACCGGCGAGGAACACGGACCGCCCTACTTTGCCAACCTGGCGTGGGGGGATATTTCCACGGGGGCACACGCCTACGGTGCGATTGTCACCGCTCTGTTCCACAAAGAGCGCGGCGGCAGCGGTCAGCATCTGGATATTTCCCTGCTGGATGTGATGTGCAGTTACCACGAGATGAATTTTCAGGTGTATGCCGCTTCGAATGGGGCGATCGTACCCAAACGCACCGGCACACAGCACGGCATGGTGTCGCCGCTGGGTATTTTTAAAGCCAGTGATCGCTACATCATTATTATCGCCCTGGGTGCCCAATGGGAGAATCTGGTCAAACTGATCGGCCGGGAAGATATGCTCACCGATCCACGCTTTGCCACCGCAGCCCTGCGTGGCGACAACAAACAGGAGATTGTGGAGGCCATCGAAACATGGCTGGCCAAACAGGAGAGCGGCGCGGAAGCGGTGCGTATCCTGGAGGAAAACCACGTGCCCTCCGCGCCGATTCTGAGCGTACCGGAAGTGATGAACCACCCCCATATGAAGCTTCGCCAGACCATACGCACGGTAACGGATCGCGCCTTTGGCGAAGTAACGGTACCGCGCATGGCGCTGCGTTTTTCCGCTTTTCCCGAACCGCTGGAATTGCAGGCGGGCTTTCTCGGGGAACACAACCGCGAAGTGTTAGCGGAGCAGCTGGGTTATTCCGACGAACAGATCACCGCACTGGAAAAAGCCGGTGTGCTGGGCAGCGAGCCGCTACCTGGTTAACCCAGTGTCCAGTGTCCAGCGGCGCTAGTTTTTTGCGTTGGTAGACAGGCGCAGACGCGCCGTCAGGGTGACAAGCGCACCGCGTGGGGAGTCGACAAATTCATACGCCAGCGCGCATAGCGAGGATTTTTACCGGCGTACACCCAACCACTGATCTCCACGGTTTGACCGCGCCAGGCCTCCACCTCGGAGCGTGAGAACGAAGCTTGCGCAGCAGGATTGATCACGCCGGTGACGCCACCCTCCAATTCCACCCACCAGGTTTTGGCAAATTTAATCTCGGCGATGCGACCCGTTACCCGCTGATAGCCCCCTTCTTTGACGTCCCCGGCCGAGGTGGCGCGGGAATCCCGCCACAGCCCTCGCTGCTGCCCACGGGCGACTTCTGCCACATTGGCCAGGCAGTCCGCCAATGTAGTATTTGGCAAAATGGCGATGTGGTAGGCGAGCCCCTGGCGCAACAGACGAGTTTCCGCGTTGGCGCCGTCGTGGCGGTACAGGTGAGCAAGTTCGCGGCCGTAGCGGTCACGGCGCTCCCGGTCGTACAGCAAGGCCACGGGTTGCCCGTCATTTAGAAAGGTTTGCAGGGCCTTGCGGGCGGCCTGCGCATAGGGTTGATCCGGCGCGTCGTTGTGTCCCAATTCCGGCGCATTGATGCCTAACAGGCGTACCCGTCGGCCGTCCGCGAGGGCCACCGTATCGCCGTCGAAAACTTTTTTAACCGTCGCGGCAACCGTTTCGCCGTAGGGAGCACAGTCGATCTCGGTTGCGCTGCCCGCTGCTGGCGGTACTTCTGGTGGCGTACAAGCGGTGCAAATGACGAGCACAAAAAATGCGCCGAGAACCGTGGTCCAGGGCGCATTCGCGCCGCCTCGAGCGGCGGGTGTAAATCTCTTATTTGGTAGCAGCTTTGCCGCGGGGCGCAAAACGTTTGTTAAAGCGATCAATACGGCCACCGGCATCCGCAGTTTTTTGTTTACCCGTGTAAAACGGGTGGCACTGGGAACAGACGTCGAGGTGAATACTGTCTGCCAGGGTGGAACCCACCTCAATGACGTTACCACAGCTGCACGTTGCGGTCAGTTTGCCATAGGGGGGATGAATGTCAGCTCTCATGGTGTTGCCTCGTATCTCTTGCATACCGCCACCCGGTCATTTAACGTGTTCAACCGCGCAGCGAACGTGAATTAAGCTTACGTAAGTTGCACTTTAGTTGAGCGTGACCTGCCAGGCACCGTATGCGATTGTCAGCGGGAGCGCGCATACTACCAGAATATCGCGCCGTTTCAAGGCGTTGATGCGTGCATTGACGAGCTTCGAATACGCGGCGCGAGGACCGCCGTTAGTTATTGCCAACCCGCTATCCCACAACCTGATATAAACCGGCGATAAACCGACACCCTCGACCCCCGGGCCGTATAGAATTACCCCATGCCAGTAAAGCCAACCACCCCGTCCCCGCTGTTTTACCAAGTTGCCGTGCCCTCGCCCCTGCGCAGGCGGTTTGATTATCTGCCGCCCAAAAACAGCGACGCACTACTGGCCAGTGGCGTGCGGGTCACCGTGCCCTTCGGCCGACGCCAGGTGGTGGGCGTGATCGTGGGTAGTAGCGACAGTAGTGATTTCCCCGTGGCAAAACTCAAACCGATTCTCGCGGTGCTCGATGCAGAACCACTACTGCCGCCGTCGTTGTTCCAGCTATTTCTGTGGGCGGCGGATTACTACCAGCACCCGGTTGGCGAGGCTCTGGCCGCAGCACTACCCACGTTATTGCGCCGCGGCGATATGCCGCCCGATGCGGCTGAAATCCACTGGCAACTAACCACCCATGGCCACGGCCTGCCCGCCGACGCGTTGCGTCGCGCCCCCCGCCAGCAACAACTACTGCAACTGCTGCGCACTGGCGGTGCCAGGGCAGATGCCATTACGGCGGCAGGCATTAACCGCGACGCGGTGCGCGCCCTGGTGAAAAAAGGGTTGATCGAGCAGATCGAAGTGATCGCCAGCGCCACTCCCATGGATATACCGGAAAACTTACTGGCCGAAGATCATTTACCTCTGTACCCGGATCAACGGGCTGCGCTGGATACCCTTGAATTGCATGGGTATCACAGCTATCTGTTGCAGGGAGAAACCGGCAGCGGCAAGACTGAAGTGTATTTACAGGCTATCGAAAAAGTATTGCGCTACGGCCGTCAGGCGTTGGTGCTGGTGCCGGAAATCAGTCTTACACCGCAAACGTTGCAACGTTTTCGCGCGCGTTTTGCGGTGCCGGTTGCCGCACTGCATTCGGGTATGACGGACCGCGAGCGGTTACATGCCTGGAACGCTGCGCGCACCGGTCGCGCCGGAATTGTGGTGGGCACCCGCTCCGCGGTGTTTACGCCATTGCTGCGGCCGGGGATTATTATTGTCGACGAAGAACACGATCCGTCCTTCAAACAGCAGGAGGGCTTTCGCTATTCCGCTCGGGATGTGGCGGTGATGCGCGCCAGTCGCGAGGCTATTCCGGTGGTATTGGGTACGGCGACACCTGCCCTCGAAAGCCTGCACAATTGTCATCTGGGCAGGTACACCCAATTGCTCCTGCGCGGGCGCCCCGGCGGCGCGCGCCTGCCAACCTGGCAGTTGCTGGATCTGCGCCGCGCTCCCTTGCAAACTGGTTTCACTGCCCCGCTAATTGCCGCTATTGGACGGGAATTAAAAGCCGGTAATCAGGTGCTGGTGTTTCTCAATCGACGGGGCTTTGCGCCGACCCTGATGTGCCACGACTGCGGCTGGACCGCCTGCTGCACACGCTGCGATGTGCGGCTTACGGTACATCGCACCCAGCGCGCCTTGCTGTGTCATCACTGCGAGCATCGGGAACCCATTCCCAATCAATGCCCGACCTGTCACAGCCCTCAGCTGTTGTGCCTCGGTCAGGGCACACAGCGTAGCGAGGAAACCCTGAGCACGTTGTTTCCCGACGTGCCGGTACTGCGCGTGGATCGAGATTCCACGCGCGCCAAACAGGCCATGAGCACCCTTGCCGAGCAGGTGAATAGCGGCGCGCCCTGTATTTTGGTGGGCACGCAAATTCTCGCCAAGGGCCACCATTTTCCCGGCGTTACCCTGGTGGCTATTCTGGATGCGGACAGTGGGCTGTTTAGCCCGGATTTTCGCGCGACGGAACGCATGGGACAGTTGATTATTCAGGTTGCGGGGCGCGCCGGGCGTGGCGACCAGCCGGGCACAGTGATCCTGCAAAGTCACCACTGCGAACATCCACTGATTGCCGCACTGACGCAAAGTGGCTATCCGGCTTTCGCGGCGATGCTGATGGCACAACGCACTGCCGCTAAACTTCCGCCGCTACGCAACATGGCGCTGCTGCGCGCCGAGGCGCACCAACCTGGGGACGCGCTAAATTTATTGCAGGATTGTCGTCGTTATTGTGAACAACATTTGCCAGCGGGAGAATCACGACAGTACAGCGGACCCTGGCCAGCACCACTGGAAAAACAACGCGGCCGCTACCGTTTTCAATTTGTGATCGGCAACGACGACCGCGGCGAATTACAACGTTTGCTTACCGGGTTGGCCACCCACATGGAACGACAACCCGGTGCACGCAAAGCGCGCTGGTCCATCGACGTCGATCCGCAGGATATGTTGTAGAACTAACACATACTGGCGCTACGCAGGCAGCCTTCCTGGAGGCGCAGTCCCGGACTTCGGCGGATAGTCGGCTGGCGATCTCGAACGCCAGCGCATACAATGCCGGCAGAGTTTGATAACGAGCAGCACATGCCCCGAGACTACGCCAAACCCGTGCAAAAACCAACGCGAGTACGCCGCAATATGAGCCCCCGATCGAATCCTAAAACCGCACCTGGATGGCTGTGGCTAATGGCTGGCATCGCTATTGGTGTGGTCGCCACAACATTGTTTAACACCCGCGAACTGCCGGAGGGCATGACGCCCAGTGCAATCCTTTCCAGCACCCGCGACGCGGCCCAGGGCGATCAAAAACCGCGCTTTGATTTTTATACCCTGCTGCGGGACTCCGAGGTCATTGTCCCCGAAGTAGCCGCGACACAACAACCGGCGATGCCGGCTGCCGAGGAGTATGTATTTTTGCTGCAAACCGGTTCGTTCAAACAACTTGCCGACGCGGACAGCCTGCGCGCGCAATTATTGATGTTGAATCTCACGGCTACTGTGGAGGCGGCCAATATGCGCCCCGGCGAAACCTGGTATCGAGTGCTGGTGGGGCCGTTTGATTCCAATACTAACCTGGCCGATGCGCGCACTATTCTTGCGGAAAACCGCATTGACAATCTGCTGCTTAAACGTCTGAAATAATGCCAGCGGTTCAGGATTTTTCGTAGCGAAATGCCACTCTGCGGGTTACCCCGGTAAATAACTGGTAGGCAATAGTGTCCGCCCAGTCGGCCACTTCCCAGGCTGGCAGGCCGTCGCCCCACAACACCACTTCGTCGCCCACATGGGCGGTCGGGCTATTCGTCAGATCGACGGAAATCAAATCCATGGAAACCCGGCCTACCAGCGGCACGTGCCGCCCGTTCACCAGTACCGGCGTGCCGCTCGGCGCGTGGCGCGGATACCCATCGGCGTAGCCGATCGCCACCGTACCAATAATGGAGGGACGTTCTGCCGCCCAGGTCTGAGCGTAACCCACCGCCTCCCCAACCGGGACGTCGCGAATTGCGATTACCCGGGATTTGAGTGTCATCACCGGCAACAAACGATCTGCGACCGGATGTTCCGCGGCGAACGGGTTGGCTCCATACAGCATGATTCCCGGCCGCACCCAGTCGGCACGGGAAATAGTCATGGAAATCAACGCCGCAGAATTGGCCAGACTGATCTCGCCTTTAAGTCCTAGCACGGTACTGTAAAAAAGGTCGATCTGCCGTTTGTTAAATTTATCCGTGGGGCTATCCGCACTGGCAAAATGGCTGAGCAGGCGAATCGTGCTGACATTTTTAGAGGCATTCAGGCGTAGATATTGCGCGGCAAACTTTGCCGGGCTAAAACCCAGTCGATGCATGCCGGTATCGAGTTTCAACCACACCTTCAACGGCGAGGGTAAACGGGCTTTCAGCAGACTCTCCACCTGCTGCTCGCTATGCACTACGATTTCAAAATGATGGGACGAAATTTCGCTGAGTTCCGCGTCCGCAAAAAACCCGGACAGCAGGACAATCGGTTGGCGCACACCGGTTTTACGCAGTGCCAGCGCCTCTTCGAGGCTGGCCACTCCAAACGCATCCGCTTCCGGTATAGACGCCGCCAGAATCGGTGCGCCGTGACCATACCCGTTGGCCTTAACCACCGCCATCACCCGGGCCGACCCCGCATAGCGCTTGGCCACCAGAAAATTACTACGGAAATTTCCCACGTTAATTACGGCTTCGGCGGGACGGGTCATGGTGTCGGTCCACAGGCAAGTAGAAAAATATATTGGCAGGGTACAGGGAGCGGCGCAAGCGTAGTGTGACACGCCGCGCTATTTTGCATCGCCGCGGGTAAGCGTTATAGTGCGCGCCGTTATACATTTATCTCACTGCTACGGCGCGTATTCGGGAGACAGCGATGGCTGGCGATTGGGCGAAATTCAACTGGGAAGACCCTTTTTTAATCAACGAACAGCTGTCCGATGAAGAGCGCCTTATCGCAGCCACCACCCACCAGTACGCCCAGGAAAACCTGTTGCCGCGGGTACAACAGGCATTTCGCGATGAACACACGGACCGCGATATTTTTCGCGAAATGGGCGCCCTGGGATTGCTCGGCCCGACTCTGAACGGCTACGGCTGTTCCGCCACCAACTATGTGAGCTACGGCTTGATTGCCCGGGAAATCGAACGGGTGGATTCCGGTTATCGCTCCATGATGAGCGTGCAGTCGAGTCTGGTGATGTACCCGATTTACACCTACGGCACGGAACAACAGCGAGAAAAATATTTACCCCCTCTGGCAAGCGGCGAATGGGTCGGTTGTTTCGGACTGACCGAACCGGACCACGGCTCCGATCCCGGCGGCATGAAAACCCGGGCGCGCACTGTCACCGGCGGCTACCGCCTCACTGGCACCAAAATGTGGATCAGCAATTCGCCAATCGCCGATGTATTCGTGGTCTGGGCAAAAACCGACGACGGTATTATTCGCGGCTTTGTCCTCGAAAAAGGTATGGATGGATTATCGGCGCCGAAAATTTCCGGCAAGCTGGCGTTGCGCGCCTCCATCACCGGTGAAATCGTGATGGACGATGTGTTTGTCACCGAGGAGCAATTGTTACCCAATGTGAAGGGCTTGGCAGGACCCTTCGGCTGCCTCAACAGCGCCCGCCTGGGAATTTCCTTCGGCGCGCTGGGTGCCGCGGAAACCTGCTGGCGCGCGGCGTTGCAATACACCCTGGATCGCCAACAGTTCGGCCGCCCGCTGGCTGCCAACCAGCTGATTCAGATGAAACTGGCCAATATGCAAACCGACATCAATCTTGGTCTACTCGGTTCCCTCTCTGCTGCACGTTTGAAAGATCAGGGGCTGCTCGCTCCGGAATTAATTTCCATGATGAAACGCAACAATTGCGTCAAAGCGCTCGACATCGCCCGGCAGGCGCGGGATATGCTCGGCGGCAATGGCATCTCGGACGAATACCCGGTGATGCGCCATATGCTCAATCTGGAAGTGGTCAACACCTACGAGGGTACTGCCGATATTCACGCGCTGATCCTGGGGCGCGCGCAAACGGGAATTCAGGCGTTTTTCTAACGTTGTGTGCAGGTGTATCGCACCTGGATTTACCACAGCATGGGGCGCTGCTTAACCAGCACACCTGAGATCAAACCGGCTTGCGTCGCCCCGCAAGAGCCCCCGGTGGGTCGCCTTTAAAAGCTGGCAGACCAGGGTCCAGCGGCACCCAGGGCAGCGCCATCGCTACCCAACAATTAACTTCGGGCGCGAACTGCTCAGGTTTATCGAGGGTGGCGGCGAACACCAGGCGCATTTCCGGAATACGGGTAGTGCGCGCCAGCAGCGTACTTCCGCAGTGCCCACAAAATGCCCGGTGCACCCGGTTACCGCTATCCCCTTCGCAGGCATATTCGCGGTAATCACCGGTAACCATCACAGCGTCTACTGGCACCGCCAGGGCTCCCACAAAAGCACCCCCCGTGGCCAGCCGACAGGCGCGACAATGGCAGTTGATGTGGCCGAAGGGCTCGGCAGTAACCTGATATCTGACAGCACCGCACAGGCAGCCGCCGCTCGCGGGTAATTCCATAAGTAACCCTCCGTTAATCCACAATAGTCTAATCGCTCAGTCAGCCTATGGCGGCGACAACGGCGTTAATTACGACGTGTCTAAACGCGTTTCGCCAAAGGTCGTACTGAATCCAGTCTTATCTTCCTCCAGTACGACCGCTTAGCGCATACCACCAGTTTTGACGAACAGGAAGTTTCTGTTGCCCCCATCGCAGGCGATGATGCGCGCCGCAAACAACTCGCACGCCGTCAGGGGCGTCGCACCGGGATCGGGTGTAGCCCCTGCAACATCCATACTTTGTTTATCGCGTTTGAGAAACGTGTACATGGTTTCGAAACGCGCACTAAAATCAGCGCCCCTGGCGGTCACATCATGATAGATAAACTCAAACTTGCGGTAACTCAGGGTCACCGCACCCAGACCGATCGCCAACATTTTTTCCAGATAGCGCCCATAGCTGTCCCGCAGATACTGCGCCAGGGCATTGGGGCTAGTACTGCCAGCGAATTGGCGTAGATTCAGACGCTGCTCAGGATTCAGGGCATTCGCTGCCAGATGGCGATTGGCGCGATTGCCCACCAGTTGATAGTGCGCGGCTGCACAGCGAATGCTGTGGCCGTCGCGGGTGCATGCAGCAAGCGCACTGGACCCCGGCATCGGCTGCGCCACTGGGTGGGAAGAATGGGCCACTGCATCGTGCGTCGCGCGTTCCACTTTGGTTGCCGTTATCGGAACTTCAGGCTCCGCCACCACAATCCCCAGACGGGCAGCAGGGCGTTTTAACAACAGTGCCTGAGTCACCGCATCGTTGTTACGAAAATCAATGAACGGCGGTAAGTCATCGCCGCGACCCAGCGCGCGAATTTCGCAATAGATCTGCTCGTAATAGTTCTCTGCCATCACAAAGCAGGAAGACCCGTACGCGCCGCTGTGCGCCAGCAGCGCAACCATCGCAACGACGCGCCCCAATAGTATGTACCGACGCCGTTGCCCCATGAAAATCTTTCTCCCGCGCAGTTCACCCATCTTATTGCGTTCACCGATTGCACCTGTCAATTGCAGGCTGCGATACTTTGTTGCACACTTCCGACCATCAGTATTCCATAAAAATCCGCACACAGGGGTAAGCTGTATGGCCAGTATCAGAAGCAAGATCGCCGCCGGAATCACACGTCTGACGTTGAAACGTAAACTGGGTGCCAGCGGCTCGGTAGACGAAGAGCGCGCCACCCTGGAGAAAATGTCGAAATTAACGGCGCGGCGCAGACCGGGGGCGGCAGCCCTGGTGGGCGGCGTCAAGGGCGAATGGGCCGAGCCCGCCGTGCATAGCGCAAACCGAACCATTCTGTATCTACACGGTGGTGGTTACGTTATCGGTTCACCCGCCAGCCATCGGGATATGGTGTCCGCTATCGCGGATGCAGCCCAGGCCCGCGCCTTGATACTCGATTACCGTCTTGGCCCGGAACATCCATTTCCCGCGGCGGTGGACGATGCGCTGGCGGCCTATCGCGGCCTGCTACAGGAAGGTTGTCCAGCGCAAAGTCTGTTTATTGCCGGTGATTCCGCCGGGGGCGGACTCACCATCGCCACTTTGCTGTCCATCAAACAGGCAGGTTTACCGCTACCCGCCGCAGGTATCTGTCTGTCCCCCTGGGTCGACCTGACCCTGGAGAGCGGCACCATGACCAGCAAGGCCGCTGACGACCCGCTATTAACCCCGGCTGCGCTGCGCTGGATGCGCGATCAGTATCTGGCCGGGCAAGATCCAAAATCTACCCTCGCATCACCACTGTTCGCCGACCTGTCTGGACTACCCCCGCTGCTGATTCAAGTCGGCAGCGAAGAAGTATTGCTGGACGATAGCCGTAATCTCAACGAACGGGCGCGAGCGGCCGGGGCCGAAGTCACTCTGGAAGTGTGGGACGGCATGATGCACGTGTGGCATTTGATGGCGATGATGATTCCCGAAGGCAAACAGGCAATCCAGGCGATCGGCAATTACGTCGCGGCCCACAGCCCGAAAAACTGACCGGAGTGAACGCGCCATCCTGATCAGCGGCTATTCCCGTCTGGCAAACTCCGATGTTTGCCAGACGGGCCGATAGACCAACACCATGATGGCCACTGCAGCGGCGCACCCGCCCGCCACCACAAAGGTTGCCGCAGCACCAAAATTGTCCCACAACAGCCCCGCCACCACGCTGGCCACAATTAACATCACGCCGGTACATAAATTAAAAACGCCAAACGCGGTGCCGCGCTGAGCGTCTGGTGCGTGGGCGGCAACCAACTGCGCCAACAAACCCTGGGTCAGTCCCATATGCACGCCCCACAGCGCAGCCCCTGCAAAAACTGCAAGCACAGCCCGCGCGTTAGCCAGTACCAGATCGGCAGCAATCAAAATAACCAGGCCCGCTAACAGCAAGGTCCGCTGGTGACCGCGGTCAGCGGCATACCCCGCCGGATAGGCCGTCAGCGCGTAGGCCACATTCATAACGATCATTACCAGCGGCACCAGACCAATATCAAGGCCTACATCGAAGGCACGCAACACCAGGAACGCCTCGCTGAAGCGCGCCAGACTGAACACGCTGCCGAGCAGCACCACCAACCACAACTCCCCTGGCAAGCGCCACAATGTGGTCATATTCAGGCGCGCGCTGGCTGGCCGCGGAGACTGTAGCAATTGCGGTTCGCGCACCGCCGTCAGTAGTGCAACAGCAATCAATGCTGGCACCACCGCAATCCACAGGACGGCGGTGATATCGTTGGCCAGAAGCGCCATAAACACCAACGCCAATAGCGGACCCAGAAACGCCCCCACGGAATCCAGCGCCTGGCGCAAACCGTAGGCGGCACCACGGGACGCGGCGGGCGTGATATCCGCAATCAACGCGTCGCGCGGCGCGCCACGAATGCCCTTGCCAATGCGGTCCACACAGCGCGCGGTAAACACCCAGCCAATCGCGGTGGCCAGGGGAAACAACGGTTTACTAAGTGCCGCCAGACCATAGCCAATAACCACTAACAATTTGCGGCGGCGTACAAAGTCACTGCAGGCCCCCGACAATACTTTGATGATGGCGCCGGCACCTTCGGCAATGCCCTCAATCAGGCCGATAGTAACCATGCTGGCGCCAAGTACCGTGCCCATAAACACCGGCAGCAGGCTGTGCACCAGTTCCGAGGACATGTCCATGAACAACGATACCAGCCCCAACGCCCACACACTTTTCGGCAATCCGAGCAGGGAGCGATACATAGCGCCCATAAAGTCTTTCTCGAAATAGTAGATAACAAATGAATAAATGTAACTACCGCATTATCTCGTAACAGGGCTGATACACCTTGCCGGGCAACTTCATGCGCTGTTGCGCGACAAACGAGCCCAGCAATTGGTCCATCGCCGTCATAATGTCGGCATCGCCGCGAATCGCAAAACGACCATGCTGCTCGATGGCGCGAATCCCTTCCTCTTTAACATTACCAGCCACAACACCGGAAAACGCACGGCGCAAATTGGCCGCCAGTAAATGGCTATCCTGATCTCGGGTCAGCGTCAGAGAACGCATATTGTCGTGATTGGGAATAAACGGTACCTGAAACTGCTGATCGACGTGCAGCGACCAGTTAAAGTAATAGGCGTCGCCGCGTTGCTTGCGATGGGCGCGCACCTGCTGTGTCCCGGCCTGTACCGCGCGCGCCACGGCCACCGCATCATCGACAATGATCTGATAGTGGTTTTGTGCCTCGGCCCCCAGGGTGGCGCCAATGAAATGATCAATCTGTTCGAAATACCCACGGCTGGATGCCGGCCCGGTAAACACCAACGGGAACGGCACTGCGGCGTTAACAGGGTGCAGTAACACCCCCAGGAGATAAAGAATTTCTTCGGCGGTACCGACGCCACCCGGAAATACCACCACCGCGTGCCCGAGACGCACGAACGCTTCGAGACGCTTTTCAATATCCGGCATGATAATCAGATCGTTAACAATCGGGTTGGGAGATTCGGCCGCAATAATTCCCGGTTCGGATATACCCAGGTAGCGGCCAGTGCTAATGCGCTGCTTGGCATGGCCGATGGTGGCGCCTTTCATCGGACCTTTCATGGCCCCCGGACCACAACCGGTACAGATATCCAGTCCGCGCAAACCCATTTCGTAACCGACCTGCTTGGAGTAATCGTACTCCTCGCGACTAATGGAATGTCCGCCCCAACACACCGCCAGGCCGGGATTGTCCAGCGGGCGCATGGCATTGGCGTTGCGCAGAATGTGAAACACGGCGTTGGTAATGCCGTCGGATGTGGAGAGATCAAAGCGCGGGTCTTCGTCGATTTCGACGCCGACGTAGAGCAGGTCGCGCAGCACCGCGAACAGGTGCTCGGAAATTCCGCGAATCATTGTGCCATCGACAAAAGCCTCTGCGGGCGCCCCCGTTAGCGCCAGCTGCAGGCCCCGCTCTTCCTGTAATACCTCAATCTCGAAGGTGGTATAGCGCTCCAGTAGCTCTTTGCCATCGTCCAGCGCACCACCACAACTGAGCACCGCCAGCGCACAATTGCGAAATAAATTGTAGAGTCCCCCCTGACTGGTATCGAGTAATTTACTGACTTCCGCGCGGGACAATACGTCCAGTTTGCCCTGAGGTAAGATCAGTGCATCACAAACGGGATACGGCATAGTATTTTTCCTGAACTAGCAATTTTGGATTTAATGCGCGGCACATTGACCGCGTCGACACGTATTGCCAGAAGTCACCAGCAAGTACCAAGCATCAAGCTAGTGTTACTTTTTCAATCCCACAGCGTTCACAGCGGTGTACAGTCACCAATTTGCCACGCTGCACGTCGAACTGTTTATCGTTAAAAATTTTCCAGCGATGAAAACCGTGACGGCACAGGCCCGTATTTTTATCCTGAGCTCGCCGTTTGCGAAACGGCAAAATGTCACCCATGGCAATCGTGCTCCCCGGAAATGCCCAAATTAACCGCGCCACACTTTCCTTCGCATTACGCGAGGTACTCATTTACCTGCCTGGACACCCACACCCGCCGTTGCGCACAGAGGCGGGGCATTTGCCCCCAATAGCAAAAAAAAGCGATACTTCACAATCCTCGACCGTATCTAAGGCAACAAATTGCAGCCACTACACCGCGGACTGGCATTGGTATTATGCCTGTTGTTCGCCCTTATTTTATACTGGCAGACCGCGAACTTGAGCGCCAACCAACTCGCGCTGCTACAACAGCTGCCATATATTTTCCTCGGGCTGGGGGCAATACTGGCACTGCTGGCCAATCAGGCCCGCGAAACTGCCCTGACTATCAGTATGCTGCTGACGTACTGGGTGATTCAGCACTATCTGCAAACCAGTATCGAAAAAGAACCCGCACGACAAATATTTGTCGCACTAACCCTCGCCGTGCCGCTGCTCCTGATGACACTACATGCCCTGCCCGAGTTGGGGCTACGTCATCCCCTCAGCCTGTTCGGCATCGCCCTTGGGCCACTGCTACTACTGGTTGCAGGTCGTCTGATCGAGTGGCAACCAGCATGGTTTGCGCAACAGACCATGGAGTTTAGCGCCACCGCTTTTTTTGCACTGAAACTGTCTTCTACCGCTGGCTGGCTATTTGTCGTGGCGTTTGCGGGCGGTCTCATCACCGTGGCCACCCGCAACAGCAGTACCGAGGTCAGCCTGCTCGGCTGCTCTCTGTTGCTATTTGCCACGTTTGCCTGGTTTCATCTGCCACAGTTGTCCGCAACACTGTTTTCGAGTATTGGACTGCTATTGTTGGCCAGTCAGGTCTACACCCTGTTGAATTTGGCCTATCGGGATGAACTTACCTCACTGGAAAATCGCAGGGCACTGCAACGTGCCGCCAAGTCCGTGGCACCAATCTATTCAGTAGCCATGATCGATATCGACCATTTTAAAAAAATTAACGACACCCATGGCCACGATCTCGGGGACCAGGTGCTAAAAATAGTTGCCGCCATTCTGTCGCGAGTAAAAGGGGGCGGGCGCGCCTACCGTTACGGCGGGGAAGAGTTTTGCGTGTTGTTTAACGGCAAAAGCAGTGACGAAGTCGCCGCTGAGCTGGAGACTTTGCGCACCGATATTCACAATTACGAAATGGTGATTCGCGACCACAAATTGCGTCCCCGCCAGCAAAAGGCTGGTCAGCGCAAACGCGGCGCGACTCGACGCAGCAATCGGGTGCGCGTCTCGGTCAGCATCGGCCTGGCGGACAACGTACAACGAGTTGACAATTTCCAGGTGGTTATGGACGCCGCGGACAAGGCGCTATACCGAGCCAAGAACGATGGCCGCAACCAATTGCATATTGCCTCCTGAAAAACGTTGTCAGGTGCTTCACGTCCACCTGTTTAACGACTGCCCGAGCACTGCGGCCCGTTAAGTTAAATTGATTCACGGCGGTATTGTGGGTTTTAATACCGCCTCGCGCTACCGAGGCCATCCTACTCAGGTAGCGGGATTTAATTCCGGCAATGCACAGCGCGTTGCACAACACGCTGGCCAACACCTGACGGTCACACCAGCACCACCTGCCCAATTCTTAACAGAGGACTATGTCATGGCCGAAGCCTATATTGTCGGCGCACTGCGCACCGCCACCGGAAAAAAAGGAGGTCGCCTGAGCACCATTCACCCCATTGATCTGGGGGCTATATTGATCGACGGATTGATCGATCAGGTCGGCATCGATCCACAGGCCGTCGACGACGTGATTTTCGGCTGCGTCTCGCAAAACAGCGCGCAGGCTGGCAACATCGCGCGCAATGTGGCGCTATCGTCGAAACTCGGTGAGAGCGTGCCCGGCGTTACCATCGACCGCCAGTGTGGATCCGCCCAGCAGGCAATTCACTTTGCCGCACAGGCAGTGATGTCCGGAACGCAGGATGTGGTCATCGCCGGTGGCGTAGAGTCCATGAGTACGGTGCCGATGTTTTCCAACGTGCTGGACGGCCTCGACAAGGGGCGCGGCAAACCAAAAGGACAGCGTCTGGAAGAGCGTTATCCGGGTATCGAATTCAGCCAGTTCAGCGGTGCCGAACTGCTCGCCAAAAAATACCACCTGACCCGGGAAGAACTCGATCAGTTCGGTTACCAAAGTCATATCAAAGCTGCCGCGGCCACTAAATCCGGAAAGTTTCGCCAGGAAATTCTGCCCATTGAGTTAACCCTGCCCGATGGCTCAGCGTTTATCCACGATGAAGACGAAGGCATTCGCGGCAACGCGACCATCGAAGCCATGCGTGGCTTGCAACCCATGGCCGAAGGCGGCATGGTCACCCCCGGCAGCGCCAGCCAGATCAGCGACGGTTCGGCGGCAGTCATGATTGCTAATGAACAGGCTGTAAAAAAGTATGGCCTTAAACCCCGGGCGCGCATCCACGGTCTCGCAGTGGTCGGCTCCGATCCGGTGATTATGCTCGAAGGCCCCATACCCGCTACCCTGAAAGTGCTGGAGCGTACCGGTCTGACGATTGACGATATCGATCTGTACGAGGTCAACGAAGCGTTTGGCCCCGTGCCACTGGCGTGGGCCAAGGCGGTCGGTGCCGATATGAACAAGCTAAACGTCAATGGTGGCGCTCAGGCCAACGGTCACCCCCTGGGTTGCACCGGCGCGAAGCTGATGACCACCCTGTTGAACGAGTTGGAGCGACGTAAATTGCGCTATGGATTACTCGCCATCTGCGAAGGCGGCGGCACCGCTAATGCGACTATTATCGAGCGACTCGATAGCTGATCGATAGCTAATGTGAGGCGGGCAATCGGGTACCTGATTGTATTGCGCTGTAAAATTTTGTCGCGAATTAAACGCGCCCTTTGCGGTGGCAAAGGTGCCGAGTCACAAGTGCGCGCGTTGTGTCAGTTTACGCTCGAGCGCGCGCACCTGATCCAGTAGATCGAGAATCACCGCAACGCCGGCGACATTAATCTCCAGGTCTTGCCGCAGTCGCCGCGCGGTGCGTAAGCGTTGCACACATTCCACGGAGAAACACCAGTTTTCCGGCGGTTGCGTCTGCGCCACGTTGGCATCCGCTGCTTGCAACTCCAGTACGCCTTCCTCGACAAGCTCTACCACAAAGGCCAATTCCACCGCACAGGCCTGCTGCAATTGATCCACGGACAGGGATGCGCTCGCCTCCAGGACAATGCCAGAAACGGTATCCACTTCGTTCTCGTTCACTCGGCACCCCCCCAAGTTTTACGTGGGTTAAAGCTCGTTTCCTGTTGCAACGCGCGATACAGCTCGCGCGCTTTATCCGTGGTTGTCGGCGGCAGCACCAGTTGCAATATCACGTAAAAATCTCCGGGCGGCTGGGACGGAATGCCCTTGCCTTTTAAACGCAGTTTTTTACCGCTAGCTGAACCCGGCGGAATTTTCATTTCAACCATCCCCATCGGCAGGGGCACCTTGACGGCCGCGCCGAGGGCCGCCTCCCAGGGTGCCATAGGCAAATCCAGATACACATCGTGTCCGTCCACGCGATACAGGCTATGGGGATTGAACGCGACTTCGAGATACAAATCCCCAGCCACCCCGTCGCGACCCGGTTCGCCCTGACCAGACAGACGGATATGCTGCCCCTGCCTGACGCCCACTGGTATTTTTACATTCAGAGTGCGCGGCCTGACATGTATTCGACCCTGTTCATCCAGCTGCGCTGCACGCAAGGTTATAGCCCGGGTCGCACCCCGATACGCGTCTTCCAGATCAATGGCGATCCGGGCATGGTGATCCTGTCCGTGACCCGCTCGCGACGCGCGGCCGCCAAATCCTCCGGGGCCGCCGGCGAACTGTGCTGTCCCGAATAGCCCTTCAAAAAAATCGCTGTAAGCTGCACCCCGCGTGCCGGTATCAAACCCGGCGCCGCTAAATTCAAAACCCGTGTCCCACCCCGGCGGCGGCTGAAAATCCTGTCCAGCCTGCCAGTTGGCACCCAGTTGATCGTAGGCAACGCGTTTTTCTGGATCTTTGAGCACCTCATACGCTTCACCAACCTCTTTGAAGCGTTGTTCCGCATTGTCCTCTTTACTAACATCGGGGTGATATTTGCGCGCCAGTTTGCGATAAGCACGACGAATGTCGTCCTGGCTGGCAGCGCGATCCACACCAAGAATTTCGTAGTAATCTTTAAATTCCATTAACCACCTGAAAGCACCTCGCGACAACGATAAGGTAGCGCATTCGGATCGGAAGCGGCGATTTTTTTTCGCTGTGCTTGTGGTGGATCAATACCTGTAGAGCCGTCAGTCAGGACTGCTCAGGGGGTAAAGTCGCGACATTTGGCGCACCCGGCCCGAGAGGTTGTCCATAACTAAACTCGACAAAATTACCGTTCGGGTCCCGCAGCCCGCAATAGTACCCCACCGGAAAGGGTTCATCTCGGGGCGCCCATACCAGACAATCCCTGGATGCCCCTCGGGCAGCAATATTATCCACCGCCGCGCGGCTGTCGAGTGCGAAGCCAAAATGACGATAATCCCGGTCGGGCAAGTGCAAATTCTGGCCGCCGTTCATCACCACGAAAATAAAATCCTCTTCCCGACCGGGCTCTGCCAGCCAGACAATGCGTTGTGTTCCCGCAGTGCGGGCATGTACCACGCCCATGGCGCAAAATTCGCGATAAAACTCGACACAGGCATCGATGTCCTCGACGTGCAACGCGATATGCGTAATCCGTGGTACCTGCATGAGCCTGGCCCGATTAAATTTGGAGCGGCGATCTACCCACAATAACATCTCGCCCGAACGCGGCAAACCAGATAGGCGCTCAGAAATTATCGGGGTTACGGGGCGTCACTCCGGCAAAAATCCCACGGATACGTTCGATATCAGCGTCGGCGTCTTCACTGGGAGTGATTAATGACTCGAGCGCAATGGTTTTAGTGGCAAAATCGATGGTCGCCGGGAGTAACAGGCAGTCCGCAGCCCTGGCAATACGCAGAAATCCAGTTTTCCATTTTCCCACTTTACTGCGGGTTCCTTCCGGCGTAATGACCAGTGCCATGGCCTGTGCGCTACGCAGCTTTTCGGCAATAGCATCGGTGACACCGGCAGGATTACTGCGATCGACCGGAATTCCACCGAGCCAGGTCATCGTGGTTTTCAGGGGCGCGCGAAACAGGGTATTTTTTCCCAACCAGTGAATACGTACGTCGAGGGCCAGTACCGCCAGCATGCCATACACGAAATCCCAGTTGGAGGTATGTGGACCCGCAACAATAATAAAGCGACGTTGCTCTGGAAATTCACCGATGACCCGCCAGCCACAACGATTCAAAACGACATGCGCCAGACGGCACGTCATACGAGCGCGGTGGTGGCGATGGTGTGGGGCAATAGCGGGCAAAGCGGTCATGGGCAAACCAGCAACATTATTATGCGTCAAGATTGCCAGTTTTTCGCGGTGCGAGCAATCGCCCCCGGGCTAGTGTTCTCGCGTGGCGCGAAACACCACCTGCGGATAGCGTTCCTGGGTAAGCCCAAGATTCACCCGAGTCGGCGCCAGATAGGTCAGGTGCCCACCACCATCCAGTGCGAGGTTATCCCCAGCCTTGCTGCGAAACTGCACCATGACGCGCTCATCGTCACAGTCTACCCAGCGCGCCGAATAAATATTTACCGGTTCGTAAATCGCTTCGACACCGTATTCCTCCCGCAGGCGATAGGCGACCACTTCGTACTGTAACTGCCCGACCGCACCCACCAGTACGTTGTTGTTGGCGAGAGGGAAAAATACCTGCACCGAGCCCTCTTCCGAGAGCTGCTGCAAGCCCTTGCGCAGCTGTTTGGTCTTTAACGGATCGCGCAATCTGATTAAGCGAAATAATTCTGGCGCAAAATGTGGGACACCGGTGAATTTCAGCGATTCCCCCTCGGTAAAGGTATCGCCGATCTGAATCGTACCGTGGTTATGCAGCCCGATAATGTCCCCGGCAATGGCCTCCTCCACCTGCTCCCGATCACCCGCCAGAAAACTGACCGCATCTGCGATACGCACGTCCTTGCCGAGGCGCACGTGGCGCATTTTCATACCGCGCCGGTAGGTCCCAGAACAAATTCGCAAAAACGCAATGCGATCCCGGTGGTTGGGGTCCATGTTGGCCTGAATTTTAAACACGAAACCGGAAAAACTGGTTTCTCCTGGAGTCACTTCCCGTTCGTTGGCGGCACGCGGCAGGGGCGCAGGGGCCCATTCGACAAAATGGTCGAGCATTTCGCGCACGCCGAAATTACCCAGCGCCGTGCCAAAAAATACTGGCGTCTGCTCGCCCGCGAGATAGGCATCCAGGTCGAACTCCGGGGTCGCACCCCTGACCAGTTCTATTTGCGCCACCATCTCGTCGTAATCGCTACCCAGCAGTTCCCTGGTGGCTGCGCTGCCCAGCCCTTTTATTTGTTCATCGTCGGGGATACGGCTGCCCTGCCCGGTCCGGTATACATGCACCGTGTCAGTACTAAAATCGTACACGCCCTTAAGGCGCTTACCCATGCCAAGGGGCCAGTTGATCGGCGCGGCGGAAATTTTCAATACCGCTTCAATTTCGTCGAGCACATCGACCGGATCGCGGGTTTCCCGGTCCAGCTTGTTGATAAAACTGAGGATCGGCGTGGTGCGTAGACGACACACCTCCATCAATTTGATGGTGCGCTCCTCCACGCCCTTGGCCGCATCAATCACCATCAGCACCGAGTCGACCGCGGTCAGTGTACGGTAGGTGTCTTCGGAAAAATCGCCGTGACCCGGGGTGTCCAGCAAATTAACCGTGCGCTCACGGTAGGGAAACTGCATCACCGATGAGGTGACGGAAATGCCGCGCTCTTTTTCCATGGCCATCCAGTCGGAGGTCGCATGGCGATCACTTTTGCGGCCCTTGACGGTGCCACCGATCTGAATGGCGCGACCGAGCAACAACAATTTTTCAGTGATGGTGGTCTTGCCGGCATCGGGATGGGAAATAATGGCGAAGGTGCGGCGCAACGACAGGGCTTTTTGATACGAACTCATAAGTACAACACATGGGGATAGCGAGAGCGGCGCGTATTATAGCTGTACTAACACAGAGCCGCACCTGCTCAGGTTGCGCGCAGTGCTCGATATTGTTCCCCTGGTGCCGCAGTTTATCGCAAAGCTCGGCCAGCTAACTTTCAATCCGACGCGCTATCGTCATCATGAATTTTTTCCCTGTGCGGGCTTACCGCCACCCTTACCCCCGTCCAGGGCCTTACAGTTGCCGAACCGGGTACTCACGGCAATGGCATTCAGGGGATAGGCGGTTGCGACCACGCAGGCCGCAGGACCCGCCAGCTCCATAAATGTCAGATTCAGGTAATAGCTGCCGTGGTAGAGATCCGGTCGCACCCTGACACCGTTGAACAGGCCGTGTTGGAAATTTGCCGGGTCCTGCTCGTCCATATGCACATTGGCATCGTAGCTCGCCCCATGGGCTTCATGAAACGGGCACTCGTTAGCGCCGCCGGCGCCGAAACTTTCCCAGGGAATATTGGCGCTATCCTTGTGACTGTACTGAAAATTCCACAGGTCCATATCAAACCAGGAAGGATAAACATTGTAGCCCCGAGAATCCGCGGTATTGCCTGGCTGTTTGATTTCCTTGCCGCGACTGTTATACAGGGCCAGTTCGACCCGCACGATATCTGCCCGCGGGCTGGTCACAGTGACCTCCACTTGCGGGGTGCCCGTATCCAGCCCGGTTACCGCATCAATTTGCAGGGTAACCCCCTCGCTGGAACTATAGGGCAACACCCCCAGGGGATTAATGGCGTCCCGCGACCAACTGCTAAAAGGATCGGACGCGGGGGCGTTGCGAATTTCAAAATGCAGATGCTCAAATCCGCTGGCGCTGATGCCTGTATAGCCCAACAATTGTCCTTTGTTGACCGTTTCCCCGGCGGTTACCACCCAGCTGCTGAGATGCATATAGTTGCTGTGATAGCAGCCCGCGCTTGTACAGCTGATTGCACCGGGTCGAAAATGGCGCAGTTGCACCAATGGATCACTATAACCGCCATTATTACCGGCAATGCGTACTTCTCCGCCTGTAACCGCGAATACCGGCGTGCCAAACGCTGCGGGGATATCGATACCACGGTGAAAATCGTAGCGATAATTACCGGAAACCAGCGGTCGCGAACCGAACGGGGAAGACACCGGCTCATCGCTGTACTGCGCATCACCCCAACGCTGGGGCGGGCACCCGTCCACGGGATTCCACGCCGGAATTTCTTCAACGATGCGCCCACACAGGGGCCATGCCAGACTGGTATCAAATTGATCGGCGCCGTAACTGCCTAAGCTGATACCGATCAGTACCAGGCCCAGACAGTGCAAACGCCATACAGAGGGAACACTATTGCGGTGTATCGCTGAATTTTTCTTATTCATTTTTCAACTCCCTGCGGATTTTAAACCGTGACACTACTCCTTAACTTAGTTCAATATTGTGAACCCATTTGAAAAACTACCAAAATACTGCCTCAGCGGGCTGAATCATTGTCGACCCGCAACCAGCCATCCGTTATTTCAAATTGCTCATAATGCCTCGCACCGCGGCGGGAATATCGGCCGGTAATACCAAAAATTTTGCGTTTTGGGAGGTGGCCATGGTTTTAATTGAATCCACGTAGCGCTCGCCAAGCAAATACATAATCGGCAATTCATTCTGTCCAATGGCGTCGGTCACTTTTTCAATGGCCTCCTTGGTCGCCTGAGCAATCACCACCTTGGCTTCGGCATCGCGACGGGATGCTTCCAGGCGTCCATCGGCTTCGAGAATAGCCGCGGATTTCTCACCATCGGCGCGGGTAACCGTAGCGCGACGCAAACGCTCGGCCGCGGCCTGCTCTTCCATGGCTTTTTGCATGGTCATGGACGGATTAATATCCTGAATCTCCACGGTTTTAAGGGTAATACCCCAATCGGAAATATCGTCGGAGATGGACGCTTTGAGTTTGGCCTTAATTTGATCGCGGGAGGACAGGGCAGCGTCCAGCGCCATTTCACCAACGATAGAACGCAAAGATGTTTGCACCAGCGTGCGAATCGCCAGCTCGTAATCCTCGACCCCATATACCGCTTTTTCCGGCGACAGAATATTTATATACGCCACCGCATTGGCGATGATCACCACATTGTCCAGAGTAATCACTTCCTGGGAAGGAATGTCGAGCACGATATCTTTTGTGGTGACCTTATAGGCCACCGTATCCACATAGGGAATAATAAAATTAAGACCTGGAGCCAGAGTTATGTGAAATTTTCCGAGGCGCTGCACCACCCATTTATAGCCTTGCGGCACCTGCCGCACGCCCTTGAACAGAGTGATAACCGCCACGGCCAAAAGTGCAAATATAACTACGGTGCCGTCCATATTGTTCTCCATGTGATCGAACACGTTACGCGCAGAATTGCGCGCCGCTTCTATTAATCAGCCAGATTAATTAAACCTGCTTGTCGACGATCAGCGCGTTTCCGGAAAAATCCGTAACCACCACCCGATCGCCCTCGTTAATGCCTTCCTGTTTCGATATAAATTCCCATTCATCTTCGCCAAGCACGGGGATACTGAATCGCACGCGCCCGCGACCACCCTGAAAGGGCGCCTTGATAACTTGACCAACCTTGCCAACCGCAGCTTCCCGGGATAACCCAGCCACGGTTTTATCAATCATTTTCGGTTTGAAATACCGAAACCAGGCAATGGCAAATAAAGTGGATGTGACTGTCCACACCAGTACCTGCAACCCGATGCCAAGAGCGGGAAAAATCCAGAGCAGAATACCCACGACGATAGCGCCAAGCCCGAACCAGACGACAGTGAAGCTGGGTAAAAATATTTCAATAACGATCAGCCCCAACCCCAGCACCAGCCAGTGCCAATATAACCAATCCATAATGTGCTCCTGTTATATTATTGCGCTATCGGTTCCAGGGAAGAATTCATTGTAATGGTCACCCCCGTCAGGTACAACACGCGATGACTGTCGAAGCACGGATGCGAGTATTGGGGGTCACGGAAAAACACTACGACGACGGTGCAGTGGGCGCTAGATTGCGACACATCAGTAGCGCATCTTCGCGCCCATGTGCGGCGTGATAGTAAGCGCGCCGCACGCCGGTTTGCGCGAATCCATGCTGCTTGTACAGGGAAATCGCAGGAATATTGCTGGCTCGCACTTCCAGAAAAATTTTTTCTGCGAAAGCCTTAACATCCTCGATCAAAAAATGTAGTAATGCGCGACCCAGCCCCTCGCCCTGGAAATTAGGTGCAACGGCAATATTTAACAACTCGACTTCGTCCAGTATCGGCAAAAAAATGACGTAACCGCGTACTTTTTTGTTACGCAGTAAAACGTAACACCGGTGGTCGTGGAGGCTTTGTTCAAACTCGCCGCGGGTCCACGCAAACGGCGAAACCTGGGATTCTATTTTGCACAGACTATCGAGGTGATGGCGTTCGGCCGGAACGATGACGACATCGCCGCTGCTGTCGTCCACGGCAGGCTTTAGCCGTTTTCCAGAAAACGAATGGCCGCCCAGGTCGCCGCTTTGCAGGCCGGGTCGGCCGCCATCGCGGCCAGCCCCGGGGTGAAAATAGCTGTTGCGCCACACTCGAGTAACCCACGACTTTCCAGCAGATGTTGTGCAGGAACCAGCAGTTCTGTCAGCCCATCGCCCATTGCCAGCACCCACTGGAACGGTCGCACTTTGGCGCGCCCCGCCAGGAACATGGCGAGATTAATCCGCGCACCAGCGACATCCCCAGCGGCACCCACCGTGGGCGGCCAGTCGAGGAATTCCGGGGCGGGCAAATCTCCCGGCAAGCGCTTGATGGCCCGTAGAATATTGGCCAGCAACACCAATTCAGCGGGTTCCGGAATTTGCCCGGGCGCACAGGCACCCAACACCAACACATCAGCCACTGGTTGCCAGCACGCAATACGCGAACGATATACCGCCGCCGCAGGCACTTCGGGAGCAGCAACGTCTGGAACCTCTACACTCTCAAGCGTCGATGTACTCCGCTCCGCGATGCCCTCCGAAGAACGATTTCCCGGCATTTCTGCAGCGGTTAGTGGCACATGCGCCTCATTTTTTACCACCCGATCCACCGGGCCCGTCAACGTACCCGCGGCACTATCCACGCCATCCTGCGCGTTATCCCCACTCAGTTCGCGTTTGCTACCCCGAGGGGTGCGCCGGCGGTAAGGCGTCACCCCTAGCGCCGCCAGGTACCAGTCCCGCAGTTGAACATCCACGACACGCCCCTCGGTCACCGGCTACACACCATCCCGCTGCGGGTGCATGCGGTCGGGGTTACCCATCAGGTTCAGGGCGTTTAAATACGCCTTGGCACTGGCCACTATGATGTCCGTGTCAGCGCCCTGTCCGTTGACAATGCGGCCACCCTTTTCCAGCCTGACCGTCACTTCTCCCTGAGAATCCGTACCGGTAGTGATGGCATTCACCGAATACAGTTTCAGCTCGGTGTGACTTTGCGCAACTTTTTCGATGGCGCGAAATACTGCATCCACCGGGCCATCACCTTCTGCCGCAACGGTGTGATCGTTGCCGTGAGTGCGCAACGTTATTTCCGCGTGGGGGGCACGTCCGGTTTTCGAGGAAACGTCCAGCGACACCAGGGAGTAATTTTCCTCGGCCTCACCCATCTGCACTTCCGTTACCAACGCCTGCAAGTCTTCGTCGTAAATTTCGCGCTTTTTATCCGCGAGTTCCTTGAAGCGCACGAACGCCCGGTTCATGTCCGCCTTGTTATCAAACGGAATGCCCAGTTCGGCGAGACGTGCCGCAAACGCAGCGCGACCCGACAATTTACCCAGCACCAGACGGTTCGTATTCCAGCCCACATCCTGAGCCTTCATGATTTCGTAGGTTTCCCGGTACTTGAGCACCCCGTCCTGGTGAATGCCGGATTCATGGGCAAACGCGTTGGCGCCAACTACAGCCTTGTTCGGTTGCACCGGAAAACCGGTGATCGTTGAGACCAGGCGGGATACAGATACGATTTGTGTCGTATCCACGCCGGTTTCCACCGGGTAGACATCCTTGCGTGTGCGCACCGCCATCACGATTTCTTCGAGGGAAGCGTTGCCAGCCCGTTCGCCCAATCCATTGATCGTACATTCGACCTGCCGCGCGCCGTGCATCACGGCCGACAGCGAATTGGCGACCGCAAGACCCAGGTCGTTGTGACAGTGCACAGAGAATATCGCTTTGTCCGAATTGGGCACCGCCGCGATAAGACGACCGATCATGGCGCCGTACTCACCCGGTTCGCCATAACCAACCGTGTCCGGCACATTGATGGTGCGCGCACCGGCATTAATGACCGCCTCAATCACACGACACATAAAATCAAACTCAGAGCGACTGCCGTCCTCGAGAGAGAATTCCACGTCGTCGACAAAGTTACGCGCCAGTTTGACTGCACCGATCGACTGCTCCAGCACCTGATCTGGTGTCATTTGCAATTTGTATTGCATATGAATCGGCGAGGTGGCGATAAAGGTGTGAATACGGGCGGCATTCGCACCAGCCAGAGCCTCCGCCGCGCGCTCAATATCGGCGTGTGTAGTACGCGCCAAACTGCACACAATGCTGTCCTTGATCGTCTGGGCAATGCTTTTCACCGCCTCGAAATCACCCTGACTGGATGTAGCAAATCCCGCCTCGATAACATCCACCCGCAATTTTTCCAGCGCCTTGGCAATGCGTAATTTTTCTTCTTTGGTCATCGCCGCGCCCGGACTTTGTTCGCCGTCGCGCAAGGTAGTGTCGAAAATAATCAACCGTTCTTTTTTCGTGGTATTGCTCATGGCATTTCTCCCGATGACTCCGAGCGACTCGGAATCAAACTAATACGGATTCTCCTCGGTGAGAGGGATGTTTGCAAAACTATTTTAAATTTTGGTGTATCGGTTGTATGCCCCTCAGGGCAGCAGCACCAGCAGGCGAATAGCAGACAGCATCGGCAACAGGCGTTGCCGGCGGGGAAGGGAGATGGCTGTCGTGCGGCACATTGTGCAGTCGTTATCCAGTCGTGGTCATTAAATCACAAGCCTCATTCAACCAGATTTCATCACTACTGCCAAGCCCTGATTTATTTCGCGACTTCGCGGCGCCGCCGAATTTTTTCCCAAAGCCACTGGGCCGGGGCGGAAGCGGTATACAACAAGCCCATAATCAGCAGTACCCGCGGCGGGTCTATGGAGATGATCACCAGCACCAGCACAATCGCGAGAATGGTGATAAACGGCACGCGTCCTTTGAAATCAAAACCTTTGATGCTGCGGTACTGGATACTGGTTACCATCAGCAAACCGGCCAGTGCAGTAACCAGCGCGGCGGTGTACGCCAGAATACGGGTCGGCTCGGCATCGTAGCCGCACCACACCATGGCCGCCACCAGCCCTGCCGCGGACGGGCTTGCCAGCCCAGTAAAATATTTGGGATCGGCCTGCTCCACCTGAATATTAAACCGCGCCAGTCGTAGCGCGGCACAGGAGGCGTACACGAACGCGGCCGCCCATCCCAGTTTGCCGAGGGTAAACAACATCCAGCTAAATGCCACCACCGCAGGGGCTACACCGAAAGAAACCATGTCGGACAGGCTGTCGTACTGCACGCCAAAAGCGCTTTGGGTATTGGTTAGACGCGCCACCGTGCCGTCGAGCCCGTCGAACAACATAGCCACAAAAATAGCCACGGCCGCGGCTTCAAACTTGCCATTCATGGCCGACAAAATGGCATAAAATCCGCCAAATAGTGCCCCGGTGGTCAGCAAATTCGGCAGTAGATAAATGCCTCGCCGACGATGTACCACTGGATTGTTTTCAGGTTCGGACGCACTATCGTCTTCGCGTTCACCCGTTGCGAGTGATTCGCTGTCCTTGGAAAAATCCTGATCCGGCATACCTGTTTTACCCCTCGACCACAAAGGTCGGTGACAACACTACAGATGGCGTTTTAGCAAAGCATCCCGCTTATCGACGAGGGTAGAGAGCTGCTGACCGACTTCCACTACCCCCGCCAGATAAAGATCAGTTACGGGCTTTATCGATCAGTTTGTTCTTGCCGATCCACGGCATCATACCCCGTAATTTAGTGCCAACTTCCTCAATTTGATGTTCCTGAGCATGTCGACGACGCGCTTTCAGAACTGGGTTACCAGCCTGATTGTCGAGAATAAACTCGCGGGCGAATTTGCCGGTCTGAATATCTTCCAGTACGCGTTTCATTTCTTTTTTGGTTTCGTCGGTAATAATCCGCGAACCGCTGGCATAGTCGCCATACTCAGCCGTATTGGAGATTGAGTAACGCATATCCGCAATACCGCCCTGATACATCAAATCGACAATCAACTTCAGCTCGTGCAGACATTCAAAGTACGCCATTTCCGGCGCGTAACCTGCTTCAACCAGGGTTTCAAATCCGGCCTGTACCAGCGCCGATGCGCCACCGCACAGCACCGCCTGCTCGCCGAACAAATCTGTTTCGGTTTCCTCGCGGAAATTCGTTTCAATAATTCCCGAGCGCCCACCACCGTTAGCGGAAGCGTAAGACAGCGCGATGTCCCGCGCCTGACCGGAGGCATCCTGGTATATGGCAATCAGAGACGGCACCCCGCCACCTTCCGTATAGGTGCTACGCACGGTATGACCGGGCCCTTTAGGGGCGATCATAATGACATCCAGGTCCTTGCGCGGCTCAATCAGCTGAAAATGGATATTGAAACCGTGTGCAAACGCCAGTGCGGCACCCTGCTTGAGATTCGGTTCCACGTCAGCGTAGTAAATATTTTTCTGGTGCTCGTCCGGCGCCAACAGCATCACCACATCCGCACCGGCAACTGCACTCGCCACTTCCGCCACCTTGAGTCCCGCGCCCTCGGCCTTGGCCCAGGAGGGAGACCCCTTGCGTAGCGCAACCACCACATTTTCCACGCCGGAATCACGCAAATTCAGTGCGTGAGCGTGCCCCTGGGAGCCGTACCCGACGATGGCAACTTTTTTTCCGCGTACAATTGAGAGGTCACAGTCTTTGTCGTAATACACTTGCATAATTTTCTACCTGAGTTGAGATTAAATTAACAAAATACCCTGATTACCCGTTGCGCACATCACAGGCGCAAAGATTTTTCACCGCGTGCAATACCCGACACACCGGAGCGCACCACTTCCAGAATGGCCGCGTCACCCATCGACACAATAAAGGCGTCGAGTTTATCACTATTGCCAGAAATCTGAACGACGTAGGTGCCCGGCGTAACGTCGACGATCTGCCCACGAAAAATATCGACACAGCGCTTGATTTCCGCGCGCTGGGAACCGGTCGCCTTGACTTTCAGCAACATCAATTCGCGCTCGATATGAGCACCATCGGTCAGGTCTATTACCTTGACCACGTCCACCAGTTTGTTGAGCTGTTTGGTGATCTGTTCAATGGTCAGGTCATTGCCATGGGTGGTCAACGTCAGGCGCGACAACGTTTTATCTTCCGTCGGCGCCACGGTTAGCGTGTCGATGTTGTAACCGCGCTGGGAAAATAACCCCACCACCCGGGACAGTGCGCCCGGCTCGTTCTCCATCAGTACTGAAATAATGTGTCTCATCAGGTTCGCTCCGCCTTGCTCAGCCACATATCCCGCATCGATCCAGGTGCCACGTGCATTGGATACACATGCTCCTCGGGATCGACACAAATATCGAGAAAAACCACCCGATCCTTGTAACTGAAGCACTCTCGCAGTTTATCCTCCAGCTCCTCGTAACGTTCTACGCGCAAACCAATATGCCCATAGGCCTCGGCGAGTTTCACAAAATCGGGCAACGAATCTTCGTACAGAATCTGCGAATAGCGCCCCCCATACTGCATGTCCTGCCACTGCTTCACCATGCCCAGCGCCTGGTTGTTAAGGTTAATAATTTTGACCGGCAACTGGTGCTGGGTGCAGGCGGATAACTCCTGAATACACATCTGAATACTGCCCTCGCCCGTGACACAGGCCACATCCGCCCCGGGATGCGCCATTTGCACACCCATCGCCGCGGGTAATCCATAACCCATGGTGCCAAGCCCACCGGAGTTGAACCACTGGCGAGGTTTGTCAAACAGGTAGTACTGGGCGGCAAACATCTGGTGTTGTCCCACATCGGACGTCACGTAAGCATTACCCTCAGTGACTTTGTAGAGCAACTTGATCGCGTCCTGGGGCTTGATCATGGCCCCGCCACTCGGTTCGTGGCGCGCATCGGTATACAGCCCGTGGCGATTGCGCCACTCCTCAATCTGTCCCCACCAGGTCGACAGCTCATCCTGGTCCACCTGTTCGAGCTGGTCGGTCACCTGCGCCAACAGATCTTCGAGCACCACATCGCAGGGGCCGACGATGGGAATGTCCACCCGCACGGTTTTGGAGATAGAGGTTGGATCCACATCGATGTGAATGATTTTCGCGTCCGGACAGAATTTGTTCGGGGTGTTAGTCACGCGATCGTCAAAGCGTGCGCCCACGGCGAGAATCACATCCGCATGGTGCATCGCCATATTGGCTTCAACGGTGCCGTGCATACCCAACATGCCGAGGCATTGTCGATCGGTACCGGGAAAGCCGCCCAGTCCCATCAACGTGTTCGTTACCGGATAGTTAAGTGCTCTGGCAAGCGCAGTTAACTGCGGCGACGCATTGCCCATAACCACGCCACCGCCGCTATAAATAATCGGCTTTTTGGCTTCGAGCAGCATTTGCGCAGCGCGCTTAATCTGCCCGGAATGACCCCTTGTTGTGGGTTGGTAGGAGCGAATTTTGACCTTTTCCGGAAATGCGTAAGCAACCTTGTGATTGGGGTCGGTAACGTCCTTGGGTATGTCGACCACCACCGGGCCCGGTCGTCCGCTGGCCGCAATATAGAAAGCCTTGGCAATCGTTTCGGCAATATCCTCGGCGCGCTTGACCAGATAGCTGTGCTTCACGATCGGACGGGAGATACCGATCATATCGGTTTCCTGAAAAGCGTCCTCGCCAATTTTTTCCTGGGGAACCTGACCCGATATAACCACCAGCGGAATGGAATCCATATAGGCCGTGGCGATACCGGTGATGGCATTGGTGGCGCCCGGTCCTGAGGTTACCAGTGCCGCGCCTACGCCACCGGTTGCCCGCGCGTAACCGTCGGCAGCATGCACCGCCGCCTGCTCGTGGCGCATCAGAATATGTTTAACGTCATCTTGCCGGAACAGGGCGTCGTACATATGTAACGCCGCACCGCCGGGATAACCCCACAGACACGTGACGCCCGCGTCGCGCAGAGCACGCACCACAATTTCGCCACCGGATAGATATTCCACTTGCAAACCCTCATCGTGTCGCCATAGAAAATTGCGCCGCATGGACGTGGCCATCGGATCGCTGTGACATCACAAGTGGTTTAAGGACAACACGGCAGTTATCGGGTTCAAACTGCTGTCGGGGTATTGGTTGATACACCCGCGCTTTAGATGACCAGCGAGCGCTGTTTACGCCCACCTGGCAACCGGGACTCACCCGGCACGCGGAGAAATATTCTCCGCAGGGCGTTACTGTACCATTTTCTCGTTATTCGTCAACCGCTTGTGCCAGTCATCTCCGCTGCCGCACAACGCACTTGCCCGTCGGGCTGACATTAATCACGCTGTAGCGTTTTCCCACTGGCAGTTGTACCCTGACGCCTGCGGCCGGTGCGCCGCGGACGCAACGCTGACGGCGAAAACCCGATCTGGCGCACAGCGTTACGGTTACTGAAAGTGTATACTGGCCGCCACAAACTGCCCGTGTAAATCTAAAATAAGGGAGCTTTGCGTAATGAAAACAAAACTGGCCATCTGTTTGCTCGCCGCCAGCGTTACCCTGACCTGCATCGCTGGCGAAAAATACTACAAATGGGTGGATGCCGACGGCGTCACTCATTACACGCTACAGGAACCGGCCAATCAGGCAGCGGAAACTGTTCAGGTTAGTAAATCCCCGAGCAGCCACGCGGCCACAGGCGTCAAAACCGATGACAAGGCCAAATCCGCTGCCGCGGGTGATGCCGATGCACCCCCATCAGCCGAGAGCGAGCAAACGCCGGAGCAGGCCGCGCAGGTTGCCGCCAAGCGTGCCGAGAACTGCGCAGCCGCACGACGTAACATGGAGACTCTTGAGGTGCACGCACGGGTGATGATCATGGACGAAAAGACCGGTGAGAATCGCTACATTTCCGAGGACGAGCACGCGCAGTGGCGCACTGATTCAGAGCGCCAAATCGCCGCGTTTTGCGACTAGCCTCAACCAATCCTGAATAATTGCCCCGCGGCTGCAACATCACGAGCTGCGTCCTGCACCAGCGACACCCTGTTAGTCAGGCACGTCGCGCCATTTGATATTGCAACCCACACTGGGGGTTTGCGTCGCCGAGATGGCTACTCCATCCAATAAACTCTGCAGCGCAGCGCGTATATCCCGTCCGGTGACAGCTATATCGTTGCCCGGTCGCGCGTCGTCGAACTGACCCCGATACACACAGGCCAAATCTCTGTCGAACACAAAGAAATCCGGAGTGCAAACTGCCCCATAGTCCCTGGCCGTCTGCTGGGATGCATCGTACAGATAGGGAAACGGGTAGTCCTTGCGGGCCATTTCGGTGGGGCCATCCTCGGGATAAGCGTGCGCGTCGTTACTGCTGATCGCGACGATACCAATGTCAGTACCCGCAAAATCCTCGCCCAGCTTTTTCAGGCCCGCCTCGAGGTGTTTGACGAACGGACAGTGATTGCAAATAAACATTACCAACGTGCCAGCCGCGCCGCGAACTTGCGCCAAGGACCGCGTTTCGCCCGCGCGCGGATCCGGTAACTCGAAGTCCGCAGCGCGGGTACCCAGGGGAATCATCATCGAAGGGGTTAATACCATTGATCTCCGCTCCTCTCACTAAAGCCGCTAACCAGTCGTGCGCCAGTCGTGCGCCAATCGTCCGGGCTTGCGAGCCAGCATCGGCGGGCCTGCAGAGTCGTCGTAAGCTTAGTCACGGGTAGTGGTAAATACCAGACGATCATTCTCCAGAGCCACAACCACCGTGTCCCCCGGGCCGAAATCACCGGCCAGCACGGCTTGCGCCAGCGGGTTTTCAAGTAATTGCTGAATCGCCCGTTTCAGGGGTCTGGCGCCGTAGACCGGATCAAAACCCGCGTCGCACAGTTTGTCGATGGCCGCGTCGCTTAAGGTCAGGCCCAGCTCTCGCTCCCCCAGACGGCGGCGCAACAAGCCCAGTTGAATTTCCGCGATGCCGCGCAGTTGCTCACGAGCAAGCGGATGGAACACCACCACCTCGTCGACCCGGTTGATAAATTCGGGGCGAAAATGGCTACCCACCACGCCCATTACCGCGGCTTTCATCGCCTCATAGTTCTCCTCCCCGGCCAGGCTTTGAATAATGTCCGAGCCCAGGTTGGAAGTCATCACGATAACGGTATTGCGAAAATCCACCGTGCGTCCCTGGCCGTCGGTGAGACGTCCGTCGTCGAGCACCTGAAGCAGCACGTTGAAAACATCCGGATGCGCCTTTTCCACCTCGTCCAGCAGCAATACGGAATACGGCCGGCGGCGCACCGCCTCAGTGAGATAGCCGCCCTCCTCGTAGCCCACGTAACCCGGTGGCGCGCCGATCAGACGTGCCACGGAATGTTTTTCCATAAACTCCGACATATCGATGCGCACCATGGCCTCAGCGCTATCAAACAGAAATTCGGCCAGGGCCTTGCACAGTTCAGTCTTACCCACCCCGGTGGGACCGAGAAACAGGAACGAACCATTGGGTCGATTCGGGTCCGACAGCCCAGCCCGCGACCGGCGTACCGCATCGGCCACGGCGATGACCGCTTCATTCTGACCCTTAACCCGCAGGTGCAGCGCATCCTCCATGCGCAATAATTTATCCCGCTCACCCTCAAGCATTTTAGACACCGGGATGCCGGTCCACTTGGACACCACCTCGGCGATTTCCTCGTCCGTCACCTTGTTGCGCAACAACTGCTTGGCCTGAGTGCCCGCCTCGCTGGCCGCCACCAACTGACTTTCGAGCTGGGGAATGGTGCCGTACTGCAGTTCGGACATTTTTGCCAGGTCGCCGCTGCGCCGCGCGCCCTCCATATCGAGGCGCGCCTGTTCCAGATCGCTCTTCACCTGCGCGGTGCCCTGCAGGGAAGCCTTCTCGGACTTCCATATTTCATCGAGATCGGCGAACTCTTTTTCAATCACCTCGATATCCTGCTCGAGTTTGGCAAGGCGTTTGCGAGAGGCGTCGTCCTCCTCCTTTTTAACGGCCTCTCTCTCCATCTTAAGTTGAATCAGACGTCGCTCCAGGCGATCCATTTCCTCTGGCTTGGAATCGATTTCCATGCGAATACGACTGGCAGCTTCGTCGATCAGATCAATCGCCTTGTCCGGCAACTGGCGATCGGTGATATAGCGCTGGGACAGCTTGGCAGCGGCAATAATTGCGGCGTCGGTAATCTCCACCCGGTGGTGAATTTCGTAGCGCTCTTTAAGGCCGCGCAAGATCGCCACGGTATCCTCTTCAGACGGCTCGTCCACCAGCACTTTTTGAAAGCGACGCTCCAGAGCGGCGTCCTTTTCGATGTATTGGCGATACTCATCGAGGGTAGTGGCCCCCACACAGTGCAGCTCGCCGCGCGCCAAAGCCGGCTTCAACATGTTGCCCGCATCCATGGCACCCTCGGCTTTACCCGCACCGACCATGGTGTGCAGCTCGTCGATAAACAGAATCACCCGTCCTTCCTGTTTACCCAGTTCATTGAGTACGGACTTGAGACGCTCCTCAAACTCACCGCGAAATTTTGCACCGGCCAACAGAGAACCCATATCCAGGGATAACACACGCTTGTCTTTGAGCCCCTCCGGCACCTCGCCGTTAATAATGCGTTGCGCGAGCCCCTCTACGATGGCGGTCTTGCCCACCCCCGGCTCGCCAATTAACACCGGATTGTTCTTGGTGCGCCGCTGCAACACCTGGATGGTGCGGCGAATTTCGTCATCCCGGCCAATTACCGGGTCGAGCTTGCCCGCCTCGGCCCGTGCGGTCAGATCCACGGTGAATTTGTCGAGGGCCTCGCGATTGCCTTCCGCCTCCGGCGTATTCACCGCCTCGCCCCCACGCACCTGCGCGACCACCTGCTGCAAGCGCTTCTTGTCGCCAAATTTGCGCAGCGCACCGCCCACTTCGCCACTGTCGTCGGCCGCGGCCAGCAGTACGGATTCGCTGGCAATATACTGATCGCCCTGAGTTTGAGCCTGTTTGTCGGCGAGATTTAACAGGCGCATCAGAGCCTGGGAAATGGCAATATCGCCAGTGGGATTTCTAATTTGCGCCTGCGCCTGCAGCAGCCGCTCGAGTTCACCCTCCAGACCGGGCAAATCGTACCCCGCCTTGCCCAGCATGGGACGCACCGCGCCCCCGGACTGACGCAGCAGGGCCACCATCAGGTGCACGGGTTCAATGGCCGTGTGGTCGCGACCAATGGCCAGCGACTGGGCATCGGCCAGCGCTTCCTGTAATTGATTAGTAATACGATCCTGGCGCATAACATTGCTCCTTAAGCGGTGTTTGACGCACTACGTTCTGCTTAAGGATTTTGGGGTGAAGCACGGCAAATTCAACCACCGCCTGCACGACAGTTGCGCGAGATCAAGGGGAGGATCAGTTTTCGGAGGCCGGAATTGGCTCGAGGCGCACCAGATCAAGGGCCGGTTCTTCGTAGGGATGTGTCTGTCGCAACGCGGCAATGACTTGTTCGACTAATTGGTCTGCGCAAACCATTTCCACTTTGTACTCGGCCACCGTTTGTACAACATCTAACTCGCCAATAAACGGCTGGCTGCCCTGCAAGGGTCGAAACTGCCCCTGGCCGAGGGTCTGCCAACAACAGCGATCGTAGGTGCCAATGCCGCCAGCGCCCGCCGCAAACACCGCGTCCTTGACCGCCTCAAGATGACTTTCAGGAACATAGAAACTGAGTTTATACATCCGTCAGCTACCGCTTGCGGTTAATACATATTTAGTGCAGCAGGGTAAAAAACTTGCGCTGAAACTGGACCGCCATGGGATCGCCCTTGCCGAGGGCCGCCAGCACATCCAGAAATAGTTTTTTTGCACCGCCGTCCTGAAAATTTAAATCCGTTCTGAGCACCGCCAGTAAAATTTCCAGGGCGTCTTTGTGATGGCCATGTTCGCTGAGCTGTATCGCCAACTGGCAGGCCAGCTCATGGTTATCCGGTTCGTTTTTAAGACGCTGTTCGAGCACTTCTATTTCAGGTGCTTTACCCGCCTGGCGGCGCAATTCCAGCTGTGCCATCAACTGTTCGTAATGGGCGTCGCGATCCTGAATTGGCACGGCCTTGAGAATCGCCTCCGCTTCGTCAGTGCGCTGCAACTGCAACCAGGTGTGGGCGAGCGCAAGGGCGATATCGGTGCGCTGTGTGGACGCCTCGTAGGCCTGGCGCAACAGGGGCAACGCCTCGTTAAACGCGCCGGCTGCCAGATGGGTTTCCGCCTCGGCCAGCATCCCGTCCCAGGGTTTGGGCAGATGGGTATCGAGCAGTTCGCGAATGTTTTTCTCCGGCTGAACCCCCTGAAACGCATCCACCGGCTGTCCATCCTTCATCAGAATCACCGTGGGCAAACTGCGCACGCCAAACTGTTCGGCAATCATCTGTTGCTGATCGGCGTTCACCTTGGCCAGCAGAAACTGCCCGCCGTACTCATTGGCCAACTTTTCGAGAACCGGCATCAACGCCTTGCACGGTGCGCACCAATCCGCCCAAAAGTCGACTAACACCAGGCGTCGGGACGATTCGTCGAGCAATACCTGCTGTGCGTTTTGTTCGGTGACATCAATAACGTGTTCATTCATGCTACAAAAACCCTCGCGTTGCGAAACATACGTAACCAGGCACCGTCCTCACGCCACTCGTCAGGATGCCAGGAATTAGTTACCGCGCGAAACACCCGTTCCGGATGCGGCATCATCAGCGTTACTCTACCGTCGCTACTGACCACCCCTGCGATACCTTGCGGCGAACCATTGGGGTTGGCCGGGTAACGTTCGGTCACTGCCAGTTGATTGTCGATATAGCGCAGGGCCACGCGCCCGGATTGCTGTAAACGGGCTAACTGCTGCGCATCGGCAAATTCGGCGCGACCCTCGCCGTGGGCCACGGCTATGGGAAGATGGGAACCCGCCATATCCGCCAGAAACAGGGACGCCGACGGGTCAATTCTAACCAACGCAACCCGCGCTTCAAATTGCTCCGACAGGTTGCGCACAAAATGCGGCCAGTCTTCGGCGCCGGGGATCAACTCCCGCAGATTGGCCAGCATCTGGCAGCCGTTACAGACGCCCAGGGTAAAGCTGTCGGGACGCGTAAAAAATTGCGCAAACTGATCCCGCGCACGACTATTAAACAGAATGCTCTTGGCCCAGCCCTCCCCCGCGCCGAGCACATCGCCATAGGAGAAACCACCGCAGGCCACCAAGCCCTGAAACTCACCCAGGGTGATTTTTCCGGACAGAATATCGCTCATATGCACGTCGATTGCGCTGAACCCGGCGCGATCAAACGCCGCCGCCATTTCCAGTTGGCCATTGACGCCCTGCTCGCGCAGAATCGCCATACGCGGCCGCACCCCGCGGGCAATAAACGGCGCGGCAACGTCATCGTCGATGGCGTAAGTGAGCGCCGCACTCAAACCGGGATCCGGCGCGGCGATACCTGAATATTCCTGCAGGGCACATTCGGGGTTATCCCGCAGGGATTGCAGTCGAAAACTGGTTTGCGCCCACAGCTGCTGTAATTCGACGCGGGACGCGCTGAACAAATCCGCTCCGTCCTGCCTGACGTTAATTGTGTCAGTGGTATTTAGCGTGCCGACAGGCTGAATCGCGTCCCCCATACCCGCCTGTCGAAATCGCTCAAGCAGTGGCTCGATCTGCGCTTCAGCTACTTGCACCACAGCCCCCAGTTCCTCGTTAAACAGGAAGGCTACAGGATCGACGCCGGGTGGCAGCTCAAGGGTGATGCCGATGTGTCCGGCGAAACTCATCTCCACCAGTGTGGCCAACAGTCCGCCGTCTGATCGATCGTGGTAGGCAAGTATTTGCTCTGCTTCCAGACTCGCCTGCATCACATCGAAAAATTTGCGCATCTGTTGTGGATGATCCAGATTCGGCGCCCTGTCGCCGAGTTGACTCCAGGTTTGCGCCAGAATCGACCCGCCCATGCGAGATTGCCCGCCACCCAGATCGATATACAGCAGCCGGGTGTTACCGCAATCCGTGCGCAATTGCGGTGTGACCGTTTTGCGCACATCCAGTACGGGTGCGAACGCCGACACTATCAACGACAAGGGCGCCGTCACCGCTTTTTCCAGTTCACCGTTTTCATCGCCCTCGCGCCATACGGTGCGCATGGACATGGAATCCTTGCCTACTGGAATGGCAATACCCAGTTGCGGGCACAGATCCATACCAATGGCCTGCACAGCGCGATACAGTTTTTCATCTTCGCCGAGATGTCCCGCCGCGCACATCCAGTTGGCTGACAGCTTGATATCCCCTATCTGTGCAATACGCGCCGCCGCAATATTGGTCAGCGCCTCCCCCACCGCCATGCGCGCCGACGCAGGGGCGTCGAGCAATGCCAACGGCGTGCGTTCACCCATGGCCATTGCTTCACCCGCGTTGCTGTCAAACGACACCGTGGTCACCGCGCAATCCGCGACCGGCACCTGCCAGGGGCCGACCATTTGATCCCGCGCCACCATGCCGGTAATGGAGCGATCGCCGATGGTGATCAAAAAACTTTTACTGGCTACCGTCGGGTGACTCAGGACCCGTCGCACCGCTTCGTCGAGCGCGATTTCCCGCGTATCAAAAGATTGGGTCGGCGCATAGTGGCGGCCCGCTTCGCGATGCATTTTGGGCGGCTTGCCAAACAGCACGGCCATGGGCAAGTCCACCGGCTGCGCGTCAAAAAGCTGGTCGTTGAGCAGCAGCTTTTTGTCGGCGATAGCTTCACCCACCACCGCCACCGGACAACGCTCGCGCGCACACAACTCAATAAACTGTTGTAAATGCTGGGGTGCGACAGCGAGCACGTAGCGCTCCTGGGATTCGTTGCACCATATCTCCAGTGGCGACATACCCGGTTCGTCACAGGGCACCTCACGCAACTCAAAACGACCGCCGCAGCCACCATCCTTGACCAGTTCGGGAAACGCGTTTGACAACCCGCCAGCCCCCACGTCGTGAATAAACGCGATGGGATTATTCGCCCCCAACTGCCAACACCGATCGATCACTTCCTGACAACGGCGCTGCATCTCCGGATTCTGGCGCTGCACCGAGGCAAAATCGAGGTCTTCCGCGCTGGTGCCGGAGGTCATGGACGACGCGGCGCCACCACCGAGCCCTATCAACATGGCCGGGCCACCCAGCACTATCAGTTTACAGCCGGGCGCAAATGGCGGCTTATCCACGTGATCCGCACGTATATTGCCGTAGCCACCGGCGACCATAATCGGTTTGTGATAACCCCGTTGTTCGCCGTCGTGAGACATTTCAAAGGTGCGAAAATAGCCGCACAGATTGGGACGCCCAAACTCGTTGTTAAAAGCGGCGCCGCCAATCGGACCCTCCAGCATAATGTCCAATGCCGAGGCAATGCGCTGGGGTTTGCCGTAATCCTGTTCCCAGGGTTGGCAATAACCGGGAATTTTCAGATTGGAAACCGAAAAGCCGGTCAGACCCACTTTCGGCTTGGAGCCTCTGCCCACCGCGCCCTCGTCGCGAATTTCACCCCCCGAGCCAGTACCCGCACCGGGGTACGGTGCAATAGCCGTGGGATGATTATGGGTTTCCACCTTCATCAACAGATGCACCGGCTCCTGTTGATAGCCGTATATATGGTCAGTTGGGCCTGGATAAAATCGGCCCGCGGTGCTGCCCGCTACCACCGCGGCATTATCAGAATAGGCAGACAGCACGTTCGCGCCGTTTGCGCGATGGGTGTTTTTAATCATCGCAAACAGGGAGTCGGTCTGTAGATCGCCATCCAGTGTCCAGGTGGCGTTAAAAATTTTGTGGCGACAATGTTCCGAATTGGCCTGCGCAAACATCATCAACTCGACATCGCTGGGATTGCGTTGCAACTGCTGGAAACTCTCGGTCAGGTAATCGATTTCGTCCGCCGCCAGCGCAAGCCCTAACTGAGTGTTGGCCGCGTCGAGCGCAGCCCGTCCCTGACCCATCACATCCACCAACGTCAGGGAACGGGGCTGCTCCGTATTGAATAACGCCTGTGCCTGCGACAGTTCGTCGAACACAGTTTCCACCATGGGATCGTGCAACAACGTCGCCATGCGGCGGCTGGTGGCCGCGTCCGGTTGCTGGGTAAATGTCACGTAATAACCAATGCCACGCTCAACCCGACGCAAGGTCGACAACCCGGCGTTATGAGCGATATCAGTGGCCTTGCTGGACCAGGGGGAAATCGTGCCTACCCGGGGCACCACCAAAAACAGCGTACCCGTCGCCGCTTCCGTTGCGGTGTGCGGGCCGTAGCGCAGTAGCGCCTCTAGCACGCCGTGCTCAGGAGCGGACAATTCCCCATCGACAACCGCGAAATGCACGTACTCCGCGTAAACCGACTGTACCGTTGGTGCTGCGTCTACCAGCGTCGCGTGGAGTTTTTGTCTACGGAATAAAGACAGTGCCGGCGCGCCGCGCAGAATCAACATCAATGGGCTCTCAACAGGACGGGAAAGAAGAGCGCGTATTGTACTGAAAATGGTTGCCGTGGGCAGCTTGCAAATGTGCTGAATCGGGATTGGGGCGTGGATCACAACCACAGGGAGCGGCATCAAACAACGGTTGAACCGGGCTACGACTCCCACTACTCTTGCCCCTGTGGCGATCTCGGGGCGACTTATCGAATCATGCGATTAAGATTCTTTCACCTTAAACGTGCAACCCGACGCCTGCTGTTATCACTGGCCGTGTTCCTGGCCTGCGCCGGATTAACCGCGAGCCGCGCGCCCACCACGCTGGAAATCATTCAGTCCAACGGCGTGCTGCGCATGATCACCTTCACCGGCCCGACCACCTACTACACGGATGCCAAAGGAGAGAACGGTTTTGAGTATGTGCTCGCCCGCGCGTTTGCCAACTACCTGGGGGTCAAGCTCGAAGTCTCGGTGATCGATAACCTCAACACGATTTTTATTGCTCTGGGAGGGCCACGGGGCGATTTCGCCGCGGCCGGACTCACCGCGACCGCGGAGCGACAGTCGCGCGCACGCTTTTCCACCTCCTATCAGACCGTCACGCAAAAACTTATTTACCGGCTCCACGCCCGGCGCCCCAACTCTGTGGAAGATTTAATCGGCGGTAGCCTGGTCGCTATCGCCAGTAGTTCTCACACAGAAACCCTGACGCGCCTGAAAATCGAGCACCCGCAACTGGAGTGGCAAGAGTTGCCAAACACCGAAATGCTGGAGTTAATGCAAATGGTGCACGACGGCGATGCCGACTACGCCATCGTCGATTCTTCCGCCTTTGATATCGATCGCAGCCTTTACCCGAAAGCGCGGGCGGCTTTCGATTTAACCGCACCGGAACCCATCGCCTGGGCATTTCCCAACTATGGGGATGACACACTGGTACAGGCGGCCAACGCATTTTTACACGAGTATCAGACGAGCGGGCATCTGGCGCGTCTGGAGGAGCGGTTTTTTGATCACACGGATGGATTTAGCATCGGTGGCTCGCAGTTATTTGTGAAAAGGGTGGCCAGCAAACTCCCCGAATTCCAGACTATGTTTGAGGATGTTGCACAGCGTTACGGGCTCGACTGGCATTTGGTCGCCGCTATCGCCTATCAGGAATCCCACTGGAATCCGCGCGCCACATCCCCCACCGGAGTGCGCGGCCTGATGATGTTGACCACAGATACCGCCCGGGAGATGGGGGTTAGCGATCGCCTCGATGCGGAACAGAGTTTACGCGGTGGGGTCGAGTATTTATTGCAAACCAAGGCGCGCATTCCCGCTGCCATTGTCGAGCCGGATCGCACCTGGCTGGCGCTGGCGGCCTACAACATTGGGCTGGGGCATCTGGAGGACGCGCGGGTGCTCACCGAGCGCGCCGGCATGAACCCCAACCGCTGGCGGGATGTGCGTAAACATTTGCCGTTACTGTCCCAACGTAAATATTATTCAAGCGTAAAGCACGGCGTCGCCCGCGGTACTGAACCCGTACACTTCGTGCAAAATATTCGCCACTACCGCACCATCTTGCAGTGGCACGCCCTGGAACAGGCACGCCTCACCGCACAACAAGATGTTCCCTCGTCCAACACGCAAGGTTGGCGTAACGATATTTTAATGCCTCTCTAGGGAACTGGATCTAGGGAACTGGATTTTCGGGACAGTCGGTGAGAACCACGGACACTTATTCGCGCTCGCGGCGGCGCCGAAAAAATTCACTCATCAATTCGCTGCACTGCTCGGCAAGCACACCGCCCGTCCATTGCATACGATGGTTGAACCAGCCGTTATCCAGCAAGGTGGCGCGGCTGGTGACTGCACCGCCTTTGGTTTCGGTGGCACCAAACACCAGACGCTCAACGCGGGCATGGGCCATGGCGCCCACACACATGGCGCAGGGCTCAATGGTCACATACAGAGTCGTGCCCGGCAGGCGATAATTACCGAGCTTGCGACCAGCACTACGCAATGCCTGAATTTCCGCATGGGCACTGGGATCACAGGTGCCAATCGGACTGTTCCAGCCTTCCCCCAGCACCTCGTCACCCGCTATCAACACCGCACCCACCGGCACTTCGCCCGCCGCTTCCGCCTCGCGGGCCAACGCCAACGCCCGCGTCATCCAGTGTTGATCCCGCTCGGTTATCTGCATCGCTGGCATTTCCCTAAGGCCGTTTCATATTGCCAATTAAATCGTCGAGTAGCGCAATGGTTTGCAGTTGCTGCCCCTCGTCAATCCCCTGCAAGCTGGCTTCATAGAAATCTGCGATGGCCGGCTGAATACTTTGCCACACCTCGCCACCGCGAGCCGTAAGGGTGATGTGGCGGGAACGCTGATCCCGGGGATTCACCTGCCGCGCAATATAGCCACCCCGCTCCATACGGCCCAGCACCCCGGTCAGGTTCTGGCGGCTCACCAGCAAATAATCGGACAATTCATTGACCGTCATACCCCCTTCGCAGCCCTCCCGCGACAGCGCCCCCAGCACGGACCATTGCTGCGTACTGATATCGAATTGTTTCAAAGCTTGTGTACCGGTGCGATGAATAATATTCACCGCCTGAAATAGCCTGAAAAACAGTTTATTGCTGGTGTCGTGATGGCTGCTATCTTGATGGCGGGTGCTGGTAGCGGGCATGGGCATCCTTAAAAGGGCGCGTAAATGCGCGGAGTAAGTGCGCGGATACGAAGCGCGACGGGTTCAGCGGGTGCTTACTGGCCATCCACGCTAACAAGTGCAAATCACAGAAATTGATCGCTGTATTGTAATCGCACAAATTAATATGGCAAGGTGTTGACATAAATCGCCCAATTTTCCTATCATGTCGTCTGCCAATTTCCTCGCCAACCAACTAGCCGACTCAATGCGTAGTCGACTCCACGCGGAGCACCCCCATGGACTTCGGCCTCTCGCCATTGCAGCAATCGATTATCGACAGTGCCCGCAAATTTTCCAGTGAGAAAATAGCGCCGCTCTATCAGGCCCGGGAAGGGGATCGCGCCATCGATCGCACACTGATGGCGCAGATGGGGCAGATGGGCTTTATTGCGCCGGAAGTGCCGGAAACCCTGGGGGGTAGCGGACTCGACTTTGTGACGTCCGCGCTGATTACCGAAGCCATTGCCGAGGGCGACCTCAATGTCGCCTACTGCCAGATCATGTCGTCTCTGGTGGCCGACTGCATCGTCCAGTTTGCGCAACCCGAAGCGCAGGAAGAATTTGTCCCCGCCATGTGTGCCGGGCAAATATTGGGCTCTCTGGGCCTGACTGAACCTCGGGGCGGCTCGGATGCGGCCAATCTGATCGTCAAAGCCGTTAAAGAGGGGGATCACTACGTTCTCAATGGGGAAAAAACCTCCATTTCCCTCGCCGACCAGGCGGACTTCAGTTTGTTGTTTGCACGCACTGGCACGGCGGAACAAAAAGCCCACGGGGTCACCGCATTTCTCGTGGACCTGCGCGCCGAAGGTCTGACCCGCACCCGTTTTGAAGATGTTGGCGAAAAGGTGGTCGGCCGCGGCTCGCTGTTTCTGGATAATGTTCGTGTACACGAAAAGTATCGCGTGGGGGATGAAGGCAAGGGCTTTATTCAGGTGATGCACGGTTTTGATTTCAGCCGCGCGTTGATCGGCCTGCAATGCCTGGCACTGGCGCGCAAATGCCTCGACGAAACCTGGATATATGTCACCGAGCGCAAAGCGTTCGGCAAACCCCTGGCCGCCAATCAGGGGGTCACCTTTCCCCTCGCCGAACTGGAAACCTTTTGGGAAGGCGCGCGTCTGGTGTGCCTGAAGGCCATCTGGTTAAAAGCTAACAAGCAACCCCACACCAAAGAAGCGGCCATGGCCAAGTGGTGGGCGCCCAAGCTGGCGTTTGATATCGCCCACCAATGCCTGTTGCTGCACGGTCACGGCGGTTACAGTAACGAACTACCTTTTGAGCAGCGTTTGCGGGATGTACTCGGCCTGCAAATTGGCGATGGCACCGCGCAGATTATGAAGATGATTATCGGCCGCCACTACGTGGGCAAGCTCGACTAACCGGCAGGTGTGAACCATAACAGCGCCGCGCCGACTATCCGCACACAGAACTACTTGCACACCGAACTGCTTGCACACAGGAGCCTGCCGATGAGTGATTCACCCGTACTAATCAGTGTCGAAAATGGCGTGGGCGTGTTTACCATCAATCGCCCCGACAAATTTAACTGCCTGTCCATGGCGGTACACGCCGAGCTGGGAAAAGCCATCGACCGCTTCGAGAGCGATGCGTCCGTGCGCTGTATTCTCATTCGTACGGAAGGCAAAAATTTTTGTACCGGTGCCGATCTGGAAGAAGTTACCGGACTGCGCGACTCCCTGGAAAAACTCCAGGGATTTATCACCATCGGCCACCGCGCCCTGCGCCGCCTGGAAACCAGCCCCTTGCCGGTCGTTGCTGCGGTACAGGGTCTGGCACTGGCGGGCGGCCTGGAATTAATGCTCGCCGCCGATGTGGTATTCGCGGGCGGCACGGCGCGGCTTGGGGATCAGCATTCCCATTTTGGTTTGGTGCCAGGCTGGGGCGGTAGCCAGCGTCTACCCAAATTAATCGGTCGCCGCCAGGCACTCGACCTGATGTTCAGCGCCCGCTGGCTAACCGCCCAGGAAGCCCTGGGCATGGGTCTGGTGAATTACGTGGTGGCCGATGACGAATTACCCACGGCAGCTCGGGATTACTGCGAAAAGCTCGCGAAAAAGAGCCGCTCCGGGCTCGCATTAATGAAAAAATTGACCGATCAGGGTCTCGACATGGCCCTCGATCAGGCGTTGCAACTGGAGATCGACCTCGCCGCCCCCGCCTTGCAGGATGCGGATGTCAGCGAAGGGCTGGACGCGTTTATCAATAAGCGTACGCCCAATTATCGCTAAGCTTTTCGCCAGTTGCGCACTGCTAACAGACAGAGTTAATAGCACCACATTATTTACACCGCGCAACACTGTGTTGCACAATTTTTTTCAACCCCCACGGGAGACATCGATGGACTACCAGGACATTCTCTACGAAGTAAAGGGCACCACTGCCTACATCACCATCAACCGCCCGGAAAAATACAACGCGTTTCGCGGCATCACCTGCGAAGAGCTGATTCACGCGTTTCAAAAAGCCGGGTGGAGTAAAGATATCGCGTGCATCGTTCTGGCGGGCGCAGGCCCCAAAGCATTCTGCACCGGTGGCGATCAGTCCGCCCACGACGGGCAGTACGACGGGCGCGGCACCATCGGTTTGCCGGTGGAAGAGTTACACACCATTATTCGCGACGTACCCAAACCGGTTATCGCCAAGGTCCAGGGTTTTGCCATCGGCGGCGGCAACGTGCTGGCGCTGATCTGCGACCTGACCATCGCCAGTAAAAGTGCCATTTTTGGCCAGGTGGGCCCAAAAATGGGTTCCGTGGACCCCGGATTTGGTACCGCCCTGCTGGCGCAGATTGTCGGCGAAAAGAAAGCGCGAGAAATCTGGTATCTGTGCCAGCGTTACAGCGCCGACGAAGCACTGCAGATGGGCATGATCAACAAAGTCGTCGCCGATGACGAACTCGACAGTGCCGTGGACCACTGGGCCCAGGAAATCGGTGAGCGCAGCCCCACCGCCATTGCCATCGCCAAACGCTCTTTCGTCGCCGCCAACGAGTATATTCGCGGTATTTCCAGTATGGGTCTGCAAGCGCTGAAACTGTACTATGATACGGATGAATCGAAAGAAGGCGTCAACGCGTTGCAGGAAAAACGCAAACCTGATTTTCGTAAATACGCTAAATAAACGCTTTAAAAATTCACCACCCTATGTACCGGAGCAAGTAGCATGGATCTCGATTTAAAAGGCAAATCCGTTATCGTCACCGGCGGCGCATCCAATATTGGACGCGCCATCGTTTTACAGTTTGCGCGGGAAGGCGCCAACATCACCATCGCCGATCTGGACACGGAATCCGGTGAGCGCGTCGCCGCGACAGCCAAAGAACTGGGTGCCACTGATGCCCAGGTGATCAAAACGGATATTACCGACCTCGCCAGCGTCGAGAATCTGTTCGCCAAAGCGGTTGCGAAATACGGTGGCGTCGATGCGCTGGTGAATAATGTCGGCTGGGACAAACTGATGTTTTTCACCGACACCACCCCCGAACTGTGGCAAAAACTGATCGCCATCAACTACGTCGGCGTATTGAACTGTACCAAAACCGCACTTGCCCAGATGGTACCCAACGGTGGCGGCTCCATTGTTTCCATCAGCTCCGACGCCAGCCGTCAGGGCGAACCCCGCGAGGCGGTGTACGGCGGTCTGAAAGCAGCCACCAACAGCTTTATGAAAACCATCGCCAAAGAAAATGGGCGCTTTAATGTGCGCTGCAACTGCGTGTGTCCCGGCGTGACCATTCCGGAAACCGCCGAGGAAACCGGTGCCAACAGCATGTGGGTCGATAAGGATTCCATGTTTACCGAAGATCAGTTTGCCGCCATTGCAAAATCCCTGCCGCTAAAAAGAGTGGGCCGTCCGGCCGACGTGGCCAATGCCGTGGTATTTTTGTCCTCGCAAAAAGTCGCCAGCTACATCACCGGCCAGGTGCTGAGCGCCAGCGGTGGTTACAGCATGATCGGCTAAGTCCGCACTCCGTCGATACGCCCGCCGCACCCGCGGCGGGCTATTGATGCCCTTGCCTTTTCTGGCATTAAGCTCACCTGAAAATAAATCTGTTTCCGTTGCCCTCCCCTGACCGTTACTCATTGCGACCCCAAAGCTAAAAAAACGCGGCCATAGACAGTTCATCTAAATTTGCTGGGTGGTCTCATCAGTGCGTTCATTTGGACCCCCGACAAACCCCACACTTTATTCTTATAAATTTCAAAATGTTACGGAATTATTCGCGACGCGCCTGTTGGCAACATATATCGCACGTGCTCATATAAGTGCAAAAACGCTACATAACTGCGCACGCGCGTCATATCTGGCCCGATTTATTAACCTATTGATTTTTTTTTATAAATCAAGGTATTGTGCCGCGAATAATGAATCAATCAGGGAATGATATGTCGCACCTGCACCTTTATGTCCAAATACGGGTACATCATGCACACCTGCACGCGTTGCGAATAGTTGTCGCACGTGGCGTTCAATAATAGTTAGAGGGCATACCAAGCAATGAGCACCGGCGAGGGCACACGCTTCACCGACCAGCGGTCCGACTTGGAGTCTGCGAAAACGCCATCTGGCAATCTCGTTTACACGGCAGCACTGTATCTCCCCGAAAAGGTCAAGCCGCTGTGCGAAGAGCTGCGGAACTTGTGTGCATCGACCAACGAGATAAGTGTTTTGAACCCGTTTTCTTCCTTCGCTCGGCTTCATGCACTTCGGAAGCGCTTTATCGAGCGCGAACCAACATACCGGGCTGAACTTGAAGCCTGTCTTCGCAAGCTCGCTGAGCCAGTTGAGGGAACGACCGCGCTTGAGCTGGGGTGGATCCAAGGATTTACGTTCGCAGCAGGGATGGCAGCCACTAACAGTCTCAACCTGGCCATGTCTTCCGCAAGTGAAGCTCTCGATCGAAAGGCCGCCTACGCGTTGGCGTGCTTCTCGTTGTACGTGGCGGGCATCTCTTTGACGGCCACTGTCGTTCTTGGCGTATCGAGCCTTAGGTAAGAATGCCCTCTAACAACGCGTTCGAAAACGGACGCTAGGCCACACGAGATAGAACCTTATGAGCGTCCAAAATTTAATTGACAGCCTTAAATCAAAGAATCCCTTCGTAAATTACAACGATTTCGAGAAAGAACTAAAAGAACAAGTGCAGGACGATCTTTCTATGAAAGATTTACACGAATTATTGAAATTTACTTCTGATCAATACGGTTACTGGATGTCAAACTGGCATTTTTCTCCTGAAACGAGTCCAGATATGGGTGCAAAAGTGCAAAGTGAAGGCTGGAAACTATTATGCCAAGCATTTTTATCAACACTTACTGAGAATGCGCCCGGAGCAAGGGAAGAATTACAACATCAACTTAATCTAATTGCGATGCGTCACTGCTTACAAAAGCGAGTGGATTATAACGAAACGAAATTTGTAGAAAAAATTCATACTCATTTATTATCAAAAACAGCGATACTATTAAATAAAATGGGGTTCAATAATATTGCGAGCAATATGTATACAAAATCGTTATACCCAAAAGACACTGTTGGCCGTATGGCCTAACCGATCACTCCAACCGACCGCCAAAAAACGGCGGCCGGGTGAGTTCAACCGTTAGGTTCCTAGTTGCGGCCCCATGAAATTCTTACTTGCCGACAGGAAAATCAAGATAGAATCAATGGGGTCAGACTCCATTGATTTCGGTCCACTTCAACACCCTCACCTCCCGGAGGATCAAACCCACCCCACAATTAACCTACCAATATTTATGATTCAGGCTGCGACGGTGCAACGCGCAGCGCGCGGGTTTGCGAACGCCACCAGATCAGTACCGCGAGCGCCAGCAGTGCGAGCATGGGCAGGGTGACAAATAACATGGTCTGCCAGCCAAACTGAATGACGAGCCAGCCCGCACTCATCGCCCCTATGGCCTGAATACCAAATATGGTTACGTCGTTGGTGGCCTGTACCCGGAATTTTTCTGCGGGGCCGTAACTTTCCGGCAGCAGTGTGGTGCCGCCAATAAACAGGAAGTTCCAGCCCACGCCGAGCAACACCAGGCCAATCCAGTAATCCGCGAAACCCACGGGGGTGAACACCACCACGACCACGGCAAGATAGGCCAACATTCCTGTCGCAATAAGACCGCGACTACCGAGGTGGCGTATTAACCAAGGCGCGATAAACGAGGGTATGAACATGGCTGCCACGTGGCTTTGAATAACCCATTTGGTGTCTTCCAGGGCATGGCCGTTCACCACATGCATATGCAGCGGCGTGGCGGTCATAATCAGGCTCATTACTGCAAAACCGACCACCCCGGCACCCATTGCAGCCCACAACACCGGTTGCTTGAACAACACCCGTAGCGGCCGGCCACCACCAACCCGTTCCTCGGCCACGGTGGCGGGTTCCTGGAAACGTAGGAGTAACACGGCAGTTAGCGCGGTCACTATCAACAACAGCACGAACGATCCCTGAAAATCTACAGAGAACAACGCCTGGCCCCGTGCGGCCAACTCCGGTCCGAGAAAAGCCGCCACGATGCCGCCCATCAAAACCCGCGATGCGGCACTGGCCATGTGTTGTGGGTCGACACTTTCCATGGCCGCAAACCGGTATTGCTGTCCCGCCGCAAGACCAATACCGAGGATGACCAGGGACAGCAGATAAAGCGGGAAACTCGCGTACTGCAGGGCCACCATGCCCAGCACGCAACCACCACAGGCCATGAGCATACACACGATGAAAACTGGTTTACGCCCGAAGCGACGCATCGAAAGCACTACCGGCAACATGGCACCGGCGGAGCCCAGCATAAATACCGCCACTGGCACCGTGGCATAGGCGGGATCCGGTGCCAGATGGGCGCCGATAATGCTGCCGACAAAGACCACGAAGGACGGAATGGACATGCTCAGAGCCTGACACGCGGTCAGTAACCAGACATTTTTAGCGGTATCTACTGCCTTCAACACTATTTTCCTCGATTGCGGTTAAGCGCCCGTATTGCCGACGCTTTCTCTTTATCGTTTTTATCGCTTTTTATCGCTGCCCACGACACCTGATTGATACGACGTGAACGAGTTGCAAACAGCTGGCTACTGCCGCATTTGCTCGTCCATTTGCGCAGTGCGTTTTTCCAGGTCTGTTTGGAGTTGCTCCTCCACGGCGCGGGCGCGGTCGAGCTGTTCGCCGTACAGCAATTCGCCGATGGCCTCCGGTTCCGGCTGCGGTTCGCGGACCTTGCACATCACCACATACACCGGCACGGCGATTAACAGCGCCAGCAGTACTTTTTTCACCTTCCCACCCCTGTTTCGCGATGCGTGCGACACATATCGAACCCTGTCTGTGTTAAAGCCGGCCTGTTTTGCGGTCTGCCTATTCTGTTAATTAACCCGTTTTAAATGGAACACTTAGTCAACAACTCGTCTACAATATACAACTTTTTAACTGAGGGGGTCACATGCGAGCGCAGAAATACTGGTTTTCCGTTATCACCGCGATTATCACCGGACTACCGGGCTTCGCGCTAGCAAGCGGTATCAACCTGGAGGGGCTGGGTATCCGAGCCATTAGCATGGGCGGTGCATTTATTGCCGTAGCCGACGATGCGTCCGCCATCTACTGGAACCCAGCTGGCCTCAGCCAGTTACGTGGTTCCGGTCTCACCTTCGGTGTGTACTCCATGAGCCCCACTATCAGCGACCGGGATGGGGCCAGCAACAACTCGGTACTCGACGGCTCCTTCGACCCCAATAAAGGGGATACCTTCCCGGCATTTGTCGCCACCGAACCACAACACTACGATGATACGGAAGAGAACTGGGCTGGGGCGGGCACCATGCCCTCGTTTATGTATTTCAAAAACTTCGGCCGCTATACCCTGGCCGGCGGCGTGTATGGGGTGGGCGGCGCGTACTCCACCTACGACGATGTTATCTACGATCCGAGCAACAATGCCCGCATTCAAGCGGACGTGTTCGCGATTTTCGGCGTGATGGCTTTTAACGCTTCCATCGGCTATCAGGTCACCGACCAGTTAAGCGTGGGCCTGGGTCTGGAGTTGTTGCACAGTGATTTCCGCGTGGATGTGGACAAGGACTATTTGGACGCTACAGGCGAGCCGGGGAATTACGAATACAAGGCCAAGGTGCGCGAACACGGGTTCGGTTTTCAGGGTAATCTCGGGGCGCTGTACAAGGTCAACGAAAAATTTAGCGTCGGTATCGATTACAAAACCGGCAGCAGTTACGATCTGGAGGGTGAAACTAAGGTAAAACTGCGCGGCCCGGGCGCACCGTTTGAGAGCAACGAAAAAACCGATAGCCGCAGAGAATTTAAATACGCGCCCTCACTGGGCATCGGCTTTGCCTATCGTCCCCAGCCGACGTTGGTGCTGGCTGCAGACGTTGTTGTCGCCGACTGGCGGGAT
>JBFIHG010000011.1:0-65598 GCA_041601945.1 Porticoccaceae bacterium | reverse complement strand
CATAATACGAAATACCCGGTTGGCGGCGGCGGCATCAAATTCTTTGCGGGTTTCCAGGGCCTGCTCGACGGCGGCGAGAATCGTACGGATCACCGGCTGTAATTGCAGTGCCCGCTCGGTGGGGGTCATCCCTTCACTGGTGCGCACCAACAACGGATCGTCAAACAGCGTACGCAAACGGCGCAAACTATTGCTTAACGCGGGTTGGCTGATACCCAGGTGTGCTGCGGCCCGGGTGACGTTTCGTTCTCGCAGCAGGACATCCAGGTACACCAACAAATTAAGGTCGACGCGGTGAATATTCATAACCAGCACTCTATATTCATATGACGAATAGCGAAAATAATAACGATAAATTAGCTAAATCATCCCACACTCCTTAAAATCTGCCAACCCTAATTTCCTCAGAGCCTGTCGAGGAGGAGTTAGCGGGAAAACCCCTTCGCAACTATATAGTCCGTGGTGACTACAAAGGATATTTCGAGATGACTGCTGGCAACTATGATCGCAACGCTGAAATCGCGCGCATTGAAAAAGACTGGGCCGAAAACCCGCGCTGGAAAGGCGTCACCCGAACCTATAGCGCTGCGGATGTAGTGCGCCTGCGCGGCTCCATCAAGAAGGAAAACACCATTGCTCGCCGCGGCGCTGAGCAACTGTGGTCGTTGGTCAACGGTTCGGCCCGTAAGGGTTACGCCAACTGTCTTGGTGCCCTGACCGGGGGGCAGGCGTTGCAACAGGTGAAAGCAGGTATTGAAGCCATTTATTTGTCCGGCTGGCAGGTCGCTGCGGATAACAATGCGGGAATGGCCATGTACCCCGATCAATCCCTGTACCCGGCTAATTCAGTACCGGCCGTCGTGCAGCGGATTAACAATACTTTTTCCCGGGCAGACCAGATCCAGTGGGGCAAGAATCTTAAACCGGGAGACCAGGGTTATGTGGACTATTTTGTGCCCATCGTAGCCGATGCCGAGGCGGGTTTTGGCGGTGTGCTCAATGCATACGAATTGATGAAGAGCATGATCGAAGCAGGTGCTGCTGGCGTTCACTTCGAAGACCAGTTGGCATCGGTAAAAAAATGCGGCCATATGGGCGGCAAAGTACTGGTGCCCACGCAGGAAGGTATTCAGAAATTAATAGCGGCGCGTCTTGCGGCGGATGTTGCCGACGTCCCGACCATTGTACTGGCGCGCACTGACGCCAATGCTGCGGACCTGCTGACCTCCGATTGCGATGACCGGGACAAGCCGTTCGTGACCGGCGAACGTACGCCGGAGGGTTTTTATCGTGTCAGGGCGGGACTCGATCAAGCCATCGACCGCGCACTGTCCTACGCCCCCTATGCGGATTTACTCTGGTGTGAAACCGCAACGCCCAGCCTGGAAGAAGCACAACGTTTTGCCGACGCCATTCACGCCAAATTTCCGGATCAGCTGCTGGCTTACAACTGCTCGCCCTCTTTCAACTGGAAGAAAAACCTCGACGACGCGACCATCGCTAAATTTCAGCAGGAACTGAGTAACATGGGTTACAAATATCAGTTCATTACGTTAGCTGGCATTCACAATATGTGGTACAACATGTACGACCTGGCCCACAGCTATGCCCGCGGGGAAGGCATGAAACATTATGTTGAGAAAGTGCAGGAGCCGGAATTTGCCGCAGCCAGCCGCGGCTACACGTTCGTTTCCCACCAGCAGGAAGTAGGCACCGGTTACTTCGACGATATGACCACCGTAATTCAAGGTGGCAAGTCTTCGGTAACTGCACTGACGGGTTCCACCGAAGAAGAGCAATTTTGATCAACTGATTGTCCGCTATAAAGGCCGCCTCCGGGCGGCTTTTTTTTTTGCGCGTGACATTCGTTGCGGTGAATACAAGGTTTCGCTATTATCAAGACACTCAATAGATAACTAGCTCCTGCTTCCATCATCCGAATAAAGCAGGCGCTGACCTGCGGGGAACATAATGAAATTAATGTATTTCCATCTAATGCCCTATATGGACCTTCCCGAGGATTTCGCTGAACAACATGAATCAGTGTGGGTGGATGTTAACTCGAAATTGTTCGATCCGCGCAAAGCCCACCATATGTACCACGAATTTATCAGCGAGCTGGAACACGCGGATGCGGTCGGATTTGACGCCATCTGCGTCAACGAACACCACTCCAACGCCTACGGCATGATGCCCTCACCTAATTTGATGGCGTCGACGCTGGCGCGCTCCACCACGGATGCCGCAATCTGCGTGATGGGTAACTCGCTGGCGTTGTACAACCCACCGACGCGGGTCGCGGAAGAATTCGCGATGCTCGATTGTCTGTCCGGGGGCCGCTTGATAGCAGGTTTTCCAGTAGGAACGCCCATGGATACCTGTTATGCCTACGGTCAAAACCCCAGTCAGTTACGTCAACGCTACCACGAAGCCCACGATTTAATTATGCGCTGCTGGACAGAAACTGAACCCTTTGCTTTTCACGGTCGTTTTAATCAGCAGCGTTACGTCAATCCCTGGCCAAGACCAATCCAGCAACCTCATCCGCCGGTGTGGATTCCCGGCGGTGGCGCTGTGGAAACCTGGCGCTGGTGTGCCGATGTGGATTACGTCTACGCCTACCTGTCCTATTACGGTTATCTGGCTGGACAAGCCACGATGCAAGGTTTCTGGCAGGAAATGAAACATCTTGGCAAAGAACCCAACCCATTTCGCGCCGCCTTTTTGCAATTTGTGGGCGTGGCCGAAACCGAACAGGAAGCCCTCGACCTGTATCGCGAACCGGCGGAATATTTTTACAATCGCTCCCTCAAAGTGTCGCCTAAATACGTGGCACCGCCCGGCTACATGACCGAAGCCACCCTGCGCGCCCGCGCTCAATCCCAGGTCGCCAAACTGGCTGGACAAACTTCTGGCGCTGACGCCGCTGGCGCTGGGGCCGCAAAGGTTGAGGGCGGTGGCGGCCCGCCAAGCTTCGAGGAAATGGTCGAAAAAGGTTTTGTGGTTATCGGCTCCCCGGATCAGGTGGCGGAAAAACTTACCACCGCAATCAAAGATCTACACTTCGGCAACCTTATGGTGCTACTACAATACGGCAATATGAAGCGCGACCTGGCGACCTACAACACCGATATGTTTGCTAAATATGTGCGGCCGCAAATCGAAAATATTTTTGAAAATGAATGGGAACATCATTGGTGGCCCAAACCCATGTCAGTGGCTGACAGAATCGGGGGGAAATCCGCATGAGTAATGCCACCTTAAAAACCTCCTTAGTCACCGTCAACGGCGCCAGGCACCGTGTGTGGGAAAAAGGCTCCGGTAAGCCACTGGGTTTCCTGGCGGGCATCGGTGGACGGCCGAAGTGGTTACCGCTGTTCGATCGCCTCGCACAACACTATCGCGTGGTGGTGCCATCTCTACCGGGCTTTCCCGGCGCGGAACCGGGACACCTGTTGCTCGACGATAATTCGGACTGGATTTGTGCGACCCTTGATTTACTGGAGCAATCTGGTCTGACCGGCGCGGAGATGATTGGCGCCTGTCTCGGCGGCAGCCTGCTGGCAGACGTTGCCGCGCACTCTCCCCGTAGTGTTGGACGGCTGGCGCTTATCGCACCCTTCGGGCTGTACCACGAAACCGATCCCTTACCGGATTTTTTTGCACAAACTTTTTCCCAGCAGAAAAAATTATTGTGCCATCGCGAGCACGCGTTTGACGAAGCGTTTGCGCCCCCGGAGGATGAAAATGATAAGGAAGAATGGGAAATTCTACGTTATCGCGGCATGGAAGCGGCGGCGCGTTATCTGTGGCCCTTTGGCGATCGGGGCCTGGAAAAACGACTGCACCGCATCCACCAAGACACGCTTTTGATATGGGGCAAAGAAGATAACATCATTCCCCCGATCTATGCCGAAGCCTTCGCCAAAGGTATTACCGGCAACACGCAAATCCTGTTAATCGACGATGCTGGACACCTGGCCGATATTGATCAGACAGACACCGTCGCGAAAGCGTTGTTAGCGTACTTTAATCCTGGCTAGCCAGGTAGCGACAACTCAAGTAGTGGGTAACGCTTTGACGGACACTACGACGCCATTACTATCGGCGTACACGTATTCCCCAGGTCTGAAGGTCACCCCGCCAAACGTCACCGGGATGTTAAAATCGCCGATGCCGCGTTTCTCTGTTTTTAATGGTATTGCCGCCAGTGCCTGCACGCCTAAATCGAGTTGCGAGATCGCACTAACGTCGCGGATGCAGCCGTAAATAATAACGCCCTCCCACAGATTTTTAACCGCGCTTTCAGCAATCATATCCCCCAGTAACGCTCTACGTAGAGATCCCCCGCCATCCACCACCAATACTTTACCCTTACCCGGGGCACCCAGTGTTTCCTTGACGATGGAGTTATCCTCAAAACACTTAATCGTCACGATTTCCCCACTAAATCCTTCGCGTCCGCCAAAATTGGATAGCATGGGTTCCAGCACACTGATCAGGTCGGGATGGCGGTCACATAAATCCGGGGTGATGTCGCAAATGGTGGTTGTTTCGCTCATGGCTCGACTCCAGGCAAAAGGGCGTGATGTTAGTGCTGAGGTTCAAAGCACGGGATTATACGGAAAAATGCTCGCCGTACACCCGTGCATAAATGTCATAATCACCCTCAGGCATGCCCCTGTAACTATAGAAACGAACACGATTGATGATCGACATTCAAGATTTTCCCTATCCTGCCAATGCTGCTGCGGTGTTCGAACAAATTCGCACTCTGCCCGCTCCGGTGTGGCTCGACAGCGGCAAACCCCGCTCCCTGCAGGGACGCTTCGATATTATCAGCGCAGCGCCCCAGTACATCCTGGAAAGCCGCGATGGAATAACCCGCGTCAGCGGCGCTAGTGTAGCGACAACAGAGTCAACTGAAGATCCCTTTACGTTGGCGCAACAAGTACTCGATAATATCAGTAAATATGGCACATCAGACGACCACCGCATCGCTTCCCTGCCTTTTACCGGGGGCCTGATCGGCAGCTTTGGTTACCAACTGGACAGGACGAGCGCTCCGTCAAAGACTTCTATTGATGTGATTGATTTTCCCGATATGCGTCTCGGGCTATACCTGTGGGGAATCATTATCAACCATCAGACACGCCAGGCGTGGCGCATATTTCACCCCGCCTGCCCGACCCCGTTGCGCGCTGCAGTGACGGCGCTAACCGGGAAAGATATGCTAAAGAAAATTCATACTGGCGATGCCACTTGTGCTTCGCACTTCTCCCTGACCGATAAATTTCACGCATCCACCGACAAAGCGACATATCTCAAATCCGTGTCTCGAATTAAGAATTATATCGCCGCCGGGGATTGTTACCAGGTCAATTACGCCCAACATTTTAGCGCTACTTATAAGGGCGATCCGTGGAGCGCTTACCAGCACCTGCGTAATGTATTACCGTCGCCCTTTAGTGCCTATCTGGAGTGGGAGGATCGCGCCATACTAAGCTTTTCGCCGGAGCGATTTCTGAAAGTCACTGGCAATAATGTCGAAACCAAACCCATCAAAGGCACGGCATGTCGGGGACAAACTGTGGGGGAGGACGAAGAAGCCGCCATCCAGTTACTGAATAGCAGTAAGGACCGGGCCGAAAATCTAATGATTGTGGATTTGTTGCGCAACGATATAGGTCGCTCCTGCGAGCCCGGCAGTATTCGCGTGCCGAAATTGTTCGCGCTGGAAAGTTTCGCAAATGTTCATCACCTGGTGAGCACGGTAACCGGTCGTCTGCGCACTGCTGAAACGCCGTTGAGCTTGTTGCGAAATTGTTTCCCCGGCGGGTCGATTACCGGAGCACCGAAAAAACGTGCCATGGAAGTGATTACCGAGCTGGAAACTTTAAATCGAAGTCTTTACTGCGGCAGCATCGGCTATATTTCCAGCAACGGGCGCATGGACACCAATATTGTTATTCGTACTCTGTTGGCTGATGGTGAGCGCATGCACTGCTGGAGCGGTAGCGGCATTGTCGCCGACTCCGATTTGGAAACCGAATATCAGGAAGTCATGGCCAAAGTGGACATATTGCTGGATGCCTTGAAAGATTTTACACCTGTAAAATCGCCTTAAAGGGTCAAATCCCGTTCGCTGGCATTAATAAACGCCTGTTTTAAATTAGCGTAACCGTATACTGCCGGAAATTGCGGGAATTCCGCCACCACATTATCCGGTGCGGAAAATAAAATACCGGCGTCTGCTTCGCTCAACATGGTGGTGTCGTTATAGGAATCGCCCGCGGCAATAACGCGATAATACAGACTCTTAAACGCCAGTACCGCCTGGCGTTTCGGGTTAGCCTGACGCAATCGATAATCGGTCACCCGGCCATCACTCGCCACCGACAGCTTGTGGCACAGTAGCGTGGGAAAACCCAGTTGGCGCATCAGTGGCTGGGAGAACTCGTAGAATGTGTCGGACAAAATGACTACCTGAAAACGTTCGCGCAACCAGTCGACAAATTCGACTGCTCCGTCGAGCGGCTCTAAACTGGCTATCACTTGCTGAATCTCTGGCAACCCCAGGCCGTGTTCACGCAGAATCTCCAGCCGTTGCGACATCAGCACATCGTAGTCGGGAATATCGCGAGTGGTAGCTTTCAGTGCGTCTATACCAGTCTGTTCCGCGAAGGCGATCCAGATTTCCGGGACCAGCACCCCTTCCAGATCAAGACAGGCAATTTCCACGGGTAGCTCCTTGCGATACAAAAAAGAGCGCTACTTTACCGATTTCACTTGCCCCACGCAAACGTCCTACAGAGGCTGAATGGGCTAACAATATGTTATAAGAATATAAATGCTAATTCTTTTTAGTCTTTATACCCCCTTGCTATAGTCCGCGCTTCAAACCTGCCCGCCTGGGGCCAGTATTTTATTTGGACTTTCAGAGATTGATGCCATGACCGCGAAACCAGCGAATTTACCGGTGTACGACCTCGAAGCACAACTCGCTTCGGAAACCCCGCAAACTATTCTCACTTACGCCCTGCAACAGTTTGACAATATTGCTATTTCATTTAGCGGTGCGGAAGACGTGGTACTGGTGGATATGGCCCACAAAATAAACCCCAATGTACAAATTTTTTCCCTGGATACCGGACGCCTGCACCCACAAACCTATCGCTTTTTCGAAACCGTGCGCACCCACTACGGTATCAGTATCGAATTACTGTCACCGGATGCTCACGCGGTACAGACTCTGGTGCGGGAAAAGGGGTTATTCAGTTTTTATCAGGATGACCATAAAGAATGCTGCGGCGTACGTAAAATAGCCCCCTTGCGCCATAAACTGCAAACCCTGGATGCATGGATCACCGGACAGCGCAAAGACCAGAGCCCCAATACACGCGCTGAAATTCCGGTTATTCAGGAAGATAAAGCCTTTGCCAAACTAGGCGGGCAACTGACCAAGTTTAACCCCCTTGCCAACTGGACGTCAGCACAGGTGTGGGGCTACATCCGCGCCAACAACGTTCCGTATAACGAGCTCCACGATCAGGGATTTATCAGTATCGGCTGCGAACCATGCACCCGCCCGGTCGGCCCGGGTCAGCACGAACGCGAGGGTCGCTGGTGGTGGGAAGAGGCCACCCAAAAAGAATGTGGTTTACACGCTGTGAATCTGGACGGCTAACGACAGCCGCTGCGCTGAATTACAGGATCAATATTCCGGTAATTCAATTGGGCTAAAAAATTTATCGAGCGCGTCCCGCGATGGAAGCGCCGTCGCTTTATCCACTACATCGCGGGTCAAGTGCGGCGCAAACTGCTCGATAAAGTCGTACATAAAACCACGCAAATAGGTTCCGCGGCGAAATCCAATACGGGTTACGCTCGATTTAAATAGATGTTTGGCCTCGAGGGCCACCAGGTCGTCATCAATCCCCGGCTCATAGGCCATATGGGCGATAATACCGATCCCTAATCCCAGTCGCACATAGGTTTTGATTACATCGGCGTCCGTGGCGGTGAATACCACTTTGGGCGTCAACCCCTTATTTTTGAATGCGTCATCCAACTTGGAGCGCCCGGTAAAGCCAAATACATAGGTGACTATCGGATACTTCGCCACCTCTTCCAGAGTCAGCGCCGACAGCTGACACAATGGATGATTGCGCGGCACCAGAATGCAGCGGTTCCAGCGATAACAGGGCATCATCAGGAGATTGGTAAACAAATCGAGTGCTTCGGTAGCGATGGCAAAATCGACGCCCCCATCGGCGGCAAGTTCAGAGATTTGCACCGGCGTTCCCTGGTGCATGTGCAACGCCACCTCCGGGTATTTACTAATAAATGATTGAATGACCGGTGGTAACGCATAGCGCGCCTGGGTGTGGGTAGTGGCGATGGACAGACTGCCTCGATTGGGTGCGCTATGCTCCTGGGCGAGCTGTTTGATACTTTCCACCTTGCCCAATATTTCCCCCGCAATTTTAAGTATCTGCTCTCCGGCGGGTGTCACTCTCGTTAGGTGTTTACCGCTGCGAGAAAATATCTCGACCCCCAGCTCATCTTCCAGCAAGCGCATTTGCTTGCTGATACCCGGTTGCGAGGTGTAGAGGCTTTGCGCCGTGGCAGAAACATTCAGTTCGTGGTGGGCTACTTCCCAGATATAGCGCAATTGCTGTAGTTTCATAAACTCGACCGTCTAGATGACAATGGTATAAAAATATAAAAAACTATTACTTTCAAGAATAGATCGAAATCTCTAAAGTTGCCAGTCTATTCAACTAAATTTACATGTAGAGCGTCCATGGAAATAGTACCGGACATCTTACTTTATATACTATCAGGGGCTGCGGTCGGGCTCGCCATTGGCCTCACCGGTGTTGGTGGCGGCTCATTGATGACCCCCCTGCTAATCCTGTTCGGTTTTCCCTATCACGTCGCCATCGGCACAGATTTGCTATACGCCGCTATTACCAAGGCGGCCGGGGTGCGCGCTCATATGCGAGCCCGTAGTGTGCGCTGGGATATCGTCGCCTGGCTGGCAGCCGGTAGTATTCCAGCATCTCTGGTCACCACATTGCTACTCCATACGTTGTTTACCGACGCCTCCGGATATGAATCCATCCTGACCAAAAGTCTCGGCATAATGCTGATACTGACCGCTGCGCTAATTCTTTATCTGGGAATTTTTCGGCCAGCGCGCCCGCTCACTGCCACACCTGTTAGCGGGACGGGGCGGGCCTACGCCACACCGGTGACATTTGTCGCTGGCCTATTCCTGGGGGTCTTTGTAACCCTGTCTTCGGTTGGGGCCGGAGCATTTTGCGCGGCATTACTGCTGGTACTGCACCCGCACCTGCGAGCGCTGACGGTAGTGGGCACCGATATAGCCCATGCAGTGCCGTTAACACTGATTGCGGGGCTCGGGCATCTGATTCTGCTGGGTAACGTCGATCTCACACTGCTGGCTTGCCTGCTTACAGGCTCCCTGCCAGCCATTCACCTGGGAACACGCTTAGCTGCCAGTCTACCGGGCGGCCTCCTGCGCCAGCTACTGGCATTGCTTCTGCTGGGCATGGGGATTCGCTTTGCGTGGTATTAACGAACTAGATACTCCCGTGACACCCGCAGTCAGGGTTCGTTGGCGACGCCGTGAGGCACGTGGCCAGTGGCAACGTGCTGCGTAGCCGATTCGCAATGCTGTTGCTGGTCGTCAAAGAAAACGTCCGCCCCGTAGGCTTTAAGAAATTCCCCTTTGTTTAGCCCACCCAGAAACAGTGATTCGTCGATACGTATTTTCCACTCCCGCAGGGTGCGCACGACCCGCTCGTGGGCCGGCGCGGAGCGCGCCGTGACCAGTGCCGTGCGAATGGGGCTGCTGTCCGCAGGAAATTCCGCCTGCAAGCTGTGCAACGCCTGTAAAAACTGCTTGAATGGACCGCCACTCAAAGGTGTTTTAGCCGCAGCCTTCTCACTGTCGGCAAACGCCTGTAAACCCTGTTGTTTGTAAATTTTCTCTGCTTCGTCGGAAAACAGCACGGCGTCGCCGTCAAAAGCAAAACGCAATTCGTCGTGACTGTGTTCGGATTTGGTAGACGGCAAAAGCGTAGCGGCGGCAACACCGTGGGTCAGGGCGTTGCGAACATCTTCGGCGTGGGTGGACAGAAACAGGTGACAACCAAAAGCGGCGACATAACGATACGGGCTGGTGCCCCCACAAAACGCCGCGCGGGATATATTCAACTGATAGTGTTCAATGGAGTTAAAAATACGCAACCCGGTATCCGCCGAATTGCGCGACAACAAAATAACTTCGACCCGTGGATCGCCGCCCAGTTTTTCGTTGATGCGCAGTAATTTTTGCACCAGTGGCAGTGCTTCGCCCGGCGCTAACACTTCCTCTTCCCGTTCTATTTGATACTGTGCGTAAGCTGCCAGCCCTTTTTTTTCGTAGACCTCGTGACTATCTTTCAAGTCAAATAAAACTCGAGAAGAAATGGCGATTACCAGTTTGTCACCAAAACGTTGTGACACTTAATTTATCCTCTGTGCATGCAACCAGCTTAATATTTTCCATTAGTCTGGCATACCAGCTTTCCAGAACGGATCATGAAAAATCGTCCCAACCTTCAATTAGTGAGGATTCGGAGCCTTAACCGCGTCGTTGAAATAGGTTCTCGTTAAACGGAACACTACCGGACTTAACAGTAATAGCGCAATCAAATTAGGAATCGCCATCATACCGTTCAGCGCGTCCGACATTTTCCACACCAGCCCCAGACTCATTTGCGTACCAGCAAAGATGCCAGTGATCCACAGTAATCTGAACGGCAATATGACTTTCGGCCCCATCAAATATTCGGCGCAGCGCTCTCCGTAATAACTCCAGCCGAGCATGGTGGTAAAAGCAAATAGCACCAGACACAGGGCCACGACCTTGTCGCCGTAGGGAAGGGTCTGATTAAACGCGGTGGCCGTCATCACCGCACCTTCGGTCGCACCATTCCATACACCGGAAGTAATCAGTACCAGACCGGTCATTGAACACACCACAATGGTATCGATAAAGGTGCCGAGCATCGCAATCGTCCCCTGACGCACTGGACTATTGGTGGCCGCCGCCGCATGGGCGATGGGGGCACTGCCAAGCCCTGCCTCATTGGAAAAAATGCCCCGCGCCACACCCATTCTCAGGGCGAGCATGACACCGGCGCCCGCAAATCCCCCGCTCGCTGCCACCGGAGAAAATGCGCTCTCGACGACCAGCGACAACGCCGCCGGAATCTGTGCAAAGTTGATGCTTAGCACCACCAGTGCTGCGCCCACATACAACAGCGCCATAAAGGGCACCAACTTACCAGCGACGTCGGCGATACGTTTTATGCCGCCCAGAATTACCGCAGCCACCAGAATTGCTAACACAATGCCCGTGACCAATGTCGGCACGTTAAAGCTGTCTTTCATTACCTGGGATACCGCGTTGGACTGCACCGTATTCGCCAAGCCAAAACCAGCCAGAGTTCCGAATAACGCAAATAAAAATCCAAGCCAGGCCCAGGACTTGCCCAGTCCATTTTTGATGTAATACATCGGACCACCAACTTTTTGTCCCAGTGCGTCGGTTTCCCGGTAATGAACCGCGAGTACTGCCTCGGAATACTTGGTGGCCATACCCACCAGGGCGGTACACCACATCCAGAACAATGCCCCGGGACCGCCGATAGCAATTGCCGTGGCAACCCCTGCGATATTGCCGGTGCCGACGGTTGCGGACAGCGCCGTCATCAGAGCATTGAAGGGCGTAATCTCCCCTTCGCCCTGATTGCGCCGCCCGGAGAACAGCTGCCGAAACGCGTAGGGAATATTGCGTAAGGTGATGCCCCGCAGCCCCACCGTGAGATAACAACCGGTGCCCAGTAACAACACCAACATCACCGGGCCCCACACAAAGCTGTTTACCTGATCAATCAGTTGCTCGAACATATTCTTATAAGACTCAGTATTTTATGTTTGTGACGGCACATGGTATCCCAGCGCATGTCGTTGCGCGAACAGGCCAAAAATACCACCGGTATGAATAAACACCACATCTGACAGGTGAGAGAAGGCGCCGTGACGAATTTCTTCCAGCATGCCGTGGAACGCCTTGCCGCTGTACACTGGGTCGAGAATCAGTCCCTCCAGCGCGGCTACGTCGCGGATGGTGGCAAACACCTCTTGTCCGGCCTGGGCATAGCCGGGGCCGATATAGGCGTCGTTCACAATAATCGCCAGACGATCAATATCAATCTCCACCCCATACAGGTGCCGCCATTCTTGCAGGTCTGCCCGTACCTTACGACGGAAATAATCGGCGTTGTCACACACGGCCATACCAACCACCGGGCAGTCCAGATCGTACAGCGCAGCGCCTGCTGTGAGTCCGGCCTGAGTGCCACCGGAGCCGGTGGCGTGCACAATCGCACCCGGCTGTATTTGCAGCCGGGCAAAATCATTTTTCAATTCTTGTGCACAACCCACATAACCCCACACGCCGGTGCCGTCGCTGGCACCGGTGGGTATCTGGTAGGGCTTGCGCCCCTGGCTTGTGTAGTGGGTCACCCAATGGGCACACAGTTGGGCGAGCTGTGTCTGGTACTGCTGACGAGGATAAACCGACACGCTCGCACCGGCCAAAAAGTCGAGCAGTAAATTGCCATCCGGGGTTTCCTCCGGCGTGATTCCAGTGTTCTCATCGCGTAAAATCAAATGCACTTGCAGTCCCAGGCGAGCGCCCAGAAGCGCGGTGGCGCGACAGTGATTCGATTGCACGCCACCACAGGTAATAACTGTATCGCAGCCCTGATCCAGGGCCCTGGCAAGGGTAAATTCAAGTTTGCGGATTTTGTTACCACTGGCGGCGCAGTCGGTTAAATCGTCCCGCTTAACCCATATCCGTGGGCCGCCGATATGGGTGGATAGCCGTTCCAGACATTGCAATGGCGTTGGCAATTGCGCCAGATGCAGGCGTTGCGGATAGTCGAGCACCCGCCCTCCTCGACTCTTCCGGAGTCTGGTTAGATCGCTTTTAACGTGCCCTTGGGTAGCACCGCATGTACGGCCGAGCGTTGGAATTTCAACGCAACCGTATCGGAAACTTCCAGCACCAGATAATCGCCCTCAATTTTAGCAATTTTGCCCAGCATGCCACTGGTGGTCACTACCTCATCGCCCTTGGCGAGGGCAGCGACCAACTGTTGATGTTCTTTCGCCCGCTTGCGTTGAGGGCGAATAATCAGTAAATACATAAATACAAATAGCCCGGCAAACATTAACAGGGTTACCAGCGGATTGGGTTCGCCGGCGGCCGCAGCAGGAGCCTCTGCAAAAGCGGGAGATATAAAAAATGACATACTCAGTTACCTCGTGATTACAATGTATATAACGATAATTTTTTCACCCACAAATTCAACTGTACATAAGCACCGATGTTTTCAACCTTCTCCTGACGAGCCCCGTGTATCCGCGCTACAACCCTTCACTTCAGATGCTCGCGAATCCAGTCTTGCACGTCCTGATGATGGGTTTTGGTATTTACCTTATCAATGACGTGCCGTACGCGACCGTCGCGGTCGATAATAAAAGTCGTACGCAAAATGCCCATGTACTCGCGGCCCATAAATTTCTTCAAGGCCCAGACACCATACTTATCCGCAACGGCGTGGTCCTCGTCGGACAGCAAGTCAAACTGTAGTTGATGTTTTTCTACAAACTTTTCCAGGCGCTTGACCGGGTCGGGGCTGATCGCCAGAACCACCGTATCCAGCTTCGCAAACGCCTTGCGATTATCGCTGATACCGCACGCCTGCACAGTGCAACCCGGCGTCATAGCTTTCGGATAAAAATACACGACGACATTTTTCGCTTGGCGTAACGCTTTTAAATGTACGATTTCGCCCCGTTGATTCGAAAGCTTAAAATCAGGTGCCAAATTTCCAATTTTCGCTAAAGCCATATGCTAAATCCCCGTGCTTTCCGTTTGCAAATAGCGCTGTAGACCAACCAATGATTCCAGCTCCAGCGCGCCTGAAAATTAAGGCAACAGGTGTTTGACCGCATCCCGCTCCTCGCGCAACTCCTGAGCTGTAGCGTCCATTTTTTCACGGGAAAATTCGTTGATGGTTAAGCCCGGTACTGCCTGCCAGTCGCCGTTTTTACACACACAGGGCACCGAGTAGATCAAACCCTTATCTATGCCATAGCTGCCGTCACTGTAGACACCCATACTGACCCAGTCGTTATCGGCACTACCCAGCACCCAGGTGCGCATATGACTAATCGCCGCATTGGCGGCGGAAGCAGCACTGGAAGCGCCGCGCGCTTTGATTATGGCAGCGCCACGTTGCTGTACCGTCGGTATCAAATGGGATTCATACCAGGCCTGATCCACCAGACTCAAGGCCGGGGCACCATTTACCAGTGCGTGGTGAACATCCGGATACTGGGTCGCCGAATGGTTACCCCAGATAATCATCTTGCTCACATCGTTAACTGACTTGCCCGTTTTCAGCGCGAGCTGGGTTAGCGCCCGATTGTGATCCAGGCGAGTCATGGCGGTAAACTGACGCGGGTCGATATCCGGTGCGTTGCGTTGTGCGATTAGCGCGTTGGTATTGGCCGGGTTACCCACCACCAGCACTTTGATGGCTCGCTTAGCCACTGCATTAATGGCCTTGCCCTGCGTTGAAAAAATTGCGGCATTTGCTTCCAGTAAGTCTTTGCGCTCCATACCCGGACCGCGCGGTCGCGCACCCACCAACAACGCGTAATCCGAATCCTTAAAGGCTACGCTGGCGTCATCCGTACAAACCATTCCTGCCAGCAGTGGAAAAGCGCAGTCTTCCAGTTCCATGGCAACACCCTGCAACGCACCCAGGGCCGGTGTGATTTCCAGCATCTGCAAAATAACCGGCTGATCCGCCCCCAACATCTCGCCGGCAGCAATACGAAATAACAGGGAATAGCTGATCTGACCGGCTGCTCCGGTCACGGTGACGCGTACGGGTGATTTCACTGGGGCTCTCCGTCTGGTGGAAGTGTGGGTAAATGAAAGGCGGTCATTATACGTATTTAACGTAGAATTTCACCGCCGATCGCGCTCGCTAAGCGGTACTTTCGCGGTAACGGGTTTCCAGCGCCAGATACAGTGTATCCTTGAACCGTGGACTGGACGGATCGAGCGTCGCAACCACTTCTACCAGGTGCTCATTGTCTTCCCGGCCGGACCACTGTTTAATGTATTCACCGGTCTGATAACCGTTGTCCTGGCGAAACAAATTGAGTACATTTTTACCAACATAGCGCGTATAGAGTTCATCAAAGCTCAGCCCGATGCACACCATTAAGCGGTTAAAGCTCTGTATATCGAAATCTTTGCTTGCCAGGGTCGTTAACGCAAATGCTTCCAGCTCCTGAGGGAATTCGTTTTCCGTGACCACCGGAGTTATCAGTTCGCCAATCATCTGGTCCAGCAAGTCGTCGCGATCCGCGTCGCGCAATAACAACAGACTCAGGCCAAAATGCCAGATATCTACTAATTCGAGTTGTACCTGCTCAATATCCGGCGTCTGTTTTTTCCACCATTTCCACCCGTAATGGTCGAGCATTTCCGCGCACTCTACCCAAATCGCGCGGTACCAGTGGAAGTCGCGGGTGGCCCAGTCGGCGGCGACTTTGGCATTCATGGCTTGCTGCAGATCAAGCATGACCTCCAGTTGTTGGCGCAGGATGTCCTGCGTATTCAACGACTCGGGTTTCACAAAAATTCCCTAGGCCTGGACAAACGGATTGTTGTATTTTTCGTCGCCAATGGTAGTGCTGGGCCCGTGCCCGGTAATCACGGTGGCCTCCTCGTCGAGAGTATAAATGCGTTCGCGAATAGATCGGGTTATTTGATCGTAGTCGCCTCCGGCAAAATCAGTGCGCCCAATACTGCGCTGAAACAGCGTATCGCCAGCCAGCAACAGATTACTGTCGGCAAACCAGAAACTGGTGGAGCCCGGTGTATGTCCGGGCGTGTGGATAGCCACGCCACCGCAACATCCCAGGTCCTGGTCATCCTGCAAATAGTGATCCGGGTTGGGAAGAGGCTTATAGGGGATGCCAAACATCGCGCATTGCTCCTCGACGATGTCCCACAAAAACTGGTCGTCGCGGTGCAAATAAATGGGCGCGCCGGTTGCTTTCTTGATCTCCCCGGCGGCGAGAATGTGATCGAGATGAGCATGGGTATGGATGATGGCCACGACCTGTAATTGCAGCTCGGCCAGCAATCCGAGGATGATATCCGCGTCACCACCCGGATCAACCACCAACGCCTTGCCGGTGGTTAAATCCCCCACGATTGAGCAATTGCATTGCAATGGGCCCACCGGGAAACTTTTGTGTACTCTCGTTTCATTGGTACTAGTTTCTTTGGTACTCTTGGTACTCATAGGTGCCCCGCTCAGGAAACTATTTTACCGTCAATGGTAACACAGGCCGCAGCGGGGATCGGACCAAACAGACGCTCAAAATTAGTGGTGGTGGCCTGCGCTAGTTCATCCAGAGGTAGACCCCGAATGTCCGCCAATGTCGTTGCGACCTCGACCACATACTGAGGTTCGTTTTTGCGACCCCGATAAGGTTTCGGTGCCAGCCAGGGGCTGTCCGTTTCCACCAGTAAGCGCTGCAATGGGATTTTTTTTGCCACCGCCCGTAAAGCACTCGCATTATTGAATGTTAAAATACCAGAAAAAGAGATGTAAAAATTGAGATCGAGGGCCGCTTTTGCCATGGCCCAGTCTTCCGTAAAGCAATGCAGGACGCCGCCCACCTCCAGGTTAGCGTGCTGACGTAAAATTTCCAGAGTTTCGGTGCGCGCCTCCCGCGTATGTACTATAAGGGGCTTCGCCAACTGGTCGGCGACAAATGCATGGCGGACAAAACTCTCGCGCTGCCAGTCGGCCGTGTCGAGACTGTAATGGTAATCAAGGCCGGTTTCACCAATTGCTACCACCTTTGCAGCGCCCCCCAGCACCGTTAATTCCGTCACTTCCGGGAGAGGCTGAGGGTTGTTCTGCAGGGGGTGGGAACCAACAGAAAGCACCACGTCTGGATGCGCCTGCGCCAGGGTCACCAGACGTCGCGATGATTCAAGATCGACGCCGACACTCAGAAATCCCCGAACACCACGGGCCCGGGCGGCATCTAGTAATCTGTGCAAGGATCCGTTGTAGGCGGTCAAATCCAGATGATCGAGGTGGCAGTGGGAATCTACCAACATAGTGACTGTTTGTGCATTACCCAGGGAATGTTACAAGGTGTGGGTGGGTCGCGTGGATTGTAATAATCCGGCCAGATAGGTTTCGATCTTGTTGATTAAATCCGCGTTGCTTTCAGAAAACTGTATACCCACACCACTGCGTCGATTACCGCTAACCCCTTTGGGAGTCACCCAGACGATTTTTCCAGTGAGCGGTATTTTATCCGGTTCATCCATGAGTTCCAGGAGCACAAAAACTTCGTCCCCCAGCATGTATTGCTTGCGTGTGGGAATAAACAACCCACCACCGGCAACAAATGGCATGTAGCACTCGTACAATTCATTCGCTTCTTTCAGCGTTAAATTGAGAATACCATTGCGTAGACCGCCACTAATCGCTTCCATACACTATTTGACCGCAGTCGTTACTCGGGCCGAAGATTACCACACACCTCTACTTGCCGCCACCCGCGACCTGACGCCAATCCAGAAAAAGCTCCTCCCACAACAACTGGCGATTGGGGTTGGCCGCACTTAGCAGATTGCGTTTTGCCGCAGTGACGCGGTCGAGAAAAATAAACGCCTGGCGATGGCGACGGGGGGATGTAAAACGACGGTCACGCAGATGCCGATAAAGATAGTTTTGGAGCCATTCAATAGTCTCATTGTCGGGCAAATCGAGATTTCCCTCGGCGGCACTTACCGGCGACAACGCACCATTTGCAACCGCCTCCAACACAGATTCAAAACTTTCCATCTTGGCCAATAAATCACTTTCAAGCAGGCGCAAAATGCGCAACGGTTTACCCGCCCCTTTAGCAATGGTGCTAGCGGCAACTTCCGACGCACCCGTGCTATGCCGCAACCAGGGTATCACCTGATTTTCACTGGGCGTGGTAAACGCCATGACTCGGCAACGGCTGCGCACCGTTGCCAGCAAACCACTGGTGTTGTGGCTCACTAGCATCAGTAACGTTTTTGCGCCTGGTTCCTCAAGGGTCTTTAACAGCGCGTTAGAGGCGTTAACATTCATCGCCTCCGCGGGCTGAATCAGGATGATCCTCCACCCACTTTGCTGAGCTGTGGTAGCGGCGAGACTGTCCAGTGCCCGTATAGCATCTATCTTGATCGCTTTGCCGACCGCCTCCGGCTCCAGGATCGACCAATCTGGATGCGTCCCCGCGGCTAACAGGTGACAGGGTTTACACACACCACAGCCGTAACCTGCATCAGGGGATCGACATAACATCCGTTGCGCAAAAGCTTTTGCAAAGTGACGTTTACCGATCTCCGAGGGTCCAGCCAATAATAAGCTGTGGGGCATCTTATCCGCCGACAACATACCCTCGAGCAGTTGCCACTGGGGCAGCTGCCAGGGGTACGGTTGCAAAGAATCCCCCGCAGAAATCATCGTACCCGCCGGACAAACTGATCCAGCTCGTGGCGCAAATCCACCTGGATTTCCGCAAGACTTCGCGCCACATCGATCACCCGATAGCGCTGGGTATCCGCAGCGGCCCGCGCCAGATAAGCGTTACGCACCCGTTGAAAAAAATGTAGTTGTTCCTGCTCGAAGCGATCGAACGCGCCACGCGCTTTAACCCGCGCCAGACCTATTTCAGGATCAATATCCAGAACAATAGTGAGGTCCGGTCGCAAATCGCCTTGCAACATGTTTTCAAGCATTTCGATATTCTCGTCCGCAACACCTCTACCACCGCCTTGATAAGCGTAGGTTGCATCGGTAAAGCGATCACACAGCACCCAGACACCACGCTCCAGCGCGGGCTTGATAACCCGCGCCAGGTGTTGCGCACGTGCGGCAAATATCAAACACAGCTCTGCATAATCATCTAAAAATTCGCTGTCGCGATCCAGTAACAGTGCGCGAATTTTTTCCCCAAGAGAAGTTCCACCCGGCTCCCGCGTAACCACAGACTCGATGCCCAACTGTTCCAGGCAGCTTTTTATAAACTCCATATTGGTGGTTTTACCCACCCCTTCGGAACCTTCCAGTGTTATAAATTTACCCTTCATTACCGACACCATCACATCACCTGGGCGACGAGCGATAATCGCTTTTACGACGCAATTGATAACGCCGCACCGCCTCATTATGCTCCCCCAGCGTAGCAGAAAAATGGTGACTGCCGTCGCCCTTGGCAACAAAAAACAGGCTGTTCCCCGGGCGCGGGTGTAGCGCGGCGTGAATCGCAGCCTCCCCCGGGTTAGCGATCGCGGTGGGTGGTAAGCCATCTATCAGATAGGTGTTATAGGGCGTCGGCATCTGCAAATGCGCGCGCGTCAGATTGCCCCGATAAGCGTCGCCCAGACCATAGATAACCGTTGGATCCGTCTGCAAACGCATGCCTTTGCGCAACCGGCGCACAAATACCCCCGCGATTTCGTCCCGCTCCTCTGCAATCCCGGTTTCCTTTTCTATGATGGACGCCATCACCAATGCTTCTTCGGGAGATTGGTAAGGCAATTCTTTTGCCCGCTGCTCCCACTGTTCTGCCATGATGGTAGTCATCCGCTGATAAGCGCGCTGTAAAATTTCAATATCGGAATCTCCGCTGCTATACATGTAGGTATCCGGTGCAAACCAACCCTCAAGTTTGTCGGCAGATAGTCCCAGGATAGCAGCCAGCTCGTCGCGAAAATTGAGCGACAGGCGCCGGTCGATATTAGGTTGTTCCTGCAATATGCCTAACCATTGAGCCAACGTCAGTCCCTCGGGAATGGTAACCTTGTACTGCACAGTCTGACCTTTCTGCAGCTTTTCCAGCAGGGTTTTTATCGTATCCCCCTGCACCAGTGCGTACTCCCCGGCACGCACCTGATCTCGATCCGTAATTTTGGCGTACAACCGCAAAGCAAACGCATGACGCACCACCCCGGCCTCCTGCAATTTATACGCAATTCGGTACACGCCATCGCCCTTTCCGGCAATAAATTGATATCCCTCTACAGGCACAGCCAGGGGCTCATTTAGGGCACGGTCCAGCCACCATGTCCCGGCAAGTAAACCGAGTAAAGCCACAAACCCCACAATTATCAGCTGGCGAAACATGGCATCCGCCTGGCTAGTTCATCCTGCACACGATGGATTTCGATTCCAGAGGCAGACCATTCGCCGGAACCATTAATTTTCGCCACGGGACGCATTCCAATCACAGAATTACAGATAAATATTTCCTGTGCTCGGGCCAGACTATCCGCACTGATGTCTGACACCGCGACCGACTCGCCGGGTAACCCTTCGAGCATATCGATCAGATAATGACGCATCACGCCCGCCACGCCACAACGCGTGAGATCCGGTGTTAACCAGCGCCCCTCCGAGAAAACAAAAATATTACTACTCAAGGCTTCGATAATATTGTTGCGTGCGTCGAGCAATAACCCGTCCACCCCTTCAGCCATGTGCTCATCGAGTTCCAGTGCCGCCAATACCTGGTCGAGCCGATTCAAATGTTTGAGTCCCGCGAGTGTCGGATTGTCAGGTAACCGATAACGGCAGGGTTGTAGCGTAACTGGGGTGGAATCTGGTGGCGACACAGTAAAGCACTGCACCACATATTGGGCAGTCAGCTTGTCACCGCAACGATAGCCGCGCCCCGCGGCGACAGCGGTCACGCTCAAGCGCACAATCGCACACGGCGGAAAACTGGACAGCGCCTGAGTAAGATAGATATCGAGAAGCTTTAGATCCAGGGGTATGCGCAACCGGCGCGCACCTTCCTGGAGACGTTGTTTATGGTATTGCCACAGCGGTAAGTGTCGATCGTGCAGGCGCATCGTTTCGAAGACACCATGCCCATACAGATAGCCCCGATCCGTAAGGGACACGGAGGTGCCAGGTTCGCCATTTATAAAGCTGGTTTGCTCTGTCATTATCCGCGATTAAAGCAAATCATCGACGCTTTGGCACGGATGCCGTACAGCAAAAACGCAAAAGCTGCCCCGAGCACTGGCAGCTTCGACTACAAACTGGAAAATAAATTAATTCAGATTGGTATTAATATAATTGATTGCGTCCTGAACCGATGCCAATTTTTCGGCATCTTCGTCGGGAATTTCCGTATCAAATTCTTCCTCAAGGGCCATGATCAACTCGACTGTGTCAAGTGAATCAGCACCGAGATCTTCGACGAAAGACGAATCCGGTTTCACATCTTCTTCTTTAACGCCTAACTGTTCGGCAACCATCTTAATGACACGTTCTTGAATGTTACTCATGGTGTTCGTTACTCCTGTTGAGATAAGATATTTATTCTCGTGAGCTTGGCCGCCGATGGCGACAATCTGTAAACCAGTGGATTTACTATGCAACGGTCGCGCATTTTACCTGAAAAATTTCAATGCGTAACCGGTTTTGTTAATTCAATATAATATTCTTTATTATCATAATGTTAACCCATATACATGCCGCCATTTACCTGGATGGTTTCACCGGTAATATAGCCACCACCTTCTCCCGCAAGGAATGTTACTACGGCGCCAATTTCCTCCGGTTGACCTAACCGCGCCAGCGGTATCTGTCCCAACAGCGCCTCCCGATTAGCCTCCGGTAAATCACGGGTCATGTCGGTATCGATAAATCCCGGCGCCACGGTGTTTACAGTAATATTGCGCGAACCCAGCTCTTTGGCCAGTGCGCGCCCAAATCCGGCTACCCCGGCTTTAGTGGCCGCGTAATTCGCCTGGCCCGCATTGCCCATGGAACCCACCACCGAACTGATATTGATAATCCGCCCCCAGCGCGCCTTGGTCATACCTCGCGCGCAGGCTTTGCAGAGCCGATAAATAGCACTCAAATTAGTTTCTATCACATCCGACCATTCGTCTTCTTTCATGCGCAGTAGAATATTGTCCCGGGTGATGCCGGCGTTATTGACCAGAATCAGCGGCGCCCCGAATTCCCGACTAATCTCGTCGACAACAGTCGTTATTGCGGCAGCATCCATAACATTAAGCGCAACGCCCTTGCCACGCACACCCTGGTCGGCAAAACGTTGTGAAATAGCTGCGGCACCGGCCTCGGTAGTGGCCGTACCCACCACCACCGCTCCCGCGGCACCCAGCATATTCGCGATAGCTGCGCCAATCCCTCTGCTCGCGCCGGTCACCAGCGCCACGGTATTTTCAATCGGCATAATTTATCCTCTGTTCACGCAACCTGTAAATCTGCTGCCATACGCCCCCGCGCATACCAGCTAAACCGCAGCCAATGCGCGGTCAAAACTGTCTACATCTTCGGTCGCCAACGAAGTGAGCTGGGGGGTGATGCGTTTATTCAGCCCGCCCAAAACCTTCCCCGCACCACATTCCACGGCAAGCTCTATACCCGCCGACACTAACTGATTCACGCAATCCACCCACAATACGGGTTGATAGATTTGCTCGATCATAAGCTGTTTAATCGCCTGGGGATCAGCCTCGGCACGCGCATTCACATTGTGGATGACTGGAATCTGCGGCGGGTGAAATTCTGTCGCCGTGATATGTTCCGCTAACCGACGCGCAGCCGGCTCCATCAGCGTGGTATGAAAGGGCGCGCTCACCGGCAACGCCAGTGCCCGTTTAGCACCCGCATCCTTACAGGCCGCGATGGCGCGCTCCACAGCCCCGGTGGTTCCAGCAATAACTACCTGGCCGGGCGCGTTAAAATTAACTGGCCCAACAACCTCTCCATCCGCCGCAAGGCTACAGCAATTACGGATGACTTCGTCATCCAGCCCCATGATCGCCGCCATGGCACCCGTACCTACCGGAACCGCTTCCTGCATGTACTTGCCACGCAGGCGTACCAGTGCAACAGCATCGGTAAATTCCACCACCCCCGCACACACCAGCGCGGACCATTCGCCAAGACTGTGGCCAGCGAAAATTGCGGGGTTGGGACCGCCGGACTGTAACCACAGGCGCCACAGCGCAACGCTGGCGGTCAACAGCGCGGGCTGTGTCCGCTCAGTTAGATTGATCGCGTCTTGTTCGCCATTTTGAATTAATTCCCACAGATCGTAGCCCAGCGTTGCGGATGCCTGGGCGAAGGTTTCAAGGATTGCAGGACGTTGCCCGGCCAATTGCGACAACATGCCTATTTTTTGTGAACCTTGGCCTGGAAATAGAAAAGCCAGTTTGGCGTTTTGCATTAATTATGCGCCTTTACTTATCCTTGCTTACTTGGCCGCGCCCGCTGTAAACAGCTGAGCGCCGCAAAGACTCCAGTCTAAGTTACCATGGCCCAGCATCGCCCGGTGGTGATCAAGTTAACGTGCCTTGCGCAATGGGTGCTGTGTCCATCTACGGCCGAATTGTTAGCCCGCCGAGCAACAAACTCATTCGTCGTTATTAGTGTCCATGACCTTGCGGCCCCGATAAAAACCGTCCGCCGTAATATGGTGGCGGATATGTTTTTCGCCGCTGACGGAATCCACGGACAGTGTCGCACCACTGCCCAACGCATCGTGCGAGCGGCGCATACCCCGGCGCGAACGGGTTTTACGATCTTGTTGAACGGCCATACTATATCTCCTGGAGACTTTCTACTATTGTGGACCTGTGATCAGTATCTAAACATGCACACCAATCGATTAACCGGCTTGTTTCAGATGCGCCAGCTCGCAGCGCACCCACCTTAACTTTCCAGCTGCTGCAATCATTACACTTCAATCCTTAATTTTCAGCGCCTTAAGCACCTGAAACGGATTTTCATCGGGCTCGTCCTGCGCTGTGCCTGTCGTATAGTGACTGCTACCCCGACACTGATCCAGTGCATGAAAAGCTATCATCGGCAGCGCCAGCAATAACTCTTCCTCTATCAATTCGAATAAATCGCCGCTTTCCTCCGCCACGATCCAGGGCTCCAGCTCCCGATCTAGCAGCCTGGCTTGTTCATCGTTGGCGACGATACTAACCCTGACCTGGCCCGTTAATGGCACTGGAAAAGGTAACAGGCAGCGTTGGCACACCAATGTTACATCGCAGCTAACAGTACCCTCTAAGCGACACTGACCACCCTGATCTCGCGTAAACTTGAGATCGACCTGAGCATTCGAGGGCTCGCCTACCACCGCGTCACTCAAGCGCGGCAGATCCCGCGGGGTGATTTCACCCTTCACCAACATGCCTTGACTGGCTAATTTACGCGGGTCAACAAGCCGGGGTAGCGAATGACGAATCGGGGGTCTCGACATAGGCGCGCCATTTTATGGATATGACCTTGATCTGTCAAAGAAAAATCGCTGATGATAGCGCCGCGTTTAACTTTTTCTGCGGAAACCACCATGACCCTCGTGCTCGCGTCTTCATCTCCCTATCGCAAAGCATTACTGAAACGCCTACAGGTGCCTTTCACCACCTGCACGCCCGATATAGATGAAGCACCACTGTCGGACGAGAACGGACTTGAGCTGGTCCTGCGCCTCGCTCGCATCAAAGCCGAAGCCGTCGCTCTGCGTTACCCCGACGCCATTATCATCGGTTCCGATCAGGTGGCAGTTCACAGTAATGGCGACATTATTAACAAGCCCAACACTTATCCACAGGCCTTTCAGCAGTTACGCCAGGCGTCCGGCAATACATTGACCTTCCATACCGGGCTGAGCGTACATTGCACCCAAACCGGCCGCACCATCACTGACGCAGTCGCCACACAAGTTATTTTTCGGAACCTCAGCGACGCGCAGATTAGGGCCTACCTGGAACGCGAACAACCCTATGACTGCGCCGGGAGCTTCAAAGCCGAAGGACTTGGGATCTGCTTGTTCCGTGCCATCCATAGCGACGACCCTACTGCGTTGATCGGACTACCACTGATTCGCCTGACGAGTATACTTTGCGAAGACTTTAACCTAGAAATTATATAAGAATATCTATATAACTATATGTTTTATTTAATAATGTTTATTATTTTAGCGAAATCGTCAATGCAATCCAGCGGTTGAAAAGGCAGCAGTCGATTGCGCTTGTGCGCCCCGTAGCTAACTGCCAACCGCGGCATATCAATGCTATGTGCCATCTGCATATCGTATTCCGTATCACCGATCATCAGCGCATCGGCGACCGGCACGGACAATTCATCCAACAGGGTGCGGAGCATTTTCGGGTTAGGTTTGGATGCGGTTTCGTCGGCGGTGCGAGTGCTGTGAAAAAACCCTTCCAGAGCGGTAGCTTTCAACACTCGGTCCATACCTTTGCGAGTCTTGCCCGTTGCTACCGCCAACAAATGTCCGTTATCCCGTAGTTTCTCCAGGGTGTCGAGCACACCCGGATAAAACGGGCAAGGAATTGCATCTTCCAGAACGAAGTGCCGGGCGTAACAATCCCGCAGCGCGTGGATCTGTTCGCGCCCAATACCCGGGAACAAACGCTCTACCGCATCGTACAGTCCGAGCCCTACGATGTCCGTGGCGGCACTCACGCTCGGTACCGGCAACCCAATTTCCCGGGAGGCCAGGCGCAGGCAGTGGGCTATGCGATCCAACGAATCGCTCAGCGTGCCGTCCCAGTCGAAGATCAATAACCGCGCCACTATGCCCGCTCCGGACCTAACCTTTCTAGAATGCGATTCAGCTCCGCCGGCTGCGGCGCGCAAACGCTAATCTTGTCTTCGCTCCCGGGAAGCGCAAATACCACTTCAAAGGCGTGTAGAAACATCCGCTGTAATCCCAGAGCGCGCAGACTGCTGTTAAACGCCTCATCGCCATACTTGGAATCCCCGGCCAGTGGATGCCCGACACTTTGGCAATGCACGCGAATCTGGTGGGTGCGGCCAGTTTCAAGCCACACATCGAGCAGGCTCGCGCTCGCATAGCCGTGCCGTAGCGTGACCAATGTACTGGCCGGTTTTCCAGATTCATCTACCCGCACTTGCCACTCGCCACTGGGCAGGGTGTTCTTTGTCAACGGTGCCTCAATCTGGGTGAGCTTGCGGGGCCAGTTGCCACGCACCAAAGCCCGATAGTGCTTATCGACGCGGCCCTCCCTGAATTGAGCTTGCAGCGCCCGTAACGCAGAGCGTTTTTTGGCCACCAGTAAACAACCGGAGGTATCCCGGTCGATGCGATGTACTAACTCGAGATATTTTTGATCCGGGCGCATCTGACGGAGCGCCTCAATTAGCCCCAAATTAACACCACTACCACCGTGGACCGCGAGTCCAGCGGGTTTGTCCATCACTAACAGCTGATCGTTCTCGAAGATAATGCTCGTCGCCAGTAACTTTCTCAACCCCGCCCCAGCCACCGGCAGCTTGGGAGGCTGCGCGGTCCGCACCGGCGGAATACGCACCATATCCTCTGCCACCACTCGGTATTCAGGTTTTATGCGTTTTTTGTTGACCCTGACTTCCCCCTTGCGTAGCAACCGATATATTCGCGATTTGGGCACCCCTTTGAGGCGCGAGCTCAAAAAATTGTCGATCCGCTGTCCGGCCTGATCGTCGGACACCTGAATAAAGGAGACATTGCCGAACAATGGGGAGTCTTGAGCCATGGTGCGTATTGCCACTTTGGTGTAAGCCGCCATTTTAACAGTTCGCACTAATTAATGCTTTTAATTGAAGGAGTTATTAATAGTTGCTATATTACCCCCCAGTCGAGTGGCACTGACCGCAAAATATTTTGCGTTACGTTGAAATCAGGCCTCGATGCTATGACGCTGGGGATACCCCCAATGATTGATTTAGCAGGTTGTTTGCACAAGCCCGAAGCGGGATTGCAGGCACCTGAACACCAACCGCGCCGAGGCGTGGACGTTGCAAACTGACAGACGAGACCGACAGCAGAATTGATTGTAGACGCAGCCGAGCTTAATTGCTGTGCGGCTGCCACTGGCGAGAAACCGGGAATGATCCGAATGCTCACCGTAAATGTCGACAACAGGTTACCCATAGAACATTGCACTTTAACGAAGAATTCAAAGTAACAATGAACCTACGGACAGTGATAGAAACAGGCAGAACGCGCAGAAAGATATCTTTTCTGCTCCTTGCGCTACCTGTTCTGCGCGATTCGCGGTAACCGTTCCTCAAGTCTCGTCCAAGCAACCTCCTCCGCCTGCGGCTTATTGAAAACGCAGGAATAGTAATAAATGAAGAGAATGCTGATTAACGCCTCCCAGCCAGAAGAGCTGCGGGTCGCCCTCGTCGATGGCCAACGTCTGTACGATCTGGATATCGAAAACCGTACCAAGGAACAGAAAAAGGCTAATATTTACAAGGGTGTGATCACCCGCGTCGAACCCAGCCTGGAAGCCGCCTTCGTCAATTTTGGCTCTGACCGGCACGGATTTTTACCCCTCAAGGAAATTTCCCGCGAGTACTTCAAAAAAGCGCCCGCCGAGAACAAAGGTCGTGTCCGCATTCAGGACGTGGTCTCCGAGGGTCAGGAAATTATCGTGCAAGTGGACAAAGAGGAACGGGGCAACAAGGGCGCGGCCCTCACCAGTTTTATCAGCCTCGCTGGCCGTTACATGGTGCTAATGCCAAACAATCCCCGGGCCGGAGGTATCTCGCGACGAATCGAAGGTGACGAACGCAACCAGTTACGGGACGCCATGCGTGGCCTTACTATCCCTGACGGTGCCGGTGTTATCGTGCGTACCGCGGGTATAGATCGAACCACCGAAGAATTACAGTGGGATCTCGATTACCTGATGCAACTGTGGAACAACATCGCCACTGAAGGCAAACAGACCAAGGCACCGCACTTCCTGTTCCAGGAAAGCAACGTCATTATTCGTGCTATTCGTGATTATTTGCGTCCGGACATCGGCGAAGTGATCGTCGACACTCAGGAGGCCTATCAATTGGCCGCCGCCTTTATTCAACAGGTCATGCCGACTTATCACAGCAGGGTGCGCTTTTATCAGGACAATATCCCACTGTTTAATCGCTATCAGATTGAAAACCAGATCGAGACGGCATTCCTGCGCGAGGTCAAACTACCGTCCGGCGGCTCCATTGTCATTGATATTACCGAGGCACTGGTTTCCATCGACATCAACTCCTCGCGCGCCACCAAAGGCAGCGATATTGAGGAAACTGCCCTGAATACCAATCTCGAAGCGGCCGACGAAGTTGCGCGTCAGTTGCGCCTGCGGGACATCGGTGGGCTACTGGTGATCGATTTTATCGACATGCTGTCCCCAAAAAACCAGCGCCAGGTGGAAGAACGCATGCGAGTTGCCCTGGAAGTGGATCGCGCTCGGGTACAGGTCGGACGTATTTCACGCTTCGGACTGCTCGAAATGTCGCGCCAGCGTCTGCGCCCTTCCCTTGAAGAAATGACCTTTAAAATCTGCCCGCGCTGTATGGGTCAGGGTACCATTCGCGGAACCCGCTCCATTGCACTGTCTATTCTGCGGCTGGTGGAGGAGGAAGCACAAAAAGAAAATAGCGCGGAAATTCACGCCATTACCCCGGTACCCGTTGCAACGTTCCTGTTGAATGAAAAACGGGCCGAAATTCAGGCCATCGAAAAGCGCAATAAACTGCGCGTGATAATTCTACCGAATCCAGAAATGGAGACGCCTCATTTCGAAGTGACGCGCATTCGCGATCAGGATGAGGGTGCCGCAGGTGAGTACAGTTATCGCCTCGCCGAAGCCGTCGTCAATGAGGAAAACAGCGAATTGATTCGCCCCGAACCAATCGCGCCACTACCCCTGCCCGCGGTACAAAGAACACCGCCGAGCAGCCCGGCACCAGTTGCCCCGCCACCTGCGCAAGATGTAGCGCCAACGCCTGCATCCAGACCAGCTCCGATTGCTGCCGCCAAACCCGGACTATTACGTCGCGCACTCAGTGCGTTACTGGGCAGCGCAGCCGCTCCCGAAACGGAGCCAACCACAACGCAAGCAGCGCCCGCTCCACAGCAAACTGACAAAGCCGCTCCGCGCCCGGCAAATCGGAATCGTAACAACAGTCGCCGCAGACCCCGCAACCGCAGCTCGGAAAATGGCGAACAGCGCCAGGGCAGGACCCCCAACCGTAATCGCAACCAGCGGGACGAAAGTACGGACAACAAGAATGCCGTCGCACCTGAACAAAAGACGCCAGTTGCGCAAACCGCTGCTCCAGAGGCAGCCGGTGCAGACAAAACAGCACGGGAAACAGGCTCTGATCAGAACCGACCTCAGCAACGCTCTGGTGGTGGACGCCGCAACCCGCGGCGCCGCCGGGAACGTCAGGCAATGCCAGCTAATCACGAGCACAACAGTAGCGATGAATCAGGACAGCAGAAATCGCCCGTAGACGTCGGTACTGTTGCCGAAGGAGTGCAAACGGCTCCTCCAGTCGTGGACGTCACTGAAAACGCACCAACTCAATCCCCAGCAGCGGAAGCCGCTACTAATGTCGCGCCAATCAAGAGCGCACAAACTAATGTTCTCGATAGCGCCACAACAAAGGACCAGATGCTGGTGGTTGACGACAGCTCCGGTATTGATGCGCTTGCCGACGCCAGCGAATCCGACGGAACAGACGAGAAGTCGAGCGCTCCCGCGTTAACCATCACCGTAGATGACAATCCGGAAGCATCCGAAGCTGACACGGAACAAAGCGACGTTCCACCCTATGATGACACTCAGGACATCGTGGCGCCGGTATCGGCCAAAGTGTATTCGGATATCAAAGATAGCGACTGGGATTCGCAAGCAGCAGCCCCGACAGTAAGCGACGCATCTGAATTAACGCCTGCATCTGCAGAAAACACGCCGTCTTCGCTTCTGCCCGTGGTTGAGACCCCGGTGGTACAGCCGGTAGCGGAAGAACTCTCTGCAAAAGTCTCTGCAGAAGAAAGTACTGCGGCTGCTCCGACCGACATGGCAGTTCGCACACAAATCACGCGCGATGCCGCACATACAACGGCGGCCAAAGCAGTACCGGACTCTACGTTGGCCAACGTTGTGCTGGATGGCAGCCCAGCGGACGCCATTACCCGCGCGTCTAATGACCCTCGTCGCCAGCCTAAACCTGTTAAGGGCATCGCTATCCAGACGTTGCGCCCCACGCCGACCTTGTCTGCGCCTTTGCATACGGACCAACCATCTCCCGTGGCGCAAATTCACGTAGAATTTCGACGCCCGGCCAACGACCCGCGGTCAAAAAGCCAGGCAGGTGGTCAAAACAGTAACGCTAACGTATCCCAATAGCTTGTTTACGTCGCACGCGAAGGTATAATTCGCGGCTTCACGGAGGGGTGGCTGAGCGGTTGAAAGCACCGGTCTTGAAAACCGACGTGTCGAAAGGCACCCAGGGTTCGAATCCCTGCCCCTCCGCCAAACCGACAAAAGGTCACCGCAAGGTGGCCCTTTTTTTACTTAAAGCCAGGACCATACCACTTCAATCAGGGTGTTACGGCCGGGGTGTTACGGGATAGTTCAAAACGTATTCGGCACGGGGTCAGGCCGGCACGTTTAAAACAGGATTTTGCATAGACTCACGGATCACCTATAGTCAGTGACCGAGCTTTAGACGCCAGCCACGGCAAACGTGGCAGTTGCGGCCCTTGCAGGCCGTACAAGCGGCGCTTCTAATAAACATTTATAACAATACAGGGTGGCAATAGCATGAGCATTCTTCCCAATATCAGTAAGCTGGTGCGACCCGACGGGGGCGTTCAGGATCGACGTATTTATTACGATCAGGATGTTTACGACATGGAGCTCGAGCGGATATTCGCTCGCTCCTGGTTGTTTTTGGCACAGGATTCTTTAATCCCCGAAAAAGGTGATTTCCTCACCACCTTTATGGGCCAGGATCGCGTGATTGTCACCCGCGGTCAAGATGGGCAGGTAAAAGCTTTTCTCAACGCCTGTTCCCATCGCGGTAATATTATTTGCCGGGCCGATTCCGGTAACGCCAAAAACTTTGTGTGTAATTATCACGGCTGGGCTTTCGGCTCCGATGGTCGCGTGTCGGATATTCCTCTGCAAGACGAAATTTATCCCAAGAATTTTGATCGTTCGAGTGTGGACTTGAAACAGGTGCGCGTAGAGAGTTATCGCGGGTTTATTTTTGGCACCTTTGATGACAGCGCACCTTCACTAATCGACTATCTCGGCGATATGGCCTGGTATTTTGATACGTTTATGGATGTGCCCGGTGGCTCTGAACTATTGGGCCCACCGACCAAAGTGCGCATTAAAGCCAACTGGAAGTTTTTTGCGGAAAATTTTGTTGGTGATTTTTACCACGCCGGCTGGACCCACGCCGCAGCCATCAAAGTTATCGGTGGCCCCTTGATGGGCATCCTCGGCAACCAGGCTACTCCTCAGGGCGCTGTTCAGTTTGCCACCAAATACGGTCACGGTTTTAATGCCGCACCGGGTACCGATGAAGTGTTTCCGCATATTCATCAAGGACACATTGCCGAAATGTGGGAAGACTGGGTGCGACAACGTATGCCCGTGTTAAAAGAACGCCTCGGCGACGAACGGGCGATGCTTTACAACGCAATATGGGATGGTTCCATGTTCCCCAACACCTCTTTTTTACGGGGCATTGATACCTGGAAAGTTTGGCAACCGCGCGGACCGAGGGAGCTGGAAGTCTGGACCTGGACGCTTGTCGAACGGGATATGCCGGAAGAACTCAAACGCGGCATTCGCCACACCAATGAAAAAACGTTTGGGGTCGCTGGCATTCTTGAGGGCGATGACGGTGAAAACATGGAGGGCAACACCAACTCCTCAGAAGGATGGGTGACGCGCAACCAGCCGTTGAATGCCGAAATGGGGCTAGGCGCGGAGCGACTGGATTCTGAAATGTTTCCGAGCATGATGTCTGAACCGGGAGATAACGAAGCGGCGCAGCGTAATTTTCTGCGCATGTGGGAAACCATGATGAGCTGCGATACCTGGGAGGAAATTATGGCCCGCCGTACCAAGGAGCATAAAAAATGAGCGCCAAAGCACCAGGCACCCTGGTGCCTCTCGAATTACATTATGTTGTTCAATCGTTTTTATTCCGCGAGGCGCGCCTGCTGGACGAAGAACAATTTCGTCCCTGGCAGGCCACATTAACCGAAGATATTCATTACTGGCTGCCGATACGGGAGAACCGTTTTCGCAAAGACAAACGGCCCACACCAACGCCGGAAAATTCATCTTCAGTCTATAACGATGATTACACCGATATTGAACATCGTATTCAGCGCTTCGAGACTGGTCTGGCATGGATTGAAGATCCACCCGCCCGCGTGCGACGTATCGTGTCCAATGTCGAAGCGGAATATACCGAAAACGAAAACGAGCTGGCGGTGTTTTCCAATATTATTCTGTATCGCAACCGTCGCCAGGATGAGGAAGCCTGGTTTGTGGCGGCACGGCGCGACCGTCTGCGCAATGTCGATGGCAACTGGCGTCTGGCGCGACGGCACATTGTGTTCGATCAACACGTAGTCCTCGACGAAAATCTGTCGGTATTTATGTAAGACTTCGCCCCGATAAGATAACAACAGCCGGGCCCAGATGTCCGGCCTGTTTAGTCAAATTAGGCAAGTCATAACCATTATTTGTAGCTGAGAAAAATTATGGAATACACACGAGCAGAAGCCAAACAATGGGCGCAGAAAAATTTGCGCGGATTTTACGATGCCCCGTTAACGCCTTTCACCAAAGAAGGTCTGCTCGACGAACCGGCGCTGCGAGATAATATTGAGCAGTTTGTCGAGATGGGCATGGACGGCATTGTGGTCGGTGGATTTATCGCCGAAGCCTGGAATTTAACATTATCGGAATGGCTTAATTATCACGAAGTGATCGCCGACGCGGTAAAAGGCCGAATTGATATTTCAACCATTATTCTCGATTTCAGCGCCCGCCAGGCACTTGAAAAAATGCAACTTGTCGAGAAGATGGGGTATCGCAGTGCGGAAGTGATGAACCCGGCGGTGCAACTTAAAACCGACGACGAAATTTTTGCGTTTTATAAATACCTCGCGGATAACACCGATATGGCGATGATTCTGTATCGCACGCCGGTTTCGGGTACGGTGCTGAGTTTTGACCTGGTAAGACGGCTGGCGGATATCGATACTATTGTCGGTGTAAAACAGGGCAGTCTACGACGCTCGGACACTTACAAATTGCGCCGCGAATTGCGCGAGGACTTTTTCGTTAGCGAGCCGATGGAACAATATTTCTACGACGATCTGCGCGCCGGTTATCCGTTTATTCAGTGGGCCGCTTTCCACTACACCGTGTTTGGCAAAAAGCGTGCGGTGATTCAAGAATATAAAAAACTGGCGGAAGCCGGCAAGATGGACGAAGCCTACCAGGTATGGAAATCCCTGCGGGACGTGTCTGATTTTGTGGAAGATCAAACCGTGTGGCATATCGTCCAGACCGCCAGTTATGCGTCGGCATTTGCGTTACTCAAGCCCTGGTACGATGCCATTGGCCTGAATGGTGGTTATATGCTGCCACCGGTGGACGACGTGTCGGCACAGCGGCGCGAGTGGCTGGTGGACAATTTAAAACGACTGGGCGTGGCCTGACTACTGGCTACACCGCTGGCCTACGACTGATCCCATAAAGACGCTCGCGGCGCGCCCCATTGGGAACTAAAAATACGCATTTATTTTCCTCTGCACCACAGGATTAGCGGCTTTGTGTTCGCAATGGCGTAGACTAACGTCTGCGCCTGCCTGAACCTGCGGCAATGTTTGGCTATAATCTGACTGGACAGAAAAAGGAAGATACCTATGCAGCAATTCCCCGAATTGGGTTTCTATGCCCTGCCCGGCCATGCCGTTAATCCCCAACAAATCTTCGAAGACGTGCCCGTTGGCGACAGCCTGGGTTTTGGATCCGTCTGGCTTTCGGAACGCCTCAGCAATAAAGAACTGGGGGTCCTGTCCGGCATCAGTCTCGCCAAGTCCCCCAACATGGCGATTATTGCAGGCCTGATTGCCAACCTCCCGGCCCGCAATCCACTGCTGACCGCCGCTTATGCCTCCACCATGATGCTGATGTCCGACAATCGTTTCGCTCTCGGTGTTGGCCGTGGCTTCAACTCGCTGGCGGACAGTATCGGCATTCCGCATATGAATTTTCGCCTGTTTGCCGATTATTTCGATATTCTGCGTCGCCTGTGGCGAGGCGAAGCGGTCACCTATGACGGCCCAGCGGGCACCTTGACCAACGCCAAACTTGGCCTTGAGCTGGAAGTTATCCCGCCAATTATTATGGCAGCCATGGGCCCCAAAACCCTGTACTGGGCGGGTCAACATGCGGATGGTGTGGTGCTGCAACCGCTATGGAGCACAGCGGGCGTAGCGGCTTCCATTGAGATAGTACGGCGCGGCGCCAGCGACGCCGGGCGGGATCCGGACAGCGTCAGAATCTGGCCAATAGTGGTCACCGCCAGCGATGTGGATGAAGAGAAACAACTGGAATATATCGTGCGTCGCATGGGCACTTACGCGGTTCTACCCCATATTCTGGAAGCCGTGTGCGCCGTCAACCAGTGGTCTCTGGAGGAAGTACTGCCGGTTCGCGAAGCCATTATGGCCGGCATAAATCAAACCAAAGGCGGCAATATGGGGGACGAAGGCGTCACCCGGGAATACGACGAGCTACGACGCCAGCGGGATCTGTGGCCGGAAAAATGGCTATACGAGGGCAACGCCCTGGGCACTGCTCAGCACTGTGCCGGTCGTTTCAAAGATTATTTCGCCGCCGGTGCCGATGGTATTGTTGTACACGGCAGTCGCCCTCAGGATCTGGCCAGCCTGCTACAACTGTGGCCCGAATATCGCGAGGCCGAACGTTTTGCCGGGCGTTCTGTGAATCCCGGCCTGTAGCGCGCTCAGGGCTCGTCAGGCGCGTCGTACACCAGAGAATTGACGATCACGCTCATTAGCTGAGTACCCCGCTCAATATCGTCAACGGAAAGCTTTTCATTATCGCCGTGCACACCGTCGCGCTCTTCGTTACTGATAATAATCGGCGAGAAACCGTAGGCGGCGATGCCACGTTCGCGAAAGTAATGACTGTCCGTAAAACCAGCCGCAACTTTCGGCAATACCAGCGCGTCCGGAAAATCCCGTCGCAATGTGGTTTCAATCGCGCGATAGGCCGGATCGTCAGTAGCGGATACCCCCGCACCAAAATTTAACAGCGTGGTAATGGACACTTCAGGATCATTCACCGCCGCGGTCAGCATCTGCAATGCCTGTTCAGGCTCCTGATCTGGTAACAGTCGGCAATCGAGCTCCGCGCTGGCAGTACCGGGAATGGAATTGATTTTTTCGCTGCCTGCCAGACGTGTCACTGCACAGGTGCTGCGCAGCAACGCATGCAGACGATGATCGTGGCCATGCAATGCTCGCATCTGCTGTGGATTCCCCACCATTTTCTCGGGATCGGCAAAACGTTTGCCCCAGGGCGCCGGCGTGATAGCGGCGATACCTTTCAGGTATTGCGCCACCGGCGGAATCAAACGTGCGGGAAACTCAAATCCTTCGACCCGCGCCAATGCACGCACCAGTCGATTCACTGCATTATCTGTGCGCGGCGTGGCGCCGTGTCCCGGTTCATCCTGAGTCTGTATACGCAGCCACAGCGGCACTTTCTGGGTAACCTCCACCGCAAAGGTCAGAGTGTCACCGTGCAACTCGCCGTAACCCCCCTCGTTAAATACTGCCCCTACCCCATCCAACAGTTCCGGCCGATGCTCAAGCAACCAGCCAACGCCTAATGCGCCGCCCGCCTCCTCATCCGCCGTGGCCATAAAAATTACGTCGCGATTAAGGGGTTTACCTGCCCGGTGTAATGCAATAAATGCCTGTAGATGAAAGATGCCCAGAGACTTGGTATCCACCGTGCCCCGTCCGTGCAGAAAGCCGTCCGCCACCTCACCACCAAAAGGCTTATGTTGCCAACGGGCCGGATCGGCAGGCACCACATCGGTATGGTGCAACAATATCAGGGCCGGTTGGTCGCCACCGGGTAAGCGTGCCCATAAATTGCCCCGTCCCGGCGCAGATTCCACCGTGTCAAAGGCAATACCCTCGGCCGTGAGGATCTTTGCAAAAAATTCCACTGCGCGACTTTCATTGCCCGGCGGATTGCTGGTATTGACGCGCACATAATTTGCCAATAACGATAACGTGTCGTCCGCCTCGGCCACCTCACCGCGGGATCCCATGGAGAAAAGTACTGTGATCGCCACGACCGCCAGCCAGCGAGTTCTTACTACATTCATTTGTATTCCGTTTTAAGCCAGATTATAAAATTGACCGAGACTGGTTACGCCATAAATTTTTTGGCCATTTATCTCGCGCGTTTCCGCCATCTCCACCAGTTCGTAGTAGACATTACGTTGGATCAGCCCTTCCAGGTTTTTACGTACCAGCACGTAGGGCGACGGTTCGCCGGTAGCCTGGTTAATAACCACTCGTATCGGGTTGTTCGGTCCCGCTATGGTTTCGTCCCCGGTGCGGGTGGTAAATACCAACACCTGTTCCCCACTGCGCTGTTGTGCAGCGACCGCGATCACCGCAAAGGGTACATCGCGCACCTGAATACGCCATTTTTCCACAGGGGTGACCAGAAAATACTCATCCCCTTCCCGTTTTAAAATGGTCGAAAACAAACGCACGAGCGGTTCGCGTTTAATTCTTACGCCCTCGTGAACCCAGTCGCCGTTGCGTTCAACGACAATATCAATGTCCCCGCTCAAGTGTGGGTTCCAGCTCTCGACCGGGGGCAATTTTTTTACCGTTGCCGCCTGATTATCGAGCAAATCCTGATACAGCCGCTCCAGATCACCAGTGCGTTGCGGCGATTTGTGCTCCGTTATTTGTTTGTCCGTCACAACACTGCTCCCGTCGCGCCGTTACTTGCGTAGCTGGCCGCGATTGCCCATCGTGACGCCGATATGGGCGATAAAATCCAGCAAATCCGTTTTGTCGTCGAACTGGTCGGCAAAACCCTTGTTAAAACAGACCTCCACGGCGCCCTGCGCCAATGCCCAGCAAGCCAGGTAGTGATAATGGGGAGGCACATCTTCCAGCAAACCGCGCTTAATCAGTTTCGCCACCATCTGGTTTAACGCCCGTGCGGTTGAACGACGCACCGCATGCACCTCGGCCATCTGCGCACTCACCTCCGGGCTGTTTTCCAGTCGCGCTTCCAGTTGTTGCACCAACCTGTCCAACGCCGGATTCGACAACCTGGAGCTAAAATAGGCCTTTGCTGCGGCACCCGGGTCGCCGCGCTCCGTCGCCACGATACCCGCCTGGAGATTCGCGCCAATATTCTGCTCGTAGTCGAGCATAATGCGCATCATGATCTCGGCTTTGCTCTGAAAATGCTTATACACGGTGCCTTTGCCGATACCCGCTTCCTTCGAGATCGCCGATACCGTCACCTGCTCGATACCCTGTTTGATTAGCAGCCGCAGGGCGGTATCGATAATGCGTTGCTCGCGCTTGAGGAAACGGCGCTTCTTTTCACGAATTTTGTCGGTGCTCGATGCAGTCACAACATCACCTGTCCTTCGGTTGAGCCGCCTTAAGTATGGCACCGAATACACTTTTTGACCAAACTTCTGCTTTTAGTCACCCAACTGGCCCAGCGGAGTTCCTCCAGACCAGGCAAGGACGCACTGCAACCTGGCTATTAAGGATATAACGACCGAACTGGCCTGCGCGGATTTACAGCACAATTTGCAGTGCTATAATGCGCCCGCTCGTTTTGTGGGCAATCGGAGAGTAGCTCAGCTTGGTAGAGCACTGCGTTCGGGACGCAGGGGTCGCAGGTTCAAATCCTGTCTCTCCGACCAATAATCTTCCCCTGACCTGCTCAATCCAGAGATCCCCCAAAACTCTCAGGATTGAAGGTATCTAATCCCCTCGCTGCGTTGCATTTCAGCTCAAGAACTACCGCAAACCGGACGGCCAACTGCGCCTAAATGCTGATTCTAGAAAACTAATCGGGCATGACCTATTACAAAGGCGCTGTGTTTCGCCATGCTTGATCAAATGATTGCCTGCACAAAAAACGGTGGGGCGGTCGAGCTTATTTTTGCTCATATTTATAGCAAAAAATGAAACACCAGCACCTGTACCCCACCAATCATAAAGCCCAGCAGGGCACCAAACCAGGTAATATGTCGAAACTGTTTGCGGGAAAAACCCATCACCAGCTCTTCCAGGGTCGCCACATCCAGATTATCGATTTTATTCTGAATCCGTTGCTTGATCGCGTCACTTTCCTGACCCATTTCCGCTGCGACCTTGCCGATTTCCTCAATCAGGTAGGCGCCGGCCATTTTGCGCGCCATGCCCAGCATCATTTCATTGACATTGAGCATGCCACCTAACTTTCCGATCAGCTCGTCCACCTTGATTTTGAGCTGAGCCTTAACCTTATCGGTCAGGAATAATTCCGCCACGTCGTCATGACTAAACACATGGGCGACAAAGGTATCAGCGATTGATTCGGCAATATGGTGGCGTTCGCGGGGGATCAGACCCGGCGTAAAAGGCACCCGCCACTTGCCGATATGCCGCGCCGCATAGGGCCTGAACAACATGCGAATAGCAACGTCGTTAGTCAGGGCGCCAATAAAAGCGCCAATCAGCGGGGGGAGTATATAGGGGAGCCAGGTGTTCATAATTACCATATCTAGTGATATCTAGTTCCTGCAATATAATTTACGGTCTTCAGGCTTTAAATAAATGTTTGTGAATACCAAAAAGACTGATATTAAATTTGTGAGAGTAGCCCGAAGCATTGAGTAAGAGGCATTTTTCATACTGATTTTATATTTACGTCCTTACAGCGCATCACCAGTTTTTCTAAATATATTACTCGAAAGAAAATAGACGAAACATATCCCCGACGATCTCATTGCCGTTTGGTGGCTATTGCCTAAAAAATATCTAGCGGATAACAAGAAAGACCGGCTAATGCGTCCAATAAATCAGGCCTGTTGAGTCCCAATCTAGGAGAAGATATGGCGCGCACGATCGACCCGAAACCGTTACAGCTCAGGACGCGGGCGTGTCATCGGCGGGCGGCGTGGCCGACTCATCCTGCTCGGGCTGCTCGGGCAACTCACCCTTGGCAGCGGCTTTTTTGGCTTTCTTCTCTTCCTTTTTAATTTTCTTGGCGAGATCTCTCTGACGCTTCTGGAACGAGTAATTTGGTTTGGCCATGTTTAATCCTGTTAGTTGAATTCTATGTTTAAGCAATTTCAGATCGGGCATTGCTTAAGGTGCAATCTTTCTGGTTCTATCTAAAGCGATACCCCTCTACATTCTCTGCCGGATTCCCAGCTTGCCTGACCACGCTTTTAACGGGGCCACAAACCCAGTCCCAGCCATAAGAATTGTCCAGCCAGAAGCACACAGGCCGCCGTAACCAGGGAGTAGCTGGTCTTAAAGCCAACCGTCCGTATATGCTTAAACCCTATGAACGCTCCGATAGCCGTGGCAAAAAAAGCGACCTCACTAATAACCAGCAGCGTTAGCAATGGAATCTCGGAAGCACCGCTGGCACGCAACTCGTTGCCCTTGGTGACGACCAACATAAGAATTACGCCCAGGCCGACTGCTATATATGGAAAAGTGTGATTTTTCATAGCGTTGCCACGTATACTCAATCCAGAAAGCCTGGCGCAACCCATAGCAGTGCCCGGTTTGGCGAAACGCTGTATAGTGCCCGCCCATGATAACACGGTGACATCATGAAACTACTGATCCGCAACCTGGCCCGCACCACCTCTCAGGCAGAGCTGCTGGCTTTGTTCGAACCCCATGGGGTCGTGCAGTCCTGTACGCTGGTTGTCGATAAAGTCACAGGCGGCTCCAAGGGTTTTGGTTTCGTCGAAATGCCTAGCCCCGGGGCGGCCAAAGCCGCAATGAAGAACCTCAATGGCAAGGAAGTCGCCGGCAGCAAAATTCGCGTCAAAAAGGCCGAACAGAAGCCTGGCAGCCAGCCCGAAACCCGCTAAATATCTGTGGCCAGCAAAAACGACGTTTGGCGAGTATGACCAAAGCAGGCTCTCAAGACCCACTGCACGGGGTAACACTGGAGAAGCTCGTGACGCTTCTGGCGGAACACTATGGCTGGGAGGAGCTGGGCAAGCGTATTCCGATAAAATGCTTTACCAACGATCCGAGTATAGCTTCCAGCCTCAAATTTCTGCGTAAAACACCCTGGGCACGCACTAAGGTAGAGACGCTGTATCTGCAAACTGACTGGCAGCAACGCAATATCTGGCCAGTGACGCCGCCCACCCGTAATTCCTGAACAATAGTATCGGAGTGAGTTAACTCTCGTTATCCGGCCCTATTCAAGGATTTTGCCGCGTAGTTGTTTGGTCCTGCTGCGCTGGGTTTTGCTATCTAGGCGTCTTTGCTGTGAGCCCTTTGTCGCTTTGGTGGGACGCCTGACTTTTTGCACCACTGCAGCCGTTGTGATTAACAACTTTAGACGCTCCAGGGCATCCTCGCGATTTTTTTCCTGGGTGCGAAAGCGCTGCGCCTTGATGATAACTACACCTTCCTTATTAATACGGCGATCGTTAAGGTGCAACAAACGCTGCTTGTGGAAATCTGGCAGCGAGGAGCGGTGAATATCAAAGCGCAGATGAATGGCGGAGGAAACCTTATTGACGTTCTGCCCACCCGCCCCCTGAGCCCGGATCGCGGACAGTTCAATTTCGTCATCAGGGATGGACAGGTTGTTGGATATTTTTAGCACAACAGGGTTACCCGTAGTTTGACCACCACAGCTAATTCCCAGCCCCGCCTACGGGGTCACATACATACATCCTGCACCTCGCCCCAACCGACAACACCGCCCAAATCCCAACGCAATAACGATTGTGTTGTGTACACAAATGGCCAGGGCTGCCAAGGGTTGGAAGTGAATGCCGTGCCCGTAAAGTGATGTAGCGTACCGCGTATATCCTCGACCTGAAGATCCATATGCTGGTGCAACAGACCGTTGCGCCGTAGTTTGCCGGAGCCCTTAACCAGACCGTAAACCTTATCGCCTTCGCGCACATAACCGTGCACTACCGCGCAGTAGTCATTGATATCATCCGGGTTAATTGCCCAGATACAATGAATGCTAACGTCGTTATCGAAATTGGCGTTGAGCCAGCAGAAGTTCTTAAACTGATCCTCCTTGCGCTGGCCCCAGCTGTGATCCATGCTCGACACGCAGTCAATGTCGTAACGCTGTCCATCCAGCACCAATTCACCGGCTACTCGGCCGCTCTGATCCCAATGCCCTGCGTAGGCGGTTTTAGAAACGTTGTCCGCGGCGGTAGCCAGTGGATCCATGGCCGGGTCGTGAATATCGTAAGGTGCCATCAACGCCTTGAATTCCACGTTAAACGCCATCCGGTGCTGGTCATCAAACCTGATTGCATAATCCATAACCGGCTTTGTACATTTTATTGCCAGCCCGTTACCCAGTTCGTAGCTGTCCAGATTGGTTTTCGGAAAGGGTAAGTGCACCTGGTTATTGGAATATTTCACCAGATGCGCGCTGTTGGAAAATCCATCCGTAACCGTCACGCTCGATAACACTACGCCCAGATTTTTACGGGTCAGGACGTAAACATTAACGTGTAATGGTTCCCCCGGCACATAAAAACCGAAGTAATTGGTCTCCGCCCAGTAAGGATCGTCGGACGTTGGGGTGTGGAAATACATATCTTCTTTGGTGATCATAGTTTTACTCTTTTTTGATAACGAATTTGGTCGCTACTGGCTTCGTCAGCGAAATGGTCCCGGCAACCGACCCACCGCAAAGCTTATGCTCTCAATATATTGGGTTTGGCGAATAAAGCAACCGCGTTACGCCGACGCACTCCCGGATATTCGCCAGTTATTCAGCAATACAAATTTGTTACAATGTTCGCAACCCCTATCGAGCCACGACGATTAAAATTTCCCTCATCATTCACGGCGCGCCCTATACCAGCGCTGGCGCGCACACCGCTTACCAGTACGCGCTCGCGGCCCTGGGCCAGGGACACAGTATATACAGTGTATTTTTCTATCATGAAGGGAGCTATAACGGGGCCGCGGTGCGCCCGGTGCCACGGGATGAATTTGATCTGCCGGCGGCCTGGCAGACCCTGGTACGGGATAATCGCATCAATGCCGTAGTGTGTGTAGCGGCTGCGGTACGCCGGGGTATTCTCGACGCCGATGAAGCCGCGCGTCTGAACATTGACAGCCCCACCCTGGCCCCCGAGTTTGTCCTTGGCGGTCTGGGCGAACTGGTGGAAGCCTGTGAGCAGGCCGACCGCGTTGTTACCTTTGGCACCTGAGTATGAGCACTCCCCGTAAAAATATTCTGTTTGTGATGCGCCACGGGCCCTATGGAACGGCGCTGGCGCGAGAAGCACTGGAAGCGGCCCTCGGCACCGGTTCGTTTGGGGCGAACCCCACCGTGTTATTTATGGATGATGGGGTATGGCAACTATTAGCCCACCAGCAAGGTGCCGCAATCCAACAAAAAAATCACTACGCCATGCTGAGCGCCCTGCCGTTGTATGGGGTAGAAAAATTATTCGTTGAACGGGATTCTCTCGACGCCCGCCAACTAACCGCAAGCGATCTACCGGATAACGTGACCATTATCGACCCTGCGCAAACCAGCAGGTTACTCGCTGATAGTGATGTTATTCTAGGTTTCTGATGATTTTACATACTGTCAATAAATCACCTTTTCAACAGACTACGCTGGCCAGCTGCCTGCGCCTGATTGCACCGGGCGATGTACTATTACTGATTGAAGACGGCGTCTATGGCGCGACGCCGGGTCACTCACAGGAAGCGGACGTGAGTAAACTGACGGAGCGCAATATTCGCGTCTACGCTCTGGAAAATGACATACTCGCGCGGGGATTAACCTACCATTTGTTGAGTGCTGTGTCCCTCGCAACCTTTGACGAATTTGTATCGCTGTCGGTAACGGCGGACAAAGTACACAGCTGGTATTAAACACTTACCATGAAAGCAGACACGCTTAAGGTTGATAAAGAGGGCTATCTGCTGGCGGCAGCAGACTGGTCGGAATCCTTCGCGACCACCACCGCCGCGCAGGAAGGAATTAACTTAGGCGCGGAACACTGGGAAATCATCCTTTTACTGCGCCAATTTTACCAGCAATACGAACTCTCTCCGGCCATGCGACCCCTGGTAAAATACATCGAACTACAACTGGGTGCACAAAAAGGTCGCAGTATTTATTTACTGCGATTATTTCCACCGAGCCCGGCCCGCATAGCCAGTAAAATCGCGGGCCTGCCCAAACCAGAAAATTGTTTATAACCGCGTGCCCTGCACTGCTCGCAAGAAAGGAATGTAAATGTTATTAGCCGACCGCGATCTGAGTAGTGACACCGACACGTTGGCACCCAATGCGGCCGATCAGGCAGCGTTAATGGCCGAGTTGCCCGCCTGGCGTCATGTCAGCGACAACGACTCCCAGCGTCTGCAACGCCGATTTATGTTCGAGACCTATGCTGCGGCGCTGGCGTTCACCGCCACGGTGGGCGACCTCGCAATGCAGGCCAACTATAGCCCGGTCATAATCACCGCGTCCCTGTCGGTCACCATTATCTGGGGTTCGCGACGAGAAAATGGGTTGCAGGAAAATGATTTTATTCTCGCAGCAAAAACCGATCAGCTGTATCGGCCCACTTGATCGGTTTATTCAATCGGCTTATTCAAAGCCAGGCACGCACGCCCAGCACCCACTGCACGTCTTCTACGTCGTTATTTTCTGCATCTGCAAAGTTTGCCGAATTTCCGTATTTTCTATTCCAGTTGACGCCGATATAGGGCGCAAATTCTCGGCGTATCTCGTAGCGTAGACGCAAGCCCGCTTCGATGTCCGACAGGCCGGAGCCGGTGCCCGTATCCACGTCATTTTGACCATAAAAATTCATTTCCACCGCGGGCGTCAAAATCAGACGTTGTGTGAACAGTAATTCGTATTCGGCTTCGAGGCGTAAACCCGTACGCCCTGATTCCCCTACAAATAATGCACTGTTTATCTCGAAAAAATAGGGCGCCAACCCCTGCAGGCCAATAACCCCCCAGGTGCGATCTGAACCAGGGGCGGAAGCGGGTTGAAAGTCGCGTCGCGCGCCGATCTGCACATCCCAGAATGGCGCGATAGCACGACTGTATAGCGCCTGAATTTCAGCGTCCTCAGTGACACTCCCTCGCCGCTCACCTTCCATTTTTATCCAGAGTTTATTTAAATCCGTGCCCAGCCAGCCCTGACCTTCCCAATTCAGAATGTCCTCGCCGTCGGTCACCCGTAACTCCAGTCGATCGAGCATAACCTTGGCAAGTACGGGATTATCGTCCATCCCCATATCGGCGCGCAGAGCAGATGAAAATATTACCGCCGACGCTAATATCAATAATTTGCCAATCTGCATAACGTTGTTCATAGATAAATTCCTTGTCAGCACTTTGCTGTTTTTACCTGTTCGTCACGTGATTACTTGTGTTTTAACACGCGCCATTCAAACGCTAGCGTTGCGTTAACTAACCACCACCTCGCGAAACATACCCATCATGTGATACAGCAAATGGCAGTGATAAGCCCAGCTGCCCGGCGCATCTGCGGTTACCAGATAACTGATCTTCGCCCCGGGCTGTACCACCACCGTGTGCTTGCGGGGGATGTATTTGCCGTCGCCAGTTTCCAGATCACTCCACATGCCGTGCAAATGAATGGGGTGATGCATCATGGTGTCGTTGACCAACGTAATGCGCACCCGTTCACCGAGGCGTAAGGGCAAGGGTTCAGCATCGGCAAAACTTATGCCATCCATCGACCACATATAGCGGCGCATATTACCGGTCAAATGCAATTCGATTTCCCGCTCCGGCTCACGGGGGTCTGGCGTGGCGTACAGGTTGCGTAAATCTGCGTACACCAACACCTTACGCCCGTTGTCCCGCAGCCCAACACCCGGATCATTCAGTCGGTAGCGGGCACCCTCGGCGCGACTATCCACCTGAGGACCGAACTCTGTCGCGGCGTGTCGAACCTCAACGTCACGACCGTAACCCGCCCCACCGCTGCCAATTGCGGGTTTCGGCTCAGCCATATTGTGCGCACTGTGATCCATCCCGGGCATTTGATTCGGCATAATTGCCTTCTTTTCGCCTGCCATTGACGGTGCCGTATTCGGGTTGTGCGCATTGTGGTCTGCACCCGTCATATTCATGCCAGCCATATTCATACCCATATCCACATGGGATAACACTGGCGCAGCATCCATGGCGGGGATTTCACTGGTGACCGACATATCCGGCGTCAAGGTCCCGCGCGCAAAACCTGTGCGGTCTATGGCCTGGGCAAACAGCGTATAAGCAGTATCGTTCTCGGGTTCGACAATCACATCGTAAGTTTCCGCAACACCGATACGAAACTCGTCCACGGACACCGGTTCAACCTTTTGACCATCTGCTGCAACCACAGTCATTTTCAACCCGGGAATACGCACATCGAAAAACGTCATCGCCGCGCCATTAATAAACCGCAAACGTATTTTTTCGCCATCGTTAAATAACCCGGTCCAGCCCGCAGCCGGTGTTTGACCATTCATCAAAAAAGTATAGGTATACCCGGTCACATCGGAGATATCCCGGTCACTCATACGCATACGGTTCCACATTTGTCGGTCGCGCCAGGTTTGCACGACTCCTTTGGCCTGCACCTCCCCCCATAGATCTCCCGCGGTGCGCTCGCGAAAATTGTAGTAGTGACTTAATTTTTTCAGTTTGTGGAAAATCTGTTCCGGCGCCTCGTCGCTCCAGTCAGACAGCATCACCACATAGTCCCTGTCACAGACAATCGGATCGGGGGTTGCGGGCTCTATAATAATTGGCCCAAGCAGACCCGTTTGCTCCTGAAATCCAGAATGGCTGTGATACCAGTACGTGCCACTCTGGCCCACGCGAAATCGGTATTCATAACTATCTCCCGGAGCGATGCCGGGAAAGCTGATGCCGGGGACGCCGTCCATAGCCGCAGGTAAAATAATGCCATGCCAGTGAATGGAGCTTTGGTGCGGCAAATGATTGGTCACAGTGAGCGTGACGTCCTGACCTTCTTTCCAGCGCAATAACGGACCGGGAACACTGCCGTTAACGGCGGTCGCAATACGCTCCACGCCGGTAAAATTGACCGGCTGATAACCTATATTCAGATTGAAATGAGGGCCGGTCAACACGGGCGACTCTAACGCAGCCGAGCCAGGTTGCGCGCGCACACTCCCACCCGCCATCAACAGGGCACCCGATGCGCAGGTTCCAAGTACGAAGCGTCTGCGAGATAAAGATACTTCGTTCGACCCCGGCATATAATTTTTCAGTTTCATTTTCGCGGTTCCTTAATTCGTTGCCTCGGGGGCCGTGACTTGTTCGTACAATTCAACGCCACCATCGGTGCGCAATAACATCACTTGATAGGGCTGAAAACGATCCTGCATCTCCATGCCCGGACTACCGATGGGCATGCCAGGCACGGCCAAGCCGCGCGCTCCCGCCGGTTTTTCCGCCAAAAAACGGCGGATTATCCGTGCCGGAATATGGCCTTCAAAAACATAACCCCCAGTCTCGCTGTGGGCGGTATGGCAACTTTGATATTGAGCTGGAATGCCAAGCCGCGTTTTTACCTCCGCCATATCCAGGCTATCTCTCAGCTCTACGGTAAAGTCCTCGCTCGGCAGATGCTGCGCCCAAAGGGAACAGCAGCCGCAATTGGCATCCTTATAGACCGTTAGCGCCACCGGATCTTCGGCCCAGGCTCCACTCGACCCGAAGAAAATCACTAACATCGCCACCAACAGGCGTAAACACGAGTGTTTGAATAAGTACCATTTCACAGTCTGTCTCCCGATATTCAATCAATAACTGGAATGACGAATGCGTCCCCAGGGTGGCGCGTCAGCCGTCAGGAATGACGCGCTTCGACGTCATAACGTTAAAAACAACTATCAGACTTGAATAGGAGGTCGGTAACGAACGCCGGTGCGACGCACCGTAGGCAGGAATGTTGAATCGGAAAGCTGATCCGCAACAGGCGCGGGTAGCGGCATATTGATATAAGCAACTGGCGCCATTGGCGACGCACAGGCACCGGACAAACATTGACAGGGGTGAGTTGATCCGTCGCAGCCAGCATGCCCCTTCATCGTGCTGCGGTTATGGTGATCCAGACCAGGCACTGAGAGGTGACGGTTATCATCGCAGTGAGCGGGTCCAGAATTCGTCATCGCGTGGGAGCCATTACTTACGTCGGGACTTGCTCCCTCCATCCCAACATGCGTTATTGAGTGGGAACCCGAGGCACCGGCCAGCCCGGTTACCGGCATAACCAAAACCAGTAATAGCGAGCACACCCAGCGCCGAGGGTGGACATTCGAACAAAATATCATGGAGAACTGACCCACTGCATAGTTGTATTCGAATTTCCGGTAGTATGGTCAAACGCCGCCCTGATTGGCGACGACACAGGCGGTTATAAAAACTGTCTAAATCCACAGACCGCGCAACAAGCGTGATTAAGTTACCATTTTACAGACCCTGACGGGTACATAAAGTTCTGGATCTTCTGGTAATCCGCTCCTTGGTTTGACGGAGATCAACCGAGTATGCTGTAGTTCAACGGTGAGCATTTTCCACCCAATTCGTACAGGTCCCAGCAGCGGGACCCACACAGGCAGTCGCTATGACCAACGATATCGAACCATTCGAAACTATACGGCTGAGCCGGCATGCCGCCGGATTTGCAACACTACTTCTTAATCGCCCCGACGCACTCAACGCCATGGATCCCGCGCTGATTAACGATATTTCCCGCGCCTGCGACGTCGTTGCACAGGATTCCACCATACGGGCGCTAATCGTAACCGGCGCTGGCCGTGCCTTTTGTGCGGGGGGCGATATTCACGAAGACGTAAATCCACTGCGCTCCAAATCGGTTGCGGATTTTCATCGTTACATCGACGACGCGATGGTTATGTATCGAAAACTGATCGATCTGGATATGCCCGTTATTGCCGCCATTAATGGTGTCGCGGTCGGCGGTGGTTTCGACATCGCGCTGTGTTGCGATATGCGCATTGCCGGCGCGAGTGCAAAATTAGGTGAATTCTTTGTGCGTATGGGGCTGGCCCCCGAAATTGGCAGTTATCTGTTACCCCGCCTGGTGGGGGACGGCTGGGCCAAGCGCCTCGCCATGACCGGGGATCTGATCGACGCACAACAGGCCCTGCGCATCGGACTGGTTGAGGAAGTCGTGGACGATCAACTATTAATTGCCCATGCCGAACAACTTGCCGCACGCCTGGCTACGGGACCCTGCGCCATCGGCGCGATCAAAAAAGCCATCAATGTCTCGTACGGTATGAATCTGGACGCGGCCGCCGACCACACCCTCAGACTACAGTATCAAATGGTACATACAGAAGATCATAAAGAAGCGGTAACCGCCTGGCTGGAAAAACGCAAGCCGGTATTTTCCGGTCGGTAGCCAACAGGTGACGCGGGCTTTAACTTGTTTTATGCACGCCTGAGTCCGCGGTACCCGGGTTCTCGAACCATCAGGCCGCTTCGACGGGGCGTAGATTGGCCAGTTCGTCTTCCGTAAACAACCGCGAGCGTGTCAGAAAGCGCACACCTAATGGGATTTCCAGGGAAAAACTGGCGCCCCTGCCGGGCACCACATCGACAATGGTGTGGGAGTTTTTATAATATTCAAACTGTTGCGCGCCCATATAAAACTTGCAGCCGTGAACCTCGCCAAGACACAAGTCTCTACTGCCCAGCCGATAATCCCCCACCGCAAAACACATAGGTGACGAACCGTCACAACAACCACCACTTTGATGAAACATCAGCGCGCCATGTTGCTCCCGTAGCTGATCGATAATCGCCTCAGCCGCGGGAGTAACACTGACTCGTTCGGTAACCAACGTGGATACCATGGTAAGTAACCTAGTCTTTAACCATTGCGCAAACGCGCGTTAACCATCAAAAGAAGCCCAGCTTGTTCTTGTTGTAGGAAATCAACACATTTTTCGTTTGACGGTAGTGCTCCAGCATCATGTGGTGATTTTCGCGACCAAAACCAGAATTTTTATACCCGCCAAATGACGCGCCGGCTGGATATACGTGGTAGCAGTTCACCCAGACCCGCCCGGCCTGGAGTCCCTTGGTAAACTTCTGCACCTGATGCATATCCCTTGACCAGATAGCAGAACCGAGACCGTACAACGTGTCATTGGCAATCGCTAATGCTTCATCTTCGTCCTTAAATGTGGTCACCGCGAGTACTGGCCCAAAAATTTCTTCCTGGAACACACGCATTTTGTTGTGGCCCTTGAAAACCGTAGGCTGCACATAAAATCCGTTCGGATACTGGTCGTTTTTGTGAGCCGCGCCACCACACAGAACTTCGGCACCTTCCTGTTTACCAATGTCGATATAGCTCATGATTTTTTCGTACTGGTCGTTGGATGCCTGGGCACCCATCATGGTGGTCAGTTCGTATGGGTCGCCCATATTGATCGCGGCAATGCGCTCGAGGCATCGCGCCATAAATTTTTCGTAAATACTTTCCTGAATCAGAGCTCGCGAGGGAGCGGTACACACCTGCCCCTGGTTGAGCGCAAACAACACCAGTCCTTCGATGGCTTTATCAAAAAATTCATCGTCGGCATCCATGATACTTTCCATAAAGATATTCGGCGATTTGCCACCCAGCTCCAGAGATACCGGAATAAGGTTTTCAGCCGCGTACTGCATAATCAACCGTCCAGTGGTAGTTTCACCGGTGAACGCCATTTTTTTCACATCGGGGTGAGTCGCCAGCGGTTTGCCCGCTTCGGGACCAAAACCGTTAACAATATTAACCACGCCGGGGGGCAGAATATCGCCTAGCAATTCCATTAAAATCAGCACCGACACTGGGGTTTGTTCGGCTGGCTTCACAATAATACAGTTGCCTGCTGCGATAGCAGGAGCAATTTTCCAGGCCGCCATTAGCAGCGGAAAATTCCATGGAATAATGGCACCCACCACGCCGTAAGGTTCGTGTACCTCCATGGATACGGTATCGTCGTCGATATTGGTAACACTGCCCGCTTCGGTCCGTATACAGCCGGCAAAATAGCGAAACTGATCGATGGCAATCGGCAAGTCGGCGCCCAGGGTCTCGCGGATACCTTTACCGTTATCGCAGGTTTCCACTACCGCCAGACGTTCAATATTCGCCTCCATGCAGTCGGCAATTTTGAATAGCACCATGCTACGCTCGGCGGCAGAGGTTTTGCCCCAGGCGGGGGCAGCTTGCCACGCGGCCTTAACTGCCAGATCGATATCTTTGGACGTGGAACGGGGAATGCGTGTGACCAACGCGTTATCAATCGGCGATGTATCTTCGAAATATTTACCATCCACTGGCGCAACCCATTTGCCGCCAATATAATTTTCGTATTTATCCTGAAAGGTCGGTCTTTTATAACCCATTGTGGTAGTCCCCTGATCTGTAATAAATATAAATCGCCGTCAAATCTGGCGTTAATGGATGTCGATGCTGTGCGTCCGAGTGAAGAATATGGATGATGGTCAATCCAGGAAGCCAACGGATTATGCTACCGCGACTCTACAAGCGCAAGCGGCCTACGAGCCGGCAAACTGCAGACGCCCGGCGTACCCGGCAGTCTTTGATGTTACCGAAAGGTTGGGGTTGATACGGCGCTTGTTGGACGATTTGCGCCACCACGAAACCGCATAGCGTGCAAAGGGAAGGCCGAAGGAAGACACAAGAATTCGCGGCGTTAACTGATATGTATAATCAGGTTCCGTTCCCCGGGGACCGTGCGATGCTCCCACAAATAGATGCCCTGCCAGGTGCCCAGCGCCAGGGTTTTATCGACAATGGGAATAGACAGGCTGGTGGCGGTGAGTGCGGATTTAATATGGGCCGGCATATCCTCGGGCCCTTCCAGGTCGTGGGTGTATAACGAATCTTGTTCCGGAACGAGGCGATCGAGCCACTGCTCAAGATCAGCCCTGGCGGACGAATCGTAACCTTCCTGGATCAACAGGCTTGCGGAGGTATGTTGTATAAACAACGTGCATAGCCCCTCTTTAATAGCACGCCCCTCGACAATGGCCAATATGTAAGCCGTAATATTGTGTAAGCCCTTGCGATTGACCGGGATAGCTACTTTGGTAATCAACATTCATTATCCTTATTTTAGTTATAACGGATTGCAGTACAGCCTTCTTGCACAACAGCGGCGTATACTAGCAGATCATCAACTGTAGCCAAACACCCTCCGTGAATGCCATCGACCCCACCCACTACACGCAACAACTTCAGGACAAACTGGGCGATCTCAAAACGCAGTTGCAGGATATTAAGATGCCGGATGTGGCGGTGTTTGAATCTACACCATTGCATTTTCGTATGCGTGGGGAGTTTAAAGCCTGGCATCAGCACGACACCGTACACTACGCCATGTATCGTCCTGGACAGCGCAGCCAGCCCTATGTAATCGACGACTTTGTTATCGGGTCGCCGCGCCTCTGCGCGCTCATGCCACAACTGCTCATACAGCTAAACGCCGAGCCGATTCTGAGAGAGCGACTATTTTCCATAGAATTTCTCACCACCCATAGCGGCGAGGCGCTTGTGACGCTGATTTACCATCGCCCCCTGGATAGCGAATGGGAAGCCAGCGCTCATCGGTTAAGTACCCTTTTGCAAGCAGATATCGTGGGCCGTAGCCGTAAACAGAAAGTGGTTATTGGGCGGGATTTCGTGGTTGAAGAATTAACCGTGGCTGGCAGGTCTTATCGATTTCAACAAATTGAAAGTGGCTTTACACAACCCAATGCAGGGGTGAATCAGAAGATGCTGGAGTGGGCGCTGGCGCAAAGTGCGTCCCTCGGCGGTGATTTATTGGAACTATACTGTGGCAACGGTAATTTTACCGTGGTACTTGCGCAAAATTTCACGCGGGTTCTGGCGACCGAAATTGCCACTGTTTCGGTAAATGCCGCGCGCTACAATCTGTCGATAAACGCTGTCGAGAACACCAGCATCGTGCGTATGGCCAGTGCTGAAATAGCCGCCGCCCTGAATGGGGAGCGACCATTTCGCCGCCTGCAAGATATCGATTTACCCAGCTATGCTTTTTCCACGGTTTTTGTCGACCCGCCCAGAGCCGGGCTGGATGGGGAAACTTTAAACCTGGTACGTCAATTCGACAATATTCTGTATATTTCCTGCAATCCAGACACCCTTAAAAACAATCTATTAGTGTTGGCAAATACCCACGCCGTTGACTGCTTCGCCGTCTTCGATCAATTCCCCTACACACCGCATCTGGAGTGCGGCGCACTATTGCGACGCATAGACGCCAAATAGACGCCAAATTTTTTTGGGTGGCCGCGACTAATCGTCCAGCAGTTGGCGACAGGCCGCGAGAACAAAATCCCGATAATTCGCTTCGATGCGCAAACGTTCCAGTGTGTAGCGTTTTTTATCCGCCGCGGATAGTGCCTGCCAGCGATCCAGTATGGGAATATGCCCCGCCGCCTCCGCAACCTGGGTAAACACTGGGCGCTGCGGGCTAAAGCGATGACTTTCGTGCAGTTGTTGCATCAAATAATCAATACGTATACAGGCTTCGGTAACGCTCAACTCATCGGCCACGGTGGCCCGCGCCAGAATTTCAATACTCTTGTGAGCCTGTTCGGAGCGTGCGACCGCGGCCTGTTGCCGCACGCCAGCGTCCCGTTCTCGAGATACCTCAAGTGCCCGCAACTTGCGCTGTAAATGGAGCGCGTAGCCAGCAAGCACAATAATAATCAGTGCTGCAACAATCCAGTAATACATCGTTGTTCCCGTAGACAGCAATAAATAACTGGCCGATATCTGCCCGTTTAAATAAGTTGCGCGGAGCGCAGGCCGATTAATCCCACCACGATTACCACAAACGATACCAGGCCACTTAACAAAACCGTATTAGCCGCCATGCGCGTATTGCCGCCAAACAACTGCACAAACACGACACTGATAGTGGCGGTCGGCGCGGACAACAACAGGAACAATATCCCCAGCTCCATCTGTCGTAACCCCAGATAATAACCGATGGGCACTCCCACCAACGGCGTTAGCAGCGACTTGAAACAACAGGCCGCCCAGGCACCAGCGGAGGGGCTGCGCAAATGGCCAAAATCCAGGGCCGCACCCACATTGATCAAAATTAATGGCACCGTCAGCTGGCCCAGTAAATTTCCGGTCGCCACGACAAGGGTGGGTATGGGTAATTCCAGAAACCCAACCCCGGTGCCGAACACCACACTGATAATAATCGGGTTTCGGATAATGTCGCGCCAGTAGTTACCCGCGCCGCGATCCGTTGTTTGCGCGTAATATTTCAGGACGCCAACGGAAAACACGTTATTAAAAATAATAAACAACCCGATCAACAGCGATGCCAGCGCAATCCCTTCGACGCCGTAGATACTTTGCGACAGGGCCAGACCCGACACCAGAATATTACCGCGCACCGCGCCCTGCAGAAACACACCGCGATCTTGCCTGGCTTTTACCATAAACGGCGCAATCAGATAGGCCAGCAACGCCATGGCCAGCACGATACCTAACGAGACAAAGATAAATCGGGAAATAACACCAGAACTGAGATCGGCACCTGCCAACGACAAAAATAACATTATCGGGGCAGCGTAATTAAAAATAATATGCGCGCTGTCTTTAAGAAAATCGTCACTCAAAATGCCGCGCCGACGCAGGTACGCACCCAGCACCGTCACCGCATAAATCGGCGCAATGGTACCAACCGCAAACCCCACCACTTCAAGATTGGTCGCCATGCTCAGCCCATAGTGCCGTCAGTGTGCAACGCTCGCGATGGGCTACTCCGCACCCGTATTATCCAGTGGAAGCTGAGCCAACTGCGCATTTTCGTCCTCGGCCCGACCCTCCTCGCGCAACGCCTCTGGTATTTCGCGCTTGACCGGTGCCCCGAGGGTTTTTAGATCGTCCATTCTTTTGACCAAATTGCCCTTGCCCCTGGACAGACGGTTACGGGTCAGTGCCCAGGCTTCCTGGGACTTATCCAGGTGTTTGCCAACCTCTTCCAGCGCCTGTACCACCAACACAAATTGATCGTATAGCGCCCCCGCCTGGGCAGCGATTTTTTCCGCATTGCGATTCTGATCAGCGTAGCGCCAGATATTATTTATGGTGCGCAAGGTCGCCATCAACGTACTCGGACTGACCAGAATAATACCGCGATCGTAGGCATCTCTGAATAACGTCTGATCCCGCTCGATGGCCACCATAAACGCCGCTTCGATGGGCACGAAAATCAGCACGAAATCCAGGGTATTGATGCCCTCCAGCTGTTCGTACGCCTTGCGGCTCAGGCCGGTGACATGGTTGCGGATCGACAGCACATGCTGGTTGAGGTGGCGCGCTCTGGCCTCGTCGTCATCACTGCGGCAATAGCGCTCGTAATCGGTCAGCGACACCTTGGCATCGATAACGATATCCCGCTTGTCCGGCAAACGCAGAATGACATCCGGACTGCGCCGCCGACCTTCATCATCCTTGAGAGAGACCTGGGTTTCATATTCGCGACCTTTGCGCAGACCGGATTCCTCGAGCAGGCGTTCGAGCACCACCTCCCCCCAGTTACCCTGCACCTTGCTGTCGCCCTTCAGCGCCGTAGCGAGCATGACGGCATCGTCGCCAATCCGCTGCGCCTGCTTTTGCAACTCACTGATCTGTCCAATTAAGCGATTGCGCTCGGCACTTTCCTTATGCTGGCTATCGTCGATTTTTTTGCGAAACTCACTCAGCTCGCGCCGCAATGGATCCACCGTACTGTCCATAACCTGCTTACTAGTGCGGCTAAATGTCGCCTGTTTATCCTCAAAAATCCGGTTGGCGATATTCTCGAACTCGCGGCCAAGGGTGGTTTTGGCGTCGGTCAGTAACGCTAGTTGCTCCTGGTATCGTTGCTGTTCACTGGTCAGGCGCGCAGCCAGGCCCGCGTTATCCGTACTCAGTGCCGCATTGCGCTCCAGCGCGCTGGCCAATTGCGCTTCCAGTCGTGCATTACTCTCCCGCAAATGTTCCCCGGTGGTCTGGGAGCGCGTGTGGCGTCCGTGCATAAGCGCCAGCCCGACAGCCACACCCACGCCGGTACCGAGTATCAGTAACGCAATTATTTGCCAATCGAAAGGAAGTGTCATGGGCGGCATTTTAACAGTATGAGCAGCGCGGTTGGTGTAAAATTGTCGGCGAATATCTGTGCTGGTTAGCCATGGCATCCTTACCAAAAATTCTTGTTTTTGATTCCGGCGTTGGCGGACTGAGCGTATTGCACGCGTTACGCCAACGTCTACCCGACTGCCATTACGTGTACGCCTGCGACAACGCGGCCTTTCCCTACGGCACCAAAGATGAGGCAACCCTGGTAGAACGAGTCGATCAGGTGCTCCACGCACTCATCAGACAGGAGGCTCCGGATATTGTGGTGGTTGCCTGCAATACCGCCAGCACCCTGGCGCTACCCCGCATTCGCGCGCACTTCAGGGAGCCAGTGGTCGGTGTCGTTCCCGCCATCAAACCAGCGGCGGCCTTATCTAAAACCCGGGTTTTTGGCCTGCTGGGCACGCCGGGCACTGTGCAGCGGCCCTATACGCAACAATTGATCGACGAATTTGCCGGAGACTGCCAGATCGTACGGGTCGGCAGCAGTAATCTGGTGCAACTCGCTGAAGCCGCACTACGTGGCCAGCCACCCCCGCCCGCTCAGTTAAGGGACATTCTCGCGCCATTTTTTGCCAACCCGTTACTGGATTGTATCGTGCTGGCCTGCACCCATTTTCCGTTACTAAAAAAGGAATTAACCGCCGCCTGTCCGCGCCCGATCGTCTGGATCGATTCCGGGGAGGCTATTGCCCGGCGCGTCGCCTCCCTGTTGCCAACGGACAACCCTGTTGCGCAGCCCAGTAATAGCACATCCGGCAATCACAAACACAACGCCCGTCAAACGCCGCAGCCACAACAAAAAACATTATTCACCGCGCAATCAGCTGATCTCGAGCTATTGCAACCCGCATTGATACAATTCGGTTGTGGTCACGTGGAATTTATAAAGGTATAAACTCGCGCGCACCTCAGCGAACTCCAAATCCTGCCCGGCTTACTCATCCAGAGACGATTTGGCGACGCGACGAATATCGCCAATGCCCGCGCGCGCCGGAATGCTCAAATACTTGCGGCCATTTTCGGTGACGTAACGCTGTGAAACCAGCCCCTCGGGATGGCTCTCAAAGTCGTCGACCGCGTCCTCGACACAGACATAGCTGCTCAAACGGCGACAATTCATTTCGGTGGGCACCATCACAAAATACTCCCCCGTCGTCGCGTATTCCACAATCTGCTGTGGCGATCTCCAGAAAGACTCCACCAGTTCACTGCCATCGTGCAGGCCATCTTGCCCGTGCGGCGCCGGAGCAATAAAAAAGCGCGTCGAAAAACGTTTACTACGCTCCGCCGGCGTTACCCAGTGCGCGAAATAAGTCAGGGCGTCGGGTACGGCCTGCAAACCGTGTTGTCGCAACAGGCCCGAGAACAGACTTTCGTCACGGGATACAGCATCGCGATGTTTACGCATGGCCGCCAACCGTTCCGCGTCCGGCCAGGCACCGTCTCCGGTCTGTGCGAATAAAATACCGGTTTCCTCAAAGGTCTCGCGTATCGCGGTAATCCGCAGAGCGGCCAATTCGTCCGGCGCTCCATCCCCATCACCAGATTCCAGCGATCCACCTGGAAAGACTAACGCGCCGCTGGCAAAGGTGGTCGCCCGATTGCGCACGGCGACAAAAATTTCCATGCCCGCCTGTTCCGACCCCGCAGGCTTATTGCGCGCAATAACCAGGCTGGCAGATGACCGCGGCACTACTATCTCAACGTTATTAGCCATGCATCACTCGCTATGTCATTAAAATCCATAAATGATTGGGTGCCCTACCCCCTTTGTGCCATTATTGACTCGCATAAAAATCATGTCCATCGCCAACTACAATCCCGACCCCATTATGCTAAACCCGTTATTCGACATCGCTGCGCTGGAACAAAACATTGAGGCCGGACACCTGATCCTGACCCCTAACCATCGGCTGGCGCGGGCCATTCGTGCTGCGTGGGGCGAGCACTGTGCTACCCAACGGGCACAACAGCGCTGGCCGCAACCGCAGATTTATGCTCTGGAAAGCTGGTTGCAAGAGTGTTGGCAACAACTGCTCGATCAGTGTTATCCACCCGCTTTGGCGGGTGCAGTGGTGAGCGATCAGGGCGCGACGCTGCTGTGGAAGGCCGCCGTCGGCGGTGATCGAGACGCCCCGGCGGATCTCGATCCGTCAAACTTCGTGCGCCTCGCCCAGCAGACCTGGCGCGATCTACAGCGCTGGAATATTGCGCCGCACCAGCTTGCGACGAGTCGTCATCCCGGCAGCCAGTATTTTTTGCGTTGGCTCAAAAGCTTTCAACAGGCACTGGGCGAGCGCCAGCTTCTGACCCGGGAGGACAGCTATGCAATAATCGCTGACGCTTTTGCAGACGCAGCACTGCAACGTCACCCGCGTATTGTTACCATTGGATTTCAAACAACACCCCCGCTGTTCGCACGAGTTATCGCCGCTGCAAGCGACCTGGAACCCCTGCAGCAGCAACCTTTGCCCAATCACACATCCACTACATATGCTGTCGCTTTAAGTGACGAAAATACCGAAATCACCGCAGCCGCCCACTGGGCCATGACGCAATATAAACTTGATCCACGCCAGCGTGTCGGTGTGGTGTTCAGTAGCCTTAATCGTATGCGCGACACGGTTGAGCGGATCTTTCGCGATACCTTCAGCCCCACACACTGCCTGCCCGATAGTCCCCATGCACCTGCCAGCTTTAACCTGTCAGCGGGAATGCCGTTACGCCAGACGCCTCCCGTCAGCACGGCACTGACACTGTTGACCTTGCACAGCGGTGTACCCCATAGCCTTGAGGAATACTGCGCCCTGTTAAACAACCCGTTCTGGGGCACCACGACAGCAGACATCGTTTTACGCAGTCACGCCGAGTTATTACTGCGCAAACTGGGCAAAGTCGCGCCTGGTCACGACGATCTACGCAGTGCGTTGCAGCGGGCGCAACGCAGTTTGCCTGGGAACAACGCCGATCTTGCGGAAATACTACAGAAAACCCGAGAACTGGCGCGCCATCGACCGCGCCGGACGCAGTATTCTTTCTGGGCGGAACACTGCACGCAGCTGTTAACTTTGTTCGGCTGGCCCGGCGCACGGACCCTGGACAGCATCGAATATCAACAGGTAGAGCGTTGGCGCACAGTCCTTGAAGACATGGCCGCGCTGGATCACTACGGCACCGCAGTCACTTACGGGGACGCTTTATCGGAACTTACACAGCTGGCGAACAACGCAGTATTTCAGCCCGAAACTCCAGATTCGGCGGTTCAGGTACTGGGTTTACTGGAAGCGACCGGTCTGCGCTTTGATCGATTGTGGGTGGCGGGCATGGATAGCAATCAGTGGCCCCAGGGGGTTGTTTACAACCCCCTGTTGCCGCCAGCACTGCAACGCCAATGGCAACTCCCCCGAGCTTGCCCGGAACAGGAGCTCGCCCTCGCGCAGGTGCTGTTCGAACAATTTGCCAGCAGCGCGGATCAGGTAGTGTTCAGTTATCCGCGCATGGATGGGGATACGGAACTGCGCCCCAGCGCACTGCTCAATGAGCTACCGCCTTATCCGTTGCCCGCGAAATCTGACGCTGATAATACTGCAGGAGTCTCGACGTCGTGGGGGGTAGTCCCCCAACCGATCGGGACGCAACTAATACTCGAAGCCGTAACTACTCACAGCGCCCCACCTCTCGCCCCCTTGCCCCAACAGTTACGTGGCGGCAGTAGCCTGTTAAAGGATCAGGCGGGATGTCCATTCAACGCCTTTGCCATCTGGCGTCTCGGCGCGACACCCTTGCCGGAACCCCTGCCCGGCCTGTCCCCGCAGGACCGTGGCATACTGGTGCACCGTTGCCTGGAGCTGTTATGGGGACAACTGCAATCACAGGCGAATCTGTTAGCTCTCAGCGAAACTGCACTGTATGGCCAGGTGACAGAGGTTATCGACCAGGTGCTCGCGCCCCTCAAGCGTCAGCGTCCCGACTTGTTTGGCGTACGTTTTTCACGCCTCGAGCGGCAACGGCTACAACATTTGTTACATAGTTGGCTGGAGATTGACCGTGCCCGCCCGCCCTTTGTGGTTACCCCACCCGAGCAGCAAACCAGTGTCACCCTGGGGGGACTGATCCTTACCCTGCGCATGGACCGCATCGATCAACTTGAAAACGGCGAACTGGTGCTGATTGATTACAAGACCGGCGCCGCCAACATAAAAGACTGGAGCGGCGAGCGTCCGGCGGACCCACAGCTTCCCCTTTACGCCCTGCACGCCGAGGCGCCAATCGCAGCGCTATGTTTTGCGCGGGTGTCCGCTGCCAAAGACTTTGCCCTGAATGGCATTGCCGAAAATCCCGATCTTTTGCCAAAACTGGAGCCGCTTACCAGGCTGGCGCTGCCGCCTACCTGGGCGGACACCCTTGAACACTGGCGCCACGCCCTCACCGTATTGGCTGACGAATTTTGTGCGGGTACTACACCTGTCGTATTTTACAACGCGTCCACCCTGCGCAATCAAAGCTATTTATTGCCACTCAATCGCTATCCGGAGCAACAAGCGCTAAACGATGACGAGGGGCTGGACAACGATTCCGCGCAAGTCCCTGTCGAGTATCTTACGTGACCGCGCCTGCGGATTTTTCAGTGCGCCAACAGGCTCTCGATATCGAGCAATCCTTTGCGGTGGCCGCCCCCGCTGGCTCCGGAAAAACCGGTCTGCTGATTCAACGCATGCTGGCCCTGCTGGCAACCTGCGAGCAACCGGAACAGATTTTGTGCATGACCTTTACTCGCAAGGCGGCCGGGGAAATGCGCGCGCGCCTGATCGATGCACTAATCAGCGCCACCAGTGAACAGCCACCCGCAGACGATTACGCCCGCCAAACATGGCAATTTGCGCGGGACGTACTGGCCCGCGACCGGGCACAAAACTGGCAACTGATTCAGTCGCCAAACCGCCTGCGGATTATTACCATCGACGGTTTCTGCCGTAGTCTCGCCCAGTTACTCAGTGCCGAAACCGGTATCGGCGAGCTTCCCGAACCCACCGAAAACCCGGACCCCTACTACCGCCTCGCCATTCGCGAACTGCTGGGCGAACTGGAAGTTGACGGCGCGTCGGGGGACGCCCTGGAAAAACTGCTGGCCCATACGGACAACGATATTGCGCGCCTCGAAGCCTTATTGATGCGCCTGTTGCAGAAACGGGAACAGTGGCTCCCCCATATTTTTGCCAGTCGCGACGCGCGACCTGTTCTGGAATCGTTTCTCGGTGCCGTTAACGCCGAGAGCGTCGCAAACTGCCACATTCTGTTGGCATCCCGCACTGCGCAGTTATTAACCCTGGCTGATTACGCTGCCCAACATCTGGCGGTCACGGCACCTGAACACGACCTGGTGGCGTGGCAGGGCCTGCAACGGTTACCCGACACGGCCAGTGCCTGGCGTGGTATCACTGATTTACTGGTTACCAAAGACAACAAGGGTTGGCGCGCACAGGTCGATAAACGCCTGGGCTTTCCCACCAAAAAGGACGCCATTACCCCAGAACTGGCGAGTACCCGTAAACAGCAATGGCAAGATCTGGTGGACTGGTGTCGGAATGAACCCGGTCTACTGGAAACACTTATCGACATGCGCTACGTGCCAGAGCCAGCATTTGGCGATCGGCAATGGCAGATACTCGAAGCACTGACCAGCACACTACCGCGTCTGGTTGGGCATCTGGATCTGGTGTTTCGTCGTGCCGGTGTCGCCGACTTCGCCGCGATATCTCTGAGTGCCCTGAACGCCCTTGGGGATGCGGATAATCCCACGGATTTGACCCTGCAACTGGATTACCAAATTCAACATATTCTGGTGGACGAGTTCCAGGATACCTCGTCGCTGCAATTTGACCTGTTGCGCCGACTCACCGCAGGATGGCAACCGGGAGATGGGCGCACCCTGTTTATTGTCGGCGACGGCATGCAATCCCTGTACGGCTTTCGCAACGCCAACGTCGGTTTGTTTCTCGATGCGCGCCAGCATCCAGTGGGTGACATAGCGCTTCAGCCTCTAGATTTAACCGCTAACTTCCGCTCGCAGAACAATCTTATTGATTGGGTAAATCGCGTGTTTAAAGACGCATTCCCGGCGCTTCCGAACCCCGCTCGCGGCGCGGTGCCCTATTCTCCTTCGAGTGCGGTGAAGCCAGCGCTGGACGGTCCGGCAGTAATGATCGACATATTTGCGGGGCATCCCAACCGCCACGCCGAGGCACAACAGGTTGCGGAGCATGTCGGTGCAGCGCTACGGGACAACCCTGCGGGTACTGTTGCCCTGCTGGTGCGTAGCCGGGGTCACCTGCGAGAAATCCTGCCCGCACTGTATCAGCAGGGACACAGCTGGCTAGCCACCGACATCGACCCCCTGACTACCCGCATGGCGGTGATTGACCTGACCTCGTTAACCCGAGCGTTACTGTGTCCGGCGGACCGCGTCGCCTGGTTGTCCGTGCTGCGCGCGCCCTGGTGTGGCCTGGACAATCACGACTTACTACACCTGGTTAGCACGCCGCTCGCCGCTAATCCGCTACCTGAAGGCGCCCAATACCCCTTGTTATTAACTCAGTTGCTCAACCACCGGGAGATACCCCTGTCACCACAGGGGCAGAAAATCCTGGCGCGGGTGGTCCCGGTGTTGCGCCAGGCCTGGGGCCAGCGCCACCGTAAACCACTGCGTACCTGGATAGAAGGTATCTGGATTGCTCTGGGTGGACCCGCCGCATTGCGCGACCCGGCGACCCTGTCTCACTGCCGTCAGTATTTTGAGGTGCTGGAAGCGCGCACCGACGATGCGCTCAACGACTGGCCGATATTTCGGATTGCTCTGGAGCGACTTTACGCAGCGCCCGCCGCCACCGCTGACACTCGCTTACATATTATGACGGTGCATAAAGCCAAGGGGCTGGAGTTCGACACCGTCATTATTCCGGGACTCGACCGCGGTGGACGGGGCAATGACGCGGAACTACTGCTGTGGCGGGAACGCATTTCTGCCGCCGGGCAGGCGCAACTGCTGATTTCTCCGCCACCCGCGGTGGGGCAGGACAAAGACACCCTGTACGAACACCTGAAACGAGAAGAAAAATTAAAAACTCAGCTGGAAAACGTACGGGTACTGTACGTGGCCTGCACCCGGGCAATTCGCCGCCTGCACCTGTTGTTTCACCAGCCGGAGCAGTCAAACCCGTCTCAAAACAGTTTATTAGCGGCACTTTGGCCACAACTTGAACAGGAACTACCGCAACCGCCAGCCGACACTCAGGTACTGCATCACCCGGCACCCGCCGACGTCGAGAGTCCTGAGGCGCCAGCCGCAACCGATTTTTATCGCCTGCCGCCCGACTGGTGCTTTAAACCACACGCTGAGGTGGCCACCAACACCAGCGCTGCCAACGTCGCTGTCGCAAACGATCCGCGGCATAACGGCGATGCCGAATCCCGCCATATCGGTACCGTGTTACACCGCACCCTGCGCCAGATAACGCTGGAGGGAGTTACACGCTGGAACGGAGAACGCATCAATCGGCAACAGCGGGCCTGGACCATCCAGTTACAACAATTGGGTGCGAGTGATACGCAAGACGCTATTGATCAACTCACCACAGCAATTACCAACACCCTTGCGGATGAGCAGGGTCTCTGGCTACTGGATAACACCCATAGTGATAGCGCCTGTGAACTGGCGTTAGGTTACGTCGACGACGGGCTGGTGCGCACCGCAATTATCGACCGTACATTTGTTGACGACGGCGTACGCTGGATTATCGACTACAAGAGCGCTACACCACAGGCGGGGCAATCCATGGACGCATTCACACGCCAGCAACGGCAAAATTACCGTGCCCAGCTCGATGGCTACGCTGCTTTGTATAGCGGTGAGAAAGACTCGCTACCAGTCAAACGAGCGTTGTTTTTTCCCCTGATCCCCTGCCTGGATGTACTGCCGGATTAATCCAGTTGGCTACGCCCAAAGTCAGCTCCCCAATTTTGGGTAATTTTGCAGTAGAATAGCCGCCCTGAATTAGATTTCCGAACAGCGGACCGATCATGATCAAACGCGCCATTGAAAACGTTAATGTACAGTCACAGGAAGTGTTGCTGCCCCCCACTGCCCTCAAGCAGGACGTTCCCCTGAGTGAAACAGCCGCCAAAGTAATCGTTGCGGGACGGGAAGCCGTACAGAACATTCTCGACCATCAGGATCACCGCTTGATCGTGGTCGTTGGCCCCTGCTCCATTCACGATGTGGACGCCGCCAAGGATTACGCCAGCCGTCTCAAGACCCTGGCGGACGAAGTCAGCGACACTTTGTTGATTATTATGCGGGTATATTTTGAAAAACCGCGCACCACTGTGGGCTGGAAAGGTTTGATTAACGACCCATACCTGAACGACTCGTTCAAAATTTCCGATGGCCTGCATATTGGTCGCCGGTTACTGATGGATATTACTGAACTGGGCTTGCCAACCGCTACCGAAGCCCTCGATCCCATATCGCCCCAGTACCTCCAGGATCTTATTTCCTGGTCGGCTATCGGCGCACGCACTACCGAATCGCAAACCCATCGAGAAATGGCCAGTGGGTTGTCCTCTGCGGTGGGTTTTAAAAATGGCACCGATGGTGGCCTCAGTGTTGCAATCAATGCCCTGCAATCAGTTTCCAAACCCCACCGTTTTCTGGGCATCAACTCGGACGGCTGCGTAGCGATTATCACCACTGCGGGCAACCCCTACGCGCACATCGTCTTGCGCGGCGGAGACGGCAAACCCAACTACGATTCAGTCAGCGTTGCCCTGTGCGAACAAGAACTGACCAAAGCCGGCATTGCCAACAACATCATGGTGGATTGCAGCCACGCCAACTCCAACAAGAATCACGAATTACAGCCCCTGGTCATGACCAACGTCACCAACCAGATACTCGAAGGTAATCGCTCGATTATTGGCCTGATGGTGGAAAGCAACATCGAAGCCGGCAATCAGAAACTGTCCGCCAATCGGGACGATATGGTGTACGGTAAGTCCGTTACCGATGCCTGTATCGACTGGGAAACCACTGAACAATCACTGCGGGACATGCACCACAAGCTAAAAGACGTGCTGCCCAGGCGGTTTGGCGACTAACCTCAACCGCACTTTATTGCTGGCAGCTAAGTCAAATATTCTGCATACCGCTCAGACAGCAGGCCCTGCTCGTACCATTCCGCTTTGGAGTCCCAGAAAATATTACAGTTCGGACTGAACCCTATCGGCGTGTCCAGACTGCCAGCCGGAATAATCAATTTGGTACCGGCCCGATTAACGTAGGGAACGCCGGACCCACAGTTCGTACAAAACACTCGGGAAAAACTTTTGGCTTCCGGCACCTGATAACGCCTGGTGTCCTGCTCGCCTGAAAGCCATTCAATATTACCCAGTTCGGTAAATATATTTGCCGCATGAGCCGTTCCAGTCGCCTTTCTGCAACGCTTGCAGTGGCATAAATAAAACGCTTCGGCACTCCCTTTTAGCTTAAAGCTTACCTTGCCACACAAACAGGCACCGCGTACGTCGGTTAGATCTTTGCTCATAAGAATCACTCCTGATAATGAAGCAGGTGGCGAACTCCAATACATCCAATAAGCGCCGGTTCAATATAGATCACCGCAAGAATAAAGCAATGTCTCAATCCTCAAGGCACGCCCACAAAAGATAATGTTAAGATGCCCGGCGTTACCACAGTAATAGCGGCGCTCTGGGCAACTTACCGGGAGGCCTTCGGAGCGAATCAATGCAAGAATCCAGGTTACAGATTAGCGATATTATCGAATCTAACCCCATGGGTGCCTTTCAAAAACTGGTCATGCTGTTTTGCGCCCTGGTAATCATATTTGATGGTTTTGACGTACTGGCTATTGCCTTTGCCGCACCCGCGCTAAGCGCACAATTGGAGATACCCAAAGGTCAGCTTG
>JBFIHG010000010.1:0-69398 GCA_041601945.1 Porticoccaceae bacterium | reverse complement strand
GTTCCTTTTCCGACAGAATCACGCTGTCCTCAAGGTCCAGAATAATGGCATCCGCACTGCACGTATGGGCCTTCGCAACAAATTTCTCCACGTTGGCAGGGACAAACAGCGCCGAGCGCCACAACGGCAAAGCGTTATCCCGATCAGCGTCCGCCCCCCTCATTGATCCGCTCCAGCACTCGCTTGTCGCAAACCGACCCTGGCCTGCATGGTCATGGCGCCGGTGTGGTCAACCACCCACAGGCTCACACCCTGTTCATCGCGACACCCCTGAACCTGGAACGAGTGTCCGGCAATCAGGGGGCGCAGCGCTCGATAATCGTAACTCTCAACAGCCCCCGCCACCCCAGCAGCCCGCGCTTCGCTGCGCACCAGATCGAGCAACAGGGTCGCGCTCAGGGGTCCCTGCACCACCAGCCCCGCGTAACCTTCCTCGTTAATCGCGTAATCCCGGTCGTAGTGAATGCGGTGGCTGTTAAAGGTCAATGCGGAGAACCGGAATAACAACACCGGGTCGGCAAACAGTTCCCGACTAAATTGGGCAGCTTGCCGTGGCGCGACGGCCGGCGGGGTCGGCGCGTTGGGAGTGGGATCCGCCCGATACACAATGTTCTGATCTTCACTCACCGCCAACTGGCCGTGAGCGTAAATTTCATGGCGTACAACGACAAACACCAGATCACCGGAGCCGCCGACCTTGTGGGTAACACTGGTTACGGTGCTAATTCGCTTAACGCTCTCGCCGATGTGTAACGGCTGTGCATAGCGAACGTCACCGGACGCCCACATGCGCCGCGGTAACGTCACTGGCGGCAGGAACCCGCCCCGCTGGGGATGGCCATCCGACCCGATACGGGATTGACGCTCGGCCGCAAGAAAATAGAGCCAGTGCCAGGGTGCCGCCAGCTCATCACCCATATTGGGAACAGCGTCCCAATCAAGGGTAGCGGCCATGGCCCGCGCCGTACTCAGCGCAATTACGTCCTCGCGGGTTTCCTGTTTGCCCACCCACTGTTGCAGGTGTTCGATATCAATTTCGCTCACTGACGCTCTCCGCTTATTCGTTACTGCTGTCGACACCGACATTCTCGCACCCCCATTAAAACGATTTCGGCAAACCCAACTCGTGCGTTGCCACATGGGACAGGATCAGATTGGTGGAAATGGGTGCAATTTGATAGAGACGGGTTTCCCGGAATTTGCGCTCGACATCGTATTCCTGCGCGTAACCAAACCCACCGTGGGTCTGCAGGCAAGTGTCCGCCGCGTGCCAGGCCGCTTCCGAAGCGAGCATTTTGCTCATATTGGCCTGCGCACCGCAGGGCTTGCCCGCATCGAATAATTCGGCGGCGTTGTAGACCATCAGCGCGGCGGCTTCGGTTTCCACGTAAGAGCGGGCAATCGGAAACTGCACCCCCTGGTTCTGCCCAATGGGACGGCCGAACACTTCCCGATCCTTGGCATACTGGGTGGCGGTTTCGACGAAGTAACGCGCATCGCCAATGCACTCCGATGCAATTAAAATACGCTCCGCATTCATGCCATCCAGAATGTACTTAAAGCCTTTATCTTCCTCGCCAATGCGGTTCGCCGCGGGCACCCGCAAATTGTCGAAGAATAACTCGGTGGTGGAGTGATTAACCATGGTTTTAATCGGGTTGATGGTCAAGCCATTACCCACCGCATCGCGCATATCCACCAAAAACACCGCCATGCCATCAGAAGGTTTTTTGCACTCTTCCAGAGGGGTGGTGCGTACCAATAGCACCATCAGGTCGGAGTGCTCGGTGCGCGAGATAAAAACTTTTTGCCCGTTAATCACGTAATCGTCGCCATCGCGCACCGCACGGGTGCGAATGCGGGTGGTGTCCGTGCCGCTGGTGGGCTCGGTCACCCCAAAAGCCTGCAGGCGCAGGGAGCCGTCGGCAATGGCTGGCAAATATTTTTGCTTTTGCTCCGGGCTGCCGTGTTTCAACAGCACGCCCATGGTGTACATCTGCGCGTGGCAAGCACCACCATTGCAACCGCTACGCTGAATTTCCTCCAGCACCGCACAGCCGGCGGCAATAGGCAGCCCGCTGCCACCGTACTCTTCGGGGATCAGCACGGACAGGAAGCCGGCATCCGTCAACGCTTTCACAAATTCGGTGGGATAGGTGCGCGTGTCATCCAGTTTGCGCCAGTATTCACCAGGGTACTGGCTGCACAGTTTCGCGACGGCCTCGCGGATTTCGGGGTAACACTGCGTATCGCTCATATTTCGATGCCTGTGTTCAATTGCATTAGGCGTTGCCAATGACGCCATGTGGACGGCGGGTTGTAGCAGATAGAATCGCTGCCTGGTACATACGATTGCCAATGAAGCTATTCCAGGCAAGCTCCCTGACGGGACTCCCTGCGTGGATCAGGTGGTCTGGAGCGGGCGGCGGCAAATTGTAGCGGTAATGGTTTGGACGGTAAACCATGGGGCTTACGTAACGGGCCTACAACTTGCGAGATGCATACAGACTGTTCAGCAACGGTGGAGGGATATGACCAGAAAACCTCGGCCGCATGCGCTTACGCAATGCCTACCGGAGTTCCCACAAAAATCGCGTATTTATCGATCCCTCAGGTGGGCAGCCTGACGGCTTTCCAATAGCGAGCCGCCCAGTACCTGTTAGTCAAACTGGAGATTTTTATGCCCTTTTTGGTAGACGCGTGCAGAAACTTGTTGTCCCCCATGGCGATACCTACATGGTTAACCGACGGGTTGGTTTTGAAAAACACCAGGTCCCCCGGTTGAATATCATCCATGGCTACCGGCTGGCCTATGCGCGCCTGCGCCTGGGCGGTACGCGGCAGCGGTAGACCAAACTGCTCGCGAAACGTCAGCAACACAAATCCCGAGCAATCGACACCGGCTTTCGTCAAACCACCGTAGCGGTAAGGAACTCCCTGCCAGTTCCGGTGGGCTTCCTCCAGCTTGGCGTAAATTTCAGCGTAGGTATCGACGACCGGTGCCTGCTGCGTGGGGATGGCTTGCACACTGGGAGCATGCTGGTGCGTACAGCCGTGCAACAATAACACCCCTATTATCAAAAAATTTCTCATCGCGCCGCCGCCCACCTGGTCTTTGACTGAAGTAACCCGATGAATTTTAACCCGATTAGGTTTATATCTGCAAAAGGCGGGTAGAAGACAATGACGGGGGGAAGACAAGCTCTCGGCGCTGGCCCGGCGTTTGTAAGTCTGAGAACTGGAATAGTGCTGCCGGCAAAAAGGCAGCGGGCGCAAGCCTGCACAGCACGCCTTAGTAGCCGGAAGACTCGACCGTTCGTGGGTTCATTCACTAAACATTCGTAAGGTAAGAGTGTCGGAGAGTTTTTTCAATTACGCTAAACCACGCCCTTCATCCAGGCGAAGAGGTAGGCGAGGCCACCCACAATACTGACTACCACCCACAACACCAGCAACAGGCGCAACGGACGAAATGGCTGGCGTTCCACACTATGCACAGGCGTTGCCAGATATTCGCGCACCCGCGCCATGTCTTCTTCGGATAATTTATTCGGCTTTTGCATACAGTTCTCTCGTGGTCAGGTCACGCAATAAAACTGTCCTCCGCGATATCCATCAGAGGTTCCGCACCCGCTTTGATGGTTGCGACCAGGCTGCGTGTTCTGGGCAGCAGTTTAGCGTAATAGAAGCGTGCCGTGGCTAATTTCCCGTTATAAAACGCACTTTCGCTACTACCAGCTCTGAGTTGTCGGTCGGCCGTCTCGGCCGCCATCGCCCACATCAGCGCCAACGATACATAGCCCGCATACATCAGGTAGTCAAAAGAGGCCGCGCCCACCTCCTCCGGATCCTGTAACGCCTTAAAGCCGATGTCCCGGGTCAGTTGCTCCCATTCGTCGGCAAGCTCCCGCAAGGGGCGAATAAACTCGGCCAACGCGCGGTTATCGGCGTGTATCTCACAGTAATCACGAATGCGGCCGGTAATCAGCCCCAGGGCTTTACCCTGGGTGCCGAGGACTTTACGACCCAACAGATCGAGGGCCTGAATCCCGCTGGTTCCCTCGTATATGGTCGAAATGCGCGCATCGCGCAGGTTCTGTTCCATGCCCCACTCCCGCACATAACCGTGACCGCCGAATACCTGCACGCCAAGGCTGGCGCTCTCCACCCCAGTTTCCGTGCAGAACCCCTTGGCAATGGGCGTCATCAGTGCGAGAAACCGTTCGGCCTGCTCACGCTCTGCTGCGTCCGCCGACAGATGGGTGATATCCACCTCGTGGGACAGATAATGAATCAACAGCCGATTGCCCTCCGCAAACGCTTTAATGGTGAGCAACATGCGGCGCACGTCGGGGTGCACAATAATAGGATCGGCCGGGCCATGGGGATTTTTCGGGCCGCTCAGAGAACGCATTTGCAGGCGTTCGCGGGCGTATGCCACCGCTCCCTGTAATGCCAGCTCGGCGTTAACTACGCCCTGCATGGCTGTGCCGATGCGCGCCACATTCATAAACGTAAACATGCAGTTCAATCCGCGATTCACTTCCCCCAGCAAAAAACCGCGGGCGTTATCGAAGTTCAACACGCAGGTTGCGTTGCCATGCAGGCCCATTTTGTGCTCGATAGAACCGCAGCTGACTCCATTAGCTTCGCCAGCACTGCCGTCCGGCGCCGGTAGAAATTTGGGTACGATAAACAGGGAAATACCCTTGGTGCCCGCAGGTGAATCCGGCAATCTGGCCAGCACAATGTGCACGATGTTGCCGGACACATCGTGATCCCCCGACGAGATAAATATCTTGGTGCCGGTAATGCGATAACTGCCATCCGCCGCCGGTTCGGCTCTGGTGCGCAGCATGCCCAGATCCGTGCCGCAGTGCGCCTCGGTCAGGCACATAGTCGCCGACCACTCGCCAGATACCAGCCTGGGCAAATACGTCCCCCGCTGTTCGGGGCTCCCGTGAGCAGTAATGGTGGCCCGGGCACCTTTGGTCAAACCCGAATACATATCCCAGGCCCAGTTCGCCGCTCCGGTAAATTCAGTGACAATATTTTCCACGGACGGCGGAAAGCCCTGCCCGCCGTACTCAGGTTGACCGGTCAGGCCAGGCCATCCGTCGGCAACGTACTGCTGGTAAGCCGCTTTAAACCCCGAGGGCGCTCGTACGCCCTCTTCGGTCCAGGTGCAGCCCTCCTCATCACCGCTACGATTGAGCGGCGCCAGCACATTTTCGCTAAAGGTAGCGACCGCCTCGACCACCGCAGCCATGACATCGGGCGTCGCGTCGGCACAGTCGGGTAACGTTTGCCAGTGTTTGTGAAAATCAAACACTTCATTGCGCACAAACGCCATGTCGCGCACAGGTGCTTTGTAGGCGGGCATATCCAGATATCCACAGGTTTCGGTGACAGGCGAGTCTATGCCTCCCAAAAGTCAAAATACAGGGACGGTACTCATTTTGTATGACTCTGGGGTCAAAAAAGCGGGGCAATATTCAGGTGTTCAGCCACGCCTTCGGGCGCTGCGCAATCTAAAAACGGTACCACTCCGAGTAGCGGATACGGTACCCGGGCGCACAGGGTTGCGAGATTTTCGCGATGGCGGGCCATGTCCGGCTGCACACTGTTAGCGACCCATCCGGCAATCACCAGTCCATCGCGCCTGATGGCTTCCATGGTGAGCAAAGCGTGATTGATGCATCCGAGTCGCATGGCAACCACGACGATCACCGGGATATCGAGAAGTTTAGGGATGTCCGCGAACATTTGTGTAGCGTTGAGGGGCACCCGCCAGCCACCCGCCCCTTCGATCACCGTCAGGTCTGCACCGCAATCCATTACCTGGCGACCCGCCGCCGCCAGTGCCGCCGCGCCCAGTTCAATGCCGGTTTCTGCAGCCGCAATATGCGGCGCGATCGGCTCCCGGAGCGCCACCGGATTAATTAAAGGATAGGGCAGTTTAATTGATGCAGTGCGTTGTAAAAGCAACGCGTCGTCATTGCGCAACCCATCCACGCCTTCTTCGCAACCCGCCGCCACCGGCTTGGCCGCCGCTGTGCTCAAGCCGCGCCCATTGGCGGCGTGTAGCAACCCCGCCGCAATAAGTGTTTTACCTACACCGGTATCGGTACCGGTTATAAAATACGTTGCCGCCATCAGCAGCACCGTAGAGCGGTATCCAGTGCCGCCAGCAAACCATCGATGTCGCTATCGCTGTGTTCGGCATTTATCGTCACGCGCAATCGGGCGCCACCTCTGGGTACGGTGGGCGGACGAATCGCGCCCACCCAATAGCCCGCCGCGCGCAACGCGGCGCCGACCGCGACAACTTTCGTATCGGCGCCGATCACGACCGGCTGAATGGGTGTAATGGAAGGTAAAAGTGGCAAAGACAATTGCTGCGCGCCGCGCTGAAACCGGGCGATAAGATACTGCAATCTTTCTCTGCGCCAGGTCTCGGTTTGTACCAGCTTCAGACTGGCGCGGCTGGCCGCCGCCACCGCTGGGGGCAGCGCGGTGGTATATATATAGGTGCGACTGAATTGAATCAGGGTTTCGATTAGCGGCTCGCTACCGGCCACAAACGCACCAAATGATCCCAGCGCTTTACCCAGAGTGCCCATCAGGATTGGCAGGCGCGCGCTGTCCAGCGCAAAATGCTCCGCAACGCCGCCGCCGTTTTTCCCCAGCACACCAAACCCGTGGGCATCGTCGACCATTAACCAGGCCCCAGTGTCGGCGGCAAGCTCGGTCAGCTCCGGCAGCGACGCCAGGTCGCCATCCATACTAAACACGCCGTCCGTTGCAATCAGTTGCCGCCCACCCTGCCGCGCCGTTAACAGCTTGCGCAGTGCGGTCAGATCACCATGGGGGTAGCGCTCGAAATCACCTTTGCACAGAAAACCGCCATCCAGTAACGAGGCGTGATTGAGGCGATCCTGCAATACTCGATCACCCGTTCCCACCAGCGCACCGATGGTGCCGAGGTTGGCCATGTACCCGGTGGAAAACAGCAACGCTCGGGGCCTGCCAGTAAAGGCAGCGAGCTCCTCCTCCAGCGCGTGGTGCTCGCGGCTGTGGCCACTGATCAAATGGGACGCGCCACTACCTGCCCCGTACTGGTTTACCGCCGCCTGAAACGCGCTGATAACCGCTGGGTGATTGGCTAATCCGAGATAGTCGTTGCTACTGAATGCCACATAGGTGGTGGACCCCGTTCTGACCAGCCTGCCCTGGGGCGAATCGAGAGTTAAGCGGTGGCGGTACAGCCCCGCAGCGCGCCGCGCCGCGAGCCCCGCTTCCAGCTCCCGGTCGAGGACGCTCATGGTTTAATGGGCGGCGTTATAAAACAAATGGGCCGTAGCGGCACTCTGGACCTGATCGTGCAACGCTCCCGCGACCTCCCCGTCATCGTGGACTGCGGAGGTTTCCTCTGGGGTGATACCCAGACGCGCAAATAACTGCCGATCCTTATTGGCCCCGGGATTGCCCGTGGTCAGTAATTTTTCCCCGTAAAAAATAGAGTTGGCCCCCGCCAGGAACGTCAATGCCTGCATCTGCTCATTCATAGCTTCGCGCCCGGCGGACAAACGTACATGGGAGGCCGGCATCAATATGCGCGCAACGGCAACGGTGCGAATGAAATCAAAGGGGTCGAGGTCGTCCTGTGTTTCCAGCGGCGTGCCCTCGACCTTGACCAGCATATTGATCGGCACGGATTCAGGATGTTCCGGCAGATTGGCCAGTTGCATCAATAATCCGGCGCGATCTTCGAGTGCCTCGCCCATGCCGACAATGCCACCGCAACATACTTTCATGCCGGCGCTGCGCACGTTTTCCAGGGTCGTCAGTCGGTCCTGGTAGGTGCGCGTCGTAATAATTTCGCCATAGTATTCCGGAGATGTATCCAGATTGTGGTTGTAATAATCCAGCCCGGCGTCTGCCAGCGCTGCGGCTTGCGCGGCACTCAACATACCGAGAGTCATGCACGTCTCGAGCCCCAACCCCTTGACCTCCTGCACCATGCCGATCACATGGGGCATATCTTTGTCCCGTGGCGAGCGCCACGCCGCGCCCATGCAGAACCGCGTCGCACCGCTGTGTTTGGCGGCCCGCGCTGCGGCGATCACCTGTTCCAGTTCCAGCAATTTTTCTTTTTCCAGCCCGGTGTTGTAGTGGCCGCTCTGCGGACAGTATTTACAATCTTCCGGGCAGGCCCCAGTTTTAATCGAGAGCAGGGTACTGACCTGTACCTGATTGGGATCGAAATGGACCCGATGCACGCTCTGCGCCTGAAACATCAGGTCGCTGAACGGTTGTTGCAACAGGGTTAATACTTCGTTTTTGGACCAGTCGTGACGGACGGTATGCATAATCAATCCAGTTGCCAGATAAAAACCAGTGAGCCATGATAATGCAGGCGAAAACACTGTCAACCTAAAACTCGCCGCACGGTTAACTAGATATCGACGTCCGGGCTTGCGGTATTGGGTTAACCGTAGCGCTCAAGGCACAAGGAAAGGAGCAAGGATGCCCCCGTTTAGCTTTCGACTGTTTCCGGGTCGCTGTGTGCTGTGCGGCGGCAACAGCGCCTGTGCCAGGGATCTGTGTTTGGGCTGTGCGCAGGATCTGCCGCACATTTCCAATGCTTGCGTGCACTGCGCACTACCCCTGCCCACGACGGGCATTTGTGGCCAGTGCCTGCACACGCCGCCGCTATTCTCCCGAGCGCTGGTACCCTTTAGTTATGCCATGCCGCTGGATACACTGATTAAGCGTTTCAAATACGATGCGGATCTCGCAAGTGGTCGGGTACTTGGTCAACTATTTTGCAACTACCTTTACACATTGCGAGCACGCCAGTCCCGCGCTGCGGACTGGTTGCTCCCCACCTGCATCATTCCCATGCCATTGCACCCCGGCCGTCGCTGGTCCCGCGGATTCAATCAGTCCGTGGAACTGGCGCGGATCATCGCCAAAGAATTCGCTCTCCCCTGCCAGATGCATGGCGTACGGCGTGTCATAAATACACCCCCACAACAAAACCTGTCGCGCCATCAGCGGCGACGTAATGTACGCAGCGCTTTTTCCATCCCAGCTGATTTTAGCGGTCAACAGGTCGCCATTGTCGACGACGTGATCACCACCGGCAGTACCGCAAACTCCCTGGCCCGCGCATTACTGGCCGCTGGCGCTAAAGAAGTCGAAGTGTGGGCAATCGCCCGCACCACTGGCAAATTACACAGTGCGCGTCAATAATAGACCCATGGACAAAAAAACCCAGCTTTGCAATGAGACGCTGTGGCAGCAGATATACGACGAGGTAAGCGCAACCTCGACTCAGGAGCCGGTGCTCGCCAGCTTTTTGCACGCCACCATCCTCAACCACAAGACGCTCGCGGCAGCGCTGAGCTTTCATCTGGCCAACAAGCTGCACAGCGACGTCACCCCGTCGTTGTTGTTGCGCGAGGTGTTTGACGAAGCCTGTGCCGCTGATCCAGCCATTATCGACAGCGTGCGCTGCGACATTATCGCTACTTACGAGCGGGATTCCGCCTGCGACAGTTTTTCGACGCCTTTTTTATATTACAAAGGCCTGCACGCGCTGGCCGGCTATCGGGTCGCCCACTGGTTGTGGCACCACGGGCGGCGTCCCCTGGCGCTGGTATTGCAAAATCGCATTTCCGTCGTGTTTGGCGTCGATATTCACCCCGCCGCACGCATTGGCAAAGGCGTTATGTTTGACCACGCCAGCGGGATTGTAGTCGGCGAAACGGCGGTCATTGAGGATTGCGTCTCCATGATGCAATCGGTCACCCTCGGCGGTACCGGCAAGGACACGGGGGATCGGCACCCAAAAATTCGTCGCGGCGTCCTGATCGGCCCCGGCGCGAAAATTCTTGGCAACATTGAAATCGGCGAAGGCGCGAAAATCGCGGCCGCCAGTGTAGTGCTTAAGGATGTTCCGGCCCACGCCATTGTCGCCGGGGTGCCGGCCAAAGTGGTCGGCACTACCCATATCGAAGACCCCGCTGAAAAAATGGATCACGGCCTGGAAGGCTGTGGTTGCGATTAGCGCTAACGGACCCACATCCAGTTGTGGTCAACGTGGTAAAAACGCAAACCCGCTTAGATATCGCTAAAGGGCACAGCCTGTTGTATTCGCTCCAGACTAAGGAGTGCCATCAACAGTCGATCGACCCCAAGGGCAACGCCCGCGCTGACCGGCAAGCCCACCGCCAGAGCTGCCAACAGATTCTCGTCTGGTGTCACGACCGGTAACTGGTGCGCCTGACGCAGTCGGTTGTCTGCATCGAAACGACGGCGCTGCTCCACCGGGTCGGTCAGTTCGAAATATCCATTGGCCAACTCGGCACCATCGACAAACGCCTCGAAACGGCGCGCAATCAGATTGCCACTCTGGTCTTCACCCAGCGTCGCCAGCGCACATTGGCAAGCTGGGTAGTCGTGCACGAAAACCAGCCCCTTCGGCAATTGTGGCTCTACCGCCAGGCTAAAAATCAAATCCAGACACACGCTGCGTTCCGCCTGCGCCCAATTATCCCCAGCGTACTGTGTCGCAAGTTGCTGTAGTTGCGGGAGGGCGGCGCGATGGGGATCGCAACCGGTGACACTTGTGAATAAATAGCCATAGCGGTGCGTGTCGGGCGTCGCTGCCTGCGCAAACCCCGCCGCCACCAGCAGTTGGGCGACCTCCGCCATTAACTGATGCTCGTCCCAACCCGGCCGATACCACTCCAACAACGTAAATTCGGTGCGATGCCGATGACCCTGCTCGCCATCGCGAAACACTTTACCCAGGTTATAGATCGCCCCCAGCCCGGAAGCCAACAGGCGCTTCATATAGTATTCGGGAGATGTTTGCAGGTAGGCGGTGCGACCGTTGGCAATAGTGCTCAGACCCTGGATATTAAATTCCGTAACGCCGGTGACACCGAGTAATGGCACGTCGACTTCCAATACGTCACGCTGCTCAAAAAAATGTCGCATAGTCGCCAACAGGGCGGCGCGGCGGCGCAAAGTCGCCGCAGTCGCGCTCGGTAACCAGTCGGCGGTCGTCATCCTTCCCTCGCTATCTTGTTACCACAAAAAAGGGCAGCTTGCGCCACCCTTAGTGCCAGAGAGAGTGCCGGAGAGATTTCCCACGACTGGCAAGCGCCTAGTCCCGCGCCCGACCCAGGTACTCGCCGGTGCGGGTGTCGACTCGAATAACTTCGCCCTCACCGAGGAACAGCGGCACCTTAACCACCGCCCCGGTACTTAATTTTGCCGGCTTGGTGCCGCCCTGAGCGGTGTCGCCCTTGATACCCGGATCAGTCTCGACTATTTCCATTTCGACGTGGTTAGCCGGGGTTACCGCCAACGGCACACCGTTATACAAAGTGACGATACAGGTATCTTCTTCGCGCAGCCACAGCGCGGCATCTCCCACGGTGTTCTTATCCGCCTGGTGCTGCTCAAACGTATCCGGCTCCATGAAATGCCAGTACTCGCCGTCGTTGTAAAGGTATTGCATATCCTTGTCCCGCACATCCGCACCCTCCAGGGATTCGCCGGACTTGAAGGTGCGCTCCCAGACGCGGCCACTCCTCAGATTGCGCAGACGCACGCGACTGAATGCCTGCCCCTTGCCGGGTTTTACGAATTCGTTTTCGACAATGGAGCAGGGGTCGCCGTCGAGGATTACTTTCAGACCGGAGCGGAATTCATTGGTAGAATAGGTTGCCATTCGTGCCTCTATTTACAGGTCGTCACACAATTTTAAAAACTGGATTCTTTCGAGGGTCGCTATGATACAGCACACCAGCCACCCATGGCACGCACGCCCCTGGCAGCAGGAGCTGGCAGAGGCGGTGCGCGACCCCCGGGAGCTATGCGAACTACTGGCCCTCGACCCAGATTTATTCCCCGGGACATACGCCGCACACGGCGAGTTCGCGTTACGGGTGCCGCGCCCCTATCTCGCCCGTATGCGCCGCGGCGACCCCGACGATCCACTATTGCGTCAAGTCATGCCCCTTGGCAACGAAGTGATTTCGGTGGCCGGATACAACCGCGACCCGCTTGGCGAAACGGATGCTAACCCCATTCCTGGGCTTATTCACAAGTACCGCAGCCGGGTGCTACTGATTGTCAGTCCAGTGTGCGCCATTAACTGCCGTTACTGTTTTCGCCGACACTTTGCCTACGAGGAAAATCGGCCCACACGATCTCAGTGGCAACCTGCTCTGGACTACATCGCGGCACGACCGGAAATCAACGAAGTGATCTACAGCGGCGGTGATCCCCTGGCAACCAACGACCGGCAGCTCCGGCTCCTGACCACGCAAGTTGCTGCCATAGCCCATGTTAAACGGCTACGGGTGCATACCCGGTTACCGGTGGTGATCCCTGCACGGATAGATGCTGCTTGTATCGAGTGGCTTACCAGTACGCGCCTGACACCCGTAATGGTGCTACATATTAATCATCCCAACGAAATAGATGACGAGGTTCAGCATGCCGTGGCGCGATTAAAAAATGCCGGCATTACCGTGCTTAATCAGAGTGTTCTATTGACCGGGGTCAACGATAGCGAGCAAACTCTGGTGGACTTGAGCGAAAAACTGTTCGCCACGGGCATACTGCCCTATTATCTACACATTCTGGATCGCGTCGCGGGTGCCGCGCATTTTGATATAGGACTACCTAGAGTCCGAATACTGTATCAGGCATTGCTCGCTGCGCTACCCGGCTATCTCGTGCCGCGTCTGGTCAGAGAAGAGGCGGGCGCGGCGTCGAAAACGCCCTGGTTATGATGCCGTCTCCGTCATGCGGACCGCAATATTGCTTTTGTGATTAGGGAACGTACAATAGTAACTAGCTGAGCAATTAATAATTCACTCGGTAACATATGGGATATTTTTAGACATGGAGTTCGCTAATCAAGATCAGAACAACAAGCTGGAGCTGCTGTTACAGCGCCTGCAGCCGCCTGTACTTAACCTGGAAACTTTGACCTTTGCGCGCCCACAAGTTTCTGAAATCGAAAAATTTATACTCCGTTTACCCACTACCAACCCAGCCAAAACGGCGCAATTGCTGTATGGCGCGTTACGCGAACTCAATCAACTTAAGCTTGAGCCCACTGCAAAACTTGCGCTTATCGAACCCCTGCAGCCACACGTCATTAGCTGTGCGGACGCGCTGACAAAAAATACATCGCTGAGCGAGCAGACCATGCGCGCCATTTCCACGGCGCAGGCGCTGTTAAAACATTTACTGTTGGGGTACAAAGCTGTTATCGCTGAGGCAGCGCAAGCATCTGAAGTAAAACCAAAACTGATCGCACAGGCAATTCACGGCGCATTTGTGTCAATGAATCGCATACTGCTAACTTGCTGGCAGTGTTATATCACACCCCCAGATAAATTTTGGCTCGAATTGCACACCCTGTACCGCATTGCCAATTATTTTTATACGGATCAACAAACCGTCACCTGGCTGGAAGGCGGTCAGAAGATGCGCTCGACCTTAACCACCGCTTACCTTAAACCCCTGTTATTAAGTTGCGCCAATCCCGGTCACTACACCCCGGTCGAAATCAAACAGATATTTACCTTTCTCGATAAGTGGGCAACCCTGGCGGAGCTCACGCCGGGGCACGAAGAAGGACTGTATGTCGTCGATCTCGACAGCGACCGCGGGCCGGTCTACGCCTCGCTGGCGGGGCCAATTACAGCCAACTACGTGCGCCTGCGCAACGACAAATTGGTGCAGGCGCTGCAGGATCATTTTGCCCGGGAACACAGCGGCGATATTAAATTAATCACTCTGCCCGACAGAATCGTGCGCAATCTGTGTGAATACTGGGATCAGGAAAAAGTACGCACTGAAGACCACATGGATGACGAAACCCTGGTCCAGGTTGTACTCGGCCTGACTGCGATTCACAACGAGCTGAGCGGATATCGCAGCGTCGACGAGTTCCTCAGCGACGTGGACAAACATCACAACCTGAAAGCCTACGAATTGTTTGGCGAGAACACCTCTAAATTACACGGCAAGTCGGTAGGCAATGAGGATGCCTGGGATAGCGGCTACGACACCCAGCCGCGCCACAGCGCCCCAGACGAAAAAACAGATGCGACCCCTGCGCCATCCACGTCGTCGTTGCCGGACGCCTCCGTTGCTATGCCGAGGGCGACGCCGCGCCCACCCGTGTACTACCAGGCACGGCAACTTAACATCAGCGAGCGGGGGGTCTGTATTGAGTTTACCGACGCCCCCAAGCAACTATCCCCGGGGGAATTGATCGCAATTAAAGATGTCTCGCAACTTGAAAACAACTGGACACTGGGGATAACTCGCTGGGTACATATTACGCCGCGCCTGAAGCGGGTGGCCGGCATAGAGAAACTCAAACTCGCCGTAGAGCCCTGCGCAGCCTGTGTTATCAGCGATCAACGGGCCACCTCGCCGTATTTGCCCGGGTTACTGTTTCAAGCACAAGCTCGCGACAAGATGGGCAAGCAGACATTGGCCGATGCGGAAGTTATCGTACCGTCCATGCCCTTCAAGCAGCGCAATCAGATTTCACTGTTATCTAACACCCGCGAACAACGGTACGTTCTGGGCGACCCCACCGACACCACCTTTCACCTGTCGCGCTTCAAAGTTAAAGCGATCGCGGGCATCATCTGATAACTGGCTGGAGATAACGGTGTATCTCCCCCTATAATACCCAGCATACGCAGAACCCGGCCGCTGCAATCACAGCGGCCAGCGGGGACGTGCAGAATTCGATAATTGTTCGCATACAGGGCACCGATGGAAAACGACGGCACACTCAACCTGCTACTTGTTCACGACAATGTGGACGACGCCAATCGGCTCGTCAGCCTGTTACGCAATGCGTCCTACAAAGTTAACCAGCAGCACTGCGAGAGTAAGGAAGTCCTGACCAAGTTACTTCAGGAACAAAAGTGGGACATCGCGCTGGTCCAGTTTGATAATCGCAATCCGCCCACCAAAACCATATTCAGCGAAATACGCAAGCTTAACCGGGATATCCCAGTGATACTGATCCCGGCCGAACACGATGCCAACTATACCGTCGACGGCCTACGTATGGGCGCCACGGACGTGGTGCCAATGGACGAGGACCAGCACCTGTTACAGGTCGTATCGCGCACGCTTTACAATCTCGACCAACGACGCAAACAGCGCTACTGGAAGCAGCGTTACACCGCCACCGAGGAGCGCTGCGACGGATTGATGGCAAGCTCGAGAGACGCCATCGCCATCGTTCAGGAGGGCACCTACGTGTTTGTCAACGACACCTACGCGAACCTGTTCGGCTATCTCGAAGCGGATGGGATGGTGCTATTGCCCGTCGTGGATTCCGCAGAAGAATCTTTCCAGGGGGAATTAAAGCCCTATTTAAAACCACTCACCCCCGACGATTCCGTGGAAAGTACAACGCTCACATTTATCGGCCTCAAACCCGACAACGCTACCTTCAATGTTCCCATGGATATCACTCAGGTGGAGTATCAGGGGGACCCTGCGCTGCAATTCCTGGTGCGCAAAGAATTGCTGTCCCCTTTCCAACCCACCCCCGAGCATACCGCCGAAACGCCCCACGTCGTTGCATCGGTTGGCGCCATTGCGCTACGCAATATGCTGGAACATGTCAGTGCGGCAATCCGTAAAACCTCGCGCTCTGAGGCTAGCACCATTTTGCACTATATTCGGATTGATCGTTTCGCCGCATTGCAGGAAAGTGCCGGCATCAAAATTGCCGAAGACGTGGCCACCCATGTCGCACAGTTTGTGTCGGAACAGTTGTCGGGCGCATCCATATTTGGTCGCATACGCGAGGATGCCTTTGTGTTACTGGTGGACAAAATCAGCCCGGACGACGCGCTAATACAAGCCACCGAACTACTCAAAACCGTCGCTGAAAGAGTATTCGAAATAGGTGAGGAAACCTATTCAGTGACCTTAAGTGCTGGCCTGTACAGCATCAGCGACAGCGCTTCGACAGCCGAAGGGTGTATCAGCTTTTGCCAGAAAGCTATCGCGAAAATCGATGGCGATAGCCCTGATGTAGCAGGTAATGCGGCGCACCTGTTTGAAGAAGTCTTTGAGCCCACTGGCACCGATCTCGCGGAAGTGGACATCGTGCGCTTTGGCAAACAGCTGCTTGAAAAACGTTTGCTCGACATAACATTTCAGCCGATCGCGTCCATACACGGCGAAAAATCAGAATTTTACGAAATATTGATGCGCCCCAAAGTAGATGCCTACCCAAAAGAAATTCCTCAGGATTTTATTGATCGTGTTTTCAAAACGGATGTCGCCAGCGATATCGATCGCTGGGTGATTATGGAGTCAATGAAAAAATTGGTAGAAAAGCACAAGACCCGCCCTAACACGAAGTTATTTATTCACATCAGCGCAGCTACCATGCGCGATTCGCAATTTATGCCCTGGCTTAAAGTTGCACTTAAAGCGGCCAATATCGCCCCCGCTTCGCTGATTTTTCAATTGCGGGAAATTGACGTCAGTCGCCAGCTCAACCACGCAGTAAAATTGCTCGACGAGCTCAAAAAACTGGGCAGTAAAGCCGCGCTAACCCATTTCGGAGTCGCGATTAATCCCCTGAGTATTTTAAAGAAACTGTCGGTGGATTATGTGAAGCTTGACCTGCCAATTGTTGAACGTGCGCGCTCGGACGAGGCTGCGGTCGACACCATGCACGATCTGATCAACGCGCTGCGTGGCGAAGACCAGTGTGTCATTGTGCCATTTATCGAAAACCCCGGAATGATTCCTGCCCTTTGGCAGTACGGTGTGCAGTACATCCAGGGACACTACATTCAGTCGCCGCAAAGCACCATGAATTACGATTTTAGTGAAGAAGGTTAATTAGTGCGCGTATCCCGATCGCTGATGCCCATCAAATAAAGCACGCCATCCAGGCCCAGGTGAGTAATCGCCTGTTTCGCGCTGGCCTTGACCAGCGGTTTAGCGCGAAAGGCGATACCTAAACCGGCGATATTCAACATCGCGAGATCATTGGCGCCATCGCCCACCGCAATGGTCTGTTCGAGACAAATATTTTCTTTGGCTGCCAGTTCAATCAGTAATTCGGCCTTGCGCGCGCCATCTACCACTGCGCCGCGCACCTCGCCAGTTACCGCTCCGTCGATAATTTCCAGCTCGTTGGCAAACACATAATCAATGCCCAACCGAGCCTGAATAATACGCCCGAAATAACCGAACCCGCCAGACACGATGGCCGTGCGATATCCCAGCTTTTTCAGTGTCGCAATTAAATGTTCCGCGCCTTCGGTCATGCGCAGGCGCGCCGCAACCCGTTCGAGGGCACCTGCATCCAGGCCTTTTAACAACCCGACTCGACGTTGCAGGCTCTGACGAAAATCGATATCTCCTTGCATGGCCGCTTCAGTGATAGCCGCTACTTCTTCGCCAACTCCCATCTCTTTCGCCAGTTCATCAATCACCTCCGCGTCAATCAGGGTGGAGTCCATATCAAAGACTACCAACCGGCGGTGGCGCCGAAAGATATCGTCCTCCTGATAAGCAATATCCACATCCAGCTCGGCCGCGAGCTCCAGCAGGGACGATCGGAATTCGCTCAAATCCAACGCTTCACCGCGTACCGAAAACTCTACACAGGCCTTGCTCGCCCCGTCGCTATTGTGCAACGGCACGCGGCCCGACAGGCGCTGTATTTTATCGATATTTAACCCGTGTAAAGCCGTTACCGCTGTGATCCGAGCAATATGTTCGGCGCTGATACGGCGCGCCAACAGTGTGACGATATGCCGTGGCTTACCTTGCTGGGCCACCCAGTGACAATAACTCTCGTCGCTGATGACCTGAAAACGAACCTGCATACCCAACTCGTGTACGCAAAACAGCACGTCTTTGGAAAGCTGCGCCTGTAACCCGGCTGGCACTTCGACCAGCATACCGAGATTAAGGGTGTCGTGAATAACCGCCTGGCCAATATCGAGAACGTTGGCGCCGCACCTGGCCAGCACAGTGGTAACCGCGCTGGTCACCCCGGGCTTGTCCGCGCCCGACACATTTATCAACAAAATTTCTTTCACAACGCCGTGTTACCACCTCAATTGGAATCGCTATTATAGGGGAGCGACTGATAAGATAGCATCCGTTAATTCCCCGAGAATCACCATGTTTGTGTCCCGTGCGCTGAGTTATCGCCTACCCCTGATTGCGGCGTGCATAATGTCGGCATTCGGTATGGCGCTGACAGTCTTTCTCTATGTACACCTGTCCGCGCTCGCGGTACAGCAACAGGCAATTATCGGTGAAACATTGGCGGCCCAGTTGGCACAGTCAGCCAAGTCGGCCATGGTGCATGCGGATACCGTTAGTCTTCAGGTTGTCGTCGAAAATTTGGTAGCACAAACCCCCAGCGTCGAACGCGCATCGGTATTTGACCTGAACCACGATCTGCTCGCCCAGAGTCAACGCTCGATCACCCATGGCGGCACGTCCGTTGCGTTTACCAGCACGGTGTCCGTTGAAGATAGTATCAGCGGATATGTACGCGTCGAAATGCAAAGTAATGGACTATTTTCCCGCGCATTCTCAGCGCTGTGGATTGCCCTGGCGCTGTGGTTTAGCGCTGCGGCAGTGTTGTCGGCCTGGCTGTTTAAACAAGGTCACAGCATCAACGCGCGTTTGCGCTCACTCTACCAACAACTACCTGCAAGCGATAACAGCGACGATAATAACGATGACGACGATCTCGCCAATCTCGAACGCCGCATTGCGCCATTGCTGGTTAATGTGGGAGCGAGTGACAGCGGCACCCCCCGTTTTGCCTGCACGTTGGCGTTACACTGCAGTAACTTACCTCGCTTAAAAGCACAACTCAGCCGGGATAATTTCGAGCAATTATTATCCGGTCTCGATCAAACACTCGACCAGGCCTGCCGACTATACGACGGCAAGCGCCTTAGTAGTTTTCAACAAAGTGTCTTTATACGCTTTGCCACGGCGACCGCCGACGGAGAACAGGCACTACACGCCCTGCTGTGCGCCTGTGCGACACTGGAAATAATTCGTGGTAAAACACAAGACCAAGGTGTAGCCATCGAACTTTCCGCCGCGTTGAGTGCCACGCCGGAAACACGCACCAGTTCCACCCTGGTCGCCGACCTGGATCGCCAGGAACATCTACAACAGCTGGCTGCGCTGCTGCCCCTGGCGGGTCCCTGGCAAATATTGGTGGCCAAACCCCTCGACACCCATGCTGGATTCATCGATTGCGCAACGTTTGAAACACTACCTAACGCCCAGGAAACCGCTCGCTTCGTCAGTTTCGCGCCAAATCAAAGAGCTCTGCTCGATCGCCAACTAATTTACCTGCAAGCTCATACGCAACAAGGGGAGTAATCGGCCGCAGGAAATAGTGGATCACGCGATAGCCTGAATAGTTCCGCCTGGCACCCTTAACAGCACCTGTTAACTATACGGCCACGGCATCCGGGTCGGCTAATCCCAGCTCCTGAATCATTGTTTCGCGCATCTTGTATTTTTGTACCTTGCCGGTAACAGTCATCGGAAAGTCCGCCACCAGACGCACATAATACGGCGTTTTAAAGTGCGTAATCTTGTTGTGGCAGAAGGACTTTACCTCCGCCTCGGTGAGCGAGGCGCCCTCCCGGCATTTGACCCACGCACAAACTTGTTCGCCAAATTTTGGGTCCGGGACGCCAATCACCTGCACATCCTGAATATCCGGATGGGTGTAGAGAAACTCTTCCACTTCGCGGGGATAAACATTTTCGCCACCGCGAATAATCATGTCCTTAATACGCCCGGTTACCTGCACATAGCCGTCTGCATCCATCACACCGATGTCACCAGAATGCAGCCATCCGCCCGCGTCGATGGTTTCCCGGGTTTTTTCTTCATCGTCCCAATAACCGCGCATTACTGCGTAGCCGCGGGTACAAATTTCTCCTTTCTCACCAATCATCACGACTTGATTGTGCTCGTCTACGATTTTGGTTTCCAGATGCGGGCAAGGTTTACCCACCGTGGCCACCCGCTTGTCGAGGGGGTCATCGGGTTCCGTGGCGTGACTGACGGGGCTCAACTCCGTTTGTCCATAGGCGATAAGAATTTGCTCCATATGCATCTTGCCCATCACCTGTTTCATCACCTCCACCGGACAGGGCGCACCCGCCATAATGCCGGTACGCAACGAACTCAGATCGAATTCAGTAAAACGCGGATGATCGAGCTCCGCGATAAACATCGTAGGCACCCCGTGCAGTGCCGTGCACTGCTCGTCACTTACCACCTGCAACGTGGTGAGCGGGTCGAATGCTTCGCCCGGAAACACCGCCGCTGCACCGTGGGTAATGCAACCCAGATTGCCGATTACCATGCCAAAGCAATGGTAAAGGGGCACCGGGATACACACTTTGTCCAACTCCGTAAGACGCATCACATCGCCGTTGACCTTGCCGTTATTGAGCACATTGCAATGGGTCAGGGTCGCGCCCTTGGGATGGCCAGTGGTACCGCTGGTGAACTGAATATTAATCGGATCGTCGGGTAGTAAGCCTCGACCGACTTTTGCCATACGCTCCGTTTCATTGTCACCACCCAGCGCACAGACAGCGTCGAAGTTGAACATACCGGGTGTTTTACCCGACCCCATACGCACCACTATTTCCAGGTGGGGCAATTTTTCTGCGCGCAATGCTCCCGGCTCGCAATGATCCAGTTCCGGCGCCAGCTCCCGCAACATTCCCAGATAATCGCTATTTTTGAACAACTGTGCGGAAATAATGGCGCGGCACTGCACTTTGTTGAGGGCGTATTCGAGTTCGTATAACCGATAGGCCGGATTGATACACACCAATATGGCGCCAATTTTTGCGGTGGCTATCTGAGTGAGACACCACTCGTAACAGTTCGGCGCCCAAATACCGACGCGATCACCCGGATTAATACCCAACGCCAGCAGGCCAGTCGCCAGCCGGTTCACCTGGCGTTGGTATTCCCGGTAAGTCCAGCGCACCTGCTGATGCGGCACCACCAGTCCCAGATGGTCAGGAAAACGCTGTACCGTGTTATCAAACAGATTACCAATCGTGTCATACACTAAAGGTTCGGAGGCCGCGCCACACATATAACTTTTGACCAGTTGCATTGTTCGGGTAGTCCTCCAATTTAAGGATGGCAAGTATCGGCGGCGCGAAATACTATTCGCCAGCGTCCCCTGCGGGTAACGCAACGCAGTTTACCCCGGGGTATTACCAGGGGCAACGCGGGCCTCCGCACTGGCTAACTCGTTAGCCGTGGCGCTGCATGGTCACGCCGCAGAGCAGCCGGGGCACAAGTTGAAGTTAACGTTAACGTAAGCTATATTCCTTCACCCAGAATCAACCGACTCCAAATGCTCTTATGCCGACCGATGGCAACACCTACACGATTAGCGAGCTATCCCGGGAGTTTGGGATAACCACGCGCACCATACGCCACTACGAAGAAATCGGGTTGTTTACACCCGAGCGAAGGGGCCAGACTCGCATTTTCAGTAACGCGGATCGCACCAAATTAAAATTGATTCTGCGGGGTAAACGGCTCGGTTTGACGCTACCCGAGAGCCGCGACATTATCAATATGTATGAACCGGGCAAAAACAACACGCAACAGCTGTTAACCACCATTGACACGATTAACCAGCAACGCCAGCGCCTGCAGCGACAACTACAAGACCTGAAAAAAATGATGGCGGATCTCGACCGCGCCGAAAACGGATGTCGCGCGGAACTCGAAGCCAATCGCAAACTACGCGACAAGCAAACCCGTTAGCTTATTGCCAATTTTTAACGACCGCCGAGGCCCTTATGAACTCCGTTTTTAAAAGTATGAACTTCGATCTTGGCCAGGACGTCGACATGCTGCGCGATAGCGTCTATCAATTCAGCCAAAAGGAACTGGCGCCCCTCGCCGAACAAATAGATCGCGACAATGAATTTCCACTAAATATATGGCGCAAACTGGGTGATATGGGACTACTCGGCATGACCGTGGAGGAAGAATACGGCGGCACCAATATGGGATATCTGGCGCACGTCGTCGCCATGGAAGAAATTTCCCGCGCATCGGCGTCGATCGGACTGTCCTACGGCGCCCATTCCAATCTCTGTGTTAATCAAATCCGCAAGAACGGCACCCCCGAACAGAAACAGAAATACCTGCCCAAGCTGTGCTCCGGCGAGCACATCGGCGCATTGGCCATGAGCGAACCCGGCGCTGGCTCCGATGTGGTCAGTATGAAACTACGGGCCGACAAGCGAGGGGATCGTTATATTCTCAATGGCAATAAATTCTGGATCACCAATGGTCCCGATGCCAACACCTATGTCATCTATGCCAAAACCCGCCCGGAGGCTGGACCCAAAGGCATTACCGCGTTTATCGTGGAGCGCGACTACCCCGGCTTTAGTCGCGCGCAGAAACTCGACAAGCTCGGGATGCGCGGCTCCAGCACTGGCGAGCTGGTGTTCGAGGATTGCGAGGTTCCTGCGGAAAATATTCTCGGACAGGAAAATGGCGGCGTGAAAGTCCTGATGTCTGGCCTCGACTACGAACGCACAGTGCTATCAGGCGGGCCGGTGGGCATTATGCAAGCCTGTCTGGACATTGTTATCCCCTACCTGCACGACCGTCGTCAATTCGATCAGCCGATCGGTGAATTTCAACTGATGCAGGGCAAGCTGGCGGATATGTATGTGGACATTAATACCTCCCGCGCCTACCTCTATGCGGTAGCCAAGGCCTGCGATCGGGGTGAAGATTCCCGTAAGGATGCCGCCGCAGTCATTTTATACACCGCTGAAAAAGCCACGCAAATGGCCCTGCAGGCCATTCAGACCCTGGGCGGTAACGGCTATATTAACGAATACCCCACCGGGCGCTTGCTGCGCGATGCCAAGCTCTACGAAATAGGTGCCGGCACATCGGAAATACGTCGTATGCTGGTGGGCAGGGAACTGTTCAACGAAACAAAATAGACAACAGGAAATCATCACTATGACCTATCAATCCGTACTCAAGCCCGACCTGTTCGCCGGCAAAACTATACTTGTCACCGGCGCTGGCAGCGGTTTCGGGCGTTGTATTGCCCACGAGTTAGCGGCCCTTGGCGCGACGGTTTTGATGATTGGACGCACCGAGGCAAAACTGGTTAACGTGAAAAACGAAATAGAGAGCGACAATCCCGGCGCCATCTGCGACTACGGCTGCGGGGATATTCGCGACGCCGACGCAATGGACGCGCTTATCGATAAATTTATCGCCGCCCACGGCCCGATTCACGGCCTGGTCAACAATGCCGGCGGGCAGTTTCCCGCGGACCTGGAAAATATCAGCCCCAACGGCTTTCTCGCCGTGGTGCGTACCAACCTGCTGGGCGGCTTTATCGTCTCCAAAGCGGTGTTTCTCAAATCCATGAAAGAACACGGCGGGGCGATCGTCAACATCACCGCCGATAACTTTGGCGGCATGCCGCGCATGGCGCACTCGGGCGCCGCGCGAGCCGGTATGGAAAACCTGACCCAGACCGCAGCTGTGGAATGGGCTTACGCGGGGGTACGTCTCAATGCCGTGGCGCCGGGGTACCTGGCATCCTCCGGACTCGACACCTACGAAGACCCCGAGATGCTCGAGTGCATTCCCCACTTTCACGAAACGGTGCCGTTAAACCGCCTTGGCACCGAGTCCGAGGTCAGCTCTGCGGTATGTTTTTTACTGAGCGAGGGCGCCAGCTATATCAATGGCGTCACCCTGCGCGTCGACGGCGGCAGCTCCCTGTGCACAGATTCGCCCCTGGGGAGAAAGATTCCACGGGCGCTGCGCAACAACTCGGCGTATAACGGTTTTCATCGCGCAACCTTTCCAAAAATCCTCGAACCAAAAGCCTGAAGCGAGTAGGAACCCATGGCGATATTGCAATCCAAAATTAATACCCGCTCCGCGGAATTCGATGCCAACGCCGCGCATATGCAGACGCAATTGGACGATCTAAATGCCAAGGTCGCGCAGATTAAACTGGGGGGTGGCGAGAAATCCTGCGCCCGCCACGTTTCCCGCGGCAAATTATTACCACGGGACAGGGTCAACGGCCTGCTGGATCCCGGCACCCCATTTCTTGAGTTTTCACAACTCGCGGCCTGGGAAATGTACGACGATTATGTGCCTGGCGCGGGGATTATCACCGGTATTGGCCGGGTGTCGGGACAGGAGTGCATGATCTTCGCCAACGATGCCACGGTCAAAGGTGGTACCTATTACCCGTGCACCGTTAAAAAGCAAATTCGCGGTCAGGACATCGCCCAGGATAACCATCTGCCCTGTATCTATCTGGTAGATTCGGGGGGCGCCTATCTACCCGCCCAGGCGGAGGTGTTTCCCGACCGCCTGAATTTCGGTCGCAACTTTCATAACCAGGCGGTTATGTCCTCCATGGGCATTCCACAAATCGCGGTGGTCATGGGCTCCTGTACCGCGGGCGGCGCCTACGTGCCCGCCATGGCGGATGAAGCCATTATTGTTAAAGAACAGGGCACTATTTTTCTCGGTGGCCCGCCACTGGTAAAAGCAGCGACCGGCGAAATCGTCAGCGCCGAAGAACTGGGCGGCGCGGACGTGCACTGTCGCACCTCCGGTGTGGCTGATCACTACGCACTCAATGACCACCATGCCCTGCAACTGGCGCGCGACGCCGTCAGTCGCCTCAACCGGGTCAAGCCGGCACAACTGGATATTGCCGAGCCAGTGCCCCCACTGTACGACCCCACCGAGCTCTATGGCGTGGTGCCCAAGGATGCCCGCCAACCCTACGATGTGCGGGAGATCATCGCGCGCATCGTGGACGGTTCGGAATTTGATGAATTCAAAGCCTTGTTTGGCGCGACATTGGTGTGCGGATTTGCCCGCATTCACGGCTACCCGGTGGGCATTCTAGGTAACAACGGTATTTTGTTTAGCGAGTCGGCACAAAAAGGCGCACACTTTATCGAGCTGTGCGCGCAGCGCAAGATACCCCTGGTATTCCTGCAAAACATTACCGGTTTTATGATTGGCAAACAGTACGAAGCGGGGGGTATCGCCAAAAATGGCGCCAAAATGGTCAACGCGGTGGCCTGTGCGCGGGTGCCAAAATTTACCGTTATTATTGGCGGCTCTTTTGGCGCTGGCAACTACGGTATGTGCGGTCGCTCCTACGATCCGCGCTTTTTGTATATGTGGCCCAATGCACGCATCTCAGTTATGGGGGGCGTACAGGCGGCGTCGGTACTGGCCCAGGTAAGGCGGGACGCCATGGAAGCCAAAGGCGAAAGCTGGAGCGCGGAGGAAGAAGCCGAATTCAAGCAGCCGATAATTGAGCTGTACGAAAAACAGGGACATCCGTATTATGCGTCCGCGCGAATCTGGGATGACGGTATTATCGACCCGGCGGAGACCCGCATGGTGCTGGGCCTGTCCATATCGGCTTCCTTGAACAAAGAAATTGAGGAAACTAAATTCGGCGTATTCCGTATGTAGTATCTCTTGCGGGTGGTGTTTCAAGAATACGCCAAACACCAGACTAACAACGGCATAGTGTCACTAACTGGGTGCGACCAACAGGTACCGAGATGTTTGAAAAAATTCTGATTGCCAATCGTGGTGAAATAGCGTGCCGAGTGATTCGCACCGCTAAAAAGCTGGGTATCCGCACAGTTGCGGTGTATTCCGATGCGGACAAGAATTCCCTGCATGTCGCCATGGCCGACGAAGCGGTGCATATCGGGCCGGCGCCGTCCCGCGAATCTTATCTGGTAGCCGAAAAAATTATTGCCGCCGCCATCAAAACCGGTGCCCAGGCCATTCATCCCGGCTATGGCTTTCTCTCCGAAAACGCACAGTTTTGCGCACTTTGTAAAAGCAACAATATTGTGTTTATCGGCCCACCGGTCGCTGCCATTGAAGCCATGGGATCGAAATCCGCCGCCAAAACCATTATGGAAGCTGCCGGCGTGCCGCTGGTGCCCGGGTATCACGGCGATGACCAGGATCCGGCCATTCTGAAGAAAATTAGCGACCAGATGGGCTACCCGGTATTGCTCAAAGCCGCAGCTGGCGGCGGTGGCAAGGGAATGCGTCAGGTGTGGAGCGCCGCCGAATTTGACGCGGGGCTGGCTGCCGCCAAGCGGGAGGCCATGAGCAGCTTTGGTGACGACAAAATGCTGGTGGAAAAATATCTGACGCAACCGCGCCATGTGGAGATTCAGGTGTTCTGCGACAGCTTCGGCAACGGCGTGTACCTGTTTGAACGGGATTGCTCCGTGCAGCGGCGCCACCAGAAAGTTATCGAGGAAGCCCCGGCGCCCGGTCTGAACGAAACTGTACGTACTGCGATGGGCGACGCGGCGCTACTGGCCGCTCGAACCATTGCCTACGAAGGCGCAGGTACGGTGGAGTTTTTACTCGACAAAGACGACTCGTTTTATTTTATGGAAATGAACACCCGCCTGCAGGTGGAGCACCCGGTCACAGAAATGATTACCGGGCAGGATCTGGTGGAATGGCAGTTGCGTGTCGCCGCTGGCCAACCATTACCCCTGCGCCAGGAGCAACTGACCATCAACGGCCACGCTTTCGAAGCGCGTATCTATGCCGAAGATCCTAACAACGACTTTTTGCCATCCACCGGAAAACTCGATTTTCTACAGCCCCCCAGTGAAGACGCCCACGTGCGGGTGGACACCGGGGTGCTGCAGGGCGACGAGGTCAGCCCCTACTACGATCCCATGATCGCCAAACTGGTGGTCTGGGACGAAAATCGCGACCGCGCGCTGGCTCGACTGGCGCGCGCGCTCACCGAATACCGCATCAGCGGTGTTACCACTAACGTAGATTTTCTGTACAACCTCGCGACTAATCCAGCTTTCAAAGCTGCCGATCTGGACACCGGTTTTATCGAGAAACACCGGGAGGAGATTTTTCGCCCGGCGAGTCAGGATATGCAGCAAGGTGTCGCCCTCGCCACGTTATTTGTGATCTTGCACCGACAACAGGCTGCCGCCACGCTCGCACAGAAAAGCACTGACCCCACATCGCCGTGGCACAACGCCAACGGCTGGCGCTGTAACGAACCACGCACCCAGAAATTTGATTTCCTGGTTGCCGATATGGCACATCAGGTGCAGGCCAGCGAGCACAATCCGAGCGGCAGTAATCGCTATACCATTGTCACTGATACGGACGCGCACGGGTCGATTGTCAGTGGCACCCTGGATGGCCACACACTGGTGGCCAACGTGGACGGCCACCGGGTGCGGGCAACCGTGGTTGCGCACGGCCAGGGTCATAGCCTGTTTACGCCTAAAGGCGCACTGCCTTTCTCATTAGTGCCCGTGGACTGTGGCGATAGCAGCGATGTTGAATCCGCTGGCGGTCTGACTGCACCGATGACCGGAACCGTAGTGTCGTTGGTAGCGGCGGTTGGTGCTACGGTGGCAAAGGGCGACCCACTGCTAATTATGGAAGCCATGAAAATGGAGCACACCATTCGCGCCCCAAAAACCGGCATGGTGACAGAGTTTTACTTTAAACCGGGAGATCTTGTGGACGGTGGTGTCGCCATGCTGAGTTTCGAAGCCAGCGAAGACGCCTGACAACGCGCCACCAGCCCCTGTCCCAATTCAACCCGACCCGCGCGCCAGGTATGACAGCAGCGGCATAGCGTGGGCGGTCATCCGCAGCAACCTCAGGGGTGACTGCGTTCGGCCAGTGGTGACCCGTCAAACTGGATACCTGCCCAGCCACTGCGCATAAATGCGCGAATATTGGCATGCTCACTGCCATGGGGGTTGCCCAGCACATCCTCCCGATAGTAGCGCCCAAAACACGCCAGGGTTTGCATTTCACTTAAACCCAACTTTTGCGCAAACGCAAACAGTCGGCAGGAACCCTCGTTGGCTCCCGCTTCGTTGACAACCATTAATTCTCCCGACCCATTACAGAACCGGGTGGGACGATACACATAGTGTTCGGCCACCACATCCATCACCTGTGCGAACTCAACCGTGTCCGGGTGCTGCTGGAGTTGCACAAGCAGCGCAGCGACCGTCTGATTTTGGGACGAACCATCTGGCGCTGTTTTCATTGTTTGGATCATAGTTTGGATATCCCTGCGACGCGTTGAGCGAATGTTATAAAGAACTCAATACTGTGTGGGTTTTTCATAGCATCGCGGTTTACAGCTTTTTCGATATTGCCACCCATCAGAATTTTTTTCACCGGCACTTCCAGTTTTTTGCCGGTCATGGTGTACGGTATTTCCTCCACCTGAAATATCTCGTCGGGAACATGGCGCGGTGAAAAATTATCGCGCAAAGCTTTGCGAATCTGTTGCACCAGGTCATCGCTAAGCGACATCCCAGGCTGTAATTGCACAAACATGGGCATATAGGCGCCGCCGTCGGGACGCTCAATACTGACCACCAGACTATCCACAACCCCTGCCACGCCTTCGGCACCGCGATATACCTCACTGGTGCCAATGCGGATGCCGCCACGGTTGAGGGTCGAATCCGAGCGGCCGGTGATCTGCACGGTGCCCTGCGCAGATAACCGCATCCAGTCCCCGTGGCGCCACCAGCCCGGATACTCCTCGAAATAGCTTTCCCGATAGCGTTTATCGCCGTCGTCATTCCAGAAATAAACGGGCATGGACGGCATCGGTTGGGTAATCACCATTTCGCCAACCTGGTCGATCAATGCCTGCCCCTGTGCATCGACCGCGCGCACATCCACGCCGAGCATACGGCATTGAATTTCGCCGCGGTATACCGGCAACAGCGGCGCACCGCCGACGAATGCCGACGCGATATCTGTACCACCACTCATTGAAATCAACCACAAATCCGCCTTGATCGCCCGGTATATCCACTCGAAACCTTCCTCCGGCAGCGGCGACCCGGTAGACCCAATAGTTTGCAATGCGCTCAGGTCATAATTTGCGCCGGGCTCCAGGCCCGCTTTCATGCAACTGATATAGTACGCCGCACCGCCACCAAACAAATTAACCTGGGCGCGCTCGGCCAACGACCACAACCGGCCGCTATCCGGATAAGCAGGATTACCGTCGTAGAGTACCAGCACCGCGCCGGTTAACAGCGCAGCCACACCGATGTTCCACATTACCCAACCGGTGGTGGAAAACCAGAAAAACCGGTCGCCGGGTTTCAGGTTACTGTGCAACCCCAGATGTTTGTACTGTTCCAGCAAAATACCACCATGGCTATGGGTTATCGCCTTGGGTACGCCGGTAGTGCCGGAGGAATACAGCGTCCAGATGGGATGCGCGAAAGGCACGCGCTCAAAGTGAATATCCGTGGCAGTATTAGCCAATGCCTGTTCCCACAAATCAACCCGAGGGACATCGCATTGATCAGCCGTGCCCAGCATATCGCACAACACAATATGCTCCACGCTCGGTAGTGCGACGGCTATCTGCCCCAGCGATTCAAGACGATCCACAGACTTGCCGTTATAGCGATAACCATCCACCGCAAACAGCACTTTAGGAGAAATTTGCTGAAAGCGATCGATAACACTGGGAGTGCCAAAATCCGGGGAACAACTGGCCCACACCGCGCCGATGGCGTTGGCCGCCAGAAAAGCTACGACTGCCTGAGGAATATTGGGCAGATAGGCTACCACCCGATCGCCGCGGGTAACCCCCAGTGCGCGCAGATAATGCACCAGCCTGGCAACCTGCTCTTCCAGCTGCGCCCAGCTTACGGAGCACAGCTCGCCAGATTCAGATTCGGCCAATAACGCGGGACGATCGTCACTGCGCGCGCGAAAAATATGTTCGGCAAAATTAAGCGTGGCACCCTCAAACCATCGGGCGCCTGGCATCTCCGGGTTAGCGAGTACCCGACTACAGGGCGTAGCGGAATGCACCTGATAGTAATCCCAGATGCTTTGCCAGAAATCTTCGAGATGCGCCACCGACCAGCGATACAGGGCGTCGTAATCTGCCAGCACAACGCCCCGCTCACGGGCTAGCCACGCCATATAGGTGGCCATGTTGGATTGTTGCTGGAAAGCTGGGGACGGTTGCCACAGCTGTTTCATGGCGAGCACTCAGCGCTGATTTCTTAACGGCCTACGCGCTCACCCCACCACCTGTGAGCGACCCTGAAAGTGCGCTACTTCGGCACCCGCCTTATTGCTGACTGTCACTTGATAGAGACTAAAACTTTTACCCTCGTGACGCAGAGTGGCGATGGCAGTCAGGACCTCGCCTGGCATGACCGGGCGCAAATAATCGATATGGCAATGCACGCCCATTGCGGCCCGACTGCCACTGTTGCAGGCACGGCCAAATACCGTATCCGCCAGCATAAAAATGTAGCCCCCGTGGCACACATCGTGACCGTTGAGCATTTCTTCGCTCACATTCAGCGTCGCCACACAGACGTCCGGTGACACTTTCGTAAAAGTAATATTGAGATTGGGGGCTACCCGATCATAACCATTGCGGGACAAGTCGTCAGTTGCCGCACCGCGTGCCGCCGGTGTTGTCGATTGATTCATAAAAAAGTCCTGTATTGCCGCGCTTGAGCTATCTATTGCCTGTTGCGTTAGCCGTCTTCAAAACCGCGCGCCGCCGCCAGGCGGTCACCGGCACATAAAGTCCAAGCATACACATGGGTTTCAATTGATGCCAGCGTACCCGCCGCCAGCAGGGCTCGCCCGATGATGCTGGCAGTTACAGTCCGCGCGCTGAAAATACCTCGCCCAGCGTTACAACCCTGCTACAATCGCGCCTCGAAAAAATGACAGCCTGCCGTGATCCGTCCCAACCCCGAACAACAACGCGCCATTCGCCACGGCGACGGCCCATTGCTGGTACTAGCTGGTGCCGGTAGTGGTAAAACCAGTGTCATCGCGCGCAAAATTGCCTACCTGGTGACAGAGTGCGGTATTCCCGCCAAACATGTCGTTGCGGTGACCTTCACCAACAAAGCGGCTCGGGAAATGAAAGCGCGGGTCGCCCGACTGCTCAGCGGCCCCGCCGCCCGGGGCCTGACTGTATCGACATTTCATTTACTCGGCCTGACTATTTTACGGCGGGAAATTAAACATCTGGGCTTTAAATCAGGCTTCTCCATATTTGACGCAGACGATGCCCGTAGCGTGCTTCAGGAACTGATGTTGCGCGAATCGGATTTCGATGCGGACTACGTGAATCTGGTGCAACAACAAATCTCCCAGTGGAAAAATGCACTCCTCGACCCCGAACAAGCGTTATCCCTTGCCGAAGACAAAGAACAGCAAACTATCGCTGTTGTCTATGCCCATTACCGGCGCGCGCTAAAAGCTTACAACGCCGTGGACTTCGACGACTTAATACTGATTCCGGTACTGCTACTGCGCAATAATGCTGAACTGCTATTTAGCTGGCAACAGCGAGTTCGTTATTTGCTGGTGGACGAATACCAGGACACCAATCTCGCGCAGTACGAATTGGTCAAACTGCTGACCGGAAGCCATCAACGTTTTACCGTGGTTGGCGACGACGATCAATCGATTTACGCCTGGCGAGGAGCGCGCCCGGAAAACCTTGCGCAATTACAGCGGGATTTTTCCGATATTGATGTGATTAAACTGGAGCAAAATTACCGTTCCACCGAAAGAATTTTGCGGGTCGCGAATCAGCTTATTGCCAACAACGAACATGTCATCAGCAAGTCTCTGTGGAGCGATCTGGGTGAAGGGGAACCGATTCGGCTGGTACGTTGCCAGAATGAAGATACGGAAATGGAACGGGTCGTCAACGACATTATCGAACAGCGACTGCGTCGCAGCTGCCATTTTCGTGACTTCGCAGTGTTATATCGCGGTAATCACCAGGCCAAACTGCTCGAAATGAAACTGCAGAGTCAGGGTATCCCCTACGCCATCAGCGGTGGCACATCGTTTTTTTCCCGTGCCGAAATCAAGGACACAATGGCTTATTTGCGCCTGCTGGTTAACCCCGCTGACGATAATGCTTTCCTGCGTATTATCAATACCCCGCGCCGCCAGATCGGCCATACCACGCTGGAAAAGCTGGGGGAATACGCGACCCGCCGCCATATTTCCCTGCTCGCCGCAATTGACGAACTCGGCCTGGAAAGCGATGTCCCTGCCGCCAACCTGCAACGACTCAGGCAGTTTAAAAGCTGGTTTAACAAGGTCGTTCGCAATTGCTATCAAACGGATTCCGTCAGTGCGCTGCATGAAATGCTGGACGATATCGGCTACGAAGCCTGGCTACATCAAAATGCCACCAGCGCGGCCGTCGCGGAAAACCGCATGAAGAATGTGCGCCTGTTGATTGAGCAACTGGGCACCACGTTGCGAGACGGCGACGCGCTGCATGATGGCGATACGCAACACGGTATTGAGAGCGCCATCGGCAAACTGGTGCTGCGCGACCTGCTGGATCGACACAGTGAAGAATCCGCAGACGACAAAGTCCAGCTGATGACCCTGCACGCTGCCAAGGGCCTGGAGTTTCACCACGTATTCCTGATCGGTATGGAAGAAAATTTGTTGCCACACCGCAATAGCATCGACAGTGGCGACGTCGAAGAAGAAAGGCGCCTCGCTTACGTTGGTATCACTCGCGCCCGCACCACACTCACCATAACCCTGGCAGCAAAGCGTCGCCACTTCGGAGAGATCGTCGAAACAACGCCGAGCCGTTTTCTCGACGAGCTACCGGCAGAAGATATGGTGCGGGAAGGTTTTGGCGAAGTGCTGTCGGTAGAGGAACGGAAGGAAAAAGGCCGTGCGTCGTTGGCCGCCCTGAAGAATCTGTTCGATTAAACCCCCGCGTTATCGGGCAAACTTCGTGTCGCAAAGATTTTTGCCCGACAATTTTTATGGCGCGATCGCCGCAACCGCCCGCTGGGTGGACAAATGCACGCGGCTGCCATTGAGTCGCGCCAGTAACTCGGTATTCTTTAAACGATCGAGTACCGGCCCCTTAACTTCGGCGAGATGCAGACGAATATTCCGATTCGCCAACGCGCGTTCAAATTCCTCCAGCATTTCCAGAGCACTGGCGTCCACATAGGCGACGCCGGAAAACACCAGCACCACATCGGTTAATTGCTTCTGGTCGACGACCAGATCCAGCAACATGGACTCCACCCGCGGGGTGTTGGCGAAATAAATATTTTCATCCACCCGCACCAGCAGGACATGTGGCCAGGTTTCAACTTGATGGCGCAGAATATTTCGAAAGTGCTCGGTACCGGCAATACGCCCCACCACCGCTATATGGGGGCGACTGGTGCGATACAGAAACAGCAGCATGCCCAGCCCCACGCCAATTAGCAGACCCTGTTCTATGCCCAGCGCCAGAACCCCAAGTAAGGTCACTGCCTGACCAAGGCCGTCGCTCCGATCGTAGCGCCAGGTGTCTCGCAGTCCTTTGAAATCAATTAATTGCCACACCGCAACCACGATAATTGCGGCCAGCACAGCTTTGGGCAAATCTGCCAGCATGCCGGTAAACATAAACGTCGCCAAACCGACCCAACAGGCCGTTACAATCGCCGCCAACTGAGTATTTGCGCCGGCATCGTAGTTAACCATGGAACGGGAGAAACCTCCGGCCACCGGCATGGCCCCGGCACACGCGGCAGCCAGATTGGTAAAACCCAGCGCTCTGAATTCAGTATCGGGATTAATCTTTTGCTGGCGACGAAAAGCCAGTACTTTGGCAACTGAAATACTTTCCACGTAGCCAATAACGGCGATTAACGCGGCAGACGGCAACAGAGTCAGCCAACCGGGCTCGGACAGAAATCCCAGCGACAGTCCCGGCAAACCCTGGGGTACACTGCCCACCACCGCTACCTGCCACTGGGATTTTACACCCAGCATAACCGCTGCCGCGATGGCCAGTACCACCACCACCAGCGGCGCAGTACGTCCAATAATCGCCGCCGACCCGGAGTTGATACCCAATTTCCCCAATGCCACCACCAGGGGACGACGGGCTAACAGCAGCAGCAGTACCGCAACCAGACCAAACGTAGCCGTCGCCCCATTGAAAGTACTGATGCTGCCAATCAGGGTGCTCACAATTTCCACGAAGCCCGCGTCTCTGGGTACGGCAATACCGGTGAGCGGTGCCAGCTGTGTACCAACGATAAAAATCGCGGCACCGGTAGTAAAACCCGACAATACTGGGTGGCTAATAAAATGCGTAAGCCATCCCAGGCGTAGCAGCCCCATGACCAGCAAAATTCCGCCGCACAGGGCCGATAAAATCAGGGCGCCGGTCAAATATTTTTGTGGATCGCCGCCCGAATAAGGGGTCAAAGCGGCGGCGACCATGACCGCCGCTACCGCCACCGGCCCCACCGCGAGGGTGCGACTGGTACCGGTAAAAGCGTAGATGATCGGCGGGATCACGCTGGCATAAAGCCCCACTTCCGGAGGTAGACCCGCCAGTAGCCCATAGGCCAGGGCCTGAGGCACCAGTAAAATTGCGGTGATAGTGCCCGCCAGAATATCCTGCACCACTTCACCGCGGGAGCGGTTGCCCACATCGGATAGCAGTGGCAGCCAGCTGCGGACCAGCGCGGCAACCGTCGGCGTCGGTTTAACCCCCATCTATTTCTCCTGCCAGCAGCATGGACATGGGGCCTGTCGACCCAAAAGGCCTGTAGAAGGCCCGTGCAAGACTATCGGCCACATGATCGCACGCAATGCGTTACCCCATACGATTGTTCAGATGTTTCCAGACAACCCACCAATATATCTCTTAAGAATAACGATATTCTTTATAGTTATTATTGTCCGGACACCCTTCGATTGCAAGGTGGCCAGGGAAATCCAGCCGCCGACCTGGATCTCAATCTTTGTGCCCGAGCATAGTTATCGGGTCGACATGCCGATCAAAATCCTCTGCACTGATATATCCGGAGTTAATTGCTGCCTGCTTTAATGTCAGATCCTGTTCCCAGGCGAGCTTGGCGATGGCCGCCGCTCGATCGTAGCCGAGTACCGGGCTCAGTGCGGTCACCAACATCAGCGAACGCCCCATGGCACGCTGCAACTGCTCGCCATCGGCCTGGATGCCAGTCACACAATGATCCGTGAAACTATGCATGGCGTCGGTCAGTAAACGCAACGATAGCAGCACATTGTGAATCAGCACCGGTTTGTAGACGTTGAGTTCGAGATGACCCTGCGAACCGGCAAAGCCGACCGCCGCATCGTTTCCCATCACCTGCACCGCCACCATGGTCAGCGCTTCGGTCTGCGTCGGATTGACCTTGCCGGGCATAATCGAACTGCCGGGTTCATTGGCGGGCAGGCGCAATTCGCCAAACCCGCAGCGCGGGCCGCTACCCAGCAGACGGATATCGTTGGCAATCTTGAGCAGCGCGCTAGCCAGCAATCGTAATCGCCCGTGTAAATCTACCAATACATCGTGGGCGGCAAGGGCCATAAATTTGTTATCGGCGCTGGTAAATACAGTGCCGCTTACTTCGCTAAGGACCTGCGCGACTTTTTGACTCCAGCCCGGCGGCGTATTTAACCCGGTGCCTACCGCACTACCCCCCAGCGCGATTGGTTGCAAAGCGGGTAACAAGTCGTTTAACGCGGCGCGGGCATAGGCTAACTGGGCCGCATATCCGCCAAATTCCTGGCCGAGAGTGACGGGCGTAGCATCCATTAAATGGGTGCGACCGGTCTTAATCAGATCACGGAATTCCCGACTCTTGTCCTGTAACGCCGTTTCGAGATGCAGCAGCGCTGGCAACAACCCGTCGCGCAGTCCGCGCGCCGCAGTCACATGCATCACTGTGGGAAAAACATCGTTAGAGGACTGAGAGCGATTTACGTGATCGTTAGGATGCAGCGGGCTACCCGCGCCCCGGCCGCTACCAGCCAGTTCGTTGGCGCGGTTGGCGATCACTTCGTTGAGGTTCATATTGGTCTGGGTGCCGCTACCCGTTTGCCAGACAACGAGCGGGAACTGGGTGTCGTGGAGCCCGGCGATAATTTCGTCGCACGCCTTACAAATAAGCTCGCACAGCTCCTCGGGCAATTGACCCAGGGCGTGATTCGCCAACGCACAAGCTTTTTTAACCAGGGCAAAATCGTGAATAAATTCCGTGGGGAAACGCTGATCGCCAATCCGGAAATTTTGCAATGCGCGTTGTGTCTGCGCACCCCACAGTGCTTCTACGGGAATATCGACGCACCCGAGGCTGTCACTTTCCTGACGAAATTTACTCATCCTTCCATCCACGCCACCCGCCGGCCCGGCGCACAAGGCGCGACGCTGCAGCGTTACCGATCCGCCAGTTGACCAAGCACATAGTGCAGGATGCCCCCGCTTCTGTAATAGCTTAGTTCGTTATCGGTATCGATGCGGCACAATAATGAACAATCTTCCCGCGTGCCGTCACTGCGCTCCACCACCATCTGCACGAGAGCGCCGGTGGCAAGCTCAGCCAGTCCATCGATGTGAAAACGTTCGCTACCGTCCAGCCCCAGGCTTAGTCGGGTTTGCCCGCCCGTAAATTGCAACGGCAACACCCCCATGCCAATCAGATTGGAGCGATGAATGCGCTCGAAACTCTCTGCGATAACGGCCCGCACCCCAAGCAGGCGCGTGCCCTTCGCCGCCCAGTCGCGACTTGATCCAGTGCCGTACTCCTTACCGGCAATCACCACCAAGGGCACAGCGTCCCGCTGATAGGCCATGGCCGCATCGTAGATCGATATCTGTGCACCGCCGGCCACGCGCGTGTAACCGCCTTCCACCCCCGGCACCAGTTCGTTGCGCAGGCGCACGTTGGCAAAGGTGCCGCGCATCATCACTTCGTGATTGCCGCGCCGCGAACCGTAGGAATTAAAGTCTTTTACGTCAATGCCGCGCTCCTGTAGATAGCGGCCCGCCGGGCTGTCGCCATCAATATCCCCTGCGGGCGAAATATGGTCGGTGGTCACCGAATCCCCCAACAGCGCCAACAAGCGCGCACCCACTACGGGGCTGGTGGAATTACCCCCTTGTTCGTCAAAAAACGGTGGGTTGCGAATGTAGGTGGAGGTCTCATCCCACGTATAGGTGTTGCCCTCCGGAATTGGCAGGGCCCGCCACTGCTCGTCACCGGTGAACACGTCGGCGTACTCGCGGCGAAACATGTCCCGATCCACCTGTGCAACGGCCGCGGCGATTTCCAGATTACTTGGCCAGATATCCCGTAAATAAATTTTTTCCCCCTGCGCGTTAACGCCCACCGGATCGACCGATAAATCGAGGCGCGTGGTACCGGCGAGGGCAAATACCACAACCAGCGGCGGCGAGGCCAACCAGTTTGCGCGTACCTCGGGGTGAATGCGCCCCTCAAAATTTCGATTGCCAGACAGGACGGCGGATACCGTCAAATCGCCGGACTCAATGGCCCGCTCCAACTCGGGGGCCAGCGGCCCCGAGTTGCCGATGCAGGTGGTGCAACCATAGCCCACCAGATTAAATCCCAGTTGATCCAGATACGGTTGCAAGCCTGCTTTCGCCAGATAATCGGTTACCACTTTGGAGCCCGGTGCCAGCGACGGCTTAACCCAGGGTTTGCGCGTCAATCCTTTCTCCACCGCCTTTTTGGCCACCAGCCCAGCAGCCATCATGACTGCTGGGTTGGAGGTGTTGGTACAGGATGTGATCGCGGCGATCACCACATCGCCATCTCGCAAGCCGTGCGCCGCTCCCGCTACCGGCACTTCCGCGGCAGTGGTACGTCCGCGCAGCGCGATCATCTCATCCATCGCAGTGCCGAGACTGCCCAGCGCCACCCGATCCTGGGGTCGTTTTGGGCCGGCCATACTGGGGGTCACCGTGCTTAGATCTAATGCCAGGGATGTGCTATAAACGGGTTCGACAGCATCGTTCCGCCACAGGCCCTGTGCCTTCGCGTAGGCTTCCACCAGGGCGAGAGTGTTATCGTCCCGGCCAGACAGACGCAAGTAATTGATGGTTTCCCGATCAAACGTAAAAAAACCACAGGTGGCGCCATACTCTGGCGCCATATTAGCGATGGTGGCGCGATCGGCGAGGGGCAAGCTATCGAGTCCCGACCCGAAAAATTCGACAAATTTTCCTACCACGCCGTGCTTGCGCAACATCTGCACGATGGTCAATACCAGATCGGTGGCAGTCACGCCCTCCGTCAGGGCACCCTGCAATCGGAAACCAACCACTTCCGGGATCAGCATGGAAATCGGCTGCCCCAGCATGGCGGCCTCGGCCTCAATACCGCCCACACCCCAACCCAACACCCCGAGACCGTTAATCATCGTGGTATGGCTATCGGTACCCACCAGGGAATCCGGATATGCGAACGTCTCGCCATTAATCTCGGACGTCCACACGCCTTTAGCCAGATATTCCAAGTTAACCTGATGACATATCCCGGTGCCTGGCGGCACCACCCGGAAATTGGCGAAGGCACTCTGACCCCAACGCAAAAACTGATAGCGTTCCCGATTGCGCTGCATTTCAATGGCGACGTTCTCTCGATACGCGGAAGCATCGGCAAACTTATCCACCATCACCGAGTGATCTATCACCAGGTCCACCTGAGTCAGCGGATTGACCAGCGCCGGGTCGGCACCGCGGCGCGCGAGCGCATCGCGCATTGCCGCCAGATCCACCACCCCCGGCACCCCGGTAAAATCCTGCATCAGTACCCGCGCAGGACGAAAAGCGATCTCCTGTTCCTGCGCGTTTTCGTCGCGGTTGGCCAGCGCCAGAATATGTTCCCTAGTCACGGAATTACCATCTTCAAAGCGCAACAGATTTTCCAGCAATACTTTCAAACTGTAGGGCAGGCGGGACACGCCGGAAAAACCCTGCTCCACCAGAGCGGGCAGGCTGTAGTAGCGGTAGCTGGTATCGCCAACTTCGAGTTTGGCGCCCGCCGTAAAACTATTTATTGAAGACACAACATAGACTCCGGGTAAAATCGTCAAAAAAGATTCTACACCCGTTTACCGATTGGCGTCACAGTTACAGCAGAATTATCGCGACCTGAATCAGGGATCAGCGGCTTTGTCAGGGTCGTTTTCCATATCTTTTTCATTTACGAGCTGCTTGCGGAACTCCAGTACCTTTACGTGCAACTCCTCCGCATCACCATAGGGAACAAAGGTGTCGTAACGCGGGTGTGCGCCCTTCACCCGGCGGGCATTTTTAATGGGACACCAGTACTGCTCCGTGCGCGCCGCAATTTCCCGCGAATAGGCAATTACACCGTTGCCATAGCTGCAATAGGCACAATTCAACTTTTCAAATGCATTTAGATAAGCGAGCCGATGACGATCCATAATAACGTAATCGGTTCTGTTAACGCGCGGAATACTGTACAGACGGAAACAGATGTGTTGATACAACGTCATACTCACATCAAGTAGCGCCAGCGGCACAACCATGCTGTAAATTATGGGGGCGGAAAGGATATTAAGGGGCCGACTATGCCCAAACCATTCCCCCCAGCGCATTTTCATATCACGATGCGCATCGCGTACCTGCTGTTCAAAACGAACGCGCGTGCCCTCTACGTGATAGCGAAATTTTTGTTCCTGTTCTCGAAAGGCGCCCTCCAGCTCCGTTTCGAGCAGGCGGATGCGATTAACTAAATTTTGAATGCGTCCGTTCATTTTGCCTCGCTATCGGTGCGAATAAATTTTTCCATAAAGTCGATGGGTAACGGAAAGACAATCGTATTAGAGCGCTCGCCCGCAATCTCTGTCAGAGTTTGCAGATAGCGCAACTGCAAAGCCTCGGGTTGCTGTGCAAGTGTTCGCGCCGCCGCCAGCAACTTCTCGGAAGCCTGCATTTCACCTTCCGCGTGAATCACCTTGGCGCGCCGGGTGCGCTCCGCCTCGGCCTGCTTGGCAATGGCGCGCACCATAGTTTCATTTAAATCGACGTGCTTGATTTCCACGTTGATGACTTTTATTCCCCAGGCATCGGTTTGTTGATCCAGTATGGTCTGGATGTCGACGTTGAGCTTGTCCCGTTCCGCGAGCATTTCGTCCAGTTCGTGCTGACCCAGCACCGAACGCAGTGTGGTCTGCGCCAATTGACTGGTGGCCATATAAAAATCTTCCACCTGAATAATCGCTTTTTCCGGATCCACCACCCGAAAGTAGACAACCGCGTTGACCTGCACCGACACGTTGTCTCGGGAAATAACGTCCTGACTCGGTACATCCATCACCACCGTGCGCAAATCTACGCGCACCATTTGTTGAATGCCCGGCACGATGATAATGAAACCGGGCCCTTTAACCTTCCAGAAACGGCCTAATAAGAACACCACGCCCCGTTCGTACTCGCGCAGAATCTTCACTGCACTGGCGATCAATACCAGGGCCAGAATGACGATTGTGTAGAGCGGATACTCCAGCATGTCGGTATCTCCTCAGTTAGTTGTGGGCTTGCAGTTCCAGCGGGGTAGCCTCTTTTTGCACATCGGGTTCCACGTCAAGAGTCAAACCCCGTACCGCTACCACCAGGATCGACTGATCTTTGGCAATCGGCTCGGCACTGTGCGCCTGCCAGATTTCGCTATGTACAAACACTCTGCCCTTGCCATCCTCGAAATTAACCATGGCACGACCTGTTTTACCCAGCATTTCTTCAACACCACTGACCACCGGACGGCCACGGGCTTTGAGGGCCAGACCCACAACGGCAGTCAGTATAAAAGCGCTGGCCAGCGCCACTGCCGCGATCACCGACAGATATATCCGGAAGCCGGGCAGCTTGGTATCGAGCAATATAATTGAACCAATCACCAGCGCAGTAATGCCCCCGAAACCCAGCATGCCGAAGCTCGGCTGTAGCGCTTCGGCCACCATCAGCCCCACACCCAGTAAAATCAGCCCAACGCCAGCGTAGTTGACCGGCAGCATCTGAAACGCATACAGTGCCAACAACAAACAAATCGCGCCCACCGTCCCCGGCACCAGTCCGCCGGGATTGTAAAATTCCAGAATCAATCCGTAGATACCCACCAGCATTAGTATGTAAGCGACGTTAGGATTGGTAATCACACTCAAAAACCGACTGCGCCAGTCCGGCGAAATTTCCACCACCGAGGACCCGGCTGTTTGCAGCGTGCGTTTACGCCCCAGCACGCTGACTTCGCGACCATCGATTTGCGCCAGTAAATCGCTGATGTCGCTGGCCACCACGTCGATGACGTTCAGTGCCAACGCCGCACTGGCCTGTAAACTGACCGCCTCGCGCACCGCTTTTTCTGCCCATTCCACGTTGCGTCCATGCAGTTCCGCCAGCCCGCGGATATAAGCGGATGCGTCGTTAATAATCTTGCGCGACATGGCGTCATCCTGAGCTGGCGGAGCATCATCTTCACCACCGCCCTTTTCGTTTTTCTCTGCTGCGTTCTTATCTTTGTCCCGATCCATTCCCGGCAACGAAATACCGCCAATTTGCACGGGCGTCGCGGCACCCAGATTCGTACCCGGCGCCATCGCGGCAATATGGCTGGCGTACAGAATATAGGTGCCGGCACTTGCGGCACGGGCGCCCGTGGGGGCGACATAGGTTGCGACCGGCACGATTGACGAGGTAATCAGTTGAATAATGTCGCGCATCGCCGTGTCGAGACCGCCCGGCGTATCGAGCTGCAGGATAATAAGTTCTGGATTTTGCTGTACCGCCTGCGCCATCGCACGGGCAATATAGTCCGCCGTGGCCGGACCAATGGCATCCGCTACGGTCAGCAGTACCACATGCCGTTGCTGGTTGGCACCAGTGTCCTCGCTATCGGCAACGGTCGCTTGTTGATTCTCTACTGAAAATGCGAGAAACGAGCCAACTGCCAGCGCCAACCCCAGCACTATTCGTCCAACCGTTTGCCGCACCCGCCCTGCTCTTTGCATTGCGCCTCCCTCCGAACTGTATAGACGCTCCTCTGGCAACTTACAATTTAATCTCCAGTTATATCAGGCCAACTTGACTTAACTCAATGGGGATTGGCCCTCACACGCTGCAACAGTCGGGATCACCCTGCTGAATGGGTGGGCATTTCACAGTGCCGTAGGAGCAGAATACACAACAGTCACCGGCCAGCGGAGAGAGCACCACGCCGCAGGTTTGGCACTCATAAAACCACTGACAAGCGTCGGTGGGCATGGTTTCCAGCCTGCTGGCACCACACTCGGGACAGGTGATTATCGATTCAAGTACGATATTCAACATTCAAGCCTCGTTGAGTTCTGTCGCGGCCGTGCCGAACCTTTCTCCCAAACCCCATAAATTCACTGCGTACACTACCCGTTCACGTCCATTGCTTGCATTGTAGCCCCAAGGCGACAGGTAACCCGATCCAAGACCCGAGTTTTTGTGACTGCTACCTTACTTGAGACCTCCGGCAATTCGGGCTACATTGAGCTCGCCGACCTGGTTCGACACCGTCGCTACGATCGGTAAAAAAAAGAACACATTCATCTGTGCTATTAGAGAGCGACCATGTCCGATCAGCAGTCAATGTATGACGCCTTGCAGCCTTTTCTCGAAAAGCGCGACGCCCTGGACCATATAGATTATTCAAAACGTCACGCCAAAGGCATGCTATCTGCCTGGGAGCGAGTCGATCTGTTGATGGACAAGGGCTCTTTCACGGAAATTGCACCGCTGGCACGGGAAAGCGACCTCGCCCGCGACACCAAACCCGGCGCCACACCAAGGGACGGCATTGTGGTCGGCTACGGCAAGGTCAACGGCCGCACGGTGGGCGTGGCCGCCTACGATATACAGTTTCGCGGTGGGTCCATGGGCAAAGTGTGCGAATGGAAGTTCACCCGGTTGAAGCGACTGATTATAGAGCAGGGCTTTCCCCTGGTTATTTTTTCCGAGGGCACCGGCGCGAGACTGGAGGAGGAAGTCAGCTCCCAGGGCGCATACGACAATCCGCAATTTTCCAACCTCGCGGCCCTTAGCGGTTACGTGCCCATAGTGGTAGCAATTATGGGCACTTGCGTTGGCGGCCACGCCAATCTATCCGCATTCGGCGATTTTGTGCCGATGACCAAGAATTCGAGCATGATGATCGCCGGACCATCCCTGTTAAAAACTAAAATGGGCATCGATGTCACCCTGGAACAGCTTGGCGGCGCGCGTAAGCATGTCGAAGAAAGCGGCATGGGGGATATGTTAGTAGACACGGAGTCGGAGTGTATTGAGAAAATCAAAACATTTCTGAGCTATCTGCCGGATAACTGCAACCACCCCGCCCCGTTTCGACAGCCCCGCGACGATCCACAGCGTAGTTGCGAAGAGCTTATGGATATCGTGCCTACCGACCTGCGCTTCGCCTACGACGTCAAAAAAATTATTACCAGCCTGGTGGACGACGGTAAATTTTTCGAATTAAAACCCACCTTCGCTCGCAATATCGTCACCTGCCTGGCGCGCATGAATGGACGGGTAGTCGGGTTTATCGCCAATCAGCCGCTGCATATGTCTGGCACCCTCGACGTCAAGGCCTGTCAGAAAATTTGCCGGTTTATTAATTTTTGTGATGTTTACGGTATCGCGCTAGTTTTTCTTCAGGATATTCCCGGTTACTACCCGAGCCCTCAGTCGGAAGCGGATGGCATCATCCGCTGGTCAACCCGTATGCTCTACGAAATTGAACACGCCACCGTGCCACGTTTCACGGTAATGATGCGCAAGGCATTTGGCCTCGCGCACTACGGTATGAACAGCCTCGGCATGCAGCCCAATATGCTGATTGCCTGGCCGCTGGCGTCATTCAGCGCCATCTCACCCGACGATGCGGTGCAGATTCTATTTGGCAAGGCATTAGCAGAAATGGAAAACGGAGAAACCCGTAAGCAGGAGATGATCGCCGATTTTAAAGCCAAAACTACCATCCTGCCCGCCGCAGAAGCGGCACTGGTGGACGATGTTATCGATCCGCGCGACACTCGCAAGGTACTGATTCGCGCCCTGGATATGGCGCAGAACCGGCGCCTCGCGCATCCCTTCAAGAAACGCGGCATTGTGCCGATTTAATTACCCCGGTTCAGAGTACGGCGCTAAAGTTTTACCTGCAGCATCTAAATAAATCCGCAAAAAAAGCCGCGCCAATGGGCGCGGCCGGTTATACACAAAACAATCTTATTGGCTCTTTTCGACCATATAATCGACGGAAGCTTTCAGCTCATCATCCGAACAATCCATGCACAGACCCTTGGGTGGCATACCGTTAAAACCGTTGATAGAACTGGCGTACAGCACGTCCATACCTTTGGCAATGTGTGGCGCCCACTCTTCAATATTGGCCAGTTTCGGTGCACCCGCAGCGCCGGTGGCGTGGCAGGTCATGCACTTGGTGTTGTAAATTTCCTCTCCGGTACGAGCAGCACCGCCTGCTGTAGCCGCCGCAACCGGTGCGACATCGCTGGCCATTACCACTTCGCCAGGAGGCGCCAGTCTTGCCGCAACCTCTTTTTCCTGCTGCGCGGTCAGTGGCGCAGCCGCCTTATCGTCGCCACAGCCCACTACTGTCAGTGACAGCGCCAATGCCAGCACGACAATCCCCGCCTTGTTCAAGTACGCCATATTCGCCTCCGCGATAAACAATTACTAAATTAAACAAACACCCACCAATTCATCGCGGCCATTATAGACAGTTTGTCGTCGATCGTGAAAAGATTATCGTACAAGGTATGATTCGGGAGTCACTGTGGCCGCCAAACACTATATTACCGCGCAACAATTACTCGACGACTCGTACCAGCTGGGCCTGGCCATACACGATAGCGGGTATAAGCCCGACCTGATTATCGGCTTGTGGCGCGGCGGCGCACCCGTCGCCATCGCCATCCACGAGCTGCTCGCCTACCTCGGCTGCGACGCCGACCATATTCCATTGCGCACCAGCCTGTATCACGGGGTGGAACAGCGCGTTACTGAAGTCAGCATTGATGGCCTCGAATACTTTATAGACAACCGCACGCCAGCGAGAAACATTCTGGTGGTGGATGACGTGTTCGACACTGGTTTAACGGCACACGCAGTACTTGCGCAACTAAAGGAACGCTGCGCGACCCACGCCGACATTCGCATGGCCACACTCTGGTTCAAGCCCGACAACAACCAGACAAGCCTTACTCCAGACTATTATTTGCACCAAACAAGTGCGTGGCTGGTGTTTCCCCATGAACTCTGCGGCCTGAGTTCGGCGGAACTGGCACACAAACCGGGTATCGATGCCCTGCGTGGTCGCCTGCCATCACCCATAACTGGCGATCGGTAGCGCTAACAGATATCCGTGTCCGTATAAATCGCAAAAAAAAACGCCGACTACAAAGTCGACGTTTTTCGTTCTGATCCTTCAGTAACAGCTATAACTACAGGCTCTTGCTAATCGAGAAAACGACGGTGCTCTCGGCCCAGTTTGTGTCAAAGAGTTCGTCCTTGTCGAGATCGGTGTCCACCCAGGCGAGGGCCAGGTCGAGCCCCGCCAGGGTCTTGGTCAACGTAATGGAGTAGTCAGAGTAGCTATCGGCATTATTGCTCAGGAACGCTTTTTCCGCGTCCTTCAGATTGGAATCCCCACTGGCGACGTCAAAACTGTTGTAGCCATAATGCAGGTCCAGACCAAAACCTTCTGGCAAGGCAAAGCTGTAGTCCCCGTAAACATAGTAAAACTCACCGGAGGACAGCCAGTAATCGTCAGAGTAGGCGACGCCCAGGGTGGCATTTTTGTATGACAGGCTACCGTAAAATTCCTGGTAGTCTTCTTTCTCATTGCCGTTCAGCGTGAAATCCACGCCGTCACTGCCGGGGTAGTCGTAGTAGATGTAACCCACATCAAAGCCCAGATCTTCCGTAATGCTGCCGCCGTAGCCACCGTAGAAATCCAGCTCGAGATCCGGCGAGGTGCCAAAATCGACGTTAGAACCCCACACGCCCAGATAAAAGCCACTGTCGAAGGCGACATCAAACCCACCCTGCAACGCCGGATCGGTATCCGATTGAGAAATACCGCGAAATCGGTAGTCGCTGGTGAGCGTGACATTTCCGGAGACTTCCGCCGCCATTGTCGCAGCCGGGGATAACGCCATCATTGCCGCCAGAATCAAACCCTTCTTTACTATAGCCATGTTGTGTTCCTCTTAATGTGCGCGTACTTGAGTGTGCATACGCTATGGATACTCTGTTTTGCCGACTCGATTCCGCGCTGGAGAACGCCGAACTGCGCCAGGCTACTGCTGCCCTACAATAAAACTTCCCTCAATGTTAGCCGGCGCGGCTGGTTTTACCGTTCTATGAACCCGTCCGAACCGGCCATGCACCCTCACTTTTGCACAAGTCGTGCCAAAACCAAAAAACCGCAATTATCTGATGATTCTTCGGCTTTCAGCGCTAAATTGCACCATGTTTGTGCATTTTACTGCGCGGGATCCCCGCGGCGCACCATCAGGAACCCAAATTAGCAGGCCATCGCTACCACCCGCATTTTCTGTTAAAGCTACGCTCATACGGCTGGGCGGTGCTCCCAGGTATCCGCGTGGAATTCACTGCCGAAACTCAATCCGGTCGGCGGCATTCTGAAGCCCTGCACCAGCTTATTAATATCATCCAGACATGGACTCGGACTCGCTTGGCGAGTAAGCTAGCCACCCTGTTTTTCCAGCACCCGTAGCTCAGCTGGATAGAGCGCTGCCCTCCGGAGGCAGAGGTCAGAGGTTCGAATCCTCTCGGGTGCGCCATCTTCCAAAAAACCACCCTCGCGGTGGTTTTTTTGTGGGTGCGCGTGCCCGAGGGCTGAGGTTCGACTGAACGGCGGAATCCCGTTCAGGGAGGCCGCAGGCCGGTCCACAGGACCGAGGGCCAGGGATGACCCGAGCCAATCTTCTCAACGGCGGAATACTTGCAGGAGCGGCAGCCGACCGGTTCGCCAATTTTCGCTGCTACGCCAGCTACGTTCCGTAACCTGGCTGTTAGAATAGCCGTCTCCCAATGCGTAACCGGATAACTAATGAACAAGCTACCCAACTGTTTAAAATGCAATTCCGAATTTACCTACGCGGATGGCACGATGTACGTCTGCCCGGAATGTGCCCACGAATGGCCCCAAGACGAAGTCGCAGAGAATAACGATAGTGAACCTGTTATTAAGGACGCCAACGGAAATGTCCTGAGTGATGGTGATACGGTGACGGTGATCAAGGACCTCAAACTCAAAGGCTCGTCGCTGGTGGTAAAAATTGGCACTCGGGTAAAGAATATTCGCCTGGTGGAAGGTGATCACGATATCGACTGCAAAATCGACGGCATTGGTGCGATGCAACTGAAGTCACAATTTGTCAAAAAAGTTTAGTGGAGTCTGAAAATGGACACCCAGTCCGATTTGCCCGCTGAGGTCGTACAAACCCTCCACGCCAACCGCAAAGTGGAAGCTATCAAGCGACTGCGCATACTGCACGGACTCGGACTGAAGGAAGCCAAAGACGTTGTCGATAGCTATATCGCTGCGCATCCAGACAGAGTAACGCAGCGCACCCCCCGGCGAGATTATGGTACCGGCCGCGCCATTTTAATTATCGCGGTGTCCGCGCTTGTTTACGGCGCGTATCAGTTATTCACCGGCTAACGCCGTTGAAAATGGAGCGTCTCTCTACTATCCTCAACAAACTACTTCGATAAAACTATAACAGGCGGATAATAATGCCGGACTGCCCCAACACCCGTACCGTAAAAACAGGCACCACCGATCCGGTGATCGGTTTTTCGTTTCGCTCTAACTCTGGATCCGTACTCAACGGAATTAGCCTGGCCAAAGCGGTGGCCGAGGTACAGGCAAATACCTGGCTCGACGATAAAGAAGGAACTTGCCCCGAAGGTTGTCAAAAACAGCGTTTTGTTGTTAAAAGGGCTCGCGCTTTGGGGCCAGCCCGGCGCGGCTGGGTGTTTTTTGGCTGGGGTGGATGGATTATTCCATTGCCGCTGTTCCTGTATGGATGGAGTGTGCAGATGGTGACCGATTGGGAGGCGCATTTCGTGTGTAAAGAACGCAACGCGCTGGAAGAAAATATACGGGTGATTAACGAATAAATATCACAACAGCTCGCAACGATGATTTCCGTCCAACACTACCGACAAGAGGAGGAGTAACAAATGTCACATGTCAGATGCGCGGGTTCGGTCGCGTTAGCCGATGGGGGGTGTCTGCACATTTAACGCCCGTAAGTCCAGTCGGCGCATTAATATTTTCTGGTTATTTATTATCGACGATTGCGGATACGACTGCGAAAACGGCTTTATGACCGTGTCCCACTGGCGCCTGTTTGGCGTAACTGTCAGAACCACAAGCAGTCGTCCCCTTGCGTAGCGCTTAAATTTCAACATCCGCATCCTCGGTTATAAAACTGTCACCCACTACCCTCAATCAAACTGGTAGCGGACACAAAAACATATCCGAACAAACCTTTTTTGACTTACCATGCGAAATCGTCTCTGGATATGGAGTGGGCTGTGTCGAACGCCTCAACCAACACGGATATTGAGCACATCCATTACGCCGGTCTGACTGAGGTCGCCGCGCTGATCAAGTGCGGCGACTTGTCACCAGTCGATCTGACGCAACAGCTACTGAACCGAATCACCACCATCGATGCCAACCTGCATAGCTATATTACGGTGATGGCCGAACAGGCCCTGGCGGCAGCACAACGGGCTGAACAAGAAATTGCAGCGGGCAATTATCGCGGACCACTGCATGGCATTCCTATTGCCGTGAAAGATCTGGCCTATACCCGAAATGCACCAACCACCGGTGGACACAGTTTTATGTCCACGTTTCAACCGGATTACGATGCAACGGTTGTAGCGAAGCTGGCCAATGCTGGCGCAGTGCTGCTCGGCAAGCTAAATCTTACCGAGGGCGCGATGATTGGTTATCACCGGGACTTTAAAATCCCGGTCAATCCCTGGCGCGCAGATTATTGGCCAGGGTTGTCCTCCAGTGGTTCCGGCGTGGCCACCGCAGCCGGTCTTTGTTACGCCTCCCTGGGCACCGATACAGGCGGGTCCATCCGCTTTCCCGCCATGGCCAACGGCATCGTCGGGTTGAAACCCACCTATGGCCGGGTAAGCCGCTACGGTATTCTGCCCTTGGCGCCCTCGCTTGATCATGTCGGGCCGATGACCCGCCGCGTTGCAGATGCAGCGCTAGTACTGGAAGCCATCGCCGGGTACGACGCCAACGATCCAACATCGCTGCAAGCACCAGTTCCCAATATGCGCGACGAATTGCAAAAAGATGTTACCGGGTTGCGTATCGGATTTGATCGCCTGTACGCGACGCACAATATGAGCACCACACTGTCGACGGCAATCCACGCTGCTCTGATGGAGCTGGAGCGGTTGGGAGCGCGCATTGTCGAAGTGGAAATGCCAGATTTTCCGGATGCGATGGTAGAGGCCTGGTTTGCGCTGTGCGCCCACGAAGCACACGCCGCGCACCGCGCCAATTACCCCAGCCGGGCCGAACACTATGGCGAGTATCTGCGGGAATTCCTGGCCATGGGTGCCGCCGTCACCGATCAGCAATACGCCGCCGCATCCCGATTGCGCGTCGAATTTAACCATCGCTTACGCGGCGTACTCGGCAGTGTAGATGCTGTCGCTACGCCCGCCGGCGGGGCACCCTTTATTACCGCGCGGAACGTTCCTTACGGCGGCATGAGCGCTTCTGATCCAGTGATGGCTTCGATGCGACCGCGCTTTACCTTTCCCGCAGACCTTGCCGGCACACCGGCCCTGGCGCTGCCCTGTGGCGTATCGGACGACGGTTTACCACTGACTATCCAGTTTATGGGTAAGCATCTCAGCGAACCGTTGTTATGCAGAATCGGCCACGCTTACGAACAGGCGACCGCGTGGCATACGCGGCATCCCGCCCTATAAAATCCACACACAAATATTTGATCACCCAATGGGCGCCGTGGATGTCGTGCCAAACACCTGATCCAGGTGAGCGTCAGGCAGGCGGGGCGTTACCAGCGATACCGCAACAGTGACCAGTATCGAAATTGCTTCGCCAAGGGTTGCGCAGGCAAACGGGTTGTCGGCCTGATTATGTACCCAGAAAAGCAGTTGTTGCAGCCCGCTGCCCGTCGCCGCCCCATCTGGCAATCCCCCATTGCTCAACAGCGTAAAAGTCACGGCGCCAGCGATAAAACCCCAGATCGCGCCTTGTTTGGTTACACCGCGCCAAAACACACCGAGAATCAACGGGCCAGCCAGGGCGGCCATCATTCCGCCGAGGCCGACCCACACCATCAATGCAATGTTTTGACCCAGGGACTGCCAGGCGAGCAGCGCGGCGCCGACCAGTACCACAACAATTGACCAGCGACTAATGCGCAGCACGTTGTGATCGATCTGTGCATCCGTGGCATGGGGGTGCAGGACCTTAACCAAGGTGCGGCGATAAATATCGTTGGCAAATACCTGCGAAGTGGAAATGACCAGCCCATCCGCCGTGGACATAATGGCGGACAAAATGGCGATACCCAAAAGCGCCGCCAGCCATACCGGGAACAGCGCCACGAAGAGTGCGGGAATGGCCTGATTGGGCCCGCCGGGCAGGGCAAGCAAACTATCGCCGAGTACCGCTCGCGCCAATACACCACCTAACACCATGGACGCCAATATCAGACCAAACACCAGACACAGCGCGATAAATTTGGAGCGCCCCACCCCTTCTTTCAATGCCCAAATCTTGTTGCCAATATGCGGCAACATACCCAGTGACAGATGGGCCAGAAAAATCGCAGTAAAATCCCAGTAAGAATCAAAGATCGTCGCACCCGGATACAGGACGCCGACGGTTTTCGGGTCCAGTTCTTCAAGGCGGTTGAGCATGCCGCTAAAGCCCCCCTCGACACCGGCGCCCGCAAAAAAAATTATGATCACCGCCACCGCGAGCGCCAGCATCATCGCGCCCTGAACCCCATCCGTCAGAATGTCCGCGTGCGCGCCGCCGAGCACTACATAGCCCAGCAATACCAAAGTAGTGACGCCCAGCGCCATCTGCGCATTGAGGCCCAACATTTGTTCGAACATCACCAGACCGGCAACCAGTTGCGCCGCAAGATAAAACAACAGCACCACGGAAAAAACCGCAACGATCAGACGCAGCACCTCGGACTGATAGCGGTCACCCATAAACTCAGGAATGGAACGATTGCTGAACGTGCTACCGGCTTTTTGCACCTGCTTGAAACATAGCCACACCCCTAAATAAACCGCCACCGGATAAACCAGTGCGTAACCAAGGGCGGGAAATCCATAGCGGTAGCCGAGGCCCGGAATACCCAGAAACGTCGCGCCGGATGCGGTGGTGGCAGTCATCGCAAAAGCGAGGAAAAATAATCCGTAGCCACCCCGCGCCGTCGAAAAATCGTCGCTGTTTTTAACCTGACGCATACCCAGGTAGCCAAAACTCAGCATCGCGATCACATAGAGTACGAGAAAAAACCACGCCCAAAGTCGAAGTGAATCCATGACTACATCCGTATTCAATAAATGGCGATGGGATCGGCCAAAGCCTGCACTGCGCCCCGCACTCGAGGCGGCCCAAATACAAAGAAAAATTCCAGAGCATTGTCCCGCACCAGCGGTCCGGTGTTCATAGTCTCAAACAAATAAATACCATTTTCTAGCAGCAAAGTAATATGTCCCTGAAAGATACGCCCCGGTTTTTCCGGCGGTACCGGATCCACACCCCAGGTATCGGCGCCCACCGCCAACACATTTTGAGCGGCAAGATAAGTGGCCACCTCCTCGGCAATACCTGGCTCCGACGAGCCCCATACTTGCGGATTCTGCGTCATCATGTGTTCTGTCCAGCCGGTGTGAAACAGCACCACATCCCCAGCCTGAATCGGCGTGCCCTGCCGTTTTACCACGGCTTTCACATCTGCCACGGTGAACACCTGTCCGGCTTTTAGATAATCCACCTCGAAATAATCGGCCATGTTGAGGATGATTCCCCGCGCCACGATGGGTGGCACTTTCTCAATCCCGAATCGTGTGACGCCAGTGGTCGTGACGAAATCCTTGCCCTCAGTGCAATTATAAAAAATACCGTGCTGCCCGACGTGTCCCAAACCGTCCAGTTGCGAGCCGATGCCAAACCAGCCCTGAAACATATCGTCGTTGTAGTTAAATCCGTTTTCAAACGCGTGACGCCCCCACTCCTGCCCAGGCTGAACAATTTGCAAATTCATACTGCGCGGGCCAAAGGCCGGGGTATCCTTGTCGATAATCACCCCCAGGTGGTGGGTCTTACCGCGCTTGATCAATTGCGCGGCAAGCTTGACGCTGTGTGGCGTAATTAAATTCGCAGCGCCAATTTCATCGTCTGCACCCCATTTGGTGGGCACGCAATCTTTTGCTAGCGTCGAACAGGTCCAGCCTAGCAACACGCACAAAATTAGATTTGCGACTGTCATTTTCATTGCCTGCGCTGCGGTAATCATCGGCGTGGTCTCCCTTGTTTATTCGTTATAGGGCATTTGCAGCATATTACTCAGGATCTGGTGATCGAGAGAGCATCACCGCTCTGCATCCAGATATAAACTTGGCTATCGTGTAGCAAACATTTTTTGTTCGGCCCACTCTACTACGAATTCTGGCTAGTGTCCGGCGTAAGCACTCACATATATTATCGTTATAATAGCGACTTTGACTACGCACCCCATCACACAGGAATCACACCATGCGTTTCAAACAGCGAGTGGCATTAATTACCGGCGCGGCCTCTGGTATTGGCCTGGCGACCGCGAGACAACTTGTCGCCGAAGGCGCTACTGTGGTGGGTACAGATATTAATCAGGATGAGCTGGATCGGGTAGCTGCGGATATGGGCGGTCAATTTATCCCCTATTGCAGTGATGCCGGCGACATTACGCAAATAGAGCCGCTGATGGCGATGATCAAAAAAGATCTCGGCCAACTCGACGTATTGGTTAATAACGCAGGTATCGCGCGCTTTGCCAACCCGGAAACTATCGAAGCAGACAATTACGATTTGCAGATGAATATTCTGGTGAAAGGTCCAGTATTTATGGTGAAACACGCCGCCACGTTACTGCGCGCGTCGCGCAACGGCTCAGTGGTGAATATCGCCTCAGTAGCCGCACAAATGTCCCTGTCCCATTCCTGCCCCTACGGACTGGCCAAAGCGGCTATCTGGAAGTTTACCGAGGACTGCGTCGTAACCGTTCCGGGCGTACGCCATAATGCCGTCCTACCCGGGTTTATCCACACACCGATTATCGAAAAAAGTTACAACGCCACAGCAACCGCTCGTATTCTCGAAACCGTTCCGAAGATAGTTCCCGCCGGACGCATGGGCAAAGCGCAAGACATCGCCCAGGCCATTTGTTTTTTGGCTTCCGATGAAGCGACGTTTATCAACGGTGCCCATCTGGTGGTCGACGGTGGACTCAGCCGGGTCAGCCCGATAGGTTAGTCAGCCGACCCGTGCCGCCGCTGCTAATTGCTTGCTGCGCTACAACCGAGAAGCGCTAAGCTCAACATCAGCCAGCGCCCAAATTTTTTCAAATTCCTGGCGGGTTTCCTGCGCTGCCGATTCCTTCCCCTGCGCCTGCAAAGTTTGCATCAGGCCAAAGGTCGACCAGCCGTTATGGGGGAATTGCGCCAAATCTTCGCGATAAATAGCTTCGGCCTGGCGCAGACGGCCAGCGCGCAGCAACGCCAGCCCCAGGGACTGGCGAGTTGGGTAGTACCAGAACGGCGGCTCGGTGTAGGGTAGCGCATCCTGCAATGCCACAGCCTGAGTAAAGTAAGCGATGGCGCCATCGGCGTCGCCGCTGGCCATGGCTATTTCACCCTGCAGTAACTGATCTGCAATTTCCAGCACCTGACTGGCGGGATAATCGTGGGCATCAAGGAATTCAATGGACGGCGTGTTTTTACGAGCGACCAGGCCACTTCTCTCCTGCTCTGCGAGCGCCGTTTTGTCCGTCGCGATCAATGCCAGACCCCGGGCGTAATGCCAGAGCCCGTTGGACAGATCGAATTCAGGTAGCGGCGCGGGTTCGGCCAAAATTTCATCCCAGCGGGCAAACTGCGCCAGCGCCAGGAGAGGCACAGTACGGAAAAATTCCACCACCGGAAATTGCCTGACCTGTTCGACACTAACTTTTTCCCCGAGTTTGCGCGCCGCCTCGATCGCGACCTCGCTACGTCCTTCCATGCTTGAAGCGGACCATAAGAAATGGATATTGTGGGGATAATACAGCGCCGGATAGAACCCTTGAGCGTTGCACTGGGCAATGTAATTCTCATCCACCGCGGCCGCTCTGACGTTGGCCTCGGACGCATCGTTGTAGCGACCAACTCGCCAATAGGTGTGTGCCGGCATGTGTACCAGGTGTCCAGCCCCTGGTACGGTGACCGCCAGCCGGTCTGCCGCGGCCTCTGCTTTTCCGGGTTCACTTGAGGCTTCGGTGGCATGAATATACAAATGCATAGCGAGGGGATGTTCAGGCTCTTGTGCCAATGCAGCTTCCAGCATTGCCAGTACTTCCAGGGTAGCTGGCTTCGGTGCACCTTTCTCCGACCAGTAATTCCACGGCATGGTATTCATCAACGCCTCGGCAAATAGCGTACTGGCGTCCACATCATCCGGGTATTTGTTGGCCAGCGTGCGCATGGCATCCGCGTAGGCCAGATCGAGGGGTTCCCGCTCGGCGGCCGGATCAGCATGATAACGGGCGCCAAGGGCGTCAATATAGTCCCGTTCCGGCTGGCTCACCCGGTCCATGCGTTCCACCGCCTTCTGCAGTGCTGCATAGGCGGCGACCCGCTCGTCGGTACTCATAATGACCTTGCCCTTGCTGGTGATATTGATATTTGGCCCGGTCGCAAGCGCCTCTCCCCAGAAGCACATAGCACAGTTATCGTCGAGGCGTTGCGCGGCGCGAAACGAACGAATCGCTTCGGCATGGTTAAAGGCAAACGCCAGCACCAAACCCTGATTAAAGTAACGCTGTGCGCCGGGGTCATTAGTGGTGATGGTGTGGTGGTGATTCCCCAGCCCATCAAATAATGGCGCACCAGCACGTGCGACCAGTTGTTCGTTTGATTCTTGGGTACCGACTTCGGTAAGCGCCGCCGGCGCACCCGCCTGGTTGTCGCCCGCACTTGATGTTGTATCCGTCCGATCACAGGCGGACAAAGCCAGGATCGCCACCAGGGTACCCGCCCATAATGTTTTCATTCCGATTCCCTCCTTCTTTCTTTATTCGTGACCGCGTATCCGCGCCCCTGTTGTAGTTCCACAATCCGCACCTGAACCCGCGCGCCTAAGCTTAGTCAAGCCTGAGCCGTTGCGCAATCTCATTGCTCATTGGCGAGTGCTGAATACCCCACTGGAATCTTTCCAGCTCATTGAAAATCAAGCGGTTACAGAATATAAAAAAGGCGGCCAAAGCCGCCTTCTTTAATCGTCAACCGGCCGAGCGCTAGCCCGCTTTGCGCTCTGACCAGTCACTTTTTAGCCTCGGCAGAACTTTTTCGCCGAACAGACGCATGCTTTTCTTGGCGTCGTCGTAGGGCATGCCCGCATAGCTGAAGGTAACATTTAGATCAATATTGCCCACCAGATCTTCGATAGCCTTTACCATTTGCAGAATATTGTCCGGCGTACCATATACCTGACAGTCAGTGAACATTTTGGCCATCCCTTCATTACCCACATGGCGCATGGCCTCTGCGGATTTCGCATAGTGGTCGTATTGCCCACCACCTTTACCGGCAAAATGATCACCGGTCATTTCGTAATGATTGGTGGCGGTGGTCCAATAACCGCCCATGTATTTATGGGCCATTTCTTTGGCGCGAACCGGATCTTCGTCACAATAACAAACCACGTTGGCAACGGACGGCGGGGCGGGGCGGTTCCATTCCTTCTCAAACAGCTCCTTCCAGGCGTCAATGTCTGGTTTGCGTTTGCTCCAGGGGCCAATGGCAAACGTCATCAAAGCGCCGCCAATTTTTGCCGCGTGGGGCACCGTATCTGGCGACATGGACACCACGTAGGTGCGATCGCGGAAACTGCGCAGGGGGCGCGGGCGAATTTCGCGTCGCTCCTGAATAAAATGGCCGCTGGTGCTTTCCATAAACCCGGTATCCAGCGCATCGGTTATCAATTTTGCCGCCTGATTCATCCGATCTCGGGATTCTTCCATGGCGATTCCGAAACCATCGTATTCGATCTGCGCCAGACCGCGACCAAAACCCGCCAGAGCGCGGCCACCGGAGAGGTTGTCGAGCAGCGCAAAATCTGTCGCCACACGCAGGGGATCTTTGTGCCAGGGCAGTATCACGGCGGCGGTGCCGAGCTTCAGATTTTTGGTGCGGCCCGCCATATAGGCTAAAAATTCAATAATATTGGGCGACAACAGGTAGTCCGTGAAATGATGTTCCGTACACCAGATGGAATCAAATCCCAACGGCTCCGTCATATCCGCCACCTGTAATTCGTTGACGTAAACTTCCGCGTCGGTCATTGGCAGGTTGGGGTGATTTTGAAAAAACATTAAATTGCCGACTTGCATAGCTCATCTCCAGACTTCAACTAATAGTATTCATAAGTGCCCGCCGTATTGACAGGCAAGTTTAATCAGACGTTACGATAAAGAAACACTCAGCATCGTTGTCAGATTGCCCTAAAGACAATGGCTTCTTTGACCTTCCCAAAACGTTGCGTGGCCCCGGGTAACTGTCGCCAAGCTACACGGGAGGCCAAACAATCAGCACGACGCGACGATTTTATTACCCACCGGTAACCTCAGGATATAGATAAACCGAACAAATTAAAACCGGTAATTTCACACCCGGAGATACTGGGGACTTATCAGCCGATTAAAGCACTTGGCAGGCCAACGGATTGCGACAAAAGCATTTTCTTCAGGCCCTGTGACACGCAATGGCAATACGATCTTTATGATTATCACCGGGGGGAGCGGACACCTGGTTGGACTAGAATTTTTCCATCAGCTCTTGCCACCCGCCTGTCAGTTCATCGCGAAACGCGGGGTGGGCAATATTGATCAGCGCTTCTGCGCGCTTTTCCACCGACAAATTAGCAAGGCGGGCAACGCCGTATTCCGTCACCACGTAATCGATATCACTGCGCATACCGGTAACCGGCGCGCTACGCAGTAACGGTACTATTTTTGAAAGCTGGCCTTTTTTCGCGGTCGAGTGTACCGCCAGAATACTGCGCCCCCCTTTACAGGATTTAGCGCCGCGTAAAAAATCGATAAGACCACCACCGCCACCCACCTGTTTACCATTAATCGTTTCACTGTTGAACTGGCCAAACAAATCGATCTCAAGGGTCGTATTAATAGCCACCAAATTATCCATGCTGGCCAGTACCGCGGCATCGTGGGTGTAGCTAACTGGCCGGATTTGCAGCTCTGGGCGACCTGCGCACCAACGATAAAACTCTCTACTACCCGCCACAACACCGGTGACTATTTTGCCTCGATCCACCGACTTGCGAGCACCGTTGACCACACCCTGCTCCACCAACGGTACAAATGCCTCGGTAAGCAATCCGGTGTGTACCCCCAGATTCTTCTTGTCAGTGAATTTTTGCAAAATGGACACGGGTAGGGCACCGATACCCAATTGCAGGCAATCGCCGTCCTCGACCAGTGCGGCAATGTGCTCGGCGATAACCATATCGGTTTCGGAGCTGGCTGCAACGCCATATTCGGCGAGTTCCGCTTCCCCATGCACAATAAAGTCGATATCGCTCAGTGAAATTTTTGCGGCATCAGCAATAAACGGTGTGTGCGAGTTAATTTCAGCAATCACGCAGCTGGCGCGCTGCAACATCGACAGAGAGTAATCGCCATGCAGCCCAACACTGCAGAAACCATTCGCGTCTGGTTTCGACACTTTAATTACCGCAATACCGATGTCGTATTCCTGTTCCATAGCGCGATAGCGTGCGGAATGAAATGCGGGCACAAACTCAAAGCGACCGGCGCGCTGTAGCTCACGGTACTCGCTAAGAAAAAAGCCACTGTTAAGAGTTGCGCCGGTGGAGATGCGATCTACATCGAGGGCCTGCATGGTCGGCACCGAACAATCGATAATACGCAATCGGCAGTTTAATTTCGCCTGCGATACCACATCAATGGCCGCATCCGGCTGACCACAACCTCCGGCAATAAATACCGTCACTCCGTCGACAAAATGCTGGCGGACATGTTCGGTGGTCAATAATGTGGATTCGCTGGTGTTTTGCACTACCGGTACCCTCAAAAAAATACTCGGGCAATTTAGCACAGGGTAGCTCACCGTAACTACCCGGGCGATCAACACTCTGTTGGTTTAGTACAAATTTAGTGCGGCACTCATACCCGGCGCGGCGCTCCGACCTGTCGGCCGGTTCCTTTTGCAGCCGCTGTTGCAGCCAGTTCCTTAAGACGTCGCACCACACCATCTCCTACTGCGTACAGATGGGCACGTACCTCTCGCTCCGCCGCATCCCCGTCGCCGTCGATAATTGCCTTACGAATCATACGATGGGCACGTTTCACTCGCGTTGAAAAATACAGGGAACCAAATGCGATCTTTATATAGAAATCACTGCGATCCCAAAAGCTGGCCGCAATGTCACTGGCAAGCGGCGAGTCGGCCATGCGGTGAATTTCGCCGTGAAATAGCAAATTGAGGCGCCGGTAACTGGGATCCTCGGCGGTTGGCGCGCCCGCCGATGCCATTCGACTGTCGATCTGTTTGCACAGCTTACTAAACGCCGCGAGGTCACTCTGAGTGCGGCGCTCTGCGGCAAATCGTGTAACCATGCCCTCGGCAGCGGCAAACACGCGAAAAAAATCCATCACGTCACGCACATCAGGGGACACGATCTTGCAGCCGACCTGCGGAACAATCTGCACAAAACCGTCGCTTTCAAGCCGCTTTAGCGCCTCCATAATCGGCACCCGGCTACACCCGAGCTGTTCCGCCAGCGCCACCACGGACAGTTTGTCCTCGGGAGCCAAACGCCCTTCGAGGATGCTGACTTTCACATGCTCATAAGCCTGTTGCGCGAGCGCAGAGTGCAGTTTACGTTTAGCGATCACAGGCAGTAACTCATAAGCACTAACTCGAAAATGAAAAATTTGGTTGCGCAAAGTATCCGGCGCCATTAACATTCTAATATATTAGTTTTAAAAGATACATAAGCAAAGGGGATCGATGACCATGAAAATGCGATTTGGGGCCTTTCTGGTACCTAGCACCAGTGCTACTCCGCAACAGTATGAGCAGGGTTTCGCCGGGCAAAACCCGATTTTTTACCAGCGGGGCTTACGGGAAATGGGTCGTATGCTCCAGCAGCTCGAAGAACTGGGCTTTGACTTTGTTGCTTTTTCGGAACACCACTTCCACGTCGAAGGTCTGGAGATTTCCAACAACCCGGTCATGCTCGACACCTGGGCTGCCATGCAAACCAGGCGCATTCGCGTCGGCCAGATGGGTAATGTGTTGCCGTCGCGGAACCCTTTACTGCTGGCCGAGGATCTAGCCATGCTCGACCATTTTTCCGAAGGCCGGATGATGGCGGGCTTCGCGCGCGGTTATCAGTCCCGCCACGTAGCGACCGTTGGCCAGCACATGAACGCCTTTCCCACCACTGCCACCGATCCCGAATTTGAAAAACATGACCGCGTTAATCGTGAATTATTTAACGACCACTACACCATTATAAGAAAAGCCTGGGACGAAGCCCTGTTCTCTCACCACAGTAACCACTGGCAAATCCCGCCCCCTGGTATTGAGTGGAATCACCCGGCATCGCTGCATATGGCACCCGGCATGGTTGGCGACGACGGCATGTTGAAAAAAATTGGCATCGCACCGCAAACCCTGCAGGATCCGAGTGCAATTGAAGTCTTTACGCCATTCACCATGAGCGCAGACACCATTAAATGGGCGGCCAGCGAGGGCGTAAAACCGGTCATCTTCACCCCCATTGAAGAAACCATCAAAGGTTGCCTCGACCTGCATCACGCAGCCGCTCAGGCGGCAGGTCGCGACCTTGAGTGGGGCCGTGGCGTCGGTCATTTTCGGGATATTGTTATCGCAGACACGGACGAAGAAGCCCTGGAGATTATCTCGAGCGGGATGGGCTATATCTGGAATCGCTGGCACGACTGGTTCGGCTTCAACGAAGCGCTGCGCTACCCGGGCGAGAAAGGAGCCATTCCAAACAATCCGGAAACCATACGCGACCGCGGCTATGCACTGTGCGGAACCGTAGATACCGTCGCCAGACAACTTGAACACATGATCAACACCCTGAATACCGATTTGATCGTACCCTGGATGGCGGTGGGGCCGGCGCCAATCGACAAGCTACTCAAAAGCAATGAACTATTAGTCGAAAAAGTATTACCCAAACTGGGTATTAAACTGGAACAGTACAAACCCGTGTTACGCACAGAGTTTACAGGCAAACTTTGGCGCGATGACACCAACTAAACAACGTAACAAACGAGAGCAATTATGGCAGTTAGAAACGGACAGGCCTTTATCGATGGGCTAAAGGACGGCCGCGAAGTGTGGTACGACGGCAAGCGTGTGGACGATGTGACCACCTTTCCCGAATTTAAGGCAGCGGTGCAAACCCTGGCGTCTTTATACGATATGCAGCACCACCCGGCACACCGGGATGTGCTTACCGTTGACTCCCCGGAAATTGGCGAGGTCATCAGCCGATCCTATCAAATCCCAAGAACCCAGGACGACTTGCGCCTGCTGCGCGAGACCTATACCAAAATTGCCGAAGCCACCTGCGGCATGATGGGTCGCAGCCCGGATTTCCTGAATATTATGATGGCCTCCCTGGCGGCCAAAAAAAGTTTCTTTTCAGAGTTTTCTCAGGAACGCGCTGATGCGCTGGTCAATTATTATCATTACGTAGCAAAAAATGATCTGTTCTTTACGCATGCTCTGATCAGTCCTCAGCTGGATAAGAGTAAAGCCCGCCACGAGCAGGACGATCCCAGCATTCCATTGAGAATTGTTGGTAAAAATAGCGAAGGCATTATCGTCAACGGCACAAAAAGAATTGCAACCGCCGCGCCCTATGCCGATGAGCTGATGGTATGGCCTTTCCCGCCAGGCTTCCTGCCGGGGGAACAACCCTATGCTAATGTATTTTCAATCCCGATGAATACGCCGGGTTTAAAAACCATCTGCCGAAGTTCCTTTGCCAAACATGGCGACCCAAACGACCACCCCCTCTCCTCACGCTTCGATGAAATGGATGCCACGGTTGTATTCGACAATGTACTGGTGCCCTGGGATCGAGTTTTTCTGCACGAAGATATTAACTTCCTCAACCGCATGTACAAAGACACCCGCATGCGCGAATTAACCGCCCATCAAACCAATGTCAGGCTGGAAGTAAAACTCGGTTTTCTCTATGCCGTAGCACATAGAATGGCCGAGGCAACGGGCGTTATTGATCGCCCCGACATCGTCGAAAAACTCGGCGAAGCGGCTGTGCAAGTAGAGGTGATTCGCAATACTACGCGTTCTGCCGAAGCGCAGGCTATTCTCGACCCCGACAATGGCGTGTTATATCCCGACCTGAGCGCCTTGCAGGTGGGTCGTGCGCTGGGGCCGGTGTATTATCCTGCTATGCTCGACCTGATTATGCTGGCCGGAGGTGGCGGGCTGATCCAACTGCCAGCTAGCATGAGCGAATTTGATTCCCCCATCGGCGTTGACCTGGAAAGATCCCTGCGCGGTGCCGGCATCTCGGGACTCGACAAAGCAAAACTCATGAAACTGGCCTGGGATTTGTGCGGCAGTGAATTCGGCTCCCGCCACGAGTTATATGAAAAGAACTACGCAGGCGAACGACGTATGGTGTTAGCGGGAATACATCGCGAATACAGTCGTAAAAAACTGCGCACTGATCACCTCGACAATTTTATGGGATCCCTATGACTGAGCTCACAGGCAACACTCAACCACCCCACCAAAGCTTCTGGGCAGACTTACGTAAGGGCTCCTTTGAACAGGGCTATCTTCAGGCTGGTCCGGTTAACACTCGCTTTCTACATGCGGGTAACCCCGATCTTCCCCCACTAATTTTACTGCACGGTACTGGCGGGCACGCCGAAGCGTACGCGCGCAACCTTATTCAGCACGGGGCGCACTTCAATACCTATGCGATAGATATGGTCGGCCACGGGTACAGCTCCAAACCCGCTATCGATTATGAGATTAATGTGTACGTCGAGCACCTGAAAGACGTGATCGACAGCCTCAACTTCGACAAAATTTACTTATCCGGTGAATCTTTGGGCGGCTGGGTTGCGGCCCGCTTCGCACTGACCTACCCCGATCGGATTGAACGCATGGTATTGAATACCACTGGCGGCGCTACCTGTAACCCGGAAGTAATGCAGCGTATCAAAACCCTGACTACAGCCGCCGTTGAAAACCCTGCCTGGGATAGCGTCAAAGCACGACTTGAGTGGTTAATGGCCGAACCGAGCCGGGTGACCGACGATCTGGTGGCCTGCCGTCAGGCTATTTATCAACAGGCGGAGATGCCCCAGGCCATGCGCCACATCCTGTGCCTGCAGGAAACCGACGTGCGCCGCCGCAATAATTTGACCGACGAGGAATGGGCCTCTATCACCCAACCAACATTGGTACTTTGGACCACCAAGGACCCCACGGCGGATGTTAGCGTCGGTAAAAAAATTGCAGACCTGATTCCAAATTCCCAGTTCGTGGTTATGGAAAATTGCGGTCACTGGCCCCAGTTCGAAGACGCGGAGATATTTAACGATATTCACCTGCGTTTCCTGCGCGCAAAAAACTGAAGCATCGGTTATGGCCATCGCCGCACTGTTTTCATCGCACTCGCCATTAATGGGGCTTAGCTCCCCCGGTAGCGACGTGGAAAAAGAAGTTAAGAGCCATTTTAAACGGCTGGCGACCTGGGTGGATACATTCAAACCCGATCTGATTATCGAATTTGCGCCGGACCATTTTAATGGCTTTTTTTACCGCCTGATGCCCAGCTTCTGTGTGGGCGTGGCCGCCACGGCGATTGGGGATTACGCAACACCGACCGGACCACTGCCAGTGGACGGCCCTCTGGCTGAACAGTGTGTTAGCTGGTTGCATTCCCGTGGTGTGGACGCTGCCATTTCATATGACATGCAGGTGGATCACGGCCTGACCCAATTACCGGATCAATTATTCGACTGGCCAAACGTTCCGCCGATGATACCTGTATTTATTAATTGCGCTGCCGCGCCGCGCGCGCCCCTCGCTCGGGTAATCGCGCTGGGAACAGCTATTGGTCAGTTCGCCGCAACGCTGGATCGCAATGTCCTGTTGATGGCGTCCGGCGGACTCTCCCACGACCCACCGATTCCACCCCTGGCATCGGCTCCGCCGGAAGTGCGGGCGCGTTTGGTCGCGGGCGGAGAACTGTCACCCGAGGCGCGCGCAGCACGCCAGGAACGCACCCTGGAGGAAGGGAAAAAAGCTGCCGCCGGAAAAAGCGATATTCTCGACCTCAATCCTGAATGGGATCACCAGGTAATGAGCCTCTTGTCACAGGGGGATTTCACCACCCTCGGCGGTTACACGGACGACGACATTTCCCGGCTAGCCGGGCGCGGCGGCCACGAATTTCGCACCTGGCTCGCAGTATGCGCAGCACTCGCCGCCAATGGGCCTTACACCACCAAAACCTGGTATTACCGCCCTATACCGGAATGGATTGCTGGATTTGGCATGATGACCGCCGAACTCGATTGACAGGCATCAATTGCCAAACAGTTTGATAATCAGAATAACATTCAACAACAGAGCACAAAGTGCCACCCCGCGCCAAAACCCAATGGGATTTCTCGCCAGCAACGGCTCGGTATATTCCTGCAATAATTCGTTATTCGGATTACTTAAATCGTACACAAACTCGGACAGCTCGCTGTAACGGCGCTGCGGATTTTTGCGTAGCGCCTTTTCCAGGGCCTTATCAATCCACACCGGTAGATCCGCATAATAATCCCGCGCCGACACGTAGCCGAGCTTGTTGATGGTACTTTCACTGTAGCCCTCACCGTAGGGCAGGTGTCCGGTAATCATTTCATAGACAATGACCGCCAGGGAAAAAATATCGGAACGGGGGGTGCAGGGATAACCGAGTAAATATTCCGGGGCGGTGTAGTTTTTGGTCCCCAGCAACGTCAGGCGTTTTACCGGTGTAGTCACTTCCTCAATGCCGGCAATTTTAACGGAACCAAAATCTATTATCTTTACCGTACCATGGCGGTCGATCATGATATTTTCGGGCTTTAAATCCTGATGGATCATTTCCATTTTATGCAGCACATGTAACCCGCGGGCGATTTGTCCGACGATATCGCGAATGTCACTCAGCTCGGCGGCCCCGTTATCGTGCATCCAGCTTCTAAGTGTTTGTCCTTCCACATACTCCGAGACGGAATAGAGAAACTGTTTCGGCCTGGTTTGATTCACCACGGCAAGCAGGTGCTGACTTTGCACGCGCTTGCCAATCCACTCTTCGTGCAAAAATAAATCCAGGTACAACGGGTCGTCTTCGTAATTTACCGACGGCGTTTTTAAAACCACCTGTTGCCCGGTTTCTTCGTCCACGGCCAGATACACCTGGGAGCGTTTGCTGGCGTGTATCTCCCGAACCACGCGATAGCCATCCATCTTCATGCCCGGCGACAGGGACGGTGGAATCGGTAGCTCGGTCAGTTTGCGATAGACTTCCTGTTCATCGGCACCGGGTAATTGATTGATGCGTAAAATCTGGCAACTCAGGTTATCCTGGCTACCATTGTGCAGCGCCAGGTCGGTAATATTGCGCGCGCCCTCATCTAAATCATCCCCGCTGCGCAGCACCAGATCGCGTAACGCCGCATCCGGCACAAACTCATGCACGCCATCCGTGGTAAACACAAACAGATCACCGGGCTCGACCAAAAAATTCATATAGTCGATATCCAGCTTGAGATCGATACCCAGTGCGCGGGTCAAATAATTTTTGTCAGCGGACACCCACACCCGATGATCCTGAGTCAGGCATTCGAATTTGTCGCCACGCAAGTGATAAATTCGCGTGTCGCCAATATGAAACATATGCGCAGTGGCGGATTTGATTACCAGCGCGCTCATGGTCGTGGCCAGCCCGCGCTGCATGTCGCGACTGGAAAGCCCCTGACCGTGCAACCAGCGGTTGGTAGCCAGCAGCACCTTGCTAATAGAGGTTTTGACGGTCCAAGAATCGGCGGTGCAGTAGTAGTCCGACATTAAACTTTTGACGCAGGATTCGCTGGCGATTTTCCCGCCGTCACAACCACTGACGCCGTCCGCTACCACAGCCACGATACCCTTGTAGCTGAGCGCCGGTTCGTCGGGCACCAGTACGCCATAGCTGTCCTGATTTTCTTCCTTGGCGCCGCGGCTCGAATATTGCCCGATGCTGATAATAGCTGTGCTCATACCAATCTGGCCTGTTATCGGTGTACTAGCCAATATTGGCCGTATTCTAAACTGAGCCGGTCGACCACCGTTAAACTAAAATTATCAGGCAACGTCGATCAACTGCACCGTGCCATCTTCCAGCACTTCGGCAGTGTGGCCACGTGGCTCATCCAGAAAAATGATCACCAACGCCAGCACCACCGCACCTGCGCCGCCAATCACCAGAAAAAATATCGGCGCAGACACAAACGACAGTACCGTTAAAAACAGCAGCCCGCCAACATTGCCGTACGCACCCGCCATACCGGCAATCTGTCCGGTCATCCGTCGTTGAATCAACGGCACCATGGCAAATACCGCCCCCGAGCCGCCCTTGGCAAACAAACCACATAGCAATGTATTGGCCACCACCAAAGGTACTGCCCAGCCCGTATCGACCTGAGCCAACATCATAAAACTGGCGGCAATACCTGCAAACAAAATAACCAGCGTGCGCTTGCGGCCCACCCGGTCGCTCATAATGCCGCCCCCCGGCCGGGCGATAAGATTCATCACCGGGTACGCACCCGCGACGATGCCTGCCGCCACTGGCGACAGGCCAAAAGTATCCACATAAAACAGCGGCAGCATGGACACCAACGCGAGTTCCGAACCAAATGTCACCATATACGCCAGGTCCAGAATCGCCACCTGTTTAAAGCGATAACGGAACATCTCCGGCACCGGTTTGCTAAAGACATCCTTATTCACCTGATAAATATGGAACACCTGATAACCGTAAACGACGACAATGGCAAAATAGATGGCGTTGCTTAACGGTGTACCAAACCAGCCCATACCAGCGGGTGACAGTTTCCATACCAGCAGCGCCAACGCCCCATAGATCGGCGCGCTCATCACCGTGTACAACACAAAATCCGTTTTACTGGTCACCTCCATCGCACCCATTTTTTTAGATTTAAAGTACGTCGAACCTTTGGGTGTATCGGTCACCGCAAAGTAGTAGTAAATGCCGTATAGCAGGGAGATTATCGCTGTGACGCCAATAGCGTAGCGCCAGCCATTGTCGCCGCCCAACCACAATGCCAACGTCGGCAGCGCCAGCGCCGATGCAGCCGATCCAAAATTCCCCCAACCCCCGTAGATACCCTGAGCAGCCCCCGCCTGTTTGGCCGGAAACCATTCGCCAATCATGCGAATACCAACAACAAATCCGGCGCCCACAAAACCCAGCAAAAACCGGGCTACCGCAAGTTGTTGAAAGGTCTCGGCTAACGCGAAAAAAGTGCACAGGAAACTCGACGCAATCAATATGCCCGAAAACATCAGGCGTGGACCGTAGCGATCCACCAGCATACCCACCAAAATACGCGCCGGAATAGTCAGCGCCACATTGAGAATCAGCAACACGCTGACCTCCTGGCTGGTCAACTGAAACACGTCACGAATAATGACCATCAACGGCGCGTGGTTAAACCACACCGCAAATGAGATAAAAAACGCCATCCAGGTAATGTGCAGCACGCGCATATTACCTTTGAACGACAATAAATTAATTTTTTCCGACATGTACTTCTCCCTACGCTCAGCCAGAAACAGCACGCACATGGACTGCTCTGCTCTACGCACTAGCAACGGACATGCCAACCTGACGCATCCGTGCTCGTAGTAGCAGCGCTGTGGCGTAACGAGAATAGCTTCTAAACACGACGCTCCAGTTTTCGCCTGCACGAGTCGGCGTTACTGCGATCCAGACTCTGCACCGCCACAACGCACCTTTGTTACGCACAGGCAAACAGGCGCACCATAAAAGTGCGACTAGCGCATTAATCGCGAAAAACAAACAGCCTGACCAACTAAAGGGCATCGAAAAAATACGTAAATGCCGTTGCCTGCTACTGACGCGGCGGGTTTTCCCGCACATTTCATGGACGAACAGACTCGCCGAAATTATTTTTTTTTGCGTTGGCACAAAATCTGCAGATCACCCAGGTGATACGTATTTAGCGCACGCTCTGGCAGCTCCTTTAACTCGCGGCAACAGTCGTCGCAAGCGGCGCAATAATCAGGATTTGGAAAATCACCTATGAGCAAACGTAAAATTCTCGTCATCGGCAACGGCATGGTGGGCCACAAATTTCTGCAGGCACTTGCCGACGCTGGCGTTGCGGCTCAGCTCGATATCACCGTCTTTTGCGAAGAACCTCGCGTGGCCTACGATCGCGTGCATCTCACCGAATTTTTCAACGGCCGCTCGGCGCACGATCTGTCGCTGGTTGAAGAGGGTTTTTACGCCTCACACAATATTCGCGTGCTGCTCGGCGACAAAGCCGTCGCCGTTGATCGCGACGCCAAAACCGTTACCTCAAGTAACGGCGAAACCCTGCCCTACGACAAACTGGTGCTGGCCACGGGCTCTTTCCCCTTTGTGCCCCCCATCCCCGGACACGACCGGGACAACTGTTTTGTCTACCGCACCATTGAAGACCTCGAAGCCATTCGCGCCAGCGCCGCAGGCGGTTCGGTCGGTGTTGTTATCGGCGGTGGCTTGCTGGGATTAGAGGCGGCCAAGGCATTAAAGGATCTCGGACTCACCACCCATGTGGTTGAATTTGCACCGCGGCTGATGGCAGTGCAGGTGGACGACGGCGGCGGCGCCGTGCTGCGCAAAAAAATTGAAGACCTGGGGGTATTCGTTCACACCGGTAAAAACACGCAAGATATCGGTGCTGGCGACAAGCACTTTCACAAAATGACTTTCGCCGACGGTAGCGAAATTGAAACCGACGTGCTGCTGTTCTCCGCCGGTATTCGTCCCCGGGATGCCCTGGCCCGGGAGTTCGGCCTCGACGTCGGCGAGCGCGGCGGCATCGTCATCAATGACAACTGCCAGACCTCGGACCCGGATATTTACGCCATTGGCGAGTGCGCGTTGTGGGGCGGCCGTATTTACGGCCTGGTGGCGCCGGGCTACAAAATGGCCCAGGTGGCCGCCGAACACATCAGCGGTGGCAACAACAATAGTTTTACCGGTGCGGATATGAGCACCAAGCTGAAATTAATGGGAGTCGACGTGGCCAGTATTGGCGACGCCCACGGCAATATACCGGACTGCCGCGCCTATACCTATATTGATGGCAGCGATGAAATTTACAAAAAAATTGTGGTGGACAAAGCCGGCAAGCGTCTACTGGGCGCCGTGCTGATTGGCGATGCCACGGACTACGGCAACCTGCTACAACTGGTGCTCAACAATATTCCACTACCAGAATTTCCGGATGCCCTGATACTGCCCCAGCGGGGCGGCAGTGGGGTCAGCGGTCTGGGTGTATCAGCGTTGCCAGACTCAGCGCAGATCTGCTCCTGCAATGATGTCAGCAAAGGCGCGTTGTGCACCGCCATCGCCGACGGCGCGACCACCCTCGGCGAACTGAAATTCTGCACTAAAGCGGGCACCAGTTGCGGGGGCTGTAATGCGCTGGTTGGCCAGGTACTCAACGCCGAACTGGAGAAAATGGGGCTGGAAGTGAGCACGGATATTTGTGAACACTTCCCCTATTCCCGCCAGGAGCTGTACCACCTGGTGCGGGTCGAGGAAATCAAAACTTTTTACGATCTGCTCGACAAACACGGCGCGGGCCGCGGC
>JBFIHG010000009.1:0-73917 GCA_041601945.1 Porticoccaceae bacterium | reverse complement strand
GCTGGACATCGACTTGGCGTCGCCGCCGCCGGTAATCGCCATAATCTCAAACACTTTTATCATCCCGGTCACAGTACCCAGTAAGCCAAACAGCGGCGCTAACGCCACCAGGGTTTTGATCAAGGGCATAAACTGGTCGATTTTGAGGGTTACTTCGCTTACCAATGCCTCGCGCACATGGTGAGCGCGCCGGGACTTGCGCTCCGGGCGCGCTTCCCACGCCTGCACCGCCCGCACCAGGTCGGCCTTCAATGCCGTACGAAAATACCAGAAACGCTCGAAGATCAGAGTCCAAAGAGCAAACACGAGGCCAGCGATAAACCACAGCACCATACCCCCCATTTCCATAAACTGAGTGACACCTTCCCAGGCTTCCAGCAGCGCGTACACGTTTATTTACCCTCAACTTTCTGCGCGACGATGCCAGCACTCTGTTCTTCCAGTATGTGCAACACCCGCTGCGCGTAGCCATTGACGAAGGTATGCATCAACACCGTGGGAATCGCCACCACCAGGCCAAGTACGGTGGTGACCAACGCCTGGGAAATACCGCCCGCCATCATTTTCGGATCGCCCGCCCCAAATATGGTGATTTGCTGGAACACCACGATCATGCCGGTAACCGTCCCGAGTAAACCGAGCAGGGGCGCAACCATAGCGATAATTTTCAGCAGGTTGAGCCCGGTTTCGATGTCCGGGCGCTCCTTCAACACAGCTTCGTGCAACCGCAATTCGGTAGACTCCGCATCGGAATTCGGGTGGGCTTCCGCTACTTTTAATACTCTGCCCAGCGGGTTGTCCGCGCTAGCCTCGGGGTTATTAAGTTGAGCGGCAACTTTTCTGGAAACCCCCAGCAGCACCATAAACCGCCACAATGCGAGCACAATCGCAAAAGCTCCCACCCCGGTGATGATGTAACCTACCTCAGCGCCCTGATGCCATTTTTCAACCAGGGTGGGGGTGTCGATCAGCGCGCTCAGCAGCCCGCCGCCACTCGGCCCGGTGGGGTCGATGCCAACCCGAGTGAAGCCCTCAGAGGCCGTCTGCAAATCGGCGGCGCCGCCGGTGTAGGCACGCGGTTGCCGGGCTAACTCGGCGAGCGCGCCAGTCCTGGGGGTGTAAGTCAGGTACTGGCCGTCCGCCACCAGGTTGAAAGCGCCAATGCGCACCACCTCGGTGGTCACCTGCTCGCCATCGACCGTAATGACTTTGGCCGGGAATTTAACCACCTGCCCGGAAGCAACCATTTCCCTGTTGATTTCGTACCACAGGCGTTCAATCTCTGCCAGGGACGGGAGTTTGGTGTTACTACTCATCTTCGCGATCAGTTCATCGAGAAACGCCGTTCTGCCAGGGTACTGGGCACTGACTACTGATTGCTCCAGTGACGCCCGCGCGTCCCCCGCTGCGGAGGTTAAGTGGCCGAACAGTTCTTTCAGCGTGCCAAGCCGTTTGTCCAGCTGTGTCCGCAGCACCTCAACCCGTAATTCGTTGTCCGCGAAGCTCTTTTCCAACTGGTCGCTGCGGCGCTCCTCCGTGGCTTTTACGCCTTTGGCATTACTCAACAGCTGCGCCTGTTGATCTTTCGCCTTGCGAAACTCCGCTTCCCGCTGGCTGTGTTCCCGGGACTCGCTGACCTTGGCGCTCTGCACCAGGCGCAACAATTCATCCAGGGATTTGGCCTTGTCTTCACCCCAGGCCGAAGTGGCCACAAGCGCACATGCAAGCAACAAGTACTTTATATTTTTCATTGTGCAGCCTCCGGCGCCACGATCGGCAGCTTGATAATGTCAACCGCCGCCTGCTTTTTGGCGATACGTATACCGTTGGCTGTCGCACTGCGATAATCACCCGCACTCAACGCCTCCCAGGCGCTCGACCGCTTGTTCCAGGCGCCGGTTTTGCTTTGATCCGAGGTTTGATAGAGCAGCGCAATGCGGCCGACCCGCAGGAAGGTGACCTGCCGTTCCTGCCCGTCCACATCGTGAATACCGCTGTATTGTTCGATGGTCTGACTGTACTGGCTTTCGATATCGTAGAGCTCCAGAATCTGGCGAAATTTTTCCGCACTACTGAACCGCGCCGAATCCAGGTTGCTACGCACCTGTTCTATGGCAGCGAGTCGCTCCGCCCTGAGAAAGGGCATATCCAGCTCGACAAATTGCGACAGGGCATCCAGCATTTTTATCGACAGGGGCATGATCTGGCGTTCGATGACGGTGGCGTTTTCGATGGATTCTTCAATGTCCTGCATGATCTGCAGCTGATTCTGCACCTGTTTTTCCAGCTGCGAGTTGTAGACCTGCAACCCTTCGATTTGCTTGTTGACCGTTCGAAAATCCTGCAGCAAGTCGTAGGTTTTGTCGGCGGTCTGGTCGATTCTCTGCTGGGAAGCTTTGGCAGTTGCGGTTTTATCTGCGCCAGCCTTAAGTACCGAGTCCACTTCCGCGGCGACGCTCGGACCAGAAGCTAGTGCCCCAAAAAAAACAGCGGCACAAAGACCCGCCGCAGCAATTCGTTGTCTTCTCATAATGTCCTCAGTTTTAGTTGTATCGACATCCTTATCTCACCCGGCATTCACTCACTATATCCGCCCATCCTGTGGCGCGCCCTGTGGAAAAAACGCGTTTCACAAGGGAAGCTGTGCACCAAAATTGACCGATTGGGCAGTTTACTTACCTAGCGGTAGCGTCTTCCACCTCAAGGGCTGCAAGCCTAATACAGTCGGCCACAAATCGCAATCGAGATTCATGCTCGCCATAACTATTAATTATTTTATCAGGAGATTTTGCGGTCCAGGATCACGAACGTATAGTCTGGCTGACCGGGCAAGGGACTCCCTTCAACCCGCTCAGCTTCCCGCCACTCGTCTGGATTTAGATCTGGGAAAAATGCATCCCCCTCGATGGTCACCGCCACCCTGGTTAAATACAATCGCGAACAGTGCGGCAAGGCCAACCGATAAATTTGCGCGCCACCGATAACCATCACCTCCTCGCCGCCCTGTTCTTCGACAATACTTTTTGCCAGCACCAGCGCCTCATCCAGTGCAGCGACGACCGCAACGCCTTGTGGCGACCAGTTCTTGCGTGAAGTTAGCACAATATTGGTGCGCCCCGGCAGCGGTTTGCCAATTGACTCAAAAGTTTTGCGACCCATGATAATGGGTTTGCCGAGGGTGTGCCGTTTGAAATGCCTGAGGTCATCCGGCAAATGCCAGGGCAATTCATTGCCTATGCCAATAACGCCATTTACGGACAGTGCCGCAATCATCGCCAAACGCATGCGCAAAACCTAGATGGCGATTGGGGCGGAAATGTGGGGGTGAAACTGGTAGTCAAGCAACTCAAAATCCTCGTAACGAAATGCGAAAATGTCCGTCACCTCGGGATTAATGCGCATCTGTGGCAGGGGATAGGGTTCTCTACTTAACTGGCGTTCCGTCTGCTCCAGGTGGTTCAGGTAAAGATGGGCATCGCCGAACGTGTGGATAAATTCTCCGGCCTGCAAGCCGGCCACCTGAGCCACCATCAGAGTCAATAACGCATAGGACGCAATATTGAATGGGACCCCCAGGAAGACGTCGGCGCTGCGTTGATAGAGCTGGCACGATAACCGCCCCTCCGCCACATAAAACTGAAAAAAGGTGTGGCACGGCGCCAGCGCCATGCGGCCGAGTTCCACGTTTTTTTGCGGGGGCAGGCTTTCATCGGGCAGCGCGGCCGGATTCCATGCAGAGACTATCAGGCGTCGGGAGTCCGGGCGGGTGCTCAGCTGCGCGATCAGATCGGTTATTTGATCGATGCTGGTGTTGTTCGGGCCCGGCCAGGAGCGCCACTGATACCCATACACCGGGCCAAGATCACCGTTGTCGTCCGCCCATTCGTTCCAGATATTCACCCCATTTTCGGTGAGGTAGCGGGTGTTAGTGTCACCCTGTAAAAACCACAGCAATTCGTGCACGATCGATTTAAGATGAGTTTTTTTGGTCGTAACTAGCGGAAAGCCCTGAGCCAGATCGAAGCGCATCTGGTAGCCGAACACACTCAGGGTCCCGGTGCCGGTTCGATCCGTTTTTTTTACGCCGTGATCGCGCACATGGCGCATTAATTCAAGATACTGCTGCATCACTCACCTTTGGATTTCTATCAACAACTAGCGCCCGATTTTTTGTCGCGTCAGCGTTGTACCCATGTTGTTTACTGGCGCCGCTCCGCCCGCCAATAACTCCAACCCAGCAACAGGCTGCCGATAACAATCATCGGCAAACTCAATAGCTGCCCCCGTGTCACCCAGTCAAACAGATCGTAGCCAATATGACCATCCGGCTGTCGCGCGAATTCCACCACAAAGCGAAAAACACCATAAAACAGTAAAAACATGCCGCCGACGGCACCGACGGGTCGCGGTCGTCGCGAATATAAAAACAGCATCAGGAACAGCACGGCGCCTTCCAGTGTGGCCTGATAAAGTTGCGACGGGTGGCGCACCAGCTGCTCCGGATCAGCCGGAAACACCATCCCCCATGGCCCGGATGTTTGACGACCCCACAATTCCTGGCCGATAAAATTGCCGACACGACCCAGCCCCAGCCCAATCGGCGCAAGGGGCGCGACGAAGTCCGCGACCGCAAGAAATGGCTGTTGAATATGCCGCGCAAATAGCCAGATGGCCGTAATCACACCAAGCAGGCCACCGTGAAACGCCATACCCCCTTCCCAGATACGGAACAGCCACAGGGGATCCGCCAGCCACTTGTCAACATTGTAAAACAGGACGTAGCCGCAACGGCCACCGATAATCACACCAAACGCGCTGTAGACCACCAGATCTTCAACCTGCGGGCGGCGCACCGGCGACCAGGCGCGCCCACTGCGGCGCATGGCAATCAACCATGCTGCCAGAAATCCCAGCAAGTACATGATACCGTACCAGTGCACACGCACCGGACCTACGGCAAATGCGAGGGGATCAATTGCAGGATAGGTCAACATAACGGCAGCTTTCCCGAAGGTTTAAAGGCACGGATCATAGACGCTCCGTTTGGATTTGGCCAAGGGCAACTGTCGCCAGAGAAACAATTTCGCCGCAGACTTTCCGGTCCGGCGGGTGCTGGCGCAGGCCGGCGCTATTGAGAATAATTTAGCCAATATGGCCACCGGGTTAAGGATCGCGCAAACTGATAACAGGCCATCCCTTGCCACCGGCGACCTCGCGCAGCGCAACGTCGGGATCGACCGCAACAGGGTTATCCACCACCAGCAGTAACGGCAGATCGTTAATGGAGTCACTGTAAAAAAAACTGCCTGATAGCGAGCTATTCGACGGCTCACTCCGAGCGGATAACCACTGTTGTAAGCGCTCCACCTTACCCTCGCCAAAGCTCGGTCGACCAACCACAGCCCCGGTAAAGCGCCCATCGCGCACCTCTGGTTCGGTTGCGATCAAAGTCTGCACACCCAACTGTCGACAGATCGGTTCAGCGACAAACCGATTGGTGGACGTGATGATCAGTAATTCGTCCCCGGCGGCCCGATGCCGAGTTAATAACGCCTCTGCACGGGGTAGCCACATGGCGCTAATTACTTCGCGCATAAACCGGCTGTGTAAAGCAGCGAGCTCCTGGGGTTCGAGGGTCGCCAGTGGAGCTAGCGCAAACCGTAAATACTCGGCGATATCCAGTTTGCCAGCCTGATAGTCGCGGAAAAATTGCTGGTTGGCCCGCGCATACGCCGCACTATCCACTTTACCCGCTGCCACCAGAAACTGGCCCCATGCGTAATCACTGTCACCGGCAATAAGCGTGTTATCCAGATCAAACAGGGCAAGCGACATACAGGGAACATCCCGGTTGGAGTGCCGGATTGTCACCGGCTGGTCATGATGGCGCTGGAGAATACCGTTATTCCGCACGGGCCTCAACGCGCAATTGCTGCGTGCCGAACATCTATGGAACAATAGCTGGCTGAAGTAAACTGAATGACTGGGTTGTTAATGGATACAATCGATAAGGACGGGTTTCGACCCAACGTCGGCATTGTGCTGGCCGATGGCCAGGGGCAGCTGCTGTGGGCCAAACGGATTGGGCAAGAGGCCTGGCAATTTCCACAGGGTGGTATCGACGACGGCGAAAACCCCCTGGATGCCCTGCATCGCGAACTGTACGAGGAAATTGGTCTGTGTGCGGGCGACGTAGAAATCATTGCGCATACCCGCGGCTGGCTGCGCTACAGGCTGCCCAAGCGGTTTATTCGTCGCAACTCCAAACCACAATGTATCGGCCAAAAACAAAAATGGTTCCTGCTGCGTCTGGTTGGCGCGGAGCATAGCATCTGTTTTGATCGCGGTAGCAAACCGGAATTTGATGGCTGGAAGTGGGTCAATTACTGGTATCCCGTGGGCCAGGTGGTGGACTTTAAACGCGATGTGTACCGCCGCGCTCTCAAGGAGCTAGCCCAGGCCCATCGCGAAATCGAACACAAACTCGGCCGTGAGCACTGACCGCCGTGCTGAGCTCACTGCGCAGCATCGTCCAGGAGGTCAATTCCGCCCGGGACTTTAACGAAGTGTTGTCCATTATCGTTAAGCAGGTAAAGGCCGCCATGGGCACGGGCATCTGCTCGGTATACTTGCTGGACGGCGCCAAAACCAGCTACGTACTGGCCGCCACCGACGGTCTGATGCCGGATGCGGTTGGCAAGGTGCGCCTTAAAAGCGGCGAAGGGCTAGTCGGTTTGGTAGCCAGCAAGGCCGAGCCGCTAAACCTGGAACAGGCAGAAAAACACCCTAACTTCGCCTATTTCCCTGAAACTGGTGAGGAAAAGTTTAGTTCTTTCCTGGGCGCGCCGATTATTCACCACCGCTCGGTGCTCGGCGTATTAGTGTTACAACAACAGGAACGCCGCAAATTCGACGAGAGCGAAGAAGCTTTTCTGGTAACCATTTCCGCGCAGCTAGCCGGTGTTATCGCCCACGCTGAGGCGACCGGCGCCCTGGCGCGGATCACTTCGCCGGAAACCGCATTACCCTTTGGCGAAACTCGATTTCAAGGGATCGCCAGCGCTCCTGGCGTGGGCATCGGCACCGCAGTGGCGGTGTCTTCCCCCGCCGATCTGTATGCGGTGCCACGCCGCATGGCAACTGATGTGGACAGCGAACTGACACAGTTTCGCGATGCGCTGGAAGCCACTAAACAGGATCTGCGCACCGTCCACAAAGACCTCAGCGAAAAACTCAGCGCAGACGAACGGGCCTTGTTCGAAGTCTACGTGCGCATGCTGGACGATCAATCCATGGCCGGCGAGGTCATTGCGCTAATTAACGGCGGCCTGTGTGCACAAACCGCCTGGAGCCAGGTGATTATTGAGCATATCCGCACGTTTAATCGCATGGAAAACCCCTATTTGCGGGAACGTGCCACGGATGTGCGCGATCTTGGCACCCGCGTTCTTGCGTATCTGCAACGGGTACAGCAAGTTACCCGAGAATACCCGGACAACACGATATTAATTGGTGAAGAACTGGCGGCCGCCAACCTCGCCGATGTCCCACTGGAAAAAATCATCGCCATGGTATCGGTGAGTGGGTCGAGCAACTCCCATATGGCCATTCTGGGCCGAGCAATGGGCATTCCCACCATCATGGGTGCGGTGGATTTACCCTGGACCGAACTCGACGGCTGCGAGATGGTGGTGGACGGACACCAGGGGCAAATCATCACTTACCCTTCAGAGCCCGTGCTACGGGCTTACGAAGCGTTGTTCCAGGAGGGCAAGTCCCTCGCCAAGGACCTGGAAGTACTGAAGGATGAACCGGGCACCACCTCGGATGGTCATCCCATCGCACTCTGGGTCAACACGGGGCTGCGACTGGACACGGTGCTGTCGCTGGACCTCGGCGCAGAGGGAGTTGGGCTGTACCGCACCGAAATTCCGTTCTTCCTGCGCGAGCGCTTCCCTTCAGAGGAAGAACAGCGGCAAATCTACCGTGAGCAACTGCAAATGTTCGCACCGCGTCCAGTGACCATGCGCACCCTCGATATCGGTGGCGATAAGGCGCTACCCTATTTCCCCATCGAGGAAGCCAACCCATTTCTCGGCTGGCGCGGCATTCGCGTCACCCTCGACCACCCGGAAATATTTCTGGTGCAACTGCGCGCCATGATGCGCGCCAGTGAAGGGCTGGATAATTTGCGCATCCTGCTGCCGATGATCTCCAATGTTCCGGAACTGGAAAGCGCGCTGGAGTTGATTTATCGCGTATACGACGAACTCACTAATGAAGAGGGCTATCGCATCAGCATGCCCTTAATCGGCGCCATGATCGAAGTGCCCGGCGCGGTCTATCAGACCCGCGAGCTGGCCCGGCGCGTGGACTTTCTGTCGGTGGGTACCAACGACCTGACCCAGTACCTGCTGGCGGTGGATCGCAATAACCCGCGGGTTGCCGAGTTGTATCACACCTACCACCCGGCTTTACTAAAAGCGCTCGCCATGATTATCGACGGGGCGCGCGCGGAAAACTGCCAGGTCAGTGTGTGCGGCGAGTTGGCTGGCGATCCGCTCGGTGCCGTATTACTGGTGGGACTGGGCTACGATATTTTATCCATGAGTTCAGCGAATTTACTGCGCGTCAAAGCCATGCTGCGTCAGCTGCCACTGGCGGACATCCGCTCCATTGCGGCGGTTGCCAGCGAATTACCCGATACGTTTGCAGTGCGTAGCTATCTCGAACAGACCCTGAACCACAAGGATATGGTGCGACTGTTCAAACCCGGCGGCGCCAAAACCGCATAGGGATATATTGCTAGCCATCTCAATTGGCATCGATGCTAAATCGATAACGCAAGGATTCACCGGCGGGCTCTCCGCGCAAAAAATTTTGCTCCTCAAAAACAACTTCGCCCCCACGACCCATAAGTAGCGCCGTGGTACAACGGGTTCCGTAGGTCGGGGTGACAATAAATGGCGGCGAGAGGGTACGCTCCATTTCCTGCCCAATACCGGTGGCGGGTAATTGATGGTCGGGGAACACGTGCCGCGAAGCGAGCACCCCCAGCAGGTCGCCAGTGTCGAGGGCGGGCGCGGCCTGGAGCACCCGCGTCAATTCCCGCCTGGCCAGTTCCGCCTTGGGCCAGGGCGTGTCGAGGTAATCGTTACTCAATGTGTACACGCCCGGGGGCAGGGAGCGTATGGCTGTCTGACGATTACAGGCATACACCAATTCATCTCGGGTTCCGGTCAACAGGTTGAAACCATTAAAATCGTCACCGTGGGTCAGTATCCGCCGGGAGTAGTCGGCGGGGGATTCGTCACCGGCTAGGAACCCCAGCGGCAACTCGCCCCGGGAATGGGGCGCGGGTGCCAAACGACCCTCACGGAAATTGGTGACCGTCGACCAGCGGCCGGCACGGCTGACACCAAACCAGGTTCCTCCCGCTTCAAGATCCCGACCAGCCAGTATAGTCGGATGCGCCGACCAGAAATGCGCGTCCTGCGTCGGCCGCGCATAGAACTCGTCCCGGTTAGCCACCACGATCAGCGGGTAGTCGGGGTGAACTTTATAGGCTAGCGCGAGCAGACACATAGCAACTTCCTGAAAACAAGCCTGCCGATACTGGCCGGGCAACGACCACGAGCCACAGCATTGGCGGTAAGCCGCTGCTGGCCCGCGCTCGTCACCAGCGCTCGTATTAGTCGTTCTTTGCGGGATCGGTCGGCGCCATCTCCCGCGCGAACAAAGCTTTTAGATACCTGGTTTCCACAATGGCCGGATGCACCGGATGATCCGGCGCCTGACCACCCTCGGCAATCACCTGCAATTGGCGGCCACGGCGCTGGGCTGCACCGCGCACAATATCCACTAGCCGCGCCATCGGTAAATGCAACGAGCAGGATGCGGATACCAGAATACCACCGGGGGCCAGCAGCCGAACGGCCAACTCGTTAATTTGGTGATAGGCCTTCTCGCCCTGGGACTGGTCCTTGCGGCGCTGAATAAACGCCGGTGGGTCGAGCACAATTACCTGATAGCGCCTGCGCTCCTGAATGAGCGCCTTCATTACCTCTGCCGCCCGACCCGCGCGAGCGGCCACCCGATGTGCCACGCCATTCAGGGCAGCATTTTCTGCAACCAGCGCGACCGCGTCGGCCGAAGCATCAATGCACTCTACCGTAGCAGCGCCCGCCACGGCAGCCGCTACACCCCAGCCACCGATGTAACTGAACACATCCAGTACCGACTTGCCCGACACCAGACGCTGTAACAGTGCGCGGTTCTCCCGGTGATCGTAAAACCAGCCGGTTTTCTGCCCGGTGAGTAACGGCGCTACAAACCGCACGCCGTTTTCCGTCAGCGGCACCAGCTCCGGCACCTCGCCCCAGGCGACCTCTACCGCTTCAGGCAACTGCTCCACCTGGCGAAAGGCACCCTGATTGTGCATTACGATACCCTGCACGGGGAGCACCTCTAATAACGCTTCCACCACCATATTGCGACGGGCATCCATGCCGGCCGAGGTCAGTTGCACCGACAGCCAGGCGTCAAAGCGATCCACCACCAGTCCGGACAGTAAATCCCCATCGCCATAGACCCAACGATAGCAACGCGCACCGTACAATTCCTCGCGCCCTTGGAGTGCGACACGCAGACGCTCAACCAGTAAAGCTCGATCCAGCTCCTGTTGCGCATCGGCGCTATAGATGCGCGCGCAGATCAGACTGGAAGGGTTGACCGTGGCCGCGCCGACGGGTTTGCCACGGGCGTCTTCGACCACCACCGAGGTGCCTGGCAGCAGCCCTTTGAGAGGAGTGGCGGCGGTGTCCACCTCATTACTGTAAACCCACAGATGCCCACCCCGCAGGCGCCGCTCCGCACCCTTTCTCAGGCGTAATACTGTGTCTGGCATGGTGGGTAAAGCCTTTTTCCGATTAACTTAACGTAAGTGAACACTTACTCTTTTTCAATCACCTCAGTATAACCTGCGGCATCCAGCAAATCTTCCAACTCGCTCGGATCGGACAACTTCATCTTAAAAAACCAGCCGTCCCCATAGGGCGAGTCATTAATGGTTTCCGGTGCGTCTTCCAGCTCCTCGTTAACCTCCACCACCTCGCCGGACACAGGCGCATAAATGTCAGAGGCCGCTTTTACCGACTCCACCACCCCAGCTTCATCCCCCGCGCTGAGGACCGCGCCTACCGCTGGCAGCTCCACGTAAACCACGTCTCCGAGACTATCCTGAGCGTAATCCGTGATGCCGATGGCGACAATGCCATTGCCTTCGTGTAGCACCCACTCGTGGCTTTCGTTGTACTTTAACTCATTTGGTATTTCGCTCATCGATACTCTCCGCTCTTATTGATTCTTAGTGCCTACAACTGACTCACCAGCCTGGCACCGCCACCCAATCATTCAAAAACTGTCACACCTTTGCGCACAAAAACCGGTTTGCCGACCAGCACGGACAACCATTTACCGCGCACCTCCACCCATGCTTCGCGCGTCGTTTCCCGGGGCACCCTGGCCAGCGCGATACTGTACCCCAGCGTCGGCGAAAAGGTACCACTGGTAATTTCTCCGCAGTGCTCACTGTTGGTAAATTTCACCCGCTGACCGCGGCGGAGTACGCCGCCCCTGTGCAACGCCAGGCCCACCAGCTTACTCGCCACACCAGACTGTAACTCGGCCTGCAATGCGTCGCGACCGATAAAATCCCGCTCGTTGTCCCAGGCAATAATCCAGCCCATGTTGGCAATCAGGGGCGAGACGGTCTCGTCCATTTCGTGGCCGTACAAATTCATTCCCGCTTCAAGGCGCAGGGTATCCCGCGCCGCCAGTCCGACGGGCGCAATCCCGACAGCACCCAGCTCCTGCCAGAGCACGCCAGCCAGCGCGTTGGGCAATATAACTTCCAGCCCATTTTCACCCGTATAGCCAGTACGTGCGAAAAGCCGATCATTTATTTCGCAACACCCAAATGAGGATAATCCGCCAATTACCTGGCATTCTGCCTCGTTGAGTACTGACTGGACTATAGTGGTCGCCTCGGGGCCCTGCACCGCAATAATGGCCAATTCCGTGCGCTCGGTCAGTTGCAGGTCAAACCCACCAGTGTGTTGGTGCAGCCACTGCACTACCCGTTCGCGGGTTCCGCTGTTGGTGACCAAACGATATCTGGTGGTGTGCAGACAATAGACAATCAGATCGTCAATCACACCGCCCTGCTCATTGAGCAAGGCACTGTATTGGGCCTGCCCGAAATTTAACCTGGCAACATTATTGGCCAGCAGATAGCGCAGGTAGCGTGCCGCATCCGCTCCTTCGACATCGATAATAGTCATGTGACTAACGTCGAACATGCCACAGTGACGCCTTACGAGAAGGTGCTCCTCAAGTTGCGACCCGTAGTGCAACGGCATGTCCCAGCCGTGAAAATCGACCATTCGGGCGCCCAGCTTGCAGTGCATCTCGTACAGGGCGGTGCGCTTCCCCATGGCTGGTCCCCAAATTGAAGACGGCATTCTAAACTGGGCCGACACGGGGGTCGAGTAATCGCGGCACTTCGCCACTTGTCACAGCATCGCCAGCGCGAGTGGAGAAATACATGGCGCAAAAAAATCTATCCATAATTCCTGTACGCCATCGCCAGTACCCGACGGGTGATTTCCAAACGGGTTATTCTGCGTCGATCACCGTGGGGTATAGTGCATAAATTCAGCGCACTCCGGCGCATAGCGCCTGGCTACGAGGTAGCGAACATGGAAAAACCCGATCCGGCCGCGGCCAATCCGCCACCTCCCGCGGTGGTCAATAATCGCGATCTACAGGTGCACACCAAAGGCCTGCGGCGCTCCTTACTGGGAGACATGTACTACAGCGTGATGGTGACCACCTGGCCAAAGTTTTTCGCGGGCGCGGTGATAATCTATCTCTGTGTTAATGCAGGATTTGCATCGCTCTACTATTTTGGCGGCGATACCATATTGAACGCCCGGCCCGGTTCTTATATCGACGCGTTCCTGTTCAGCTTTCAGACCAGCACCACCATTGGCTACGGCTATTTACTGCCAAAAACTGGGTACACCCATGGGGTGGTGATGTTCGATGTTTTTTCCGGGCTAATTTTTGTCGCCACCCTCACCGGCCTGGTATTCGCGCGTTTTGCACGGCCTCGGGCGAGCGTATTATTCAGCAAGAACGTACTGATTTCTCGTCACCAGGACAAGCCCGCACTTATTTTTCGCGTCGCCAACGACCGCAAATCCTATATCGTCAACGCCAAGGTCAATGCTGTGATTCTGATGCAGGACTGCGACCCGTCGAGCGTGATTGAACGCCGCTTTTACGACGTCCAACTGCAGCGCTCCCAGGCACCCATCTTCGCGCTGACCTGGACCCTCGTCCATATAATCGATGAGCAAAGTCCACTATATGGCCTGCAATCCGCCGACCTGCGGGCCCGCGGGGCCATTCTTATTGTTTCCCTTGATGGTATTGAGGACTTGCTTGCGCAGACGGTACACACCCGCCATCTCTATGCCACCGACGAATTTGTGTTTGGCAAGCGCTTTGCCGATATTGTGAGCAGCGACGAGAATGGTGGCCGCCTGATTGACTACACCCGGTTTCACGATCTGCTGGATCTGCCCACCGTCTAGTCAGGCGCCGCTGCGCCCGAGGCCCATGGCCTGGCGAATAATGTCGCGTTTGACCGCGGTAAGTTCGTTCAGGCGCGACATACCCACATTACGCAGTACCCGCGCCCAGGGTGAGGACGCTTCAAACAACCGTTTAAAACCTTCCATCGCTGCCATGGCCGCCAGGTTTTCCGGTTTGCGACGACGCTGGTAGCGACTCAACGTGCCCGGATCGTCTACGGGTAAACCTTTGCCCAGGCTACAGGCCAACTCATCCACCAGTACCCGTACGTCCGCGAAACCCAGATTAACTCCCAGCCCGGCCAGTGGGTGCAGGGTATGCGCCGCATCGCCGATCAACACCACGTTGGGCTGAACATAATCCACCGCGTGGCGCTGTTGCAGAGGAAAACTCAGCCGTGAGGGTGCCGCGCCAGCGTTCACCAACGCCAGGTCACCCAACGCCCCTTCGCTGGCACGGTGCAGTGCAGCGCAAAACTGCTCGTTCGACAACGCCATCAAGCGCTGCGCCTCCGAATGCTGCTGCGACCAGACAATGGACGTAAAGTGCTGATCACCGCCTTGCGTCTGCAACGGCAAAAACGCCAGGGGACCGGACGCGGTAAACCATTGACGCGCAATAAACTCGTGTTCATGTTCCGTGCGCAGTGTGCCAACGATGGCGCTATGCCCGTAGTCCCAGGTGCGCTCGCGAAAGCCAAATTCTGCCCGCACTTTCGACCCAGAGCCATCCGCCCCCACCAGCAAGCGTGTGCCGATGCGTTGATTTTCCAGCGCCAGCTCAATGTCACCGTCGGACTCACCACGGCTGATCTCACTGATCCTGGCTGGACACAACAACTCTACATTTGGCATCTCGGCCAATGCTTTTAGCAACGCGTTTAACAGCGCGGAATGTTCGACAATATGGCCGAGATCTTCCTGTTGTACTTCGCGGCAGTCAAATTCAATCGCGGCGGTGCCCTCCCCATCGCGCACCACCATGCGGCGGTAGGGGCACATCCGATGTCGCGCCACTTCCTGCCACACACCTAATGTTTGCAACCAACTGCGGGACGCTTCGGTCAGCGCCACCACGCGGGGGTCAAATTCATCTGCAGCGAAATGCTGACTGTCTGTTCTCGCTTCCAGCAGCGCTATTTTGAGCTTCGCCCCCGCACCCGTTCTGGCGAGGGCCAGCGCGCAAGCGGCCCCGGTGAGGCCCGCGCCCGCGATAGCCAGATCGTAATGTTGCGGATTTATCCGCCGTTCGGTTGCCGGTTTAGCTGTCAACGGACCGTGCCTCCCGGCTGTCTACCCCTGCCCCAAGGCGGGCGATTTTGCCGCGCAGTGGCGGGCATAGATCGAGCCCCACGAGACCAAGATTACGCCCCAGCGCCATGCCCTTTAGCGGACTGCCAAACAACGCCGGCAACTGATCACTGAAAAAAATGGTGCGGCGTTGATCCCAGGCCTGATACTGCACATAGTCTTCGAGCAATTTCAGGTCCCCCACACCGGTGCCGCGCCCCACGCCATCGGCCAATGTCTCGCTCAACGCAGCGCAGTCCCTCAGTGTCAAATTAAAACCCTGTCCCGCCACCGGGTGCAGATTGTGCGCCGCGTTACCCATCAAGGCCAGGTTGCGGCGCACCTGTTCCGCGGCAATCAGACGCTTGAGGGGAAAACATTGCCGTTCACCAACGCCGCTGAACTGACCTGCTCGGGTGCCAAAGGCGCGCTGCAGCTCAGCCACAAACTCCGCGACCGACCGGGTCAGCAACTGCTCAGCTTGCGGCGGCGACAGGGACCATACCAGCGCCGCGCGGTGGACATTATCGCTGTCTGGCAGTGGTAATAATGCGATGGGCCCCTGCTGCGTAAACCGTTCGTAGGCGACGCCGCGATGCGGCTCCACCAGGGACACCACCGCCGCAATGGCGGTTTTGCCGTAGGCTTTACTCTCCACATCGATGCCCAGCTGACCGCGCAGTCTGGATTGCGCACCATCCGCCGCGACCAGCAAGCGGGCCGTGAAAGGCCGACCATCAACCCTGAGAGCCACCCCCGCCGCGGTTTGAGCCTCAATATCCACGGTGCCAACATTCGTGGCGATAATATGCTGTCGCTGCGCGACAGCATCCATCAGCACGCCCATCAGGCGCGCATTTTCCACCACATATCCGTAAGCGGGAAAACCGTCTTCGCGTGCCTTCAGTTGCGCTGCCCCAAACCATCCACGCTCGGAGACATGAATCTCCTCGATCGGTGCGGCCTGCGCGGCAATATCATCCCAAATACCAATACTGGAAAATATCCGCTGGGAACTCACCGACAGCGCTGTCGCGCGGTGATCCATCGGCAGCTTGCCATCAACCTCAACAGCGGGTGGCGCGTGGGTCAACAACAGAATACGCCAGTCCTGACGCTGTGCCGCCAGCAACAGCGCAAGACTCGCTGCGGTGGGTCCGCCACCTACGATCATTATGTCCACGGCGACGGGTATACTCGAAGCGGACATCAGTCGGTGCTCCTAGCCCGCCATCAACGCTTCGATATCGGCAACGGTTTTGGGTACATCGCCGGTCAAAACCTGCGCGCCCTGCTTACCGATCACCACATCATCTTCGATACGAATACCGATGCCACGCCATTTTTTTGCCACCTTGCGGTTATCCGGAGCAATATAAATACCCGGCTCCACTGTCATCACCATGCCCGGCTCCAGCAGGCGCCAATGACCTTCCACCTTGTAATCTCCCACATCGTGCACATCCATACCCAGCCAGTGTCCAGCGCGGTGCATATAAAACTCCGTGTAGGCACCGCTGGCAATAAGCTCCTTGACCCTGCCCTTCAACAAACCAAGTCCCACCAGACCTTCGGTAATGACTCGCACTGTCGCCTGATGCGGGGCATCCCAATGGTGTCCCGTGCGCACGGCTTTGATGGCCTCCAGTTGTGCTTCCAGCACGATATCGTAGATGGCTTTTTGCTCAGGACTAAATTTGCCACCTACCGGAAAGGTACGGGTAATATCCGCCGCGTAGTGCTCAAGTTCACAGCCCGCATCGATCAACACCAGGTCGCCGCCGTTGAGAACCGAATTGTTTTCTACGTAATGTAATACGCAACCATTGGCGCCACCGCCAACAATTGACGAATAGGCCGGGTTGCGCGCCCCGGCGAAGGCGAACTCGTGTTCTATCTCGGCTTGTAACTGATACTCAAACATCCCGGGCCTGACCACCTGCATGGCACGGCAGTGGGCGCGGGCGGAAATTTTCCCCGCCCTGGCCATGATTTTTTGCTCCGCGGCACTTTTGAACAGGCGCATTTCGTGGAGCAGGTGGTCCATATCCACGAACTCTCCGGGCGGCACAGCGCCGCTGCGCGCCCGGGAACGAATGTCGTTAATCCACCCCATCAGATGCCGGTCGAATTCCTGATCTTTGCCCACCGCGTAGTACACCCGCTCGCGACCTTCCAGCAGGCCCGGCAAAATATCGTCGATATCGTCGATGGGAAAAGCGTCATCCGCCGCGTAAGTCTCACAGGCGCCTGCGGGCCCCGCTCGATATCCGTCCCAGATTTCCCGCGCGCGATCGCGCTCGCGACAAAACAATACAAACTGCCCATGCTTGCGCCCCGGAATCAACACCAGCACCGCTTCAGGCTCGGGAAACCCGCTGAGATAATAAAAATCGCTGTCCTGACGATAGGGGTATTGGGTATCGCGACTGCGGGTTCGTTCCGGTGCGGCGGTGATAATCGCGATACTGTCGCGCCCCATCATCGACATAAGGTCTCGGCGGCGGCGCGCAAATTCTTTGGCGGTAATCATTAAAGCCTCGACATCTAGTGAATCTGCGTGGGGGCGGAGGCGGCACCAGATTGTGCCACATCGGCAAAAACCAGTAATACTGCCATGCGTACATATTCCGCCAGCTCAAAAAAACTGGCTTCGTTTTCCTCGTTCTCGTCCGGATCAGGATCGGCCTGCGCAATGGCCGCGAGATCGCGCAACGCGTCGCTGGTGTCCGCCGAGAGCTGGGTCTCGCCCGCGAGGCCGGATAGGCCCAAACCCGTCAGAAAGCCCTGACACCAGGCGGCAAGGGACCGCGCACGAATGTCCAGGGTTTCGTCGTCGTCAGGCAACAGGGGTTGAAAAACGAACCCACTATCGCGCAACTCGCTTAGAATTAGCGTGTTTAGCTCCACCAGTGTGTGCATCAGCGCCTGTGCAAGGGTTGTGTCGATATGCAGGGTTTCGCTCGCTGCGGCAAGCAGATCCGTGTCTGTGAGTTGCTGACCTCCGCACACCCGCCCGCACAGCATGCCGTGTAATTCCGCCGGATTGGTAAGTGTGCCGGTGGGCACCAGACTGCTGGCAAGCGCATCGAAGGTCATCGGGGGAGCATTCTGTGTCGCAAATTGGTTATCCTATCACCCTCCGGCGGCGAACTTCATCCCAACCAGCGGCTTATACAAAAATCTTTTTTAATTGTTGCGCTAAGGTATTGTTTCTCGAAATTGCCTGAACATGATTGACCCCCTCTACGCGGAACAATATAGTTACCCCACGGCGGAAACAGCAAAACAACAATGAGCGACGAATCCATTAATTCTCTCGAGCAAAAGATCGATCACCTGATCGCTCTTAGCGAGCGCCTTAAACAGGAGAACCTCAGTCTGCGGGAGCGGGAAACGGTACTGGTACGGGATCGCAATCGACTGCTTGAAAAAAATGACCTGGCGCGGGCGCGTGTCGAGAGCATGATCGCCCGGCTAAAGAACCTTGGCACGGAAGGGTAACGTGCCGTGACCAGCACTGATACCGTCACTATTCGCGTACTGGACAAAGAGTATCAGGTCCATTGTCCGCCAGATGAGCAGGGCGCCCTGACCCAGTCCGCACACCTCCTGGACACCCGTATGCGCGATATCCGCAAGTCCGGAAACGTCATCGGGCTGGAACGAATCGCCGTTATGGCAGCACTCAATCTTGCCTACGATCTAATGACAGCTGAGTCCCGCGCGCGCTCAGATAGCAGCAGCCAACGGGAGCTAAAACGTCTGGATCGTAAACTGACGAAGGTGTTAAACGATCTGGATCGACCCGCTGCCGAGTAGGGGTTTCCCGTCAGACGCTACGCTGGGCTATAATCCAACCACCCTGGGGTGTTAGCCAGTCAAAAAGTTCTTGAGCCGATAACACTAAACCGGGAGTTTCCCGTGGTACTGTTGTGCATATCCGCTCGACGGAAAGCCTGATGCACCACGGAAGTTCCCACCTTGAGCCGTTGGGTTCAGGGCCACTTTGACAGCGGCACTTTGGGGCCTTTTTCGAGCCACGGGATGGCTCCATAGCAAACCCCTCTAGCCAGGTTACCCGTCATACATGAACCTGCAACTGCGCCGGGACCTTCGAGCACTCAGACGCAAGCTCACCGCTATTCAGCAGGAACACGCGGGACATGCCCTGCGTGATGTTGTGTTGCGACTGGCCCAGTATCGACACGCGAAAAGACTCGCCTTTTATTTACCCAACGACGGTGAAATCGACCCAACCACTCTGCTGGAACACTGCGTGCAGGGGGGCAAGACTTGTTATTTGCCGGTTGTGCACCCGACCGGACAGAATCGACTGCACTTTGCGCGCTATGACCCGGGTGCGCCATTGGTGATAAACCGCTTTGGCATTGCAGAACCACGCCTGACGCGCAACCGTATTGCACCGGTGTGGACATTGGATATCATTTTCCTGCCGTTGGTGGCATTTGATCGCAGCGGCACCCGGCTCGGCATGGGAGGTGGTTACTACGACCGCAGCCTAGCACACGTCGGCGCCAGCAAGACTCAGAAACCGCTGTTGATTGGTCTGGCCCATAGCTGTCAGGAAGTAAGCGTTTTACCGCGCGCGCCCTGGGATGTCTCACTGCATATGATCGCGACCGAAAAAGAGCTTATTATCGCTAGCCAGATGGATTAACGGCATCACCAGTTAAGAGCCTGAAATATTGAGATGAGAAAAACCAAAATTATCTGCACCATTGGACCGGCTACCTGCTCCCTCGATATGCTCAGGCAGCTAGCGGAAGCGGGTATGAACATTGCGCGCCTGAATATGTCCCACGGCGATCACGAGTCCCATGCCGCCGTGATCGCAGCCATCAAGACGCTGAATCAGACGCTCAATCACCCAATCGCCATGCTGGTGGATACCCAAGGACCAGAAATTCGCACCGGCGATCGCGCCAACGACCTGAATCTGAACACCGGGGACGTGGTTTCTGTGGTGGCTCGCGGTGCCAGTGATGTTGAAGCCAGCTCTATCCAGATCAATTACGCAGATCTGATCCACGATGTAAATGTGGGCGACAAAATCACCGTGGATAACGGTCTGATTAATTTGGAAGTACTGGAAAAAACTCCTCCCGTCATGACATGTCGGGTAATCGACGGCGGCATCCTTAAAAGCAAAAGACACGTGAACTTGCCGGGAATACGCGTCAACTTGCCCGCAATTACGGAGAAAGATAAAAGAGATATAGAATTTTCCATGGCGTCCGGGGTGGATTTTATCGCGCTTTCCTTTGTTCGAAATAAAAGCGATATCGACGAACTAAAGGGTATTTTATCTGCAAATGGCAGCAAAATAAGGATAATTGCCAAAATAGAAGATCAGGAAGGGTTGACCAACCTCGAATCCATCATCGACGCCGCCGACGGCATCATGGTGGCCAGGGGTGACCTGGGGGTAGAGATACCCCTGGAAGTTCTGCCGCGGGTACAACGACGCATCGTTCGGCAGTGCGCCATTCAGGGCCGACGGGTTATTGTCGCGACGCATATGCTGGAATCAATGATCGAAAACCCGACGCCAACCCGTGCGGAGGTGACCGACGTGGCCAACGCCGTGTACGAAGAAGCCGACGCCATTATGCTGTCCGCCGAGACCACCATTGGCAAATACCCGGTGCGCTGTGTAGAAACCCTCGATCGCATCGCCCGCTCGATAGAAAATAGTCGTGGATTACTGTTTACCGATGACCTGCAACTCGACACGGACAAACAGGAGATTTCCGCAGCGGCCGTTAAACTGGCCGAATCAATCGGCGCCAAAGCGATTATCGTCCCCACCAAAACCGGCCGTATGGCCGACTACCTGACCAACTGTCACCCGCAAACGCCAATAATCTGCGCCTTTACCTTTGAGGCGCAGATCCAGCGTCAGTTGGTCCTTAACCGCAATGTGCTGAGTTTTCTGATTGACTACCACACCGACCCCGAGCAAATCCTGTGCGAGGCCGCCAGGATATTGCTCGCCCGAAAAGAGTTTGTGGAAACAGATAAAGTCGTAGTGATTTCCGACACCCTGAGCGGGCCCGGTATCGACGCCGTGCAAATTCGCCACCTCGGCGAATTACAAAACCTGTGACGGACGCAGTAATGCGCCCGACTAACTCAGGAAAAACCGGTAGGCGTCGTTGTTAGATTCCTCGCGATAACGGTAGTGCATTGAATCGAGAAACAGGGGAACTTCCCGCCGCTCCCCGAGCGGCACCTGTAAACCCACCAACACCCGGCCGTAGGCAGCACCGTGGTTGCGATAATGGAACATGGAAATGTTCCAGCGCCCCCCCAACTTCCCCAGAAATCCGGAGAGCGCACCGGGCCGTTCCGGAAACTCAAAACGGTACACCACCTCATTGTCGATTTCCGGCGCACGACCGCCCACCATATAGCGAATATGAAGCTTGGCCATCTCGTTATCCGTCATATCCACCACCCGATAACCCTTGAGAACCAGATCTTTGACCAGAGCCTCCCGATCCTGGTCGGAAACGACCTGCACACCGACAAAAATATGTGCCTCCCGATTGTCAGCGTAGCGGTAATTGAATTCAGTCACCATGCGTTGACTAAGCGCCGCGCAAAAACGCCGGAAACTACCGGGCTTTTCGGGAATAGTGACGGCAATAATCGCTTCGCGCTTCTCACCGATCTCAGTGCGTTCGGAGATATAGCGCAACCGATCAAAATTAATATTGGCACCACTGTCTATCGCCAGCAGGGTTTGGCCACTACAGCCAGTTAGCTCCACATGCTTCTTCAGCCCGGCCACAGCCAATGCCCCGGCGGGCTCGCTGATGGAACGGGTGTCGTCGAAAATATCCTTGATCGCCGCGCAAATTTCATCCGTGGAGACGGTTATCACCCCGTCAATCGTTTTGCGCAGCACACGAAAGGTCTCCTTGCCGATTTGCGCCACGGCGGTACCGTCGGCAAACAGGCCCACATCCTTGAGTCGCACTCGCCGGCCTGCCTTCATAGCCGCGTCCAGACAGGCTGCATCCTCGGACTCAACAGCATAGATTTTGACGCCCGGGCGCACATACTTTACATAAGCGGCGATCCCCGCACAGAGCCCACCCCCGCCAACCGGGACAAATATGGCATCCAGCGCTCCCGGTCGCTGCCGCAAAATTTCCATGCCGATGGTACCCTGGCCGGCAATCACTTCCGGGTCATCGAACGGATGGACGTAAACCATACCTTTCTCGGTCACCAATTTTTGCGCAAAAATAGATGCGGCGTCGTAGGTGTCCCCGTGCAGTACCACTTTCGCGCCACGGGCGCGCACTGCATCAATTTTTATTTGTTGCGTGATACGCGGCATCACGATGGTCGCCTTAATACCCATTTTGCGCGCCGCCAGGGCCAAGCCCTGGGCGTGATTACCCGCGGAGGCTGCGACTACGCCTTTGCGGCGTTCGGCCTCAGTGAGGCTAAGTAATTTATTGTAGGCGCCGCGCAATTTGAAAGAGAACACCGGCTGCAGGTCTTCCCGCTTGAGCAATACCTCGTTATTCAGGCGCAGGGACAATAACGGGGCATCATCGATTGGCGTTTCCACGGCGAGATCATAGATACGCGCGTCGAGTATCCGTTTTACGTAACTTTTGGGCATGAGTCCCGGTATCCTTATCAAATCAATTTGCTGATGGCCATAATAGCGGCCAATCAACCCCAAAAGCGATAAATCCGACCTACAGCGGATAGTTTTAGGCTGGAGATCTCAGCAAAAGCGATCAGTGCAACAGGGGTTATGGTAAATAGTCGCCTGCCATAACGCCAGCGCGGCGAACATGACTGGTGATGCGCTACAGCTTTCGTATAATTGCCCCCTGACCAAGGGAGTCTGCGATGACCCAGGAACAATGCAAACAGGCGGCGGCCCGCGCTGCCCTCGATTACGTGTTGACCAAAACTGGTTTTGACAGCATTGTCGGCGTCGGTACCGGTTCCACCACGAACTATTTCATCGATCTGCTCGCGGAAAAAAAAGGGCGTATCGCAGGGACGGTGACCACGTCGACCGCGTCGGCGCAGCGCTTGCGTGAACATAAAATCCCGGTTTACGATTTGAATGCGGTCGACAGCGTTGAAATTTACGTGGATGGGGCCGACGAGGTCGACCCGAGACTGGAAATGGTCAAGGGTGGTGGCGCCGCCCTGACCCAGGAAAAAATCGTAGCCGCGGTAGCGCGAGAATTTGTTTGCATCGCCGATCACAGCAAATGGGTCGACCATCTCGGCGCATTCGCAATTCCGGTTGAAGTGATTCCCATGGCCCGCAGTTACGTGGCCCGGGAGCTGCTGAAGATGGGCGGTGGACCGGTGTACCGGGAAGGCGTGGTGACGGATAATGGCAACGTGATTCTCGATGTACACAACCTGTACCCCATCGGCTCTCCCCGGGCTCTTGAAGAAAAACTGAATAACATCACCGGCGTAGTCACCTGCGGCCTGTTCGCGCTGCGCCCAGCCGATCTGTTACTACTTGCCGGTAGCGATGGAGTACAAACCATTCGGCGTAAAAATTAACCCTCATCACAACTATCGCTCAAAAAAACTATCTGTCAAAACCACCACCCACTGGACAACTGAGCACCCATCGTGAATGTAACTGAGGCCATTGAAAGCCGTATTTCCTGCCGCGCATTTCTCGATACCGCAGTATCCCAGGATACTGTCAGAGAGATACTCAATCTCGCCCGACTGGCACCCTCCGGAGGCAACATCCAGCCCTGGCATGTACATGTCGTGACCGGGGAAAAACGCCAGGAACTGGTAGATCGCGCCATCGCTTCGTTCACCGCCAATCCCGACGGCGAGCAACCGCGGGAGTATCTGGGCTATCCGGTAAAGTGGGTGCAGCCCTATAAAACCCGTAGATTTGACGTCGGCAAGGCCCTCTATTCGGCACTGGGTATCGATCGGCGCGACAAGATCGCGCGCGCCGAACAAATGCTCAGAAATTTTTATTTTTTTGATGCCCCAGTGGGCTTAATGTTTACCATTCACAAAACCCTGTGGCCGGGACAGCTCAACGATCTCGGAATATTTATGGGCAACGTGATTTTACTGGCGCGGGAATTCGGCCTGCATACCTGCGCCCAGGGCTTCTGGCAAAATGTGAATCGCACCGTCCACGAGGTACTGGACATACCCTACGACTATATTATTTATTCAGGTATGGCGCTCGGTCATATAGATCCTAATCACCCCGCCAATCAGGTTAAAAGTGGGCGCGGAGAGGTGGATGATTTTGCGACTTTTATGGGTTTCGACGACTAAATGGAAACGCCAGGCTAATGTTAAGGCCAGCCAGACATTCAATGTGGTGCCACAGGAAACAAACGTTTTAAAATTTATCGATTACTCGTTTCGATAAAGCTGCGCAAAGCGCGCTGCATTAAAGCCATTCATGCGCGCGTCGTCCACCAGAATAATTGGTACACCACGGCCACCCAGACGCTCAAAATCCTCCCGGCCCTGTTGCGAAGTTTCAACATCAAATTCGCTAAACGGAATGCCGTTATCGACAAAATAGCGTCGCGCTTTTTTACACACGCCACACCAGACGGCACTGTACATAACGACACTCTTGCCTCTGGAATTAGCTTTGTCGATCCGTGCCTGCTCGCGGGCACCAAGAAAGTCTGAGGCAGTCACTTCAATACTGGTAAACGTGTTTATCCGGTTATCAATCACCTGCGTCTGAACTTTTTCAGGCGCCACCTGCTCCGGCATTTGGTCGCTAAAATGCACATTGCCATCCGCGTCTACCCAGCGATGCACCTCCTCGGCATACAAGGGCAGGCTGATGCTCAGGAGTAGCGCCATTACCAGCGTCAATATCCGCATATCTTATCCACCCCCTAATCATTCCATCGCCGTTAGCAAGCCATAAAAACCATCGCCACACAACAATCCCCATCCGTTTGATTTGGCCTTCCGTCCCGTTGCGACTACCCCAACAAGGTGCAAATAAGGCACAATTAGCCCACCAGGGAGCGATCATGGCCGAACACAATTTTCGATTAATTCTTTCTTGCCCGGACAGCGTCGGCATCGTCGCCGCAGTGAGTTCCTTTTTTGCCGACGAAGGTGGGCTGATCGTTGAGGCTAATCACTATCGGGATCCGAACAGCAACTGGTTTTATACGCGCCAGGTCATCGCCGCCGATTCGCTGCGCTACGACCTGAACGAGCTGAAAGCGCGCTTTGGGTCGGTTGCCAGTCGTTTCAAGATGCGCTGGCAAATTACCGACACCGCGACCCCCAAGCGCGTGGTGATTATGGCCAGCAAACAGGCACACTGCCTCTCTGATTTACTGTACCGTTGGCGTAGCAAGGAGTTGTTGTTTGACATTGCCGCCGTCATTTCAAATCACGACGATCTGCGCAGCTACGTGGAGTGGCACCAGCTACCCTACCATCACCTGCCCGCCATACCCGCCAACAAACAGCGACATTTTGCTGCGGTGGCGGCGTTGCTCGCCGAGCTGCAACCGGACACCATTGTTCTGGCCCGCTACATGCAGGTGCTGCCCGACACCATCTGTGCGCAATACCCGGCGCGTATTATCAATATCCACCACAGTTTTTTACCAGCCTTTGCCGGTGCAAAACCCTATCATCAGGCCGCTGAACGGGGCGTGAAACTGATTGGTGCGACCTGCCACTACGTCACCGAGGAACTCGATGCTGGCCCCATTATTGATCAGGACGTCACCCGCATCAGTCATCACGATGCCGTGGATGACATGGTGCGCAAGGGCAAGGATATGGAAAAACTGGTACTGGCGCGGGGCTTGCGCTACCACCTCGAAGATCGAGTACTGGTGCACGGCAATAAAACTATCGTGTTTGAATAAGCCCACCAGGTGCCGTCACTCGGCATTGATCACGTCGACATCACAGTAACGTTAGCGGCGGCTGCGCCAGTGCGGCGTACTGTTCACGCAATTCCATGATGTGCTCGCCCCAGAAGCGTTCCGTATTAAACCAGGAAAAGGCTCTGGGAAAAGCCGGGTCGTCCCAGCGCCTGGCGATCCAGGCGGTGTGATGCAATATGCGCAAGGTACGCAGCGCTTCTATCAACTGTAGTTCGCGGGGATGCAGCTCGGAAAACTCGTTATAGCCCGCGACGATTTCCGAAAGCTGCACTATCTGCTCCGTTCGCTCACCCGAAAGTAACATCCACAGGTCCTGAATCGCCGGCGCCATGCGCGCATCGTCAAAATCCACAAAATGCGGCGTGTCATCCCGCCACAAAATGTTGCCGATGTGACAATCTCCGTGGGTACGCAGTAACGGTACATCCGCCAGGGATGCTAATTTCTCCTGCAATGCCTGCAGTAAATCCGTGGCGATGGCCTGGTAGGAAGCGCCCAATGACGCTGGGATAAATCCCTCGCTAATCGTTGCCACACTCTGATAACCGTAGCTCTCGAGATCCAGAACGGGGCGGTGCAAGAACGGTTTGGCGGCACCCACCAGATGAATACGTCCCATCAACCGTCCAATCGTAAACAAACTGTCCAGATCCCCCAACTCTGGCGCACGACCACCGCGACGTTTAAACAACGCAAAGCGAAAATCACCGAACTCGAACAGACTGTCGCCGCGCTCATTTTGCCAGGGTGGCACCACCGGCAATTCGTGGGCAACCAGTTCAAAACAAAATTGATGTTCTTCTTCTATCTGCAGATCGGTCCAGCGTTGCGGGCGATAAAATTTGGCGATAATCGGCTCGCTGTTTTCGATACCAATTTGATACACGCGGTTTTCGTAACTGTTGAGCGGAAAAAAACGTCCATCGCAGAGCAGTCCCTGACTCTCGATTGCATCAATCAGAAAGTCCGGTGTCAGGGAGTCAAACGGATGGAGGGGCTGCGACGTCATGCCATGTATTACCATTAAACCACCGCTACAGCATCAGATCGCTACGCTTCAGGCGGCTAAAGCACGCAGCTTAGCACTGTTTGCTGTCGCGTGGCGGACGGCATTTAACGCTACTGTCAGTTCACCAAGCTGGCCAACGGGATATTAAAAAATTACCACCGAACGAATACTGTCCCCGGAATGCATCAAATCAAACGCGGTATTAATTTGTTCAAGCGGCATGGTGTGGGTAATGAGATCGTCAATATTGATTTTGCCTTCCATGTACCAGTCGACAATAGTCGGCACATCGGTACGACCGCGGGCACCGCCAAACGCCACGCCGTGCCAGGATCGCCCGGTGACTAACTGAAAGGGCCGCGTAGAAATTTCCTGCCCGGCACCGGCGACACCAATAATATAAGACTCGCCCCAGCCCTTGTGACAGCATTCCAGCGCCTGGCGCATAACCTCCACATTGCCAATGCATTCAAAACTATAATCCGCACCGCCGCCGGTAAGGTCGAGTATCGCTTCGACCACGTCGGGTGTATGTGCTGGATTTATAAAATCCGTCATGCCAAATTTTTGCGCCAGCGCAACTTTATCTGGGTTGAGATCCACTCCAATAATTTGTCGTGCACCGACCATGCGCGCACCCTGAATCACGTTGAGCCCGATGCCACCCAACCCAAACACCACCACCCGGCTACCGGGTTTTACCTGGGCCCGATATACCACCGCACCAACACCAGTGGTAACACCGCAGCCGATGTAACACACCTTGTCAAAGGGCGCATCCTTGCGAATCTTGGCTACCGCGATTTCCGGTAGCACCGTGTAATTTGAAAAGGTAGAGCAACCCATGTAGTGCAGAATTTTTTCACCGTTTAGCGAAAACCGGCTGCTACCATCTGGCATTACACCCTGGCCCTGGGTAGTGCGAATGGCCTGACACAGATTGGTTTTAGGATGCAAACAATAGTCGCACTGGCGACACTCCGGCGTATACAGCGGTATCACATGATCGCCGGGCTGTACGCTGGTGACACCCGCACCCACTTCCACCACTACGCCCGCACCCTCGTGCCCGAGAATGGCCGGAAACGCGCCTTCCGGGTCATCGCCAGAAAGAGTGAAGGCATCGGTGTGACATACACCCGTGGCTTTTATCTCAACCAGCACTTCGCCGGACCTGGGCCCGTCGAGATCCACCTCGTGGATTTCCAATGGCTGCCCCGCTCTGACCGCAACCGCCGCACGGGTTTTCATCAACCAATACTCCTTGTCATTTATTCTCTGTTGGCCCTGCCTGGTTTAAATCTGTGCGCTGGCCCTGGCTGGCGCCGCGCTTGATTACCCCAGAACATCCGCAATAGATTTGCGCAAGCGTTCGATAAACAAATCGATTTCCGACTCCGAAATCGTCAGCGGTGGCGACATAACCATATTGTCAGCCACCGCCCGGCACAGCAGTCCGTTCTCGAAACACCGATTATGTACCGGCACGCCGACGCCGGTTGGATATTTTCCGGGATTGGGCGCGAAGGTGATGGCCCCCAACAACCCGTAATTACGAATATCAATAAGGTGTGGAATATCCCGCAGACTGTGCAACGCGTTTTCCCAGTATTTGCCAATGGGACCAGATGCCCGAGTCAACAACCCCTCCCGCTCATAAATCTCAAAGGCCGCCAATCCCGCCGCTGCTGCCACCGGTGCACCGGCATAGGTGTTGCCGTGAAATATTTCAGGCACGCCCTGCGGAGCGGCATCAAAAATGGTTTCCTGAATCACTTGCTTGATAAAAACGCCGCCCATGGGCACCGTGCCGCCATTAATGGCTTTGGCGGTGGTCATAATATCCGGCGTGACGTCGAGCTCTATAGCCGCAAACGCCGAACCACTGCGGCCAAAACCGGTGACGACTTCATCGAAAATCAGCAGAATGTCGTGCGCGTCGCAGATCGTGCGCAGCAACTGTAAATAGCCGCGCGGTGGCGGCACCATACCGCCGGCGCCGACAATCGGCTCCACCACGACCGCGCAAATATTTTCCGCGCCACGGCTGGCGATAATTTTTTCCAGCGCACGGGCTTTATCCGCACCCTGTTCAGGCAAACCGCGACTGAAAGCGCTGGCAGTGATATCGAGCATATCCGGCAGAAAATCCACTGTATCGAGAGTAGGAAAACCCTTGCGGTTGTTGGGAATACCCTGCAGGGACGTACTGCCGATATTTACGCCGTGATAACCTCGCTCCCGCGCCACGAAGCGCGTCTTGCTGCCTTTACCCCGGGCGCGCTGGTAGGCGAATGCAATTTTCATTGCAGTTTCTACCGACTCGGAACCGGAATTGGTGAAGAACACACGATTCAATCCGCTCGGTGCGTGTTCCACCAGTTTCTCGGCGAAACGAAAGGTAACCGGCGAGCCAAACTGGAACGGCGGAGCAAAGTCCATATGCATCAGTTGTCGATGCACCGCATCCGCCACTTCTCGACGACCATGTCCCAAGTTTGCGCACCACAGTCCGGCAGTAATATCCAGTATGTCGCGACCATCTGGCGTGTAGAGAAAGCAGCCCTCAGCGCGTTCGATCAAGCGTGGATTAGCGCGAAAACCGCGCACGTTGGTGAACGGTTGCCACCAGCACTCGAGATTAAGGTCGGACATGATTTATTACTCTGTTGTCTTGCTCTAAATTTTGTGGCCTGTCAGGCACTTGCCGGTGGGTTTTGCTCCATGAGATGCCCATTGTGCTATAGACCTCGCAAACTCGGCAAACAATGACCCATGTGGAGATTTTAGCGTGTTTTAGTATTGGCAATAGAGCGTTATAGCAGTTAATATCAAAAAAAATTATAAACCCCATACAAGCTCCTGATATTCATAACGGTTTTTATCCATGGATACAGTATTTAAAGTGTTACCAGACACGGGAGGCGACGCGCACAATGAGGTGCTTCCAGAACACGGTGATCTGATTATTGCGTATCTGGAACAACTGGGGGTGGAGTATGTTTTTGGTATTCCCGGTGGCGCGATCGAGCCTCTATACAACGCCCTCGCCCGCAGCGAACGGCGCGCCGGGCCGCGCTCAATCACCGCGCGTCACGAAACCGGCGCCGCCTTTATGGCTGACGGCTATTCCAGTAATACCGGAAAACTGGGCGTATGTTGCGCGACCACCGGACCGGGAGCCACGAATCTCCTGACTGGCGTGGCGTCAGCCTTTGAAAACAACGTGCCGCTGCTGGTGATCACTGCCCAAACAGCGCTTGCCACCTTTGGCCGCGGCGCCTTTCAGGAATCGTCCTGCACCGGTATCAACACCGTTGCGCTGTTTGACAATTGCACCCACTACAGCACCTTGGTATCCCACCCTGCCCAGCTTGAGGGTAAGCTCGCGTCGGCTATTATGAAAGCGTTCGAGGCCATGGGGCCGGTGCACCTGAGTATTCCCATTGATGTCATGCGCGCGCCCTATCTCCTGCCGACACCGCGCTTCAATCTGCCCCATCTGCTGCACAAGCCGGCTTTGTTAGACGTCGACGCGGTAAACCAACTGTACTGGGAGTTACTGGCGGCAAAATTTCCCGTATTCCTGCTCGGGGAAGAGGCGGGTGACGCCGCAGATTTGATTTCCACTTTGGCATTAATGATTAACGCCAGGATCGTCACCACACCCCACGGCAAAGGTCTTATCAGCGCCTACCACCCTTCCTTCAGCGGCATATTAGGGTTTTCCGGACACGACGAAGCGCGGCGCGTGCTGTTCAGTCCGGAAGTCGACCGAATATTTGTGGTGGGCGCCAATCTCAGCGAGTGGGCCAGTAATGGCTGGGATCCGTTCCTGTTTAACCAGCGATTGATCCACGTAGAATCCAGCGCCGCCAATTTGCGACGCACGCCCATGGCCGCCATGCATATTAAGGGAAATCTGGAAACCATTTTCGAAAAAATACTGTCCCGCTACAAACGGGACGCCATGGAATCCCCCCGCGCTGTACCGGACCGTCTCCACAACGCAACAAAATTCGGAGATGATGGCCCTGTGCGGAATTTTTCGCTGGACCAGGAACAGAGTTACTGTAGCAACGCTACACCCATCAAACCGCAGCGATTAATGCGCGAGCTGCCACGTATATTCCCCGCTAATACCCGTTATCTTGCCGATACTGGTGCCAGTTTTTCCTGGGCGATTCATTATCTGCACGCCTATGACCGCAGAGTCTCAGGACGCAGGGATTATCGCGGCGGATGGTTTCGGGCCACACTTGAGTTCGCGTCCATGGGTTGGGCCATTGGCAGCGCCATCGGCGCGGCTTTCGCCCGCCCAGACGACCCGATTGTCTGTATTACTGGCGACGGCAGCATGTTGATGAGCGGGCAAGAAATAACCGTCGCAGTCGAGCATAAATTGACCGTTATTTTTGTCGTACTCAACGACAGCGCTTACGGTATGGTCAAGCACGGCCAGAGAATGACCCGAGCAGAGCAGATTGGCGCACTTTTACCCAAGGTAGATTTCGCGGCGTTCGCGCGCGCGCTGGGGGTAACTGCCCATGTAATCGAATCACCACAGGATTTACTGTATCTCGACACCCGACACATCTGCGCACAAGCAGGACCGACTCTTCTGGACGTGCGCATCGACCCCGACGAAGCCCCCCCAATAGGCATGCGCACCAACACACTGAAGCAGGCAATATGAGCGAAAAAAAAAACGAGACGATAACCACCAAAATCTGGCGGGAAACACCCGAGGACGATAACCCTTTTGCAGCGTCTGCCTGTTATTGCGCTGGCTACGATGTCTACGGGGACCTGCTGGGTAAAATCAGCCTGGTGGAGTATCTATGGCTGTTATTCAAACTCGAGCCCCCAACCAAAACTGAAACGCTGCTACTGGAGGGGCTGGCCGTAGCGCTGGCCAATCCCGGTCCACGCGACCACAGCGTCCACGCCGCCATGAGTGCTGGCGTCGGCGGGTCAACTCGGGCATCCGCATTAATGGCCGCCATCGCTGTCGGCGCGGGCAGCCTCGGCGGCGGACGCGAAATCTATACTACAATCCAGTACTGGCAGCAGTGTGGCACCGACATCGATGCGTGGCGCGCGATGTTGCAAAATCCGCCCCGGGAAGAACGGGCCGATGTGTGGCCGGACATGGAACACAGCCCCGGTTTCGACCCTAATGGCGCCAGTTGCCCCACCCCAGTCAAGCAGGTTCTGGAGTACCTGGCAGCCACCAGCACAGGCGACGTGCTGCCCTGGCTAAAGAACAATCGCCAAGCCCTTGAAACACTAACAGATTCGCCCCTTGCGATGTCGGGGGTCGCGGCTGCGACCTTACACGAACTAAAGTTTTCACCGGAACAGGCCGAAATACTCTTTATCATGCTGCGCTTGCCCGGAGCGGCGGTGCATGCGCTCGAGCAGGAGAAAATCGGCTGGAACCGCTTTCCGTTTTTTACCGATGGGCTAACGCTGACTAACGATCCCGGCCCCGTACAGCGCAAGGAGTCCAACTAATGAAAGGCCCAGAGTTGTTAAAGCACTACGAAGATAACTGGGTAACCGATATGGGCGCCTGGTTTCCCGGTGAGCGCGTGGTACTGCGTGGCAAAGACGTGTTTACCGAGCTGAATAACCATACGTGGATGGAATATCTCCTTTTCGCGGTGACGGGCAAGCAATCAAAATCGTTAGCCATGCTGATTGATCAACTCTGGTTACTCACGACAAGCTACCCTGACCCTCGACTGTGGAATAACCGCGTGGCGGCTCTAGCTGGTACAACTCGATCCACTTGCGCGTTAGCAGTCGCGGCGGGAACAGCCGTTTCTGAAGCAAAAACATATGGGCAGAGAGCAAACAGAGGCGCATTAGACTTTTTACATCGCGCTTTTAAAAAAATCAAGCAAGGCCAATCTATCGAAAATATTGTGACGACGGAACTTAAAACTCACAGAAGTATTTTTGGTTTTGGAAGACCAGTAGTCAAAACAGACGAACGATTAAGCCCCGTACAAAAATATCTTGATCTAAAAAATATTACCCACGGTCAATTTTATAAAATTCTGTTAGAAATAAATACTTATTTAACGAACTCCAAATACAAATTGAATTTAAATATTGGAGGGGTCAACGCCGCGCTGATGGGCGACAATGGGCTAACATCGGACGAGTACTTACAAATGTCTACACTAGCATTTTGTGCCGGAATGATGCCTTGCTATATAGATGCCAAATCGCAACCCGCGGGGGCCTTTTTCCCGCTAAGCACTACTAAAATTAATTACACCGGGGCAAGTTTACCGCGCACCTGGGAGAACGCCCAATGAAAAATATTGCGACTGGCTCAATAATATTTTGCTTTGTACAAACACTCTTCACTGTTAGTTGTTACGGTACAGAAGACCTCAAGTCTACATACGGCGATGAAGAGCTTGTAAGCATCGCAACAGGCATGTCGCAACCAGTCTCTAAAGCGCCGGCCGTAGCGTCGGTAATTACAGCGCGACAAATAAAATCCATGGGCGCTATTGACCTGGATGACATATTAGAGACAGTCCCAGGACTACATGTCTCGGTATCACCCGCGGGATACAATCCGATATACACATTTAGAGGGATTCATACAGAATTTAACCCTCAAGTTTTAATATTAGTAAATGGCATTTCGATAACAAATTTATTTTACGGTGACAGAGGGCAAGTCTGGGGCGGCATGCCTATAGAAGGAATATCCAGGATCGAAATAATACGAGGCCCTGGATCGGCAATATACGGCGCCGACGCTTTTGCAGGAGTTATTAATATCGTAACAATATCTCCTAAAGAACTAGAAGGAATCGAGGCAGGCGCAAAATATGGCACGAATAATACAAATAATTATTGGGTGCTGGGAGCAGGTAGTGCAGGCAATCTTAGTTATTCCGCATCCATTGAAACACACACATCGGACGGACAGGACAGGACAGTAATATCCGATTCGCAGACTTTTCTCGACTTGATATCGTCAACCAACGCATCACTAGCGCCAGGTTCGGTTAATCTTGAAAGGGATAATATTGACGCCCGCGCCGTAATCGAATTAAATGATATATCATTACGGCTAGGCGCACAGACGAGGAGAAAAGGTGGCAATGGCGCTGGAATCGCCCAAGCACTGGATCCATTCAATCAGTTTTCTGGTGATCGACTTTCCGCCGACCTGACATTTCGCAATATAAAAATATCAGACTATTTTGTGGGAGAACTGCAATTTAGTGTATTGAATAGCACTCAGGAAATTACAAAGAATTTAGTGCTTTTCCCTCCGGGGTCAACCGGACCCTTTTTTAATCTATCTGGACAACCATTATTTGGAATATTTCCAAATGGAGTTATTGGCAATCCTGAATTATCAGAAAGTCATTATAGGACGGCATTCTCTGGCATATACAATGGTATTAGCAATCACCAAGTCACAATAGGAGCTGGGTATAATTATGGAGAGATAGATCAAACAAAGGAGGAAAAGAATTTCGGCCTCAATCCATATACAGGCTTGCCGATAGATCCTGCTGGACCGTTGGTAGATGTGTCAGATACCAATGCTGTCTTTCTACCGGAAGATAATCGAGAGAATAGCTACTTTTTTTTGCAGGACGCGTGGCATTTTGCAGACGACTGGGAACTCACGGTCGGCGCACGCTTTGATCATTACTCTGATTTTGGCGATACATTTAACCCTAGATTGGCATTGGTCTGGTCCACCAGACACAATCTCACTACAAAGTTTCTTTACGGAGAAGCATTTCGCGCGCCTTCCTTTGCAGAAACCAGAGTACAGTCTAACCCATCATTTTTGGGGAGCTCCGCTCTGGAACCCGAGACGCTTAAAAGCTACGAGATCGCGTTCAACTACAGACCAACGTTTGACTTGGTGTTCGACCTTAACCTGTTTCACTATGAATGGGACAACATCATCCATTTTGTGCCAGATAATAGTGGTGCCACGAGAACAGCGCAAAACACGGGGCGGCAGACGGGCAACGGATTGGAGTTTGAAGCGAAATGGTCTGCGACAGACACTATTGATGTCATCGGCAATATGGCCTGGCAAAAATCTACTGATGAAGACGCCGATAAGGATGCGGCGAACTCTCCGGAGAAACAGGTATACGCTCGGGTAAACTGGGAATTTTTGCCAAATTATTCTGCCAACCTTCAAGCCAATTGGGTCATGGACCGAAACCGGGATTACCGGGACCCACGCAAGGCCATCGACGATTATGTACTGGTTGATTTGACGCTGCGCCGCACAAATCTGTTCGGCAATTTTGAACTGGCGTTACTGGCAAAAAATATTTTTGACGAGGATGCCCGCGAACCATCCCCCAATGGTGAACCCGTGCCCTTCATTCCCGACGACTTGCCACTGGCCGGACGATCGGTTCTGGGTGAAATCAGGTACAAATTCTGAAGCTGACCGTCTTATGGACAACCAAATTACAGGGATGATACTTCTGAAACAGGCGGAACGTGTATTACACCTGCGGCGTGGCGCGGGCCTCTTCATTAGCTGGGGGTTTTTCTTACTGTTGGTCAATAGTTCACTGGCCAGTACGGCGCTCGCCGGCGATCTACTGATCATTTACCCCGAAGCGCCGCCACCTTACTCTAAAGTATTTGAGGATATGATCAAAGGTGTGTCCTCCCAATACACAGGCACGATTCATCGCCTACAGACTAGCTCCTTTTCGGACGCGCCCAGCATCCGCGACCGTTTGGAGCACACCCGACCGGATATTATTCTAGCTCTTGGCTCAAAAAACGTCGGCATGTTAGCTACAATGAACATAACGACACCAATAGTCGCTGGTGCTTTGCGAGCCAAACCTGCCAACAATACATCTGGGATCAGTATATTCCCCGATCCGGTGGTGGTAATGGAAAAGTTACTGTTGCTGTCCCCCACCACGAATAACGTGTTTGTCGTGACCGCGTCAACCAGCGAAAACAGTTATCTGGAAGAGGCGCAGATTTATATGGACGACCTGGGGAAACAACTGGTGATCCACAGGGTCGCTGGCATACACGATGCGGCCAGTCGGTACCTTCAAGTATCAAAATCGGCAAAGGAGTACGATGGCATCTGGATACTCCCCGGCGAAACGGCTATCGATAACGCTCTTATGACACAACTTCTACAAACGGCCTGGGATAAGAATATTGTATTGTTTTCATCCAATCCAAATGACGTGCGCAAAGGTACACTGTTCGCAGTCTACCCGGACAACGAAAAGATGGGGCAAGATTTGGGCGTACTGGTCAACAAACAACTAGCTGGCGACATTTCTGAGCCACATTTTTCGCCAGTCAAACGGCTCTTACTAGCGGTAAATGTAAGAACCAGTCGACATTTGGGTCTGGCATTGTCAGGTAGAATCAGAAGCGATATTCACCTTGAACTATGACGATTGATTAAGCGACGAAGGCCATGAAACGCAAGCATTTTTTTAATATTCATGCACTCAAATTTAGACATCACCTGATAGCTTTGTTTGCGCTCGCCCTTGTCCTGCTTGCTGCTGGGATGTATTTTGCAGTCAACAATGTTTCGAATCGCATTATATCGGCCCATCTCGTTAAACAAGGGTTACAACTGACTGACATCGTCAGTAACAAGAGCAAACTTGCACTACTCTACCAAAGCAAGGAATTGGCGCTGGAAGCCGCGCAGTCCATTTCCGAATTTCCCGACACCTCTGTGCTTGCAATAACCGGGACAGATACCACCACTCTGTATCGGGACACATCGTTTAATGATGCAACTTACCCCGACCTGCCACGCACTGTCGATGTACTTAAAACATTTGAACAGGAAAGCTTATGGGTGTTTATTACCCCAGTATTCACGGAATCTAAACCTAATGAAGAGTGGGACGGGAATTACGGTCAACCGCCCGTCGAACCAACTCTTCTTGGGTACGTAACTGTCGGTTTATCCAAGGACACCCTTCGCTTTATACACGGTCAAATTCTCAGAGATTACGTGGTAGCAACTGTGATCATAGCGCTACTTATTTTACTTGCCATTATCGGCGTATCAAGGCGCATTACCAACCCCATGGAACGACTCGCTGGCATCATGCAACGTGCTCAGCTAGGTGATCGTGAAATTCGAGCCGAGATAGAGGGGCCCGAAGAACTGACAACCATACAAAAAACGTTCAACACCATGATGGAGGTTCTGGAAAAAAGACAACTGGAACTCAGCACCGCTCGGGATGCGGCGCTTGCCGTCGCTCGCGAAAAAAGTGAATTCGCGTCGAACGTTACACACGAGCTCAGAACACCGATGAATGCGGTTATTGGCATGCTTGACATTCTGGAAGGCATGTCAATGTCTGAAAAACAACGAGAGTACGTCTCCATAGCCAGACATTCCAGCGAAGAGTTGCTGCGCCTGGTCGATGACATTCTGGATTTTTCCAAGATATCTTCAGGAAAATTTGTTCTTGCTAGTAGCGAAGTATTTTTGCCCGAATTTTTTGACGATATTGTTAAACTTTTGTCGACTCAAGCTTTGCGAAGCAATATTGATTTGGGTTATACGTTTTCTTCAAATGTGCCCGATTACATGAGCTTTGACCCACAGAAGCTACGGCAAATCTTAATCAATGTTGTTGGGAACGCCATTAAGTTTACCGATTCGGGTGAGGTTGGCATTTATGTGTCGATGCAGGCTACTACACAACCGAGGCTCAATATCGAGGTGCGAGACACCGGTATTGGTATTTCTACAGAACAAAAGAGCAAGATATTTGAAGCATTTGTGCAGGCCGATTCATCTACGACCAAGAGATATGGTGGAACTGGGCTTGGCCTAGCAATTTGTAAGCAAATTATCGAACTGATGGATGGCAATATAACTGTCGACAGTAACAGTGAGCGCGGCTCTAACTTCGTAATATCAATCCCCGTGGGCGGGACCCTAAAACAAGATCCCGCGTTGAGCGCACCACAGCATTATGCGAAACGTGCGGAGCAAATATGCGCGTTGATAGTTTCTGGGTCGCGTATCGTCGGCGAAGCTCTAGCATCGCAAATTATTAAGCACGGCGGTGTGGCCCATGTGGTTGACGTATCTGCCTCTGAACAGGGATGGCCCCTGCGCGTCACCGCAGTCGAAAAACAGTACAATTATCTCCTGATAGAAGAACATATATATCAGTCCAGGCCGGAGATTGGTCAGCAATTTACCAGCCAGTGCGCACATGCAAACGCAGACCACTTAATACAGATCGTAAATCCAGTTAACACGGCCTCCCATCACGAGACCTCTGCTGTTATATATAAACCCATTACCTCAAAGACTTGTGCGACGTTATTTACGAACCTGACTTACCTGCCTGCAGAAATACAACATGGGAATATTCGGGACGTAGATGGGGACACTACTAAACACAACCGTCCGCTAATCCTGGTTGTCGACGACAATCGTTCAAATCAACAAGTTATGGCGGCGATGCTTGAGGCAACCGGCCACGCATTCAGCGTAGTCAGCAGCGGGCAAGGGGCTATCAATTTTGTCCGCGAGAATCGGGTGGGCCTTATTTTGATGGATTGTTTTATGCCGGGCATGGATGGTTACGAAGCCACTACAACTATCCGCCGCCTTGGATATACAGATACCAATTTACCAATTGTGGGCATGAGCGCCAATAACGACGCTCAAGCAGAGGCGTTAGAGTCAGCTGGCATGAACGATTTTGTTGCAAAACCGGTAACCCGCGATAAGCTCGAAGGGGTATTGCTAAAGTGGCTGAGCCGCAACACGCCTTCAAGAGACATGCAATCCGATCATATTTTGTTCACCGAACCGACCGACCAAAAAACTTACGACCCACTGTTTTTAAAACAACTGTTTGTAGATGTCGGCGAAGTCTTGTATCAAATGATTGATGCATTTGTCGAAGACACGCCTATCTATATTAATTCGCTGAAAAAAGCATTTGGACAGAAAGATGCCAAACTGCTTCGGGAAATTGCCCATACTATCGCCGGTAGCGCAGCGATATTTGGCGCGTTCAGGCTTGTTAATGTGGCAAAACGTCTGGAACGCGCAGGAACAACGGGCGATATTCTCAGCGCTCGAACGCTGATCGATGAAATCGAGAAGGAATACACACTGTTAAAAGCAGATATTGAAAATGGTTTATTGTTTGAAACACACGATCAGCTCTCAAAACACCCTCACAGATTATTGTTGATTGATGATGATCGATCCATGCGCCTGGCACTAAAAGGCGTTTTTTCTGAAGAAGATATTGCTATCGAAGAGGCCGCCGATGGTAGCAAAGCGGTGGCCATTTGCCGAACATTGATGCCAGACGCCATAATTATTGACGCCATGATGCCCGGTCTTAATGGTTTCGAGGCAACTCGTCAAATTCGCTCACTCGAAAATGGTAGCGACGTACCTATACTAATGGTCACTGCGCTGGACGACGACGAGGCTATCTCCCATGCGTTTAGTTGCGGCGCAACGGATTACATTACCAAACCAATACATTTCTCGGTATTGAAGCAACGTGTTCTAAGGCTGATAAAAGCCAGCAAAGCAGAGCAGCATGTGAAGCAACTGGCATATCACGATACGCTCACAGGGCTACCTAATCGCGCCAAACTGTTGCAGGAATTGCGTATAATTTTGAACAGGGGTGAGCTCGACGAAAACAGCATCGCCATACTGTTGCTGGACCTGGATAACTTCAAAGTTATCAACGACTCCTTAGGGCATAACACCGGCGATCTATTGCTTAAGGAAGTAGCGCTGCGCCTCAGAACCTGTGTGCGTGATGACGACTTAATTGCTCGGCTGGGTGGCGATGAATTTACAATCATATTGGAGGGCATCGATGAGCGCTCTGCGATATCGAGCATTGCAACTAAAATTTGCTCTACACTGGCCAAACCGTTTTCGTTTTTGCAACAACATGTTTATGTTACCGGCAGTATCGGTATAGCGGTTTTCCCCGATCATGGACTGGATATCGATACGCTCATGAAGCATGCGGACTCTGCAATGTTTCGAGCCAAGGAATCACGCAACAGCTACTGCTTTTATACCGAAGGCATGGAACGTGAAGTAGCCGCGCGACTAGAGCTCGAACACGAGCTGCGCAATGCCATCGACAACGACGAGCTGGTTCTGTATTTTCAGCCACAGGTAAGCGCCAATGACGGTCGTTTAATATCCGCCGAGGCGCTGCTGCGCTGGATACATCCCAAACGTGGACTGGTACCACCTTTCGAGTTCATACCACTGGCAGAGAAAATTGGCCTCATTACATTGATAACTGACTGGGTGCTTGATAAGGCACTGCAACATATTCATGGCTGGCACGAACAGGGCTATCACGTCAGAATATCAGTAAACCTTTCCGGCAAGGACTTGCAGGAATACGGTAAACTCACGACCACGTTGTCGGAGTTAATTATTAAGCATCAGGTGCCGGCCGCTGCACTGGAGTTAGAAATCACCGAAAGTGTCCTGATGACCGAGCCACAGCGAGCGCGAAGCGAACTAATGCGGCTCAAGGAAATGGGCTTTTCGCTGACGATAGACGATTTCGGTAGTGGCTTTTCGTCGCTCAACTATTTAAAAATATTGCCAGCCGACACGTTGAAAATTGACCGCTCATTCGTGATTGATGTAGAGAAACACGGCAGCGACCGCGCTATCGTCGGCGGTATAGTGGCCTTAGCAAAAAGCCTGGGGCTGACGACCGTCGCCGAAGGGGTCGAAAATGCAGAACAGTTCGAGGTGCTAAAAAATATTGGCTGCGATGTTATGCAGGGCTACCTGATAAGCAAACCGCTGCCCAAAGACGAATTTGAGCGCTTATTTTTGGTAAATGACTATCAGTTTGATAGCTCGAAATCAAAAAGAGCAGGGGTCAGCAATCTTGTTAAATTACCGAAACGATAGTTTATGCGGCGCGTTGCCTGGCATTCGGCAAAGTCGATTTAAAACCACTTATCCTGCATATCAAAACAGATCGGATTGCCAGACCGCAGTAGCTCACTTTGTGCGTCGATTACAGGCAGCTCCCATTCCACATAGTAACGTGCTGCCTGAAGCTTGCCTCGATAGAAATCGTTATCCGGGTGGTCGTCGGCGCGCATCAATCCCTCTTCAGCTTTTATGGCCTGCTTAACCCACATCCAGGCTGCGACAACGCGCCCAAACATATCCAGATAGATAGTGGCGTTAGCCATACCCAGGTCCACGTCCTGCCCGGTCTGCGCCAGTAAAGATTGGGTGGTTTCATCCAACAGGTTTTTTCCACGACGCAAGGGTTCGGCAAATTCGCGCGTCACTGTTAACGCTTCCGCCGCAACGATATCTTTTTCCAGTTCTTCCAAAAATACCTGATAGCCAGCGCGGTTTTTCATTGGCACCTTACGGCCGAGCAAATCGATGCCATGTATCGCTTCAGCTCCCTCGTGAATCGGATTTAAACGCTGATCTCGATACAACTGCTCAACTGGATATTCGCGAATATAGCCCGACCCGCCCAACACCTGAATAGCCATGTCGTTGGCAACACAGCCGTACTTTGACGGCCAGGATTTCACTACGGGTGTCAGTAAATCCAGCAACAACGCGGCCCGTTCCCGTTGTACCGTATCTTCTGCCGTATTTTGATCTTCGAACATAGCGCTGGCAAACAGGCACAACGACAGCGCACCCTCAGCATACGCTTTTTGGGCGAGCAACAAGCGCCGCACATCCGCATGCTCTATTAACATGATTTGCCTTGACGCAGGGTCTTTGTTGGATGGCAAACGTCCCTGTGGCCGCTGCCGAGCATATGCCAGCGAATGATTGAAGCCCTGATAGGCGACCGCCGCAGCGCCGAGACCAATACCAATACGGGCCTCATTCATCATTTGAAACATATAGTTCAAACCCTGGTGCGGCTCCCCAACCAGATAACCGATCGCGCCGTCTTTTTCACCAAAACTCAGTACCGTATTGGTGGCGTTGCGATAACCCATTTTGTGATTTAACCCGGCCACCACAACGTCGTTTCTGGTGGTCGAGTTACCTTGTTCATCAACCAGATATTTGGGCACGATAAACAGGGATATCCCCTTGACACCCACCGGAGCACCCTTAATTTTCGCCAACACCATATGTATGACGTTTTCAGTCATGTTGTGGTCGGCACAGGAAATAAACATTTTTTGGCCAAATAACCGATAACTACCATCGGCGTGCGCTAGCGCGCTGGTTTTAATATCGCCGAGGGCCGACCCCTGGTCCGGTTCGGTAAGCGCCATAGTGCCGTTACTTTTACCACTCATGATGAGCGGTAAAAACAAATCTTTTTGTTCTCGTGAAGCAAAGGCGCGTAATAAATTTGCTACGCCAATCGCAACAAACGGATAGGCGGCGGTACCGATATTTGCAGCACTGATATAGGCAACTACCGCACGCACAATAACTTCGGGAAACTGCAGGCCTCCTTCATCGTAATCCGGTTGTGCCGCCATAAACCCAGCATCAGCAAACGCATCCCATGCAAATTTGGTTTCTTCGATGACACGCACTTCACCGTTTTCGAAAAAGGGTTCGTGAGCGTCACCTTTGGCGTAATGATTCGCGAAATATTTCTCGGCGATGCCTCTGGCTGTAACCAGCGTGGTGTCGAATATTTCCCTGGAGTGCTCCTGATAGCGCGGTCGCTTCAATAGCGCCTCGGTGTCGAGCACCTCATATAATTGAAAGTTCAAATCGCGTTCGTTTAACAACGGTACGGCCATGCACACCCCAACAATTACTTATCGATCTGGTCATCAGTACGCGGCGCCGGCGGCTCAGCCTGACGCCCAACCACCTGCACCCTGTGAGCTAAAACTCGCACCCGTCCCGCCGAACGGTTATTCGTAAGCATAATCCTTAAATTGCTCTCTTAAATCTTTCTTGCTGACCTTGCCGGTAGCGGTGTGGGGAATTTCATCGACAAAAACGCAGTCTTCCGGGATCCACCATTTGGCGATTTTGCCGTCCAAAAATTGTAGCAACTCGTCCTTACCAGGATTTGTTCCCGGTTTTTTTACGACTACAAGTAAGGGTCTCTCCGTCCACTTGGGGTGGGGAACGCCGATAACGGCCGCTTCTGCAACATCTGCGTGACCCATGGCCGCGTTTTCCACATCGATGGAACTGATCCATTCCCCACCGGATTTAATCACATCCTTGGTACGATCAGTGATCGCCATGTAGCCATACTGGTCAACGGTTGCCACGTCTCCGGTGTCGAACCAGCCGTCTGGCAGATGGGCGTCCGATTTATCCAGTTTGTAATACCCCTTGCACACCCAGGGGCCGCGCACCTGTAATTGCCCAGAGCTCTTGCCATCCCAGGGCAGCTCGCTGCCAGTCTCATCGACAATGCGCAAATCCACACCGTAGATTAGACGACCGGCCTTTAGGCGATACACATCCTTTTCCGCCTCCGGTAAGTCGTGCATCCAGGGTAGCAATGTATTGTAGGTGCCCAGCGGACTCATTTCCGTCATACCCCAGCCCACATGCATCCACACGCCGTATTTTTCCATCGCCTTCATCAACGACAGTGGGCAGGCGGAGCCACCAACAATAACGCGTTGTAACGAGTCGACGGTCTTGCCGGACGACTGCAAATAATTGACCAATGCCAGCCACACCGTCGGTACGCCCATGGAATAGGTGACTTTTTCTTCGTCAATCAGCGCCGCCAGAGTTTCGCCATCACCCATTTTGGGACCGGGCATGACCAGCTTGGTACCGGACATGGCAGCGCTGTACACGGCACCCCATGCATTGACGTGGAACATGGGCACCACCGGCATTACCGTTTCTTCACTCGACATGCCGAGAACATCTTTGCCGTTGGCGGCCAGGCAGTGGAGAATCAACGCCCGGTGCGAGTACAACACGCCCTTGGGATTACCCGTGGTGCCGGAGGTGTAACACAGGCTGCACGCGGAATTTTCTTCCAGCGTGGGCCACTCGAACTCATCGGATTCATCCGCAATCAGGGTTTCATAACAACGTGCATTGCGCAGGGTCGTCTGCGGCATATTGGCTGCGTCAGTCATCACCACAAACCCTTCGACATTCGGCAACTGCTCCTGCAATTTTTCCAGCAGGGGCACGAACATTACATCTGTGCAAACCCAGCGATCTTCCGCATGATTGGCGATATAGGCAATTTGTTCGGGAAATAACCGGGGATTAATGGTGTGGCACACGAAGCCTGAGCAACTGATGCCGTAATACAACTCAAAATGACGATAATCGTTCCAGGCCATGGTAGCCACCCGATCGCCCTGTTTAAGTCCAAGTTTGGCCAGCGCGTTAGCAAACTTACGCGAGCGCTTGAAGGCCGCACCAAACGTCGTGCGGTGACGGGGATTGTCCGCCGTTACCGAGACCATCTCGACCTGGGGAAATACCTTTTCTGAGAACTTTAAAATTGAGGTGATGGTTAACGGGTCGTCCATCATTTGGCCAAGCATATTACTACCCCTTATCGTTTGATTACCGGCACCAGAGCACCGAGGTATTTTGTACAGCCACCATTCACGTATGCACTTCGCCAGGGCCGATACAGTGCATCTTTGCCGCCATAAACATCTTTGGCCGTCAGCTTTTAATGGCCTGCAAACCTGGCCAGTCGTTCACATGTATGGAGCGGGTGATGGGAATCGAACCCACACTAAGAGCTTGGGAAGCTCCCGTTCTACCATTGAACTACACCCGCGTTAACTCGCTTCAACCAGATATTGTAATCTCGCAGGTCTCGACTCTCACATGTGTCTCCCGCGCTGCTTGTAACTATTCGAACGGGGCGACATTGGAGACAGACAACACCCTCTCAGCGACACACTGAGCTGGCAATTATACCGTTAAGCAAGAAGATGTTAACCGGCCCCAGCAGTCGTGCAGGGAGATCTATTGCCCGGACAGCTCGGGCAAAGCGCTCATACTGATTTTTTCAATATAATCGAGGTCCGGAACGCGGGCGGCTTCGTCGTCCAAACTCACTTCTGACAAGACCCCAATGCCCGGGGTCGACTCGCGCACCACTAAAAAAGCATCCTCCTCGGATAACCGCACCGGGCTGGGTAAATCCTGGATCACCAGCGCATAAAAACCTCGCTCGGCCGCATCAGCTACCGCGTTGCAAATCGCGATTCGATGGGTTTCCTCTAAATCCGCGACCACCTCTCCGGCTGCTGCTTCGTAGGATATGAGCGGAATGTGTTGATCCCGCCAGGAAAACCACCCGTACAACCAGGCGGGATTGCCGGGGTGGGTAGTCAAAGTAAGCCCGCGCGCCGGAATGATCTCCGCTACCGCGGCCATGGGCACCAGTAATGGCGAGCCAATAACGGGCAGTAATAGCGCATCGACCGTCGCGACACGTTTTACCGGTTGCGTCCGTAACGCGCCACTCACGCGCTTTGCCCCAACGGCTGGCTGGCCATATCAACTCCTGCCGTGCTGACAAAACGTCTGGCAAGTTCGTCTACGCCAGCGGTGAATTGACTGGCCTCGGCATTAATGACCGCTTCTGGCATGGACGGCGCCATACAGGTTCCCGGATCCTGAACCCACACTCGACCGCCGCGACGCCGTAGCAGGCGCGCACCGATTACGCCGTCGTCGCCCATACCGGTGAACACAATCATGCCACCAAACACCCCATATTGCCGCGCCACATCGCCCGCGACATGATCAATGCTCGGGCGATAATGTCCGGCCCACCGTTCGTCGAGCACGCGCATCATGCCACGGCTATCGATATGTAATTTTTCGGCGGGCGACACCACCGTCACAAAACCGGCGGGAATAAAATGGCCATTTTCCGCGAGTCGCGCCCGCCACTGACTGGTTCTGGCGATCATGCGCACCAATTGCGGAACCTGCGCGCTCTCAATGTGCTGCACGTACACAAAGCCCGTGTCGTAGGCCAACGGCACCTGCGACAGAAATTTGCTAACCACCTCAAGCCCGCCTGTAGACGCCCCTAATACCCACACTTTTTTTGCCCGCACGATCTGCGTCGACTGCTGATGTTTACCAGCCAATTCCACGAAGCGACTGCGCAGTTGCTCTTTCCACGGGCCAAAGCCCGGGCTTACCAATGTCGGGACGTCCTCCTTAATACACAATACCTGGTGTTTTTTGCGGTCTATAAAGGGCAGTTGATTGACCTCTTCGCCCTCTCCGACCACCACCCATGCCTCCACTTCTGGCAGAGTTTTACCAACGGTGCGACGTTCGAGATGGGGGTTGAAACACACGATTTCGTGACCAAGCTCGGTGATGGCCGTTTTTAGAGAATAACTCTGCGCCGAACTTTGTGGCGCGATAATACCAACACGCAACGCCATGGTTTAACCTACGACCTGCTGAGCACGTAACAACTCGTTGACTTCTTTGAGCAACACCTCTTCCTGATAGGGTTTGCCCAGGTACTTGTTAACCCCGGTCGCCAGGGCTCTTTCCCGGTGTTTTTCCCCAGTGCGGGACGTAATCATAATAATCGGCAACTGCTTAAGTCGCGATGAGGATCGCACCAGGCGCGCCACCTCGAAACCGTCCATACGGGGCATTTCGATATCGAGCAACATCAGATCCGGCACCGTGTCCTGCAACAGGCGCATGGCGTCAACACCGTCTTTGGCGGTCACTACGTGAAACCCTTCGCGCTCCAGAAAACGGCCCGTCACTTTGCGTACCGTGACCGAATCATCAACTACCATGACGGTTTTAATCCGATCATCCGCGCCAGCAGCTGCCGCTGGAGGTGCGGCAGAAGTCGAATCGGATCGCGTCGTCGGTGTCGCAACCGGTGCGTTATCCGGCAATCGCGACGGCCCCTCATCAGCGGGCGGCGCTAACTCCTCAGCGCCGTAGCGTTGGGTCAATACCGGCACCGAATCCTGCGCGCGCAACAGGGTTAACAGATCAAGGATAACCACCACCCGACCGTCGCCAAGCACGGTCACACCCGACAGGCCCATCACATCGCCAAACTGAATACCCAGGCTTTTCACGACAATTTCCTGGCTACCTTCAAGACTACCGACATGTACCGCATAGTGCTGCTTGTCACTGTGGACCAGAACCAACGGTACCGACTCGGAGATCGTATCTAATGGCGGTTTGACCCGGCTGTTGAGGAGCGTTCCCAGATAACAGACTTTATATTCCGTGCGCGCGTACTTGAACCGGGCATTCGGATCCTGGTAATAATGCGCCAGTTCCTGCACGTCCATTTTGACAACGCCGTTAATGGTGTTCAGGGGTAGAGCATAGAGGTCGTCGCTGTTTCTGATCATCAATGCCCGATTCACAGACACCGTAAACGGCAGGCGTATAACGAATTCGGTGCCAATATCCGCCTGGGAGTTGATGCTGATAGTGCCGCCCAACTGACGTACCTGGCTGCTAACCACATCCATTCCCACGCCGCGTCCCGACACCTGGGTAACTTTGCGTGAGGTGGAAAATCCCGGCTGAAAAATAAACTGCATAACCTCCTGGTCGCTGATCTGCGCTTCCGGAAGAAGTAGTTGCCGGGCCAGTGCCTGTTCGCGTATCGCTTTGATATCGAGCCCGCGTCCATCATCCGCGAGGCGCAGCACTATGTCGCCGCCTTCACGGCCGAAGGTCAGCTCGATAGTTCCGTCACGAGACTTACCTTTTTTCTCGCGATCGTCCGCCGCCTCAATACCGTGATCGATGGCGTTGCGAATCATATGCTCCAGGGGCGCTATAATTTTTTCCAACACTGTGCGGTCCATCTCGCCCTCGACATTGTCGAGCTGCAACTGGACCGGCTTGTCTAACTCGTTTCCCACCTGGCGTACAATGCGCCGCAACCTTGGTACCAGACGCGAAAACGGCACCATCCGCGTGCGCATCAAACTTTCCTGCAAGTCGGTATTGATCCGCGACTGTTGCAATAGCAATGCTTCAGCATCCCGCGACTTATCGAGTAACGTGCCCTTCAGGTCCTGTAAATCCGAAGCGGACTCCTGTAGCGCCCGGGACAATTGTTGCAGTTGGGAATAGCGGTCCATTTCCAGAGGGTCGAAGTCGGCAATATGGGCCGACGCTTCGATTTGATCCCGGCGGAACACCACCTGGGCTTCGGTTTCTATGCCCAGTCGCCGCACCTGATCTTGGAGCCGCTGAATGGTGCCTTCCATCTCATCGAGGGAGAACCCAAACTCGCTGACCTGCTGCTCGACCCGACCGCGGGCGATGCTGGTTTCGCCTGCCAAATTGACGAGTTCATCCAACACCGGCGCCGCGATCTTAATCATTTCCTGTGGTTCTGGGCGCTGTGGTTTATTCCCACGCACCGCGGCCGGAGACAGTTTTGCGGGGGCGTCCTGCTCCGGCACCACCCCGCCAGTAAAGGGCAGTACGTCGGCAGTTGGCCAGCCTGGCGGTAACGCCGGTTGCCGCGCCTGAGGCAGCGCGTCCTGCTCGTCCTGAATCGGTGTTTCTGGTGGCGCTTTCAACCCGGGCATCGGTTCCTGCGGCGGCGGCACTGCCACGGCATTGGCAGCGATGGCATCATCCCCATACAACGCGCGCACCCGATCCATCGCCAGTAGCAATCTGTCGTGGCGAGCGAACAGATCGTGAAAAAATGCCGGATTCTTCTCTTCTCGTTTGCTTTCCGCCTCAATAATTCGCGTTTCAAAATCATGACTGATGTCGCCAACGCCCGCGAGGCCCGCGACACGCGCGCCACCTTTAAACGTGTGTAGTGCCCGTTTCAGCGTATCTACCTGCGCGCGATCGCCCGTATTATCCTGCCAGATGTGGATAGCCTGATCGATCTCCTCAAGTAACTCATCGGCTTCCTCGAGAAAAATATCGATAATCTCTTTATCCAGATCGGCCTCGACCTCCACATCCGGTTTGTGTGGTGTCGCCGATACCGGCGTCGAAGGCACCGCCTCCCCCGTCGATACTTCCGTCACATCAATTGGCGGCTCAGGCTCACGAGTTTCTGCCTCAGGGTTTGCTTCGAACTGCGTAATCTCCCGGTCGTGTCCTCCCGCAAGCTCCGGCGGTTCCGGTTGCACTGCTGCGGTTTCCTCTGTTTCCACAGTTTCGCGACTATCACTGACACGCTGATTCAGCGCTTCGCGAGCGGCTTCGCGCTCGGCAAATTCAGCCATCAATAAACTGGCAGCACTAACGGGCTCATCGCTGGCTTGCGGGGCAACATCTGCCGCCGCCAGTGGTGCAGCCTGCGTCTCACTCTCCGGCGGCGTGTCGATTACCTGCTCGACGGCGCGCGCCGGAACAATATTGGCAATCGCCTGCAACCGGCTATGCAACATTTCCGAGGCATCGAAGACATCCTGATCGGCTGCGACGCGATCCATAATACCCATTAAAATGTCGTGCCCCTGGCGCAGCGCATTGAGAATCTCGGAGTCTGGGTCCAGTTCGCGGGCGACGATGTTGCCGTAAGCAGCCGCCAGATTGCCACCGACGCGATCCAACGCCGTGATACCTGCTCGCTCCGCCGCGGCCGCTAGTTCAACCAATTCTTCGGCCATATCAGTGAGTAATTCGTCGCGCCGCGAGGGGCTTTCCTGCCACTGTGACAATGCCACATCGGCGTCGATTACTTTTTCAAGACCGTCGATCATTAACGCGTTCAACCGCCCTGGATCCACCCTGGGTTTGCCCGAGTCCGAAGCGTGTTGCCCGCCAAACAAGCGTTCCCTCTGAAGCTCCACGCGAGCGACCAGCCGGCCCACAGCGATAATTTCGCCGCCACCACCAGCCCGCAGATTTTCAACTGCCAAACGCAACGCGCGCTCCATATCTTCCAGCAATTGCAGGACTTCGTTGTCCACAGGTTTTTTGAAATTGAACAGATCCCTGGTCAATCGCTCCAGGGGGGTCACCAGCTCGCCGATATGAATCATCTCCGCCATCGACGCACTGCCCTTGAGCGTGTGCAGCGCCTGCTGCAATACCGCCGCTGGTGGAGAATAGATCGGCGCGGCGTCGCGCGCAGAGAGCAGATAATTGGCAACCGCCTGTAAATAACCTTCCGCCTCATTGGCGAAAATTTGGTGGAGTGAGTCCTCGGGTATTTCTGTCTCCGCCACGGGAGGTTCGCCGGGGGCAGGAACTTCTTCGTTTAACTCCACGCTGTCCGCATTGGTCTGCACAGGTTGAGCTATTTGATTGCTGTACTCTGTTTCGGCATCGGTAACCGCGCCCGCGTAATTCGCCAACTCAAACTCGTCATCAAGCTGCGAGGGTGGAGCTTCCTGATCACCCGACCCGGCTGTATACCCAGTAGCACCCTGAACGTCCGGTCCATCACCGTTGGACCGATCAGTTACCGTGCTTGCCAGTTCTTCTGTGAGCGCGTCACCCCCCACATCTATTCCGGCTTCGTCGTGCTCCGTAATACCCGCAGCGAGCAGCGCAGCGCTGGAAGCTGTGTGCTCGACGCTGTCGGCATAGATGCCAAAGTCCAGTGGGGAATCCGCAGCGGAATCAGGCGCAGTCTCAGCGGCGGTTTTCTCTGGCTCGACCTCGATCGACTCAGCTTCTATCGAAATACTTGCCTCGGCTTTTAGTGCATCTGCCATATCCTCGGAAGGAGACATCGACGTTTCAACCTCCGCAGAAGCGTCTGCCACTTCGGGTAAACTATGTACATCAGTTTCCTCAGTCACGCTCGCGAAATCGCCATCTGTTCGGGCAGCGGGGTCCACCGCACTGTCGATTGGGCTCGTGTCCTCGGCAGGGCCGGTATCGTCGCCCCCAGGCAGAGGAGCGACAGCGTCAACCCTGTCGTGGGTGCTTTCAGCCGAAACCTCTTCCGCTGGCGCGGTTGAAGATGGTGGTGCTGACAGCTCCGGTGCCGAGGTAGCCAACGCGTCCGTTAATGCTGTGGCAGACGGTAACTCTCCAACAGGCGAGGTATTTACCGACGGCTGAGCAGCAACCAATTTCTCTTCAGGTACGACATCGCCTGGGGCTGGCGCCACCTCGGCAGTCAGTCCTGGTTCAGCTGGGCTGGCTAAACTGGAAGTAGCGTGCGGCTCAATGTCGGATTCTTCGCCCCGACCCGCGATCAATGTATCCGCCGTGCCGATAAGCTCAGCCAATGTGTCGGGATCCCCCGAAGCGCTGTTGTTTTCGTAGTTGTCCACCATAGCTGGCAGAATTTGCAATGTTCTGTCGACCACCTGCAATACCTCGGTAGTCACTTCCAGTCGTTCGTCGAGCACCCGGTTCAGCATATTTTCAATGGACCAGGCGAGATTGCCGATATCGGCGGCCTTTACCATCCGTCCGCTGCCCTTGAGGGTGTGAAACCCGCGGCGAATCTCTACCAGTGCGGCCTTAGCGTTGCCCTCGGCCCATTGCGGATAACGATCACCGATAGTCGCCAGCACCTCACGCGCCTCTTCGATAAATATCTCACGAATTTCCGGATCAACCTCGTCTTCGTCCTGGCTTTTCTCCTGACCGCCAGACTCCTGATCATCAAGCTGTTTGCCAGACTGTGCCTGCTGTTCCTGTGCAGTAACTGGTGCGACGGTTTCGGAGGCCCCCTCTTCCACCGCCGCTGCGATTTCCGGAGTTTGAGAAATTTCTTCCCCGGAATATCCTGCCGCCATTTCCACCGATTCGGATAGTAATTCAGGGGCAGCAACATCCTGACTGGCACCAACCGACGTGGGCGCTAGATCCCGCCCCGCCACAAGTTCCAATTCCAGCACCGGGGAGTGCTTTTGAAAATCCCCGAGCTCCGCCAGCGCTTTTTCCGCGACCGTCAGGATCGCCGGTTCTTTTTCGGTGTCGCCCGCTTCCAGGGATTCCAGATAAAATTCGATGCTGGTGATGGCGTCAGCCAGTGCGTCGAGACGACTCCATTCGGGCGCCTTTTCCTCAGGCAGCAACACCAGCCTGACGAAGTCCCCACAGCCCTTGACTACGCGGGCCGGACGGTCCAGCCCGACCACCGAAAGCGCCCCGTATATTTCCCCCATAGTGTCCGGCGCATCCTGCAGGAAGCTCTTGTCCCATTGAGACGAAATATAGCCGACGATGGCTTCTTTGACTTTTTCGAGACTGTTGCGCACTTCGCGCAACAGGGAGTGTTGGGCGCCGTCCAGTGCCTGTGCGACATCGGCCGCCAACTCGGAGCTGGAATCGCCACGGCGATAGTCCCGCGCCCATGCTAACAACGATGCCTCGAGATCCACCAGTCGCGATGCGACTGGCATCAAGGCTTCATCGTCAGCCTGGTCGGGCGCGGCACAAAACTTCTTAAGTTTTTCCTGCGTTTCAATTATCCCCTGGCGAAGTTTGGATTGCCCCACCATGGCCAGCGTGTCGGCGATGCGTTTAAGAATCGGCTGGACCTGCTGCAGAATGTCGACGGCACCGTCGCCTTCGGCGATATAACGATCGATCAGATCCTTGGCCGCCCCGATCTCCTCGGACAACGCCCCGGATATAGCTTCGACCACACCCCGGTCGTAGCTCGGCATCAAACCGCCCTTGGTATACTCAAGAGCACCCTCTGGCAGGGCCAGATGCAGTTTGAATTCATCCCGTACAATTTTGATACGAGGAGTTTCCGCAGTCGCCACGCAAGCGTAATACAGCAGATTTTTGAGCAACCTTTCTGGAAAGGGCGCCTCCAGGGCGACCAGACCCGATTGCGCCAACCCACGCAATTCTTTATCCAGGTCCCGCAATAACAACCGCACTGCGATACCCACTTCAATCGTATTGCTGGCAATGCCTTCGGTGACAGCGCCGGAAACCTGCCACAGCTTTTCACGCCGCGAACCTCGGCATAACTCCTTCATCCGCGCAAACACTTTATCGAGATTGACGACATTTTTTTCGACGTCGATACCCTTAAGTATTCCCAGCAGCGCGTACTGAAACATCTGTCGCAATTTTTTGGCCAAATCAAGCAACGCCTGATGATTGGCAATATTCACCCGCGCCCGATTTGGCTTATCTGCCAATATGGACATGTCGGGTGCAAACAGGGATGTCTCCGTAACCAGTGGTTCAGCGCGTACCGCGCGCAAGTCGTTAAGCAGGGTCAACAGGGTAGCCGGCTCGTCGTGGCGCCGGGCAATAATGTTGTTCAGATAGGCAGGCACTTTGAGAATGGCCTGCACCAATACTTCACAGGCTTCGGCCACATTACTCACCGAGCCCTTCATAAGGGCGTCGACCAAACCTTCCATTTCCTCCACCAGCAAGACCCCACCGTGACACTCGGCGATCTTCAACGACCCGTAAACCTGATGAATATGGCCCAGACAAAACCGCAGCTGAGGCAGGTCAGTGGGGTCGTTCAGATAAGTCTCAAGCGCATCATAGGCTTGCGTCAAGCTGGCCTCGACTTCGTCGATCAGCCACTCGAGCCCGCGTAAATTCTGGTTATTATCCATTGCTCACCCCGTGCGCCTAATCAACACGGACATAGACTTGAACACCGGGAGAATCATCCCGCTTCAAGTTTTTGGGGTGCCAGTCCGACAACTCACCGGGGCCCACTACCAGGCACCCGTTCGGTTTCAGTCTTTTGACCAGACGACTGACAATGTCCCGACGGCGCCAACGTTTAAAATAAATCAGCACGTTCTGGCAAAATACGACATCCATTTCTTCTACAAATGCCGCGTCGTTCTCGTCCAGCATGTTATCGGTTATGAAGCAGACTTTTTGTGTCACCGCATTTTTGACTCGCACCTGACGATTATCGACAGGTTCGAAATAGGTACGCAATTCGTTGTCGCTAATGCCACCGAGGCGCGATTTCAAAAAAGTTGCGTTGCGTGCAAACGCAATAGCGCCGCGGCTAATGTCGGTACCAATCACACCGAACACCGGTTTGCGACGGGCCTGGCGAAAGCCTTCAAATGCGGTGATTGCCAGTGAATAGGTTTCTTCGCCAGTCGAACACCCTACGCTCCACATATTATAGGGGCCGTCTAACGTTTGCCGCTTCAATTGCTTGATCAAGCGTTCGCGCACGTAATCGTGGGACGCCCGATGCCTGAAAAAGCGCGTTTCCTTAACCAGTAAACGGTCGAGCAACAGGCCCCACTCCACCGTGCCGGCAATGGTTTCCAGCACATCCCTGAAGTAAGTATCTGCGTCACTCAGCCCCAACTCCACCATGCGCCGGCTAATCTGTCCACGCACGTAATCATCCCGTTCTGCCGCGATACGCACGCCCGTGCGATTTTCCAACATCTCGCTCCACAGGCGGTACTGCCGGTCGCTGAGTACCGGCCCCGGCTCGCGCTGCTGCCATACGGATGCTTTAGGAAAAGTAGACACAGACACCCAGCGCTCCTAACGCGAATTGACTATGCAGGGGCGAATTGGCATCCGGTTATCCGCGCTGCGTGCGGGAGCTGGACTGATCATCCAGATCCAGATCAAATTCGTCGAGATCGATGCCCGCCAACTCGTTTTCCAACTCGCTCGCATAATCTGGGGTCGCGTTCTCAACAGCCAGCTCCTGATTGAGTATGGCCGTGTCATCGGGGTCGAAATCAGAAAGCGCGGCTTCCGCCTGATCATCCATGTCATTCAGCGTGGCACGACTTTGGGCCAGACTGGATGCGTATTGCGCTGGCGCCGGCCGCGCCCCCATAGAGCCCAAAGATGCATCCGGACTTTCGTACGCTTCAAAATCATCGACTTTACCCGCCATCGCCATTGATCCAACCCCAGCAGGCGCCGCTGTTTTACGTTGCGGGGTGACTGCGGCGGGTGGCGCTTTATATGCGGGTTTTACCGGCGCTACTTTTAACAGTGTACCGGGGCCAGCGTCGGGCAGTTTGAAGCCGGAGACCGATTCGCGCAGTTCCACCGCAACTTCCGCCAACTCACCAATAGAGGTGGCCGTGTTATTGGTGCCCGCCAGGGTTTGCGAGGTAATATCCTGGATAACATTCATGGTGTTGGAAATGTGGCCAGCCGTAGTGGACTGGTGGCGAGCCGCCGTGGAAATATCCTGAATCAATTCTGCCAAGTTGGCCGAAACGCTTTCGATCTCACCGAGCGCCACCCCCGCATCCTGGGTCAAGCTGGCGCCTGCCACCACTTCTGAAGTGGTCTGCTCCATGGAAAATACCGCCTCGTTGGTATCGGTCTGAATGGTCTTGACCAACGCGGCAATCTGCTTGGTAGCATTGGCCGAGCGCTCCGCCAGGCGCTGTACCTCATCCGCAACCACGGCAAAACCGCGCCCGGCATCACCCGCCATGGACGCCTGAATCGCCGCATTCAACGCGAGAATGTTAGTCTGATCGGCAATATCGTTAATCAACGATACGATATCGCCGATTTCCTGAGAGCTTTCACCGAGTCGCTTGATACGCTTGGACGTGTCCTGAATCTGTTCGCGAATGTTATCCATACCTTTGATGGTATTGCGCACCACGTCGGCACCTTTCTTGGCGATTGATACCGAGCGTTCCGCAACCGCAGCGGATTCCGCCGCGTTGGCGGATACCTGATCAATGGTGATGGCCATTTCATTTATAGCGGCCGATGCTCCCGCGATTTCTTGCGCCTGGTGTTCCGACGACTCCGACAGTTGCAGCGCGATGCCACGGGTTTCGTTGGCGGCCGAGTGGACATTTTCCGCCGTATCACCAATCCGCGATACCAGTTCCCGCAGCTGCACAATCGCGTAGTTGATGGCATCGGCGATGGCACCAGTGAAATCTTCGGTAACAGTTACTTCTGCGGTTAGATCGCCTTCACCAAGTCCTTCGATTTCGTCCAGCAAGCGTAAAATGGCTTCCTGACTGGTGCTGTTGGTGGCGGCTGTTTCACGCAACCGCTGTCGGGTTGATACGAAAAAGACCAGTGCCAGGGCCGCCAACACAGCTAGCAACCCAAGACCGGCCCAAATCGCCGTTTGGCTGTTGGCGAAACGCCGTCCATCGCCGCGCGACAACCCGCTGATCACTTCCGCCAGTCGACTCCCCTCTTCGATCAATAGCGGGGCGTCAACCAAAATGGCGCTACTGGCTTTGCGCACGCTGAACAACGCTGGCGTAGCCGTAGAAATTTCCGTTGCAGCATTTTTTACCGGGATAAACAATTCGGTGACGCGGCCTAACCCGGTTCCCGCTTCGCGGTCAGTCACCCGGCTGATACCGAGCCCGGCATCCCCTTTTTTCATGCCCTGCAATACTCGACCAAACAACTGCACGTCCCGATTAAACTGATTGGCCACGGCCTCGGAATCACCACCGCCACCGAGCATTTTGTCAACATTGCGTGCAATCCGCTCGGCGCGCCAGGACTGCGCCTGGGCAACTGCAACCTGATCGGCCGGTGCGCGTCGCGACAACAGGGTTTCCACCAGTTGTCCGTACTCGTTCTGTAACTCGGGTAGTGAATCGTTCAGGGAATTGGCCGCCTGGTTTAACCCCAGTACCATCTCCCGCTCGGAGGTTATTGTTTGCGCACTGCTCTTGATGCCGTCCCACGCAGTGTTGAAGCGGGCCAACTGGGCAGTTCCCAATTCATCGCCGTAGTTGTTGCGCAACCGATCCCAGTGCGTTTGCATCTGTTGTGTAACCTGGTCAAGTTCCGCAAAAGCGGGCTCCTGACCATTACCGGCCTCGCGTGCCAGGCCGGACAGGCGATAGGAAAGGGCGCGCATGTCGGAGACGAGCTGCACACCGATACGATCTTTTTCGCCATCCCGGACGAGGGTAAATAAGTTGTACCCCAGGTAAATCACCAAAACCGCCAATACCGATACCAGGAGGAATATTGGCAAGCCGATCCTGGATTTTCCTGCGCCTGTTTTCATTACGAATAGCTCCCGACTTTAACCGCCATCTGATTTAACTTTATCGTAGCGCGGTGCGCGATTGCACTGTCACACCCCCGCTCACACCGCAACACCCATAAACATACTATCGCCGATCAGGGCATGGGGGTCGAATAGCAGCCAGGCTGAGTCGTCGTCCCCGGCAAAACTGCCTGTCACGTAGCGACCCAGCGACTCCGGCACCCCGTCTGGTGCCTGCTGGTAGCGGTCGACCCGGAAATGACGCATGCCCTGAATGTTATCCACCTGCAAACCCACAAAAACTCCCTGACTATCAATGACTAAAATGCGCTGCTGCTTGGGCGGCGATACCAGGCGCCCCCCCAGGTAAGCCGGGAAATCGATTACCGGCAGAAGTTTTCCGCGCACATTCGCCACGCCTTTGACCCATGGCTGGACCCGCGGCAGACCGGTGCAACTCGGCACTTCCAGCAACTCGGATAAATCGTTCAGCGACACCGCCAGGTTGTAACCGAGCACCGAAAAGCAGACCGCCGTTTGTACCGGGGTGAAATCGACCTGGGCAGGCAGCGGCCGAGCTCCCTGCACAAAGCGTTGGGCAAGCGCGTGGAACGCTGTAAAAGCCTCATTTTCCCGATCCACAACCCCCCCGTTTATTATCCCGCGACCTGCCGGATCGTATTCAGTAAATCTCTTTCCGTAACGGGCTTGGTCAGGTAGGCCTTGGCACCCTGTCGGGTCCCCCAAACGCGGTCCGTTTCCTGGTTCTTGGTGGTAACGATAATGATCGGAATATGTTCGGTTTCTTTCGCTTTGGTCAACTGACGAGTGGCCTGAAATCCGTTAAGTCCGGGCATCACAATGTCCATCAGCACCACGTCCGGCTGTTCGTCTTTGGCAACCTGAATGCCCTCTTCACCGCTCAGCGCAGCAAGCACGGTAAAGCCATTCTTTTCCAACAGACCCGTCAGCTTGTGGGTCTCCGTCTGGGAGTCATCAATAATCAGTACTTTTGCCATACACTTCTCTCAATTTCCTTGTTGCGGCTTCCATGGTGTGGCGAACACCTGCTACACAGCAGGAGATTCAGGACTGTCCGCCAACGGCCGGGATGAAAACTTTTCAAGCATTTCAAACAACTCGTTTTTGCTAAAGGGCTTGGTCAGATACTCATCGGCCCCGACGATGCGCCCTTTGGCCTTATCGAACAGTCCGTCCTTGCTGGACAACATGACCACGGGAGTGCTTTTGAATTGGCTATTGTTTTTTATTAGCGCACAGGTTTGGTAGCCGTCGAGGCGCGGCATCATAATATCGACGAAAATAATATCGGGTTTAAAATCGGCAATTTTCGCCAGCGAATCGAAGCCATCCACCGCAGTTACGACCTCGCAACCGGCTTTGGATAACAGCGTTTCTGCGGTGCGCCGAATGGTGTTGCTATCGTCGATCACCATGATTTTTAATGTATCCGGGCTGTCCCCCATGATCACCTGTTCCTGACTTAACTTCGGTTATTAACGGTTATTAACGGCCTGCTGCAAAGCATCCGCACACTTTTAACACAATATCCAGATATTATCCATAACCGGCGGATTCAATGGGGAATTACGTCTCTAAATATGTACAATATCGTCGATATGGTTGCCTCGCGGCGCAGTTCACCGTACCTTAGGCTACGCTACTAAATCGCTCTCGCTCGAAACAGCACTCACTGTACGCGCGAGACGTACTAACCCGGGTTGCACTTATGCCAATTACGCTCGGGGTCGTCATGGACCCTATCGAACAGATTAACGTTAAAAAAGATACCACGTTAGCCCTGTTACTGGCTGCGCAACAACGTGGCTGGTCGCTGATGTATATGCAGCAACAAGATATTTTTCTCGCTAACGGCATCGCCTCGGCGCGGCAAACCCCCCTGCGGGTATACGACTCCACAGAACACTGGTTCGAGCTCGGTGAACCGATTACCCGCCCGCTGACCGCCCTCAACGGAATTCTGATGCGCAAGGATCCGCCGTTCGACAGCGAATATATCTACACAACGTATTTGCTCGAGGTGGCCGAACGTAGCGGGGTGCTGGTGGCGAACCCTCCCCAGAGCTTGCGCGACTGTAATGAGAAAATTTTCGCAACGCAGTTTCCACAGTGCACGCCCCCGGTGCTGGTCAGCCGCGACCCCGTGCGTCTGAGAAGTTTTTTCCGCGAACACGGCGACGTAATATTTAAGCCGCTCGACGGTATGGGCGGAACCGGCATCTTCAGGGCCCGGCCGGACGACCCCAACGTCAGCGTGATTATCGAAACCCTGACAGAATTGGGCACGCGCACCATCATGGCGCAGCGCTATATTCCCGAGATAATCGATGGCGACAAACGCATACTGGTGGTGGACGGGGAGGCGGTACCTTACTGCCTCGCGCGGGTTCCGGCGGTCGGGGAAACGCGGGGCAATCTCGCGGCGGGCGGCGCCGGGATTGTGCAACCACTCAGTGAGCGGGACAAATGGATTGTTGCCGAGGTGGCCCCAACCCTCAGGGAAAATGGCTTTCTGTTTGTGGGGCTGGACGTGATTGGCGACTATCTCACCGAAATTAACGTCACCAGTCCAACCTGCGTGCGCGAGATTGACCGGGAACAGGATACCCGCATCGGCGAACAGTTTATGAATGCCATTGCTCGGCGTATCGAGTAACAGGGCGTCATTAACTAACAATGAGCATGATGCACACCACGTACAGCGAAGATAGCGACCGTCTTGGCTTCGGACTGTTCCTGGCGGTGGCGGTGCACGCCATGCTGATTTTCGGCGTGGGCTTCCAGTTCCAGAAATCTCCCCTGCGGGCCCCGACTCTCGAAGTAACCCTGGCCCAACACCTCAGCAAAGCCGCGCCGGAGCAGGCGGACTATCTGGCGCAGAGCAATCAAATCGGCAGTGGCGCATCGGAGCAAAAGCAGGAGATGACCAACGACCATATCCCCGATATTAGCGCCTCACAGATGCGCGATTCGCAACCCATTGCCCCGCCAATACCGCAACAGATCGCTGCTCAACCAGGCACGACGCTGGTCACCACAGTGTCCACAAGCCGTATACAGTCATCCACGGAAACTGCTGATAACCCGGGGGACTTTGCCCCGGAGTCGAACCCAATTCCGCAGGCTCTGGTCCGGGAAGTTGCCAGCCTGCGCGCTAAACTCGACATCAAAAAAGCCGAGTACAGCCGCATGCCACGGGTACTAAGACTGACCGCCGCCAGCACCCGGGCCGCCGACCAGGCAGCCTATTTGCGCTATTGGGTAGATCAGGTGGAGGAAGCAGGCAACCGCAATTACCCGGCAGAGGCACGCCGCAAGCAGATCTTCGGCGACCTGCGGGTGGCGGTGACGATTCTGCCCGACGGCTCCGTGGACGGGGTGGAAATATTACTCAGCTCAGGTGAGCGGGTTCTGGATCAGGCGGCCGTACGCATTATACGCCTGGCCTCACCCTTCGCGCCGTTCCCACGGGAAATGCGCGCCTGGGACAAACTTGAGATTATTCGCACCTGGCACTTTGTGCCAGGGGATCGGCTGCTGACAAAGTAGCTTAGCCTGGCGCTTGTAATCACGACGATCCACCCCAATACTAGAACTATGGCCAGCCAACATTTTTCCGATGAACCGTCGTTTTCCAGTCTGCGCAACCAGCTGTTGATTGCCATGCCGGGGATGCTCGATGCACGCTTTGCGCAGACCGTCGTTTACCTTTGCGAACATTCGGAGGAAGGGGCGATGGGGTTAACTGTCAACCGGCCCACTGGTGCGCCCATCAGCAAAATTTTTCAGCAGCTCGATCTCGATTTCCCCTCCACCCTCGGGGACAAACCCCTGTTGGCGGGTGGGCCCGTACAACTGGAGCGCGGTTTTGTGCTACACCGCCCCGGACCGAGGACGTGGGAGTCGACCCTTGCCACTGGCCGCGAAATCAATCTCACCGCATCGCGGGATATTATCGTCGATATCGCCGCCAACCAGGGGCCGGGAAGTTTGCTTATATTTCTCGGCTATGCAGGCTGGGGCCCGGGTCAACTGGAACAGGAACTGGCCGAAAATGCCTGGCTAACCGTTCCCGCCGATCCAGAGCTGCTGTTCGACACACCCACTGAACAACTCGCCAGCCTTGCCGCCGCGCGCATTGGGGTCGATCTGCGTCAACTTAGCTACATTGCCGGTCACGCCTGACCCACTTCATGCTTTCGATTTCCATACTGGCGTTTGATTACGGCACCAAGCAGATCGGTGTGGCCACCGGCCAGACCTTGACCGGTAATACGCAACCCATTGCCGTACTCAAGGCCCGGGACGGTCAGCCGGACTGGCCCCAACTAACCGCGCTGGTCGCGACTTGGCAACCGACTCTGTTATTAGTGGGATTGCCGCTCAATATGGACGCCTCTGAAAGCGAACTGTGCGCACGGGCACGCAAGTTCGCCCGACGTCTTCAGGGTCGGCTTGGCCTACCGGTTAAAATGGTGGATGAGCGACTTTCTACAATAGAAGCAAAGGAGGTTGCGGGCATCGGCAGCACCTACAACCGCAAAAAACCCGTGGATGGTATCGCCGCCGCGCTAATTCTACAGACCTGGCTGGCGGATCCCTCCTGTGAGCGCACCCCATAGACAGACACTCTACGACATCCAGCTCGATGGCTGGATTTATTCCCGCTGGAACAAGCGGAAACGATCCCCGCTATCCTCTTCCTCCATTTCCATATCGTCGGCGGCATTGGACAAATAGTTTGCATCTGTCTCTGATTTTAGCTTGATCATCAGGCGCAAATCGTTTTTCGAATCCGCATGGGCAATCGCATCTTCGTAGGTAATCACTCCCTCGTCGTAGAGTCGGTACAGGGACTGGTCAAACGTTTGCATTCCCAGTTCGTTAGAGCGCGTCATCAACTCCTTGAGCTTGTGCACTTCGCCCTTGCGCACCAGATCGCCGACCAACGGCGTGTTAATCAGAATTTCGATGGCGGCCCGCCGCCCTTTACCATCGGCCGTGGGGACCAATTGCTGAGCAATCATCGCCCGCATATTGAGGGATAAGTCCATCCACAGCTGCGAGTGCCGTTCCGGCGGGAAAAAATGCTGAATGCGATCCAGCGCCTGGTTGGCGTTGTTGGCGTGTAACGTGGCCAGCACCAGATGTCCGGTTTCCGCAAAGGTGATCGCGTGTTCCATGGTTTCCGGCGAGCGAATTTCACCGATCAGTATAACATCGGGAGCCTGGCGCAGAGTGTTGCGCAATGCCACTTCAAAGGATTCCGTATCAATGCCCACTTCCCGCTGCGTGATGATACATCCGCCATGTGGGTGGATAAACTCAATCGGATCCTCCACCGAAATAATATGTCCTTTGGAATTATTGTTGCGATGACCAATCATGGCAGCCAGCGACGTGGATTTGCCGGTGCCGGTGGCGCCAACGAAAATAATAATCCCGCGCTTGCTCATCACCAGTTCGTTAAGAATATCAGGAATCATCAATTCTTCGGTGGTGGGGATCACGGTTTCAATACGCCGCAGCACCATTCCCACATCGTTGCGCTGATAAAATGCACTCACCCGAAAGCGTGCGCTGGGCACTGCGGGGGAGGTAATAGCGAAGTTAAGTTCCTTATTTTCGTTAAACTCTGTGCGCTGCTTTTCGTCCATAACCCCTTCCACCAGCTCCCGCGCCCGCTCGGGAGAGAGTGCCGTCTTGCCAACCGGAATAACCTTGCCGTGTATCTTGATGCTGGGCGGCACCCCACGGGTGACAAATAAATCGGACGCTTCTTTTTCAACCATCAGTTTTAATAACGTATCGAGTTCCACGGCGCTTTCTCCTTAACGGCAATTTCGCAAATAAACGGGGCGAATAATGCTGTCGTGACGGTTAGAAATCATCTGGCATTTTGGCTTTTTCGCGCGCGACTTCGCGCGTGACAATTTTTTGCTGAACCATACGCTGTAAGCATTGATCCATGGTTTGCATACCGTGGCCTGCACCGGTTTGTATCGCCGAATACATTTGCGCTACCTTGTCTTCGCGGATCAGATTGCGAATCGCGGGCGTACCAATCATGATCTCGTTGGCGGCAGCCCGCCCCCCACCGATTTTTTTCATCAAGGTTTGCGAAATTACCGCCTGCAATGATTCCGACAGCATGGCCCGCACCATGGATTTTTCCGTGGCGGGGAACACATCGACCACGCGGTCGATGGTCTTGGCCGCCGATGTGGTGTGCAAGGTGCCAAACACCAGGTGGCCGGTTTCGGCGGCGGTCAGAGCCAGCCGGATGGTTTCCAGGTCGCGCATTTCCCCAACCAGAATAATATCCGGATCCTCCCGTAATGCGGAGCGGAGCGCTTCGGCAAAACCGTGGGTATCCTTGTGCACTTCGCGTTGGTTAACCAGGCATTTTTTGCTTTCGTGGACAAACTCAATGGGGTCCTCAATGGTCAGAATATGGTGGTAGCGATTGTCGTTTACGTAATCCACCATGGCAGCCAGGGTAGTACTTTTGCCGGAACCCGTGGGCCCCGTCACCAACACCAGTCCCCGCGGAAACATGGAAATATCGCGAAACACCTGGCCGAACCCAAGGTCTTCCAAAGTCAACACTCGCGACGGAATGGTACGAAACACCGCCCCCGCACCGCGGTTCTGGTTAAACGCGTTAACCCGAAATCGAGCCACCCCCGGCACCTCGAAGGAGAAATCCGTTTCCAGAAATTCCTCGAAGTCGCGACGCTGCTTATCGTTCATGATTTCATAGATCAACGCGTGCACCTGACGGTGATCCATGGCTGGCAAGTTGACGCGACGCACGTCGCCGTCGATACGAATCATCGGCGGCAAGCCGGCCGAAAGGTGTAAATCCGAAGCCCCTTGTTTGGCACTAAACGCCAATAATTCTGTAATATCCATTACTCGATCCCGTTTTTATTGGTAAGCCGCCGACGTGTGCGGCCAGTGGCGCCCACAAGTATATGCCTAATATTACCCACAACCTCAACGAAGTCACCACCCGCAGGCAAAAAAACGCGGCCAACGCCGGTAGAAATGCCAATGCCATCAACCTTCTGGCGGTTAGTAAAGGACAGCCCATCGCTGCCGTAGAAGCCGCCTGGCGCGCGGGCCTGCGGCATTTTGGCGAAAATTACCTGCAGGAAGCGCTGGCAAAAATTGCCGCCACTGCGGCACTCGACATCGAATGGCATTTTATTGGCCATATACAGACCAACAAAACCCGGGTGATCGCCGAACACTTCGCCTGGGTGCACAGCGTGGATCGACTTAAAATAGCCCAGCGGTTATCCGCCCAGCGCCCAGCCCACTTACCACCACTGAATATCTGTCTGCAGGTCAATATCGACAACGAGACCAGCAAAGATGGGGTTGCCCCGGGGGAAGTGGCGACTCTGGCGCTGGCCGTCGCTGCACTGCCACATCTAAAATTGCGCGGCCTGATGGTGATTCCCGCACCCGCCACATCGGTTGCTGCCCAACGTCAACCGTTTCGCCGCACCGCAGACCTGCTGAAACAATTGCGATGTGTTTCGCCAGCGCTGTCGAGTTTGGATACACTGTCCATGGGTATGTCCGAGGACATGGAGGCCGCCATCGCGGAGGGCGCCACCTGGATACGGATCGGTACCGCCATCTTTGGCCCACGATTGAAATGATGCAGGAACAGGATTTGAGTAAAGCGACACTGACATTTATTGGCGGCGGCAATATGGCCAGCAGTCTGATCGGCGGGTTGCTGGAAAAAGGCTATCCGGCCACTGCCATTACGGTGTGCGATCCGATCCCCGCTGCCCGCGAACAACTCAGCGCCCGGTTTGGCATCCACGCTACGGAAGACAATCTCGCCGCAGCGCAAAACGCCCAGGTAGTAGTATTGGCGGTCAAACCACAGATAATGCAGTCCGTCGCCTGCACACTGCAACCGGCCCTGACTCACAATCCTCTGGTCATTTCCATCGCGGCGGGAATAGGCATCGAAACGCTGCAAGACTGGCTCGGACCGCAAGTTCCCATCGTGCGCTGCATGCCCAACACGCCGGCCCTGGTACAAACCGGCGCCAGCGGGTTGTACGCCACTGCCCTGGTGAGCGCCCCACAACGGCAGTTGGCCGACACAATCCTGGGCGCCGTGGGCTGCGTATGTTGGCTACAGAGCGAAGACGAGATAGATGCGGTTACCGCACTGTCGGGCAGCGGTCCGGCCTATTTTTTCCTGGTCATGGAGGCTATGACTCGTGCCGGTATCGACCTGGGATTAAATCCGGACGTAGCGCGCCAATTGACCCTGCAAACCGCGCTGGGATCAGCGCGCATGGCCCTCGCCAGCGACGTCGACAGCGCTGAACTGCGGCGGCGGGTAACTTCCCCCGGCGGCACCACCGAACGCGCCATCGCCCATCTGCAAAATGGTGGTATGGAAAAACTGTTTGCCGACGCCATCACAGCCGCCTACAAGCGCGCGCGGGAGATGGCGGAAGAAGCAAAAAATTGAACAACCTGTAAGGTAACCCATGGGCACCATGATTCAAATGAGCACCTATTTTATTCAGGCCGTCGCGGGTCTTTATCTGGGAATTATCCTGGTACGCTTGCTATTGCAGCTGTCCCGCGCCGATTTTTATAATCCAGTATCGCAATTTGTCGTCAAGGCAACGGCCGCGCCCCTCACGCTATTGCGTCGTGTCATTCCGCCGATCAAACAATTCGATACCGCCAGCCTGGTGTTCGCACTGTTATTGCAGTGGTTGGTGATACAGGTCACGGTGACGATCAATGGCGGCGGCATCATCAACCCCCTCTATTGCCTGGAATGGGGTCTGCTGGGCATTATTTCCCTGACTCTCGACCTGTATTTCTACGGATTGCTGGCCGCCATCATTATCAGCTGGGTGGCACCCCAGAGTCGCCATCCGCTGGTTTCCCTGGTGTGGCAAATTATGGAACCGGTAATGGCCCCCTGTCGGCGGGTTATACCGTCCTTTGGCGGCCTGGACCTGTCCCCAATACTGATTTTTATCGTGATAAATATGCTGCGCATTTTTGTTGCCAATCTGGCCCGGGGCGCAATGCTTCCGGCAGGCTTTGTTCCGGGTATTTAACCGCCTGAAGGCGCTGTGTCTGGAAAGTGCCGCGCTGTGATCCACGGCCTGTGCACCGCTTGCGAGAATGCTCGGCGTGCGACGCTAACTGCCAGTGATAAAACCCTTTTCCTTGCGCCGCAAGCTGAGCATCTTTAGACTCTCGGTGTTTCTCACGAACCGCTTCCCGCGAATTGTATTGCCCACTCATGATCAGCACTTGAGATTGTAGATGCCAGACGGTTTCCCCGAAAACTCTGTGGGGTTGGTAACACCCCAGCTATTTCGCTTCGAGGAACCCCTCGAGCTCAGTTGTGGGCGCACGCTGCAAAGCTACGAGCTGGTGGTTGAAACCTACGGCGAACTCAATGCCGACAAAAGCAATGCCGTGCTGATCTGCCACGCCCTGAGCGGCCATCACCATGCGGCGGGTTTTCATTGCGACGACGACAAAAAGCCCGGTTGGTGGGACGATTACATCGGCCCCGGCAAACCTATCGATACCCGCCGCTTTTTTGTGGTGGCCCTTAACAATCTCGGTGGCTGTCACGGCAGCACTGGGCCGGTGAGCATCAATCCCGAAACCGGCAAACCCTGGGGCAAACATTTCCCGCCCTTACGCAATCGCGACTGGGTGCACAGTCAGGCGCGACTGGCGGACGCGCTTGGTATCGAACAATGGGCAGCGGTGGTGGGCGGTAGCCTGGGGGGCATGACCGCCATGCGCTGGGCCGTTGAATTACCACACCGGGTGCGCCACTGCGTGGTCATCGCCTCGGCGCTGAAGCTGACCGCACAGAATATCGCTTTTAATGAAATTGCCCGCCGCGCCATTCGCTCGGACCCGGATTTTTGTGATGGGGATTTTCTCGAACAGGGTAAAAGTCCCCGCAATGGCCTGGCACTGGCACGTATGATTGGCCATATCACCTATTTATCCGACGAAGTGATGGGCGCACGCTTTGGTCGCGAACTGAGCAGCGGCACCTTTATGCGCGGGCTTGATGCGCCGATGGAATTCCAGGTGGAAAGCTATCTGCGTTATCAGGGCGACCAGTTCGCGGACAAGTTCGACGCCAATACGTATTTACTGATGACCAAAATTCTCGACTATTTCGACCTGGCTCGGGATTGCAACAACGATCCGATCGCCGCTTTCAGGAAGGCGCAAAGCAAATTCCTGGTGGTATCTTTTTCCAGCGACTGGCGCTTTGCGCCTGCGCGCTCACGGGAAATTGTCGACGCACTGATTGCCGCGAACCGGGATGTGGTCTACGCGGAAATTGAATCCACCATGGGCCACGACTCCTTTTTGCTCCCTAACCCTCGTTACGAAGCAGCGTTCGGAGCCTATATGCGGCACATTGCCAGCACTATCGAAGCGGGAGGCAGTGCCGATGCTACGGGTTGATCTCGACATTCTGCAGCAATGGATAGCACCCAATAGCCGCGTGCTCGACCTCGGCTGCGGCGACGGCACCCTGTTACAAAGCTTGCGCAACAATCGCAATGTGGAGGGCTATGGTCTGGAAATTGACGCGCAGCAAATCACCACCTGTATCGAACGCGGCGTCAACGTGATCGAAACCGATATCAACCAGGGGTTGGGTAACTTTGCCGACAAAAGCTTTGACAGTGTATTGATGACCTACTCTCTGCAGGTGCTGCGACGACCCGATCGGGTCATCGAAGAAATGCTACGGGTCGGCAAGGAATGCATTGTCACGTTTCCCAACTTTGCCAATATACGGCCGCGCACCTACCTGATGTTTCGCGGTCGTATGCCGGTGACCAAACAGTTGTCGTATCAATGGTACGATACCCCCAATATCCATTTCTGCACAATTCGGGATTTTGAAAACCTGTGCCGCGACAAAAGCATCGCCATACTCCATCGTAAAGTGGTAACCGAACATCGCCCCGACAGGTTTTTTAAGGGATTGTGGCCTAATATCTTTGGTGAGACCGCCATTTATCACCTGAGTAAATAGCGACGAGCGCCATTTGCGGCGACCACTGTGGGTCAAGGAGATATGCCATGACTAAGTTAGCGATACTGGGTTTAACGCTGGCGTTCGCGGTTCTGGCCACCGCCGCAGACACGCAGCACCACAAGACTTTTGCGCACCACACCGTGCACTACAGTGCATTCAACAGCAGCTTTGTGCTGCCGGAAATTGCCAGCGCCTACAACATCGCCCGCGGCAAGGATCGTGGGCTGGTCAATATCGCGCTGATTGAAGAGGGCCGTACCGGCGGCGTGCCGGCCAAAGTGGAAGGCACTTACGCCAATATGCTAGCCCAGAAATGGACCCTGGATTTTGTCGAGGTCCGGGAAAAAAATGCGGTGTATTATCTCGCGCCGTTTCATTTTGAAAACGAGGATTCCCTGACCTTTAAAATCAAAGTGACCCCGACGAAAGTTACCCCAGCCACCGATGCGCAGGCAGTTAGTCCAGATACCGCCGAACAGGCCGCCTACGAACTGTCGTTTCAACGCAAGTTTTATCACGACAAATAGCCCGACACCCATGTCCCAAACCGTCGTACTCGCCAGCACTAATCCAGGCAAGCTGCGCGAATTGCAACATCTGCTGGCACCGCACCAGTTCGAGGTTGTCGCCCAATCCCACTTCGCCGTCCCGGACGCCGAGGAAACGGGCCTCAGTTTTGTGGAAAACGCCATTATCAAAGCCCGCCATGCCTGCCGGCACAGCGGACTGCCGGCCCTCGCGGACGACTCCGGTTTGGAGGTGGATTTTCTCGACGCCGCGCCGGGTATTCGCTCGGCGCGATTTTCCGGAGCGGGCGGCACCGACGCCAGCAATACCGAAAAATTATTAACCCTGATGAAGGATGTACCGCCGGACCGGCGCGCGGCGCGCTTTCAATGCCTGCTGGTATTTTTACGTCACGCCGAAGACCCCACCCCGTTAATCTGCCAGGGGACCTGGGAAGGGCGCATATTGACGGAACCACGGGGTGACAACGGCTTTGGTTACGATCCGGTTTTTTTTGTTCCCGAAACCCATTGCAGTGCCGCCCAATTAACCCAGGAGCAAAAAAATACCTGCAGCCATCGCGGCAAGGCGCTCGCTGGCCTGCTGGCTGCGCTCAGCTCCCACAGCATGTTCACTGCCCGCTAAGCGGCGATGCTCAAACTACCACCCCTGTCTCTATATATTCACATTCCCTGGTGCGTGCGCAAATGTCCCTACTGCGACTTCAATTCCCACGCCGTAGATCCCGATAATAGCGGGCACCCATTACCGGAAAAAGCCTATATTGCCTGCCTTATTCGCGACCTGAATAACGACGAAAGGCTGGCACAGGGAAGAAAACTGTCGTCAATCTTTTTGGGTGGCGGCACGCCCAGCTTATTTTCGGCCAGCGCCATTGCCGCAATACTCGAAGAAGCCAGTCGCTTATTCGGCTTTACCGACGACATTGAGATTACCTTGGAAGCCAACCCCGGCTCCTTTGAACAGGAAAAATTTCGAGACTATCGCCGGGCCGGAGTTAACCGGCTGTCCATCGGTATTCAGAGTTTTAATAACCAGCATCTGCAAACCCTCGGACGCATTCACGACCGCGCCCACGCCATGACCGCCGCCGCCTCTGCCCGAAATGCGGGTTTCGATAATTTCAATCTGGATTTGATGCACGGCCTGCCCGGACAATCGGTAGAACAGGCCCTGGCTGATCTGCAACAGGCTCTGGATCTAAAACCCACACATATTTCCTGGTATCAATTGACAATCGAGCCCAACACCTCATTTTACAGCGCACCCCCGGTGTTGCCCGGGGAGGATATGCTCGACGCCATTCAAACCCGCGGCCACGGGCTACTGGCCCAGGCCGGCTACGCACAATACGAAGTATCTGCCTACGCTCAGACAGGAAAACAGTCGCGCCACAATACCAACTACTGGCAGTTTGGCGACTATCTGGGGCTTGGTGCCGGCGCCCACGGTAAAATCACCCTGGCCGATGAGCAACATATTATTCGCACTCGTAAAACCCGCACCCCGCAGGATTATTTAGCCCGCTCAGCGGATTTTTTGGCGGAATCCCGTAGCCTGAACAAAGAGGAGTTACCACTGGAATTTCTAATGAATGCCCTGCGTTTGAACAACGGCGTGCCCGCCCATTATTTCCGGGAGCGCACCGGGCTTTCTTTCAACAATATTGCGAGCCAGTGGTTGAATCTCGCCGCCAACCGCCTGGTGGAACCCGCCGGTGACAGTCTCAAAGCCACCCCTTTGGGCCTGCGCTATCTCGACACCGTTCTTGGGGATTTTTAATGATTTTTTCGTTATCCAAAACTATTTTTCTGCCGCAACACCCTGGTTACTGCCAGATCCTCCAGGAGCGTTTCGGCACCATAACATTCAACACCTAACAACACCTGGCGCTACTATCGCCACCGCTTTGTGCTCCACCTTTAGTTTCCGCTGCCGGACGCAAGGTCCCCGTCGGTTTGCAGAAACCGCCGAGGTTGGCGGGCGCAGGGGGGGCGAAACCAATAAAATCGTTGCGGTAAGGGCCATCGACAATCAGATCATGGGTGCGCCGGGAAACGGCTATGCGCTCCCCGCGCGGGTAGGTATTACCGAGATCATCCCACACCTGGGCATACGGACCTTTGTACAACACCCCGTGACCGCCATCGTAAAGATTTTCCCTGGACGATTTGACCGCAGTCAGTGTCACTGCACGAAATTCTATGCCTTCCACCACTTGCCAGGGTGTGGCATCCCATTTGTCGTAAGCTGCCGCGACAAATCCGGCAGCGGTGAACACGTCGAGAAATTCTTTTTCGTGAAACGCGCCGGAGATGCAGCCGCTCCACAATTGCGGGTCGTCCCGTAGATGTTGCGGCACCTGTTCGTCGGCGACGATATCCGAGATCGCCACGCGGCCACCTGGCTTGAGTACGCGAAAAATTTCCGCAGCAAGTTGCTTGCGATCCCGTTCGTCCACCAGGTTAAGTACACAGTTGGAAATAACCAGGCTTACGGAGCTGTCGGCTACCAGGGGTCTCTCCTGGCGTTGCGCGTGCTGCCAGGCTTTCAGGGCGTCGAGTGACGCCACGTCAGTGACCGGATGGGCGCTCAAGTAATGCTCCAGTTCAGTCACGTTTAGTGCTAAATCCTGAATATAGCCTTTCTTGAATTCGACCCGCTCGCTGCCGATTTTTTGCGCCATCTCCACCTGGTACTTACGTGCCAGAGCGAGCATGGCATCGGTCATATCCACGCCGATCACGCGACCCTGCTCACCCACCAGTTGCGCGGCGATATAACAGACCTTGCCACCGCCGCTACCCAGGTCGAGCACCGTATCGCCCTCCTGTACATAGCGCGAGGGGTCGCCGCACCCGTAATCCTTGTCGATAATCTCCTGGGGTAGTTTTTCCAGCAGACGCGGGTCGTAATCAACGGGACAGCACAGCGCCGCCTGTTTTTCTGCGGCGCCCTGGGCGTAGCGAGCGCTGACCTGCAGATAGGTGTTTTCCGGTGCGTTCATAGGATTTGTTAACCTCTTTTCCAGCGGTGCAAAAGGGCGACCACCCGCAATAGCCTGCGGGGAACGTGGGCGCGCTTCCAGTTGCCCGCCGCAAATTTGTTGGCCTCACTGACGGTGGGATAACTGTGGATGGTACCCAGTATCTGATTCAAACCCAGCCCGTGTTGCATGGCGGTCACGAATTCGGTCAGTAACTCCCCGGCATGATAGCCCACAATAGTGGCCCCCAACACCGTGTCCCGCCCCAGCGGGGTCAATACTTTTACAAAACCCCGCGCGGCGTTATCGGCAATAGCGCGATCCAGATCCGCCAGGTCGTAACGGGTAACCTCATAGGCAATACCTTTTTCCCGTGCGTCGCTCTCGCTTAAACCCACCCGCGCCACTTCCGGGTCGGTAAACGTTACCCAGGGAATCACCCGATAGTTCACCTTAAATTTTTTAAAGGTGCCAAACAGGGCGTTCACTGCGGCATACCAGGCCTGATGGGCAGCCGTGTGGGTAAACTGATAGGGTCCGGCCACATCGCCACAGGCATAGATGGTTGGAATACAGGTGCGCAAGTACTTATCCACAGTGATAGTGCCGGTGGGGGTGGTTGCTATGCCCAGCGCCTCCAGACCCAGCCCTTCGGTATTGGCCCGCCGCCCCACCGCCACCAGAAGTTTTTCGAAGGGCAGACGCAGGTTAGCGCCACCGGGGCCTGCCACACCTTTTGCGTCAGCAACTGCTTCGAGAACCGCCACATCGCACCCACCGTCTTTCTCAAAGGCGATGGTTTTATAACTGGTCAGCACTCGAACACCCTCGACGGCAAACCGTTCAGCTATATGGGTGGACACATCCTCGTCTTCCCGGGGCAACAGGCGCGGCAGCATATCGACCAGGGTGACTGCCGTGCCCAGGCGTTGAAACGCCTGGGCGAGTTCGCAGCCGATCGGCCCACCACCGAGAATCAACAATGTGCGAGGTTGCGCTTCAAGTTGCCACAGATTGTCCGACGTCAGGTAAGCCAGGACATCAATGCCTGGAATCGGCGGCACAATCGGACTCGCGCCCGAAGCGATAACAATACTTCTGGTGGTCAACACCTGCTGGCCGACACGCACCTCCCATGGGGAGAGAATGGTTGCCTCGCCCGTCATGCAGTCCACACCCAGTTCGGTGTAGCGCTCAATGCTATCGTGGGGCGCCACCTGGTCGATGACCCGCTGCACACGGGCCATAACTTTCCCGAAGTCGACCTGCGGCTCACCCACCTTAATACCTAGCTCTGCGGCGGCGCGCGCCTCGTGGACCGCCCGCGCGGCACGAATCAACGCCTTGCTGGGGACACAGCCCGTATTGAGGCAGTCGCCGCCCATTTGGTGTTTCTCAACCAACGTGACTTTGGCCCGCACGGCACTGGCGATGTAAGCCGTTACCAACCCAGCGCTACCGGCACCGATTACCACCATATTGGTATCAAATCGGCGTGGCTTGCAGTGGCTGCCAATCGCGCGACGGCGGCGTAACGCTACCAGTAAGCCCACCCCGGCGACCAGGAATACGGCAACTAGCGCAAGACCCGGCAACCCTGACTGTTCTACCACTTTGCCACTCCCGGTTATTGGGGCAGTAACCACAAAAATGATCGGCAGGCCCGTTTTTACTGGCTGTTTAGAGCGACACATGAACCCATCGTTCCCAGCCACGAGTCGGCGCAACACCCAAAGTTCGCCCAGGGCGTGGCCGTCACCACAAGACTGCAGTGTAGGGGAAACACAAGCAAATTTAAGCAGGCTAATTGTTAGTCAGCGGAAACGGGTGTTATTATGGCGTCCATCCTCTTGCCACCCTCATTTTGTTCACTGCCTTATTCGGAGATTTTTTATGAGCGACAATATCGTTCACGCCACTGACGCCAGCTTCGAAGCTGACGTACTGTCCGCTGACACCCCCGTACTAGTGGATTTCTGGGCAAGCTGGTGCGGGCCCTGCAAAATGATTGCGCCGATTCTTGAAGAATTGTCGGATCACTATGTTGGCAAGGTCAAAATCTGCAAGATCGACGTTGACGCCAACCGGGAAATCGCCGCCAAGTACAATATTCGCGGTATTCCGACACTGATGTTATTCAAAGATGGCGCTCTGGAGGCCACTAAAGTCGGCGCCCTGTCCAAGCCTCAGCTCACTGAATTTATCGACAGCAGCATCTAAACCGCTGTTCGAGCCAGCATTTGCATCGGCCGCTAGATCGCGGGCGGTTTCCGCGCCAACTGAATGCGGGAACCGGCACGAGGGGCCGTTAAAAAATTGTTTGCCATTTAGCTCCCGACAGGTATACTTCGGCCAGCAGTTCGGAACCTTTCCTGGTTCAATCACCGAAACCCCACAGCCTATTTCTTCCGTCGGACCCATAAGAACGATACGGAAACGTTAACAACCCTTTCGATGTTGCGCGTACCGGCACCAGGCCCG
>JBFIHG010000008.1:0-78150 GCA_041601945.1 Porticoccaceae bacterium | reverse complement strand
TGTGGGTGTGGCGATGACTCAGGGAAAAAATGGCGCGGCGCGCCGGGCCGCAAAACGCTCAATTAGCTCCCAGATGGAGCTCTGGTACGAACAGGGTTTTTTGACCTACGCCATGCTTATTGTCGGCGCGTTCTGCCTGCTCTTTGCTGTTTACGATTACTATAACGGCGACCTTTTTTACGCCTCGGTTCTATTTGCCACTTCCGCAGCGGTATTTGCGGGTCTTACCGGTCTGGTGTTAACGGGCGTTAATAGTGCTGTCCAATGGTATTTCAGCCTGCTGGCGATTGCGCTTTTCTTTTTTCTCCTGCTGCACGGCGGTGTCCAGGGAACCGGTTTGTATTGGTGTATGGGGTTGTCGCCGGGTATTGTTTCTATTCTTGGCTATTCGCGCGCGCGCTATATTGCGCCCCTGATTGTGGCAGTACTGGCGGTTATATTCTGGTTTGATTTATATCCCTTGCCTGGCCGCATGTTTGAGCCTGCCGTCGAGCTGCGTTTTCTCGCGGCTCTGTCGGGACTATTCCTGTTTACGGTGGGGCAGGACTACGCGTTTCGCGTGGCGCGCGCGCACTCAGTAGTACGCCAGCGGGTGTCTGGCGCAATTGCAGTTCAGCGCGATGCGCAAACCCGCCTGATTGCGCGGGACACCATGGAAAAATACTTGCACTCTCTGGCGGCAAAGCTCGATGCCGACGGCGAGGATTGTGCAGTGGTTATGGTGGTGATTGAAAATTTATCGGAACACAACGAAAAGCTCGGTCGCGAATTTGGCGATAAAACATTGCGTCACGTTACGGATGTAATGAAACAAATTGTGCGTAGTGATGATGGCCTGAGTCGGTGGGAAGGCGATCGGTTTATGGTTCTGCTTCAGGGCCAAAATAAGCGCGCCGGTCATCGCGTGCAGCAACGGTTGCGCAAGCTTTTGTCATCTTTGTACCTGGAAGCTGGCGGTAAGCAGGTGGCGGTGACATTCGATGTGCGTATGACCAGTCTGGCCAGCTGTGGCGGTGTGTCTAACTTGATAGCGATGCTGAGCCGTAGCGACGCGAAGCTGGTGATCGACAGGCCGCACCCACAAAACGGTATCAGCCTGCATTAGCCAGTTTTCGGCATTCCCTGTGACGAAAACAGTTGTCCGTGTGATCGTTGACCATGCCCATGGCCTGCATGTGCGCATAGCATATAGTGCTGCCAAAAAAACGAAATCCACGGAGCTTCATATCCTTGCTGATGGCATCCGAAAGGGCCGTAGTAGCTGGTACTTTAGAGGCGGCGGTCCAGTTATTCTGGATGGGCTTACCGTCCACGAACGCCCATAAATAATTAGCGAACGAACCAAACTCTCGCTGTACCTCCAGGAAATAACGGGCATTGCTAATGGCCGCTTCAATTTTCAGGCGGTTGCGCACGATACCCGCATCGTTGAGCAGGCGTGAGATGCTGCGCTGGTTAAAGCGCGCGACACTGGGCGCATCAAAATTTGCAAACGCGCGGCGATAATTATCCCGCTTACGTAAAATAGTGATCCACGCGAGCCCGGCCTGTGCACTTTCCAGAATTAGAAATTCAAATAGTTTGCCGTCATCGCGGCAGGGGACGCCCCACTCCTGATCGTGATAGGCCTGATACAAAGAGTCTGAGCCGGACCAGTTACAGCGTTGCTTCTCTGGCATTTGCGTTTTCCTATGTTCTGCCTTAGCGTAGCCCCCTGCCAATAATAATGGAAGTAGCAGGATGCGCATGCACTATCCCGCAATTCGACCGTACCAGACGCAGCAGTTTAAAGTCGGCGAGCCGCATGTCTTGTACGTGGAGGAGTGTGGTAATCCGGATGGGATCCCCGTGCTATTCGTTCACGGTGGGCCGGGCGGCGGGTGTACGGAACAGGACCGCTGTTTTTTTGATCCAGAGGTATACCGAATTATCCTGTTTGATCAGCGTGGCAGTGGCCGTTCCACGCCCCATGCGAGTCTCGTGGAAAACGATACCCATCAGCTGGTCGCTGATATGGAGGCGCTGCGGCGGTATCTCGATATAGATCGCTGGGTACTATTTGGTGGCTCCTGGGGCTCGTCGCTTAGTCTGATTTACGCGCAAACCTGGCCGGAGCAGGTGCTGGGATTAATTCTGCGGGGTATTTTTCTGTGTCGCGATCAGGATATCCACTGGTTTTATCAAAATGGCGCCAATCGCATATTCCCTGATTACTGGCGCGATTTCGTCGCACCCATTGCCGAGGCTGAGCGCGGTGATATGGTCGGCGCCTATTACCGTTTGCTGACCGGTGATAATGAACTTCAGCGTATGGCTGCCGCCAAAGCCTGGTCTCTGTGGGAGGGGCGCTGTGCCACATTAGATCCGGCCCCGGCGGTAGTGAACCGCTTTGGCAACCCGCATACTGCGTTGGCCCTGGCGCGCATCGAAGCCCATTATTTTGTGAATAAAATATTCCTGGAGCCAAACAGTATTCTGGAACGAGTCGACCGCCTGCGCACTATCCCCGGCTTTATTATTCACGGTCGCTACGATGTGGTTTGTCCGATGGACCAGGCCTTCGCCCTGCATGCCGCGTGGCCAGAGGCAGAGCTGGAAATCATTCGCGACGCGGGTCATGCTTCCAGCGAAGCCGGTACCGTGGATGCATTGGTGCGGGCGGCGGAGAAAATGTCGCGCATGGTTGGGGTGCAGAGCAACTAGTGCTGGGATTAATTCAGAGGGTCACCCACGCGTCGGTAGAAGTCTCCGGGTCCATGGTCGGCAAGATTGGACCTGGCCTGCTGCTGTTTCTTGGTGTGCAGCGCGGTGACGGTCCAACGGAAGGCGCTAAACTGGCCCGAAAAATTGTCAATTACCGAGTTTTTTCTGACCCCCAGGGGCGTATGAACAAAAGCGTTATTGATGTGGCCGGAAGTATTCTGGTGGTGCCGCAGTTCACGCTTGCCGCCGATACCGGCAAAGGTTTACGCCCCAGCTTTGCCAGCGCGGCACCACCGGATATGGCGGAATTATTGTATATTCGCTTTGTGACGGAGCTCGAGAAACTGCATGGGTCCGTTGCTACCGGTGAGTTCGGCGCGGATATGCAGGTGTCCTTGTGTAATGATGGCCCGGTGACGTTTTTGCTGCACGTGCCACCCACAGCCTAGGGCATGTTAAATCGCGAAAGTCGTTTTCAGTTTTTTCGGAACCAGTACATTTTTCAGGCGCGCGTAGTCGGGTACACCGTTTTTGTAGGGCGGATAATCTTCCCCCTGGATGAGTGGTTCCAGGTAAGTCCGCGCTTCCGCGGTAATGCTAAAACCGTTGCGAGTAATGAAATTACGAGGCATCTTCTTTTCCACGTTAGCCACTCGCTGTAGCGGCGCTTCCCCGAGGTGCCAGCGGTATTTTTTACCCGCGCCCCGCTCGATGGTGACCATCACGGCATTCTTGCCCGCCAGCGCATACTCGACGGCCGCGCCCCCCACGGCATAGGCCTGTTCCACATCGGTAGCTGAGGCGATGTGGCGCGCGGCCCGCTGCAGGTAATCCGCCAGCGCATAGTGGTATTTGTAGCCGAATTCGGCTTTGATGAGTGCCGCCAGAGTGGGTGCGACCCCGCCTAATTGTTGGTGTCCAAAAGCGTCGGTTGTGCCCGTCGCGGCCAGGAACGTACCGTCGGCGTACTGCGTCCCCTCGGAAGCGACGATGACACAGTAGCCTTCGCGTTTCACGGTGCGCTGTACTTCCGCAAGAAATTTGTCCCGATCGAAAGCAATTTCGGGAAACAGAATAATATGCGGTGGCTCGCCTGCGCGCTGCGCCGCCAGACCGCCGGCCGCTGCGATCCAGCCAGCGTGCCGACCCATCACTTCGAGAATAAATACTTTGGTGGACGTGGCGCACATGGATGCGACATCGAGACTCGCTTCGCGGGTGGAGACCGCCACGTACTTGGCCACCGAGCCAAATCCGGGGCAGGTGTCGGTTAACGGCAGGTCGTTATCCACGGTTTTGGGAATGTGGATGGCTTGAATGGGGTAGCTCATGGTGTGTGATAGTTGCGAAATTTTCAGACAGGTATCGGCCGAGTCGCCGCCGCCGTTGTAGAAAAAATAGCCGATATTATGGGCGCGAAATACATCGATAAGTCGTTCGAATTCGGCGCGGTTGTGCGCCGGATCCTGAAGTTTATGCCGGCAGGAACCAAAGGCCCCGGACGGCGTGTGGCGCAGTGCGGCGATGGTTTTTGCCGATTCCCTGGAGGTATCGATTAATTCTTCGCGCAGCGCGCCAATAATGCCATTGCGTCCAGCGAAGACCTTGCCGATTTTATCGCGGTTGGCGCGGGCGGTTTCGATGACGCCGCAGGCGCTGGCGTTAATCACCGCAGTCACACCACCAGATTGCGCGTAAAACGCGTTCTTTTTTGCCATGCTTTCCCCGCGCCACGCAGTTTAATTCGGACGAGGCATAATACTGGAATCGTTGCCTGAATGCATGGCGGATACCCTGCGGAATGGCAGCGCCTGGGTATTGGTGTGATAATCCATACACAGCATTACCAGTCGGTCAGCGCATGCACATTCATATTCTGGGTATTTGCGGCACCTTTATGGGCAGCCTCGCGCAACTCGCCGCCGCCGAGGGCTATCGGGTCACCGGTAGCGATGCCAATGTCTATCCGCCCATGAGTACCCAGTTGGCTCAGGCAGGTATTGAAATTACCGAGGGCTACGACGCGGCGCAGCTACAGCCGGCACCCGATCTGGTGGTGGTGGGCAATGCCCTGTCCAGGGGCAATCCCTGTGTGGAATACCTGCTCAATGCCGGCTTACCCTATATCTCGGGACCGCAGTGGCTGGGGGATCACTTTCTGCCCGGCAAACACGTACTGGCAGTGGCCGGAACCCACGGCAAAACCACCACGGCGAGCATGTTGGCGTGGATTCTGGAATATGCGGGGCGCTCGCCAGGGTTTTTGATTGGTGGTGTTCCGCAGAATTTTGGTGTATCGGCGCGGCTGGGTACCACGCCATTGTTTGTGGTGGAGGCAGACGAATACGACACGGCATTCTTCGACAAACGTTCCAAATTTGTGCATTACCATCCGCGCACGCTGGTGCTGAATAATCTGGAATTTGACCACGGGGATATTTTTCCGGACCTGGCCGCCATCGAAACCCAGTTTCACCATCTGCTGCGCACTGTTCCCGCACAGGGTTTGGTGGTGGTGCCGCAGGACGATGCCAATTTGGCGGCGGTGTTGCAGCGCGGTTGCTGGACCCCTGTGGAAACCACGGGAGGCAAAGGCCAGTGGCGCGCCAATCTGCTCGCCAACGATGGCAGTGCGTTCGAAATTTTATGCAACGACAGTGTGGTAGGCAGGGTCGACTGGCAGCAGACTGGCGACCACAGTGTGGCTAACGGATTGATGGCGGTAGCGGCGGCCCACCACGTTGGGGTCGCGGCCAAGCAGGCCTGCGCGGGGTTGAGTCAGTTCCGAGGAGTTAAGCGACGAATGGAAGCTCTCGGTAGTTTTGCGGGTATCCACGTGTACGATGATTTTGCCCACCATCCAACGGCGATTGCTACAACGTTGCGGGGCTTGCGCAATAAGGTCGGCACAGAAAAAATCATTGCTGTTATCGAACCGCGCTCCAATACCATGAAAATGGGGGTGCATCGCGCCGAATTGACAACGGCTACCCGGGATGCAAGCTTCGTGTTGTGGTATCAGTCGCCCGATATGGACTGGTCGTTACGGGAGGTAGTCGATGGTGCCGAAGTACCAAGTAAAGTGGTGAGCGATATGGAACAGCTGATCGAAGAGACCTTGATGGAAGCAGGAGAGAACGCGCATATTGTGATTATGAGTAACGGTGGCTTCGGTGATTTCCACGCTCGGTTATTGGCCCGCTTAGGGCAACATGATGGGCGCGTTGAAAACGTCGTTGGCGCGGAACAATACGATGGCCAGTAACCGCGAGCTGTGGGTTTTGCTGGCCGTAATTGGTGTTGTCACGGGATGGTCCTGGATCGACCCCTATGACCGTCTGACCTGGTGGATGGAGACATTGCCAGTGCTGATGGCGCTGCCAATTGTGTGGCTCACCCGCGAGCGGTTTCCGCTGACGAGGCTGGTCTACTATCTGATTTTCCTGCACGCGGTGCTACTGGTGGTGGGCGGACATTACACCTATGCCCGTGTACCCGTCGGTTTCTGGGTACAGGACCTGTTTGAGATGAGCCGCAATCACTATGACCGCCTGGGGCACTTTGCCCAGGGTTTTGTGCCAGCCCTGGTGGCGCGGGAAGTATTGTTGGGCAATCGGGTATTGCGGCGTGGCCCCTGGCTGTTCTTTTTGGTGACCTGTTTTGCGCTGGCGCTAAGTGCCTTCTACGAATTGATCGAGTGGTGGGCGGCGGTGTTCGGCGGTGACGGCACTATGGAGTTTCTCGGTGTGCAGGGAGATATTTGGGATGCCCAGTGGGATATGTTATGGGCCTTGCTGGGGGCGCTAAGCGCACAGGCAGCGCTGGCGCGGTGGCACGACCGACAGTTGGCCGAGGTCGCGGCCCATCGCGCTCGGGGAGCTAGTTAATTTGGCGCGCGTATTATTGGTGGGGTGCGGCGACATAGGCAGCGCTTTGGCGACGGTGCTGGTGGCGCAGGGACATCAGGTTACCGCAGTAAAACGCACTGCGCCAAACAAAGCGCTGCCCGGGGTGAGCTATGTGACCTGCGATATCACTCGGCCCGAACAGGTGCAGCGCATTCCCTGCGAGGTAGATCAGGTGTTTGTGATTCTGGCGCCGGGCGAGCGCACGGAAAATCATTATCAGGCTTTGTTCACAGACGGTTTGAGCAATTTGTTACACCATTTTTCAAATCCCCCTGAGGAGCGATCACCGCTACACGGTGCTACACCGCACTGGATATTTATATCTTCCACCAGTGTTTACGGTCAGCACAATGGCGAGTGGGTAGACGAAGTTTCGCCGACGCTACCGCAGGGGTTTAACGGCCGTTGTTTACTGCACGCGGAAAAAATGCTGCACGACCATGACCCCGGTGCGACCGTGGTCAGATTTTCCGGCATTTACGGGCCTGGTCGTGATGGATTGATGCAATCCGTGTTGCGCGGTAACCCAGTGCAGTACCAGCCCAGTTATTACACTAATCGTATTCACGCCGAGGATTGCGTGCGCCTTTTGGCGTATCTGTTTGCACAACGTTTGGCGGGCACTATTTTAGATAAATATTATGTGGGGAGCGACAATAGCCCTACCCCCCTCGGCGAGGTGGTCACCTGGCTTGCGCAGCGACTGGGTTGTGCGGTACCTCCGGCAGTTGCGACAACGGTGCACTCACGTGGGCAGAATAAACGTTGTCGCAATAAAAAAATTACCAAACTGGGATACCCGTTTCGTTACGGCGATTACCAGAGTGGTTATCGTGACATTATCGACGCATATTCCGAGTAATCAGGTATGGTTGACACGGGCGCGGAAAAAATTTTAGTCGGCATCAGCAGTTGCTTACTGGGCGCGCCGGTACGTTATAACGGCGGTCACAAGCGCAATGAGTATATCGAAAAAACCCTCGGCCAGTTTTTTGAGTTTGTGCCATTTTGTCCGGAGGTGGATATCGGCATGGGTGTGCCCCGCCCTGCCATACGTTTGCTTGCGGTCGACGGCAGTGTGCGTGCCGTTGGGGTTAAGGATGCCTCTTTGGATGTTACCGAAAGGCTTGATCGCTGCGCGCAGGAACAGAAACCCTGGCACGGCAATCTGAGCGGGTACATTCTCAAAAAAGACTCTCCCAGCTGCGGTATGGAACGGGTCAAAACCTATGCCAAAGGCCATCCGAGCAAAAATGGCGTGGGCTTGTACGCGGCGCGTCTGATGGCGAATTTTCCACTCCTGCCGGTGGAGGAGGAAGGCCGGCTGGGCGATCCGGGTTTGCGGGAAAATTTTCTACAGCGTGTTTATGTGTTTCATCGGTGGCGACAAATGCTGGCTCAGGGCGTGAGCCATAGCGCGCTGACGACATTTCACGCGCGGCACAAATTACTTTTTATGAGTCACCACCAAAATGCGACCCGTGCGCTAGGTAAACTACTGGCTGCCGGTGTGCAACGTGATGTGAACTGGTTGGCGGGGCAATATATCAGCGCCGCGATGACTCTCCTGAAAACAAGGGCGAGTCGTCGTAATCATGTGAATGTGCTGCAGCATATCCAGGGTTATCTAAAGCGCGAACTGGAACCAGACGATAAACGCGAATTGGTGGAAATTATCGATCAGTACCGCCGTGGTGAGGTGCCGTTGATTGCCCCCATCACTTTATTGCGGCATCATTTTCGCAAAAATCCTGATACTTATATCGAGCGGTCCTGTTACATGCAGCCGTGGCCCGAGGCGCTGCGCCAGCACGATGCCACCTGAAAAAATTTTCCCTGCCGCCGAGCGGAACGCAGTTGCCAGCCGCGAGTGATCCCTGCCCCTCGCCACAGAGGGTGAAATGTTCTAACCTGTTTAGCAGTCAATTGCGTCGGCGGGCATCATGATTACAAGCGTACTATGGGTTAAAGGGGAAGCGGAGCTGCGCCGCGGGGGAATCGAGCAAATTACCACGTGGCAGCAACTGCCCGAGGCGCAGTTATGGTTGCATATGTGGGGCGAAGACCCAGCGTTTGAGCGCGCACAACTGGAACGTTTTGCTTTCCATCCGCTGGCTATCAAGGACGGTTTGAAAAATCGCGAACCTCCAAAGTATCGCGTGTACGACGATTACACGTTTGTCCTGCTGCGCGGTCTTGATGCGGAGAGTTTGTCGCTGGACGTGGGCACTATTCAGTTGGCATTTTTCTGTGCAGAGCGTTGCCTGGTGACGCGCAGTAGCGGGGATTCTCCGAGCATCAATCATTGGTTGCAATCTGGCGAACTAAGCGAGCATCTTGCGCGTGGCAGTATGGCAGTGTGCCTGCGGGTGGCCAGCACAGTTGCGCAGCGTTATCTCAACTTACTGCTGGATTTTGAACCGCGTCTCGGTGACCTCGAGGACAACCTGTTGCTGGCGCCCAGCGACGACGCCATGGCGCAGTTGATCGAATATCGCACCAGCCTGCGTAAACTGTGGCGCATATTTAGTTACCAGGAAAAACTGTTTCAGCATCTGTGTGATGATATTCCGGAGGATACGGCTGCCGATGCGTGGATTCGCGCGCGATTAACTGAGGTCTACGACAAGTTTGAACGTTTGCACAGCCTGAGTCAGTTGTATTACTCCCTGGCGGGGGATTTGATCGAGGGCTATTTGTCCCTGTCGTCCCATGCCCTGAACAAGAAGTTGGGGGTGTTGACGGTGCTAACGGCAATTTTTGTGCCGCTCAGTTTTTTGGCCGGTGTGTACGGAATGAATTTTGATGTGATGCCGGAGCTGCACTATCGGTGGGGTTATTTTGCGCTGCTGTCGGTGATGCTGACTGTGGCGGTGGGCTTGATTATTATTTTTCGACGAAAAAAATGGTTATAACGAGCATATTGTGGAAGTTATTTTTGCTAGGCGCTACACGAGGACGCAGTGATGGATAAATTCAAGGCGGTACTGGAGTTTCGTCTAATCGACGTGGCGGGCTATCAACTCACCGTGGTTGAGCTTGGCTCGTCGCTGGCAATCCTGCTGATCGCCATCGTGCTGTCGCGCAATCTCAGCAATTATATGACGCGCATTATTACCGCGCGCAGCCGTATTTCGCCTACGCAGCTGTATACCTTTAACCGCATTTTTAGCTGGGCGATTCTTGCGATAGGTGTGTTGTTGTCCCTTGGTATGCTGGGTCTGAGTACCGACAAGCTAATGCTGGTGGTCGGGGCGCTGGGTGTGGGTATCGGTTTTGGCCTGCAAAATATCGTCAATAATTTTGTGTCAGGCATCATTATTTTGTTTGAAAAATCCCTGCGCGTTGGCGATTTCGTGGAGCTTGAATCGGGGTTGCTGGGGGAGGTGAAAGAGATCAATATTCGTAGCACCCTGATTCGGACGCTGGATAATGCGGATATTCTGGTGCCGAACTCTGAGTTTATTAATAATCGTGTGAACAACTGGACGCTGTCCGACGACGAGCGGCGTTTTTTGATACCGTTTGGTGTGGCCTACGGTAGCGACCCGCAGAAAGTGCAGGAAGTGGTTCTCGAAGAAATTAAAAAAGTTCCTTTCACTTTGAGTGGGGAGCGTCGCGAACCCTCCGTTGTGATGACGGAGTTTGGCGACAGCAGTCTTGATTTTGATCTGGTGGTGTGGCTAAAAGGCGATAATGTAAAGCGGCCGGGTTTGGTCAGGTCGAGTTATCTTTTGGCCATCCATAAGGCGCTGATAGATAATGCTATTGAGATTCCTTTTCCGCAGCGGGATTTGCATATTCGTTCGGGACTAACGAGTGTTGCCAAGTAATTATTCAGCAGCGCATAGCGGATAATAAAAGTTCGGCGCGGGCGGTAAGTGACAGGTGGCCCGGTGCGCGGGCGTATGACTACCCACCAGCCAAACCGTAGGCGCTGCCAGCCTGCAATAAAGCTACGTGATCTGCGTCGACAATAGCGACAATCTGGCAGCCCATTTTATATTGAGCGCGGGTCTCATCGTTACTATTCCAGATCAACTGTTGCCAGGCGATGCGCAGCGTTGCGTTGATGTACATCTGGCCCTGTTGAGGATTGTGAAAGCTGATGGAAACGCGTTTTGTACTGCCTGGAATAAACGCTCGGTCAGTAAGTAAACTTATCCCTGTCGTGGACAGGTCTTCGATATAGCCAAGGATTGAGTCGCACTCAAGGTCTTTAACCTGAGCGAGGGCGACCAGATGTCGGCGTTGGTTCTTGCGATGATTGCTCACCATAGTTACCCCTGCAACTCCACGTAATGTATTCGGTTACTCCGACACACTGGCTTGCGGCGCTCGGCGCGGCGCGTCGTTCACGGTTTGTGTTCCGTATAACTCTCTCCCGGGCTAGCCGCAGTCCGTTTGACTCGTGGTGGCGGATTTTCCCACAACCGACCGGTGGCAAGGCACTGCCATCCCCACTTGATCCAGTTTAGCAGCGCGAACACCAGCCACAGGGACCAGGCCAGCATTGCCACGCGATAGGCCCACAGGGGCACACTCAGCACCTGGCCTTGCGGCAGGGTGTTGGCGCTGTGATCCTGATACCACTGGTACAGGTAATTGCTCGACCCGTTACCGGTAATTTGCATGTCGGGTGCGGACAACAGACTTTGAGGAATGGTAGAAAATAGACTGAGTAGCGCCACGACGGACAGTGCGATCAGGCCTATCTGAACGAGATTAACCACTCCTGTGGATCGGCGTCGGCGCGCCTCCATGGCGAAGAACCACAACACAACCGGTATGCTGCCCACCATATTCACCGTGCTCATGCCAATCGTCAATAACAACCACTGCCAGGTTTTAACCGGTATCGATAGCCCCAAACGCCTGGAGCCGACACCAAGCGCCACGGCCACCGCAATAATGACTGCCAGCACGCCCCAGTACAACATGGCCGGGCCAATGTCCGGCCCGCTGATAAGCAGTGGCCAGCGCGAATGTGGTAATTCCATTTTCACATCGATGTTATTGGCCGGTGTCGCGAGTACCAGTGCCGGGGTGGCTGTGGTGGTGGTGACACCCACGTCCAGTGCCCACTGAATATCTACCGTCTGTAGACCGGGGCGCAGTGGGACAATTACGGTACTGTCGTCCATCGCGCGGGTTTGCTCGTCGCCATCTATTGTCAAGCGTTGTAGTTTGCCTGGCAGCGGCAGGGTGACCGGATAGTCGCCGCCCAGGCTGGAACGAATTGCCAGGGTAACCTGTAGTGCGGCGCTGCGTGCGCCGGGCCGATAGTCCAGGGCCACGCTTTCCACAGTAGTTGTCGGTCCGGCAACAGGCTCTGGTTTGATGGCGGACAGGGTGAGACCTTCCCCCGGCCAGGGGCGCCAGGTCGGCAGTGCAGCCTGAGAAGAGTCCGCAGCTTTCACCGGGGGCAGGCCCTTACTGACAATATGCCAGCGCGGTGAGCTATTGACGCGCCATTGTTCGACCCAGGCAGGGTTGTTGGCGGCGGTCAGGGTCAGCTGCTTGGTAATGGGCATCATGGAGCGCCATTGAAAACGTGCCTGGCGGCTATCCAGTGCCACCAGTACTTCGCGATTCTCTACCGTTAGGCCGGAGCTAACTACCGATTCGCCCGGCAGTAGCGCGACGCGCAGATTGAGTGGGCCCATGCCCGGTGCCACACGGGTCACCGTAGTCAACACCTGCCAGTCCAGGTCGAATAAGAATTCGCGCTCGACCCGCGCAAACGGCGCAATAGGGTTGGGCGCCAGGGTCTCGATCACCTTTTTTTGCTCCCGCTTGTGCAGTTGTAACGAGCGCCCCGGCACAGCGCCATCGACAAGACCGGCAACGTTCCAGTCCGGCGCGACCACGGAAACATTGTGTGCGGTCAGAGCAAAAGGCAGCGTTATTTGCTCACCGGTTACGTTGCCGCTTAACACCAGGTCGTGGCTGCCTGTGTCGAGGGCTACCCACAGCTGGTCCCCGTCCCGCGCCAGGGGTGCGGGCTGGCCGTCGACCAGTAGAGATTGCGGTTGCCAGCTTTTATCCCCCGGCAGGGGCAGCGCGATCCGTGCGCCCGCGTTAGCGCGCACCCGCAGTAGCAGCCGGTTATCGTCGAGCTGTAGATGCACGGCCTGAATAGAAGCACACTGGGGCGCACAGGCTGGCGCGCGGGTAAGTTCACCGCGCAATTCATCGAGCAACGTTTTGGGTGGGAACGAAGTGGCGTCGGTAACTGGCGTATAACCGCCGAGGGTCAAGGCGAGCAATGCGGGCAGCAGGCCCGCTCCCAGCGTTATGCCAGCGGGGCCGGTATTTTTTGCGAGAGAGCCCCCGCCCCCAGAATGCCGGGCACTCAATACCGCCCGCGCCAGACCGAACAACAGCAGTGCGCTAAGCGCGATCTGGATAAATTTAAGTAGTGTCGTCAGCCACGGCGGGCTCAGATATAGCGTCAGCGGTTCGTCCGCACGCACCGGACCACTCCAGTCCAGGTGGACCTGGCGCCACTGCCAGGTGGGCTCCCCGGGTCCGGTTTGAATGTTGTCGGTGGGGCGATAGCGTTCGCGCCGGGGTTCTTCGGCGGCATTTTTTTTGACTTCCACACTATCCAGCGTCGCCAGAGTGCTTTCTTCCAGAGTCCGCGGTGCCGGTGGCTGTACGGCGGGGCGCGCGTAACTATAGGGGGCGGTATTGATGGCGCGCTGCTGTTCCAGCTGTGGGTAGAGTCCCTGGCGAATCTGTTGCACCGCAAATGCCAGGATGATCAGCACCAGTACCGCCAGGGAGGCGTAGCCAAACCACAGTGCCCATTGTCGGGTGCGCCCGTCCGGTAACACGCGAATCAGCGGTAATACCCCAATCAGAACTGCCCAGCTCCACAGCGGAGAATGGCTCTCGTGGTAGGTAAGGGCAAGCAGGGCGACGCCGAGCAACCCCCACTGCCAACCCAGTAGCCTCGCCAGGGCGCTAACCACCAGCAGGCAAATAAACAGGTCCCACAAATCCCAGCTCGATAGCCATGAGAACTGGACGCGATCGGGTCCCGCCGCGTGCCACAGGTGCCAGCCAGGAGGTAGCCTCAATTCCACACCGACCCCTTCAAAATCCTGTTGCCAGCCACTCGCAGAGAGCGCCGCAGTGGGTTCGATACGGCTTATTGCTTCGACGCTAACCTGCGCCTGGCGTATTTCAATGCCGGCGTTTTGTTCTCCCGGCAGGCGAGTGACCACCTGCGGTTCGCCCCCGGAGACGATTCTGCCCAGGGCCAGTTCGGGTTGTGCTCGCAGGCGCCAATTGTGGGTCAGTGTACCGCTGATCAAATCCCGGGCAGTTGCACCCTCACCACTGAAATCCAGCCACAGGGTGCGTTGCAGTGACAACCGATTAGCCGCCGGCGTGGCGTCCCCCCGATACTGCTCCTGCAGAGTCAGCATATCGTCGGGACCGAGCAGGTAAGTGGGAAGGTTGCGATACTCTTCCGGTAAATCCAGTTGCGACGGGTCGACTGCGGCGACGCCTTCCACCTGTACACCGCGCAGGGATGGGTTGGCGCGAAAACTCCATATTTCCTGTGTCGGCCAGTCCGCATCCAGCTGGCGCATGGCAAATTTGTTGGGCGCTGCGGTGAAGCGCGCAGCGAGGCGCAGACGCCATTTACCGGCCCGCGCCTGAACACGCACACGGCCGTCCGGTTCGATACGGGCGGGCAGCGGCGACATAAAATCAATGGGTTGCGCGCCATCCGGTAACAACTGGCCGACGACTATTTCCCGCGGGCTACCGGATACCGTAAGGCGCAATTCGGTTTCCAGTAGCAGTGGAACATCGTCGCTAAGAAGCCGAAAGACTTCGATACTGAGGGTGTCATTCTGCACTGCGGTCGCGTCGCTGGTATCTCGGTCCCGTAGCCACAGGCGTCCCTCCACATCAATATCTACGGGCGTCTGCTTGCCATCCACCAGCAACTTGATCAATGCGCTGTCGCTGGCCACCGGTAGATACTGTGGTGGTTGATGCCAGCGCAAGGCCCCCTCAATGGCGTAGCGCCCGGGTGTGGCAAACAGCGCGGGTCGGCCATGGTGTTCCAGGACTGTGGCGGGTGTGTTATTTACCGTGACCTGGAGAGGCCAGTGTTTGCTGTTACCCGGTAGATAAATCCAGCCTTCGCCATACAGGGTCCAGCGCTGGGCAAAGCGTGCTCCCTGTTGCGTTATGTCGATGGTTAGTTCATCCGGCCATACGCAGCGGCGTTGCTCGGGTTGTTCGTTTGCGGTGTGGGACAGGCGCGGACATGGGAGTAACTTATCGTCTTTCAGCACCCAGGGCGCCCAGTGCGCTAACTCGTCGGGGATAGTAGTCGCCACGCTGGGCGGCGCTATGCTCCATAACCCTGCGCACAGCAGTGCCAGTACTAGTGTGGCTGGACGAACCCTGGTCATGGACGCACTCCTTGTGACAGTAGCAAGCTGTGGTGCAGATCATCTTTGTTATCTGTTTGGTACGACTCCGAGGCGGAGATTGTCGCAAATGTTCGCGGTGCTATGCCACGCTTCTGTGGTCCGAAGTGGAACCCGGTCCCATTGTTTATCGAATGATTGGCCGCGCTTACTGTTTATCCGCAACACCAGATTAACAAGTCCCTTTCTTAGGTGCCAGTCGGGCGCCCTGGGTGGGTGGCAGGTCGCGCGACAGGCGCTTTAATTCTCCGAGTGGAACTAATCACACCACAGAGTCTCCAACGGTGCTTATATCATTCGGCCAGGCCCTCCTTGATGCGTAGCAGCTATAACACCGTTTTAGACACTGACCCAGAAAAACCTCGCGGACAAGCGCGCAATATTTTCTTAATTTATCTATTTTTCTTTTATTTTTCGGGTGTCTATCAAGCTATCGTGTGGGGAACAGGGCACAGCGGCACCGGATTGCGACAGGCCGTCTATATGAGTGCTCTGTGGTTAATACCGGTGCTGCTATGGCCGCGCCTCACGCGTCAAATCTCGGCGTTGACGGGGTTGTTGTTGTGGGCCGCGTCGCTGGTAACTCTGGGTTATATGCTGGTGTACGGACAGGAATTCTCGCAGAGCGTTATTTTTACACTGTTTGAATCCAACACCGCTGAGTCGAGCGAATATTTGCAGGTTTATTTTCAGTGGTGGATGCTGTTGGTATTTGCCCCCTACACTGCCCTGCCCGTCTGGCTGTGGTTCCAGTTGCAACCGGTGCGACTTACCGCTGGCCCCCAGCTGGCGACAATGGGTTTGTGCGCGACCGTTATCCTGTATCCCCTGGTGATGCCGATGCTCAAAGGTGCACCGTTCGCGGACGCCTTCGACCACTTTACCACCCGACTGGAACCGGCTACCCCCTGGCAGATAGTTATCGGTTATGCCAAGTACCGGCAACAGCTGGACGGGGTGAACGCTTTATTAGCGAAAAATAGCACCACGGCGCAGCTCACGAGTCTGGTTGATCACAATGCCGATAAACCCGTGACCCTGGTGCTGGTGATTGGCGAATCCACCAATCGCGAGAGGATGAGTTTGTACGGCTACGGGCGCAATACCACGCCAAAATTAGACGCCATGCGCAACGAATTGATGGTATTCGACAATGTTATCACCCCGCGACCCTATACCATTGAGGCGTTGCAGCAGGCCTTGATCATGGGCCAGCAAAGCCATCCTCTGGCCGAGCTCTCTCAACCCACTCTGGTCGACCTGATGCGGCAGGCGGGTTACGAAACGTTCTGGATCACCAATCAGCAAACCATGACCCGACGCAATACGATGCTGACGTTCTTTTCCGCCCAGGCAGACCATCAAACTTATCTGAACAACAATCGCACCCAGAATGCGGAGCAATACGACGGCGCGGTGGTGGCACCCTTTCAGCAGGCGCTGGCCCATCCGGCCAGGCGCAAGTTTATCGTGGTGCATTTACTGGGTACGCACATGAGTTATCGCTACCGCTATCCGCCGGCATTCGATCAATTTACGGACGGCGAAGGTGTTCCGCCATGGGTCGCCAGCGACGAGCAGGCGATGTACAACAGCTACGACAATGCTGTGCTGTATAACGACAACGTTGTCGCATCGCTAATCGAGTCCTTCAAGGGAGCGGGCCCCAACGGCTTTTTGCTATATTTTTCTGATCACGGAGAGGAGGTGTACGATGACCCCGAGCGTTCGTTCGTCGGTCGCGATGAAGCTGCGCCGACGGCGGCAATGTATACCGTCCCGTTTATTTTGTGGCGCTCGGCGAGCTGGAAAGCCAACAACGGTGCCATCGACGAGGAATGCCTCCATCGCCCCTACAGCATCGCTTATCTTATCGACTCGATTGCCGATCTGGCGGGCATTACCGCGTCCACCCTCGATACAAAACGGAGTATCGTCAACCGGCATTTTGAAACGCCGAAGTTATTGGTTGGGAATCCCGACACCCCCCGCGACGTGGTCCGTTTTCCGCTGCCGGATCTGCTCTTGCCCACCGAAGGCTGAGTTGGAGGGAAACTTGCAAAACATAAAAACGCAACTATCCTTAACAGGAGTTTAGCGCTGACTCGACGCTAAACAGAGCAGGGATGGCCGGACGGTTTTCTCCCGCGTCACAACAATTATTTTCCACTCGACTGGCGTCACGCCCGTCGAGCTGCTGGGGGTGTCTGATGCAAAAATGGCAGGTCATTGCATTACTAGCGTTCGGCATTGTACTGGTGGCAGGTGCAGTGCTGGCGCGGGTCAAATTTGGCGACAGGTTTGAATTAAAAACTCTCGATCTGGTGTTGTTAGTTTTGCCACTTTTGTTGGTATTGCTGGTGATGGGCAAGCTGAAAATGCTGGATGCGTTTGGGGTAAAAGCTGATTTCTCCGAACTGTTTGCCGATGCCGCGCGGACGGGTATCGCCGCCGACGTGGCGGATACGCAAGCGCCGGGTGTGGATGAGGTGGTCAACCTGCTGGCAATGGCTGCCAAGGGTGGCGTGCAGGATATTCCGCGGCTGGTGGAACAAAAAACCCAGGCGCTGGTGTTCAGGCTCGGTCACGGCGGCTACTACGGTCCCGCCATAGAGCGTTATCTCGACGCACTGTATGCCAGCTCCTATCTGCAGTATTTAATTATTTTGAACAACGACGGCAAATTATTTGGCATCTATCAGGCCCTGGATGTGGCGGTGTATTTTCGCGCCGAAAAGGAACGCGCCTACCGGGATTTTGCCAAATGGCTCAACGAGACCTCTACCAGCGCGCAAGAGCGATTGAAAAAACTACCTGGCTTTGTCGATGCGCAACTGGCGGTGACACCTGATGCGAGCAAACGCGATGTGCTGGGTCAGATGGATCAGTTGCAGGTCAACACCATCCCGGTGGTGGATGCGCGGGGGTTTTTTATTGGCACGGTCGAGCGCTCGCGCCTGACCTCCAGCCTGATTCTGGAGGTGGCCGAGCGCATCGAAGCGCGCTAGGTGGATGCTGTCAGGCAGATGGTAGAGGTGGTTTAAATAAACAAGGAGGAACAAACACTATGCGCAATCTCATTGTTTGCTGCGACGGTACCTGGAACACGCCTGATCAGGAAGAAAACGGTATTCCAGCACCCACCAATGTGGTGCGCCTCTACAATGCGTTGGCGCGACCCGCCAACGGCGACGGCGTTACACAACTGGCCTACTACCACCCGGGAGTTGGCACCGAAGGCAACTGGTGGCAGAAATTGGCGGGCGGTGCCACCGGCTCGGGTTTGAGTGACAATATTAAAAGCCCCTATCGCTGGTTGGCGACCCACTATCAAATCGGAGATCGAATCTATCTTTTTGGATTCAGCCGCGGCGCCTATACGGTGCGCAGCCTGGCAGGTATGCTCGGTCAGGTCGGATTGCTCGATGCCAGGGGTTTGGCTGACAACGACCTGTGGAAACGAGTGGAAACGGCATTTACCAAGGGCTATGGCAAACGCCAGGCGCGTTCTGAGTGGAGCAAGGACTGGGCTTTTCACTCTGCCAGCGCTGACGCCCCGACGGATGTGTCCGTGCACTTTCTGGGTGTTTGGGACACGGTGGGAGCGCTGGGCATTCCCAACGATATGGCGGTCCTCAATCTGCTCGACGACACCGATGATTACGCGTTTCACGACACCACCCTGGGACACACGGTGCGCCATGCGCGCCAGGCGGTGGCGGCAGATGAAATGCGGGCCAGTTTTGCGCCTACCCTGTGGGATAACCCGGATAGCCACCCGGATGTTAAACAGCTGTGGTTTCCCGGCGTGCACAGCGATGTGGGTGGCGGTTATGTGGACTGTGGGCTCGCAAACGGCGCCTTAAAGTGGATGATGGATGAAGCGCATAGCCAGGGTCTGGGGTTTCACCCGGGCCTTTATGACCAGGTTGTGCCGGACTGCCGAGGCTTGTTACACGATTCCCGCAACGGTCTGTTTAAGGTGATGCGTTCCCAGCCACGCAGTGTACCGCTGCTTAAATCCGGCCCAGCACTGCACGACTCAATTCTCGATCGCCAGAGCAATCCGCCCATCACTCAGGGGCTTTATCGCCCCACCATCGATCTCGCCCCGGGCGTGACACAGCGCTGTACCGTATTCGCCTCTCAGCCCTGGAACGACACGGGCATTTACCTTCACGGGGGAGCCACCTACCAGTTTTCCGCTACCGGCCAGTGGCTGGATCGCAAAATTAAATGCGGCCCGGCTGGTACCACGGACGGCAAATTTCACGCGGGCGAAATTGTGCACCTGGCCGGTACGCTGTGGGGCAAACTAGAGTCCGGCTTCAAGAAGCTCAGCGGCAATGAGGAGGCCGACTTTCGCGGTTCGCGCCGCGAGGAAAAGTTGCCCTGGTTCTGTTTGGTGGGGGTAATTGCCAACGGAGCAAACCCGCAGGCGGATGGTACCCCGGCGACCCACGAGATAATTCCGATCAAGGCGGGGTGCAGCTGGACCGCGAGTAAATCCGGTTACCTCTATTGTTTCGCCAACGATGCCTGGAATTTCTATAGCAATAATCGCGGCAGTGTGGAGCTGGTGGTGAACCGAACGGGATGACTGTCGAGCCGTGTAACCACAAATCACGCCCCCGTGGCCGGGCGCGTCGCTGCGGTGTATCCCACCAGCCGGGTGCGTCGTTGTCTGGTAGACTGGGGATGGTTGCCCGTTGGCATAACCGTGTCGGCGACCGCGCTGGCAACAGCGCAAGCAGCATTACTCGCAGTGCTGGTGCCTGACAAACCCAGTCAGGTCATCGCTTGTTGAATACACAGCGGCGCGGTGCCGATGGTTGGCCGCTCGCCTACTGAGGATTTTTACCATGGGACAATTATTCGGCGTATACAGGTTCGCAAAACGCATCTGCTTTGCCCCGCAAGCGCGCCGCGTCGCGAAGTATTTTCCCTGGCGCAGTCGTGGCCTGGTGCTGGTGTTGGCCGCGGTGGTGGCGGGATTCCCGGGAACCGTTACAGCGGAAGGCAGTTTATGGCAGAAGGGCAGCGAGCTACTGGGCGCGTTTGGCAAGAGTCCGGCGCCGTCCACGTCGACTAACACTGTCGGTACGGACGATATTGGCAATGCGTTCAAGGAAGCGCTACAACTCGGCACCGACAGCGTGGTCGCGCAATTGGGTCAAAACGGCGGCTTTAACAATGATCCGGCGATACATATCCCCCTGCCGGGAGAGTTGGGCAAAGTTAAAAAGGTGCTGGCCACGGTGGGTATGTCGGGGCAAATGGACGAGCTTGAAGTCAAGCTTAACGAGGCCGCAGAGGCGGCGACCCCCAGAGCCAGGGCGCTGTTCACGCAGGCGATCCAGGCGATGACGTTCGAGGATGTTATGACCATCTACAACGGGCCACAGGATTCAGCGACCCGTTATTTTCAGGGCAAAATGACCCCACAGCTGTTGGAAGAAATGCGCCCAGTTGTGGAAAGTACTCTCGCTGATGTGGGCGCCGTGCAGACTCTGGATAGTGCCATGGGCCAGTATCGCGCATTGCCCTTCGTGCCCGATGTCAAAGCGGATCTTACCCGACATGTGCTGGACAACAGCCTGGCCGGAATTTTTCATTATCTCGCTCAGGAAGAAGCGGCCATTCGCACCAACCCGGTAAAACAGACCACGGACTTGTTGCGACGGGTATTTGGCGCGCAATAGCCAAACCGGGGCCAGTACTTGAACGGCGCACATCATCTGGAGAAGAGGCGATGACCGACAGCGCCTCGGTGGATGCCGATAAACCGCGTATAAAAATTGTGTATTGCCCCCGCTGCAACTGGTTGCCGCGCTCCGCCTGGATGGCCCAGGAGCTACTGCACACGTTCGCCGACGTGGTTGGCGAAGTGGCACTGGTGCCGGCTGAGCAAGGCGGGACATTTGAAATTTGGGTGGGCGACCATCTGCTATGGGAGCGTCGCCGCGACGGTGGATTTCCCGAGGTTAAAATCCTGAAACAAGGCGTCAGGGACCTGATCGCGCCGGACCGAGAACTGGGACACCTGGATCGTTAATCTGCTCAGTGGTTTCCGACACAATTTTTTCGCATAATAGCTGGCAGGTTTATCGGCGCGCTGTGTCGCACAGGCAACACAAAATAGTCGTAACCACAATAAACCACCGTTGCGCGTAGTTTACGTTGCGCGGCGCCGGGTCGATCACCAATAAGGGAACATTCCATGTCACAGCGTTTACTGCGGCTCCATGAAGCAGTGGTGTTACGTCATCCAGTACTGGTGCTGATGGTCGTTTTTATCGCCGCTGTGGCTCTGGCATTTGGCTTGCCAAACTTCAAGCTGGATGCGTCGGCAGACTCGTTGACGTTGGAGCACGACACCGATCTGGACTACTTTCGCGAAGTGAACCAGCAATACGGTAGCGGCGATTTTCTGGTAGTGACCTTTACACCCCGCGACATGGATCTGTTCTCTGACGCGGCGTTAGATACCCTGAAATCCCTCACGGCAGATTTGTCCCGGGTAGATGGTGTGGTAGGCGTAAATTCCATTATCACCGTACCCTTGTTATACAGCCCGAAGGTGCAGGTCGCAGAGCTCGACGACGAGCCGCGTACGCTGCTGACCCCCGGCACGGATCGCCAGCTCGCCAAGCGAGAATTTCTGGAAAGTCCGATTTACCGCGATCTGATTCTGGGACCGAATGGTCAGACCACTGCCGTACTCGCGACCATTCGACTCGATCAACGCTACACCGAACTGGTGCGTCAACGGGACGCGCTGCGTTTGAAAAGGGACACGGCCGGTATTACCCAGGAGGAACAGCGGGAGCTGGAGCGGGTTAGCCAGGAGTTTCTCGACTACCGCACCGCGCGCGCCGCCAAGGAACATCAACGGGTGCAGGATGTGCGCTCGGTGTTGAACAAATACCGCGATAATGCCGAAATTTTTCTGGGCGGACCGAGCATGGTGACCGCCGATATGATCGATTTTATTAAGAGCGATCTCAAGGTTTTCGGTATTGGCATTGTGCTGTTTATTATCGTGACGTTGGCGGTGATTTTTCGTCAGGTGCGCTGGGTATTTCTGCCACTGTTGGTGTGCGTATTATCGGTGACCATGGTATTGGGCTGGCTGAGCTGGATCGACTGGCGCTTAACGGTTATTTCATCCAACTTTGTCGCGTTATTACTGATTTCTACCCTCGCTCTCACCATCCACCTGATCGTACGCTATCGAGAATTACTTCGCGATCGGCCAGACGACGAGCTGATAAATCTGGTGCGAGAAACCGTGTCGTCCATGGCCCGGCCCTGTTTGTATACGGTGCTCACTACCATCGTTGCGTTTCTGTCCCTGGTGGTTAGCGATATTCGACCGGTAATAGACTTTGGCTGGATGATGACCATCGGGCTGACACTGGCGTTGGTGCTCGCATTTCTGGTAATACCCGCCGGCATGATGTTAACCGGCAAGGGTACCAACAATGATGGCGATGATAATTCCGCCTCCCTGACTCTGCACTTTTCTCAATTTACCGAACGCCATGGCAATGTCCTGCTGGTGCTGGCGTTAACCATTGCATTAGTGGCGGCCTACGGTGTAACACTGCTGAAAGTGGATAACCGCTTTATTGACTATTTTCGTGCGAATACCGAAATCCATCAGGGGTTGGCGGTTATCGATGCCAATCTGGGCGGCACCACTCCCCTCGATATTATTATTCAGGCGCCGAGCTTTGACGCGCCTGCACTGGATGTGGCTGCCGACATAGACGACCCCTACGGCGCTGGTGACGCGTTTAACGATAACTACGGCGACTCCCAAGTCGCCGAGGATGATCCCTACGGCGACGGGGACGATGCGTTTGAGGGCGACGCGTTTGGTGATGCGTTTGGCGACGACGACGCAGAGGATGCGCCGCAGAACAGTTACTGGTTTACCACCGCTGGCCTGGACGAGCTGGAAAAATTACACACATTTCTGGAATCTCTGCCGGAGATCGGCAAAGTCAACTCTCTGGTGACGGCGTTCCACGTAGCTAATGATTTAACCGGTCATCGCCTCAATGATTTCGAGCTGGCGGTGATGCGCCAGAATATGACGCCGGAAATTAACAATTTTCTGATAGCGCCCTACATTGACGACGCGCAGAATCAAACCCGCGTCACTATGCGCACCGTGGAAACCCAGGGCGACTTACGGCGTGCGGAACTGCTGGCCGAGATTGAAAGTTTTCTGGTTAACGATTTACAGTTGGCGCCGGACCAGTTTCGGCTGACCGGATTGATGGTGCTCTACAACAACATGCTGCAAAGCCTGTTCTATTCCCAGATCGTCACTTTGGGCGCAGTGTTTTTTGGCATTATGCTGATGTTTTTGATCCTGTTTCGCTCGTTAAAAATCTCCCTGATAGCTATTTTACCGAATCTACTGGCGGCATCCATCGTGCTGGGTGGTATGGGTATTGTCGGCATCCCCCTGGATATGATGACCATTACCATCGCCGCGATTACGGTTGGTATCGGCGTCGATCACGCGATCCATTACCTGACGCGCTTTACGCGCGAATTTGCGGTGGACAATGATTACCTGGCGGCAATGCACCGTTCTCATGCCACCATTGGCCGTGCACTTTTTTATACGGCGATTACCATCATTGTCGGATTTTCCATTTTGGCGTTGTCGAATTTTATTCCTTCGGTGTACTTTGGTTTATTAACGGGCGTCGCGATGCTGGCCGCATTGCTGGGATCGCTGACCCTACTGCCAAAATTAATTTTGATCTTTAAACCGTTCGGGGCGGACAGATCCGACGGTGTGTAAGCCTGGCTTGTGTCAAGGCGTGGCCAAAAAGCTCCTGGCCTCTGCCAATTCCGGCCGCGCGCTGTCGCTATCGACGGTTTGTGCCTGCAGCCGGGTGAAGTACTCGCGAGCTAACTGATTGTTTCCCGAAGCGGCAGCAGCGCGCGCGGCGCCGGATAGCCCGTGGTAACGGTTGGGATCTCGCTGTAGTGAGCGCACGTATTCATCCAGCGCCGCGGCGGGTTGTTGCAGTTCCAGCAGCATGTCGCCCAGTAGTTCTCGCGAGGGCACAACATTACCCGGCGTGACAGGGTGTTTGTCGCTGGCGTCCTCGGCGGTGGCGGCCGCGCGCATCAATCCCAGCGCCACATCTGGCTGTCGGTCGGCGAGGGCAATCCAGGCGTCGATTGCCTGAATCTGAATATCCGTTTGTGTGGGCCAATAGCCGAGATTGGCGGCGCGCATCTGGTTGTTTAAGGCCTGCAGTCGAGTCACGCTGTTTCGCGCCGCATCAAGATTTCCGCTGCGCGCCGCGCCCAATCCCCGTGCGAACACCAATATGGATTCGGCCTGGGGAAATTTTTCCCAGCCCATATCGGCAGGTGACAACGTCAGCGCTGCGGCCTGTCGCCAATCCTTGCGCTCCAGTGCGAACCGTGCCGGTATAGCCGCCAACGCGTAGGCTGCGGCAAAATTTTCCACCTGAATTTTCTTTATGGCCTGAGTTTCTTCCAGAATGGCTAGCGCAGCGCTGTCCTGTGCCTGCTGTAGGTGGGCAAACAACATGTAATCCATGGCATGCAGGGCGTTATAGGTGCCCACCGTCAGCGTCGCATTATCGAGTTCGGCCCGCGCGGCGTTATAGGAGGCGCGATTGCTGGTGACCATATCTGGCCACAGCCCAACGCGGGAAAAAATATGCGAAGGCATATGCAGCGCATGGGGTACGGAGGGTGCGATACCGGCGTACGTGCGGGCGGCGGGAAGTGCTCTGGTGGCGAGTTCACTATAGTCGTTGGTGTGAATAACATAGTGGGCGATGCCAGGGTGCCTGGGGTATTTAACGAATAAGGGCTCGAGAATGGCCATCGCCTGTGACTGTTTCGCAAAGGTTTTGTCCGCGGGATCAATATCGAAATTAATGGCTAATGCCTGCAGGATTTTTGCCTCGTCATCTTGCGGGTAGCGTTCGGCAAGGCTGGTCATGGCGCGCACGTAGTCGGCAACACGTTGCGCGAAGGGGACGGTTTGCCAGTTATGAAAGAATATCCCTTGGGCGGCGATATATTCCCTTTCCCGGGGGCTATTCGCGCCAGTCTTGTGTGCTAGTTGCGCGTGTACAGCACCGAGTTTTGCTGCACCGGGATTGGACGACCAGGTAAAAGGGTTACCCATGGACGCGAAGGCTGAACCCCAATGGGCCATACCGCACTTGGGATCAAGTTCCAGCACCGTTGCGAAAGACGCCTGTGCGGGGCTGTACCAGAACGAGTGCAGCAGTGCCATGGCGCGATTGAATTCGGTTTGTGCAGCAGGTGTGCAGGTGACTGGAAAATTCACTTCGCCGAGCGATTCGACGGCCGGGGTGCCGGTAGCGTCGTGGTCGTGCGCCTGAACAGCGCTTGCGCAGAGGCTAAACAACAGCGCCGCGAGCCATTTTTGTGGGGTTGTGATTGTCATGAGGTTTCTCCGTACCAGTATTCGATGAGCTGGCGAGTGTAGTGTCCAGCTGTGCCGTCATTTAGCACGGCACCAGTTTTCAGCATAGTACTAACAGTGAGTCTATATCGTTTAGTTAGCATTAGTCTGCCGGGATCAGAAGCCCCCTCGGTTCCGGCACTCGATATTCGCACTGGGGAACGGTGGTAGCGATATGCCAATAGCTCCAGGTTACGCAGCGCCACTTGATGGCGCCAGTGGATGGGCGGTATTCAGGTATGAGCTGGATAGTACCCCCGGTCACCCCGGACAGTTGGTCATAGGTCAGGATGATTGCCCCGTTGGTGGAGACCCTGAGGCTGGTTAGCGACTGCCCGTTGAACTGCTCCGCTTCGGCCAGTTCCAGGTCGCGATTGGATGTGGGCCACGCGCCAGCCGAAAAAAAATATTCCGCGACGGCCGTTTTAATAGCTGCGCCAGCCTGTAATCCCTCCACCAAATAGGCGGCGTGCATATAGCGCTGTTTTTCCCGTTCCGCGTCCCGATGCTGTCGGTCGACCTCATCTCTGAGCGCAGTGGCCTGCTCTCCCAGTGTTCTCGCTTGTTGGCGCAGAGCATCCGTCTGTGCCTGGGTCTCCAGGTCCTGCGGGCGCTTATAATACTCGTAGCCTGCGAATGCCACCGCAACAGCGATTAGCGTAACGAGGAAGCGGCCGAGCAGGGGTTTTATCATTTTATTCAACCGGCTAAACCGAGTAATTGAGCGGTGTTGCTACGCATAACGTTGCGCACCTGCCGATAGTCCAGGCCCCCAAGACCGTCGGCAAACTCCACCGGTTCCACGAGTCCTTCCGGATGGGGCCAGTCGGAGCCGAAAATGGCCACGTCCGGACCAACCGCGTCGATTAGTTCCGGAATGTTGTCCTCCGGAAACGGGCAAACGCGAATTCGGTCGAGAAAAATTTCGCTGGGTTTTGCGTGAATTCGTCCGTAGGTGAAATTATTGCCGGCGATTTTAGCGGCTTTATCGAGCCTTTTCAGTAGTGGTGCTACCCAGGCGGAGCCGTTTTCAATGGAGGCGATGCGCAGTGCCGGAAAGCGCCCAAACAAGTTGTGCATAATGAGTGCCGCCAGCGTGTCGTTAACCGGCCGCTCCATCATGCCGATGACGTGCTGAAAAGCGGTGACCTTGTGATGGGGTGGACGGGGGTTTTCACCCCAGGCTGCGGACACCAGTTCTTCGAACCCGGCATTGCCCAGGTGAAATGACACGGGCACCCCTGCTTCCTGGCAACGGGCCCAGAACGGATCGAAGTGCGGATCAGCCGGCGAGCGGCCCAGCACCGGGCCGGGCAACAGGTTGATGATGCGCGCGCCTTCCTGTAATACGCGATCGAGTTCCGCAACCGCCAGGTCCAGATCGACCAGCGACAGCTGTGCAGCACTAAAAATTCGGTTTTGGTAATCCCATCCCCAGTCGTCCTGAAGCCAACGATTAAACGCGACGTGATTGGCCATAACTACTTCGGGCCCGGCGTCGCGCAGTTCCATTTCGACGCCCACACCAAGCGACGGCAGGAAAATACCGGCCTCGACGTTTTGGGCGTCGAGCCACTTTAGCCGTGCATGGCGGTCCATGGACTCGGGCAATTCAAAACACGAAATGGGGTCGGCGGCGAGAATATGGGCGCCGCGGTGATCGTCGTTTTCGTAAAAGGCTTTGAAAGAGCCGGGCTTGCCAGCGTGTTCCCCCGGGGGCGCGCTGAAAAAGCTGACGCGTTTGCCGCGAAAATGCACCTGCGCATGTTTACTCAGCCCGCGCACCACCTCGATGGCATCGCCGCGAAATTTCGCAACGATATGACGGGTATAGCAATCGTCCGGTTCATAATAGTGGCAGTCGGCGTCGATTAACGGGTAGTCGATCAAGTTTCTGGGGCTAGTGCCAGTAGTGGCGGGATGTGGCATGGCAAATATTTTCCGAAGTCTGGTCAAGTTTCAGCATACTAGCGCAAAAAAGGGGCCGTATAAAAATAGCGCTGACAAATAGTGTTAGTGCGTTTTATTCTTCCCCCGCCTTCGCTGCGACGCTTTACCTTACGCGCTTTTCCGCATCGATGTATAGTTGTGGTGGCGCGACGGTTATAGTTGCCGTGGCGCGAAGTCGCAGGTTATGGGCAGTTTTTCCAGACCCCTGAAGCTCAGGCTGTCGATCCAGTCTGGCTCGCCGCCATTTAAACGGGGGTTGAGCAGGCGCTGCGCGAAAATCGGAAAGGCAATGCGTCCTTCGAGGCGCGCCAGCGGTGCGCCAATACAGAAATGAATACCGTGGCCAAACGCGAACTGTCCTATGGATGGGTTGCCAGACACTTCTCTGCGAATATCAAATTGCTGGGGGTCTTTAAATATCCGCGGGTCGCGGTTGGCGGCGTTGATCATGGCGAACACCCGTTGCCCGTTGGCGATGTGGTGACCTTGAAAGTCAATATCTTCCCTGGCGACACGTGTGACCGCGGCATTGGGGCCATCGTGGCGCAGGACTTCCTCCACCACCTGCTCTCCGAGTTGCGGATGGCGGCGCAGGTCGGCCAGTTGCTCCGGGTATTTGAGAAAATAATAGAGGCCGGTGGCCAGCAAATTACTGGTGGTTTCGTGACCGGCAAACAACAATTGAATGCATGTGGCGATCAGTTCCCGGTCGTTTAACACCTTGCCTTCGTCCTCGGCGCGAATCAGAGCGGTGATCATATCGTTACGGGGTTTGCGTCGCCGCTCGGCAATCAGTTCGCGAAACGCATTGCTCATCTTTGCGGTTGCAGCTTCCGCGCGTGCGTACTTGTCCGGTGTCACCCGCGCACCGCCGACGAATAAACCGATTTCGTCCGACCATAATTTGAAATTGTGAATTTCCGAACTCGGCGCGCCGAGCATTTCCATGATGACTGACGCGGGAATACGGAAGGCTACATCGTGCACAAATTCGATTTCCGTCTGGTGTGCCACTGCGTCGATCACGTCGTGGACAATTTCCGCGATGCGTGGCGCCATACCGTTTACCGCCCGCGAAGTAAAACCACTGTTCAGCAAACGACGCAAACGGGTATGGTCCGGTGGGTCAAGAAATACGGTCCACAGTCCCACTGAGGATTCAAGATTTTCCACACAGGCCCGCTGTTCGGTGCGCATCGATTCGAAAAACGGTTTCATGCGCTCTGAAGAAAAACGCTTATCCAGCAAGATAGCTTTGCAATCCTCGAAGCGTGTAACCACCCAGCCGTTGAGCTTGGCGCTCCAGTAGATGGGTGCTTCTTGTTGCAGGCGGGCAAACAACGGGAACGGGTTATTAATCGTTTTCCGTTGCGTGGGGTCGTACTCCAGCTTGGAGTTCGGTTGACGGGTGGTCATAATCAATTCCCTACGCTGGCATCCGTTCTCGCATCCGTCCGCTGGCGACCAGTGGCGGCATTACCGGCAACGTACCATTCGAGACGTTACCGGAGCAATGTTAAGCTGTTCGAGATCAGGAACTCAGTTTATACAAATTTTTGGTCGGCAGAGCCGGGTTTTTATTGTTGGTCGTTGGAGTTGGTTGCCATGCTATACCGATTATTGGCTGATGGGGTGCTCGTCCTGCATTTGCTGTTGATTATGTTTGGCTTGCTGGGTGGGCTACTGTATTTCTGGCGTAAATGGATACTGGTGTTACATGTGCCGCTCGCAGTGTGGATTTCGTCGATTGAATTTTTTGGCTGGATTTGCCCATTAACGCCGCTGGAAAACAGTTTGCGCCTGGCCGGTGGCGAGGCGGGTTATACGGGCGGGTTTATCGATCATTATCTGAGCCCGCTGATTTATCCGGCAGGGCTGACCCGGGAGCTACAGCTACTGTTGGGAGTGATTGCAACGGGTACCAATCTGGCGGTGTACAGCCTGGTAGTGCGGCACTGGTACGCTACTCGGCCCGCAGTGCGTCCACCGGATTAAGCCGGGCGGCGCTACGGGCGGGAACGACCCCGGCGAGCAAACCAATAGTAGCTGCTACCAGTAGCGCGATAATCAGGTACATGGGGTTGATCAAAAATGGAAGGTTGGGCACAACCAGGCTAAATCCGACCAGAATAATACCCAGTAGCACGAGCCCCATCAGGCCCCCCAGTAGCGCAATCACCACCGCTTCGCCGAGGAATAACCCCAGTACCTGTCGTTGGCTGGAGCCGAGGGCACGCAGCAGGCCTATTTCGCCGGTGCGTTCGCGCACGGTTGTGGTCAAAATGGTAGCAATGCCCACCGCGCCGACCACCAGAGAAATCGCCCCCAGTGCGGCCACACCGGCGGTTAGTATCGACAACACATTGCTCAGCGTGTCGAGCATTTCATCCTGGGTGGTGAGGGTAAAATCCTCGTCGCCGTGACGCTCGGTCAGCTGCCGGGTAATCGCCTGGGTTACTGCGACGGACGAACTGGTCTCGGAAAATGTCACATCGATTTCCATTAAGCCTTCGCGATTAAACATCTGCAACGCCTGGTCGACCGGAATATAGACGATGTCATCCATATCAAAGCCCAGCATTTGACCCTTTTGCTCGATCACACCGATCACCCGAAAGCGCAACCCACCGACGCGAATAAATTGACCCAGGGGGTTCTGGTTGCCAAATAATTCCTGGCGCAGGGTATGACCGAGTACCGCATAGGGACGGCTGCGACCGCTTTCATCGTCGGGCAAAAATCTTCCCAGGGAAAGTTTGAAACGCCAGGCTTCAGGCATTTGCGTGCCGACACCGAGGATATCGCTATTGCGTTGGCGCTGCCCAGATTCAACAGTGCCACTGCCCTGCACCACGCCAACCACATGTTCGACGCCACTAAGGGCGCGCAGAGCGTCGGCATCCGCAATACTCAGGGGACGCACGGTGGATAATAATCCGCCAACACCGTGGGTGACATTTTTGCCGGGATGAATGGCGACGATACGGGTGCCGAACTGGGAGAATTGATTGAGCACGTACTGCTCTATACCGCCACCGATGGCGGTCAGCAGGGTCACGGCGGTGATACCGATGGCGATACCAAGCGCGGTCAACAGGCTTTTACTCAAGCTGTGAGCTACTGAGCTCCACACCAGCTTGAACGCATCCTGTGCTCTCATATCTGCCTGCTCACGATGGCCCGCTCAACTTTGCGCCGCCCGTTTATTTTGCAGTGCGTCGAGCGGTGTCATGCGCGCGGCTTTCTGGGCCGGCAACAGCGCAAACAGTAGCGCGGTGAGTAGCGCTAGCAGTAGCGAACCGATTTGCGCCCAGGCGGGTGTGGTGAACGCAATGGCGGGGTACAGGGTGCGTGCCACGAATAGCAGTATATTGCTTATTACCAGGCCAAACACTGCACCACAGGAGGCCATCATTCCGGCTTCAGCAAGAAAAATTAAACGTACCGTGGAGTCTGGGGCTCCCAAAGCCTTGAGGAGTCCAATTTCCTCGGTGCGTTGACTGACGGTAATCAGGGTGACATTCATGATCAGAATACCAGCCACCAGCATGCTGATAGCGGCGATACCGGTAACCGCCAGCGTCATGACATTGAGTACCCCGGCGAACGCGGACATCAGGGAATCTTGCGTGATAAGGGTGACATCTTCCTCGCCACCGTGTCGCTCGCGCAGCAGATTAGTCAGCGTGGTGCGACTGCCAGCCAGGTTGTCCAGCGAGCGCAACTCGACAAAAATACGAAACAGACCCTGCTGATTAAACAGCGCCTGGGCGCTGGCTACTGGAATAATCATAACCTCGTTCATGTCGAACCCGAGGCCCTGACCCTCTGGTTGCAGGATACCGATTACTCGAAAACGCCGCTCCCCGGCGCGCACCCACTCACCCAGTGCGGGCTGAGTGCCGAATAGCTCGCGACGCAACGTCGGGCCGAGAATGCAGACCGCTTCGGCCTGATCGAGGGCCAGCGAGGGTAATGCTTTGCCACTGGCGATACGCAATTGACGAATGCGGAAAAAAGCCAGGTTGGTGCCGACTGTAAAGGCCTCGCGATTGACCGCGCCGCGGGATATTTGTGCATTACCGGCAATCAGGGGTGCCACGTCGCCAACTATCGGCAGGCGTTTTAAGGCAGCCGCATCCTCCAGGGTCAGGTCTCTGGGTGTTTCTCCGGTGACCGGTGGCATACCGCCGGTAGTTTCTTTTTTGCCGGGCAGGATAATCAGGACATTCTTGCCGAGAAAGTCGAACTCCCCGAGTACGTAACGTTTGCCGCCTTCTCCTAATCCGGTCAGCAGGTTGATGGCAATGACGCCGATGGCAATGGCCACCAGCAGCATCGCCGAGCGCATCGGTTGGCGGTAAATAACCTGCAGGTTGAAGTTGAATAGATCAAGGGCGCGCATGCGCTTCGCGCTCTGACAGGTTTGTGTGTGAGTCTGCGTCCGGCAACGGCTGCGCTGGCCCGGAATCGGAATGCACTCGCCCGTCGAGCATTTTCAGGCGCCGTTGTGCGCGGGCGCCAATGGCGTCGTCGTGGGTCACAACCAGCAGGGTGATGCCTTCGCTATTTAGCTCCTCCAGTAATGTGATCACTTCTCCACCAGACACCGAATCCAGATTGCCAGTGGGTTCGTCGGCGAGAATCAATTGCGGTTTCATAATGATTGCCCGGCCGATGGCGACCCGTTGGCGTTGTCCGCCAGACAACTGATGGGGCCTGTGTGCAGCACGCTCACTAAGCCCCAGGCGATCCACAATGGCGTCCACCTTGGGGCGCCGTGACGGCGGGGGTTCGCCCGCCAGAACCAGGGGCAATTCAATATTTTCCCAGGCGCTGAGGCGCGCTATCAGGTGATAGCTCTGGAACACAAAACCAATCTGTTGCCGGCGCAAACCCGCGCGCTGTTCTTCGCTGAGGGTGGTGGTGCTGACGTCGCCGAGACGGTAGGTGCCGGAGTTGGGGCTGTCCAGCAGGCCGAGAATATTGAGCAGGGTCGATTTGCCCGACCCGGAGGGACCCATGACCGAAAGATATTCGCCGCGCACGATATTCAGGTCGATGTGATCGAGGGCATACACCGCCTGATCGCCAGCGAAAAAGGTACGGCATAACTGCTGTAGTTCAATCATGGCGCCGGCGCTGTGACAGCGTCTTGCGATTCTACTTTTGCGCCTGCGATGGCACCGGGTGTGTCCAGGGACAACAGTATTTGTTCGCCCTCGGCGAGACCCGAGGTGACTTCGGTGTATGTCCAGTTGCTGATTCCCGGTGTAAATATGCGCTGTTCGAGTCGCTTGTCCTGCCCGTTAAACAGCAGCACACGATTACCGTCGGAGATCGCTTCAGTCGGAATTCTCAACACATCGTTGCGTTGCTCTATCATAATTTCCAGATCGGCGCTGTAGCCGACCAACAGCTGAATATCCTCCGGCCAGGTGTCGAATGTCGCGTCGATATCCACGGTGCGTGCCTGTTTTTCCAGTTCCTGTACGTAGGGGGCAATACGGCTCACCCGGCCAGTAAAATGTGTACCGCGAAATGCGTCGAGGGAGATGCGCACCGGCATCTGCAGCGCGATGGCGGCGGCGTCGACTTCATCGATGGGCGCGGATATGTACAGGCAGTTATCCGCAATCAGATCAATTGCGGGGGGTGTTGGAATACCGGGCGGCGACGGGGTAATGTATTCGCCCACCTCACCATTTACTTCGGCGATAATGCCCGCAAAGGGGGCAGTCAAACGGGTTTTGGCAAACAGGGATTGTTGTAGTTCAACAAAGGCCTCGGCGACTTCCACGCCAGCTTCGGCCTTACGGCAGGAAACGGCGCTTATGCTGGCGCGGGTTTGTGCGCTGTCCACGCGATCGTCCGCGATCAGTTTGCGGGCGGCCAGGCCCTGCACCCGTTTGAGTTCACGCTGTGCTAGCGCGGCGTCGTAACAGGCTTCCTGAACCGCAGCGTTGGCGACTGTCAGTTTGGCTCTGGCCTCGGACACCCGGGCCTTTTGATCTTCGTTCCAGAGTTCCAGTAACACCTGGCCCTGTTGCACCCGGTCACCCTCGTCCACCAGCAATTGGCCTACCTGGCCGCCCATGGGCGGGGATAGCCGTGAACGCTGGCAGGCTTTCACGGTACCCGCGCGGGTATTGGCCGCTGTGGATGCCACGTCGCCCCGCTCCACGGTGGTCAGGCGCACGACGACAGGTTCAACCGCGGCGAGGCGCCAATAGGCAAGGCCCGCCAGGCCGAGAAGCAGAAGTACGACAATGGTTTTTTTCAATGTGGCTACTCGACGTCCTGTTCAGAACGTTCCAGTTACTCTGAGTTCAGCGCAAATATGCGCTAGTTCCGTGGACAATGACGAGGTGAATGCCCCTGGGAATTTTTTCAGATTAACCACAACCGGGATTTGATGCAAAACAAGCGCTAAGCGAACAGGGACTGAATACGTCCACGCGGGTTGCGCCGGGTAACAATGGTCGCGGTCAGTTAATTGCGGCTTATTCCCGCAAAAATTCCAGATGTAGCCGGTTAAACGCCTCGGGCTCTTCCCACTGCGGCCAGTGGGCGCTGTTTTCCAGAACCACGAGGCGTGCGTTGGGAATTTGCTGCATGGCCTGTTCCGCCAGCGCAACCGGCTGTCCCGGATTGTGCCGAGTCCACAGCACCAGGGTCGGGCATTGTATTTTTTGCATGGCCGCGGGATTGACCCAACGTTCGCACCAGGCGTCATCGCCAATGCCGCCGAGAACGGTGTTGGCGATTTTGCCCATGATCGGCAACATGCCCGGTTGTGCGTAGATTTGGTAACGAATATCTACCAGCTCCGCAGTCAGGGTTTTGTCCGGTTCCGCCATCAACCACGCCATTCTGGCCTGCACGGCTTCTTTGGTCAGCTGTCCTGCGGCTTTGCGGGAGCGTTCCAGAGCATCCTTGAGTTCCGCTCGGCCGTGGGCATTGGGTGCAGCGAGAATGCCAGTATTCATCACCAGTTTTTTGACCCGCTCCGGATAGCGGATCGCAGTCCAAGCGGCCACCATGGCCCCCAGAGATTCCCCGGACAACAGCGCCTGCCGTGCGCCGATCACATCGAGCAGGGCGATAAGATGGTCGGACCAGAGGTCGATGTTGTAGTCGATATCCGGGCGATCGCTATAACCGTGCCCCAGCATATCAATGGCCAGTACCCGGAAATGTTCGGCATGGGCGGCGAGGTTGCGGGTATAGGCTTCGGCATGGCCGCCAGTACCGTGCAAAAAAATCAACGGTTCGCCCTCGCCAGCTTCGAGCACGCGTATACGATACTCTCCGACCTGGTAGTAAGTTTGGCAAAACTTGAGACCCATCAGGTCGGGCCATACGGCTGTCATAGGGAAACCTCAGATAGTGGGTGGGACGACCATTGTATAGCAGCTGGCAGGCAATCGACGCGGCGGGCTGGTTGGGGCGTTGGACAGGGTGGTGACGGGGTAGGTAAAAACAGATGATGCCCCGGGGCAGTTCTTGCTCCGGGGCATATCCGTTACCGGCATCGCTTTTACAAATACAGCTTAGAACAGTAACTGGTACGAATAATACAGCATCAGTACGACTTGCACCGTAAACAGCGTGGCACGCACCAATACCATCGGTACGCTGGTGGAAACCATATGCACCACGGACTGGGCGATACGGCTGTACAAAACGTACATCGCGGTGCCTTCCATAATGCTTAGCTGGTTGGATAAGCCTGCCGCAATCACCAGCGCCGCAAAAATCGGCAGCGATTCGAGGCAGTTGAGATGTGCCCGGGTAAAGCGCTTGCCGAAACCGGGCAGGTCATCCCCTGATGAGTTGAACTGGTTAAGGGGTATTTTGGCCCCACCAAATGCATTGGCGAGTCGTACGTTGACCAATCCGAAGGTCAGTAAAACCGTCCATCCGGCAAAACCGGCTAGTGCGACGAGTGCTGGGTTCATTGCTTCCACGATATTTCTCCTGGCTATTGTTATATTGGAACGGTCGATCTTACTGGATGTGTATTCTCCCGTAAATGGCCATTGTGATCGGCGGCAGGAAAACAAGTTCGCGTAGCCCAAACAAAGCGCGCCGCAGCTGACGGGCAGCGATCGGCACCCTATACTGGTCTGGTGGTATTTTATTGCGTGAATCCAGCCTGCATGGTCTGAGGTTCTTACTGAGGAATAATCCTGGTGAAAGGAATAACGGTGGGCTACATGCTACGAGTTTTAGTGGCGACGATTCTGGTCGGTGTAGGCGCCGCTGAATATTTTGTGGATGTGGGTATTACCCCTCAAGTGATGCGCTTTGAGCATTTTCCAGAAGTGTTTATGGTGACTGGTGGTCTGCTATATCTGGTGAACGCACTATGGTTTTTCCGGGCCCGCCGCACTTGATTGCACAAGTCGATCCGAGGAGTAGAGAGTAGACATGGGAGATCAGCCAGCGCAGGCAATGCCCCTCTTTCCGCTACAACGGGTCCTGTTTCCTACCGTAGCGCTACCGATGCAGATTTTCGAGCAGCGTTATTTAAATCTGGTTAAAGCGTCGTTGTCGGGTGACCAGGCGTTCGCCGTGGTGCCGATTCTCGAAGGGCGGGAAGTTGGAGATACGCCGCAGATTCATCATTGGGGTACGGCGGTGCGTATCTGCGACTGGTCGCAGTTGCCAAATGGGTTGTTAGGTATCGTGGTAAGGGGGGTGCAACGGGTGCGGATCGAACGCAGCTGGGCGCAAGAGGACGGCCTGGCGAGCGCAGATGTCGCGTTACAGCCGGCGGATCAGGAACGCCCAATGGATGAGCGAGACGAGGATCTTGGCGAGTTGTTAAAGAGTTTCGCCACCCAATTGGGTTTATCCCAGTGGTACATCGGTGAGGGACTGACGGATGTCTCCCTGGCCTGGCGTCTGGCAGACCTGCTGCCGGTGGATCGGGCCGCCAAGCTCGATCTGTTGGCGGAAGACGACCCGGCGATACGTTTATCCCGTGTTCGCGCCTGGGTGGTGGCGTTGAGTCGGCGCTAAGTCGCGTCAGGGCGTTGCTACCATCATTGTGGCCGCCCTTTCAGCATGCGCAACGGCGTGTAGGTAAGCACGGTTTCGCCGTGCTGATTAACCACCTTGTTGAACGTGCGCACCAGGCCGCGGTTGCCTTCCCGGGTGGCCCGAATATCCGTAACTTCGATCTCGACATGAATGGTATCGTCAGCGTAACAGGGCTGTTTAATATCCAGCTCCATATTGAGAAACGCCATGCCAGTACCCTGCATGGTGGGTAGCAGTAAGCCTTCGGCAAAGCTGTACACCAGCGCGCCGGGGGCAAATGGCTTGCGGATAACCGAATGTTGAGCGAGAAACTCCCGGTCCGTGAACACTACTTCGTGCAGGCCAATCAAATTGATAAACTGGCTGATGTCGCTTTCCAGTACGGTGCGTCCCCAGGTTTCGAACCGATCGCCCAGCGCCAGATCCTGCCAGTAAAAACCGCCGCCAATTTTCTTCATGCCAACCTCATGTCGCGTTAATTATGGGAATCCCGGCAAATTATACCCATCGGCGGGGCGAATTAGCGATTGCGGCTTGCGCGCGACGGAGCTGCGGTTAGTGGGACACAAATATCGCGGCGGACTTGCAGCTAAGCGAGCGTTATAATGGCGCAGGTTTTGGGCAACGATGGATGGCGGGTTGATCCGGTGGATATTAAAGATTACATGTTGCAAGTGGGGCGCAACGCGCGCGCGGCGGCGCGGGTGATGGCGCGTGCCAGCACTCGGCAAAAAAATAACGCGCTGACGTATATCGGCAACGCGCTCGCGGAGCAGCGCACCCTGTTGGCGGAAGCCAATGGGCGGGATATGGAGAACGGGCGCAGCCAGAGACTTGAGGCGGCATTGCTGGATCGACTGGAGCTGACGTCAGCGCGTATCGACGCCATGATTGCTGGTCTAACTCAGATTGTGGCGCTGCCCGACCCGGTGGGTCAGATCAGCGATATGAACTACCGCCCCAGCGGCATTCAGGTGGGCAAAATGCGTGTGCCCCTGGGCGTAATCGGCATTATTTATGAATCCCGGCCCAACGTGACCATCGACGCGGCCAGCCTGTGTCTCAAATCGGGCAACGCAACTATCCTGCGCGGCGGCAGCGAAGCCGTTCATTCCAACCAGGCCATTGCCAACTGCATTGGTGCGGGATTGCGGCACGCGGATCTGCCACCCGACGCGGTACAGGTGGTGACCACCACAGATCGCGCGGCGGTTGGCGAGCTGGTGACGATGAGCGACTACGTAGACGTTATTATCCCGCGCGGCGGCAAGGGTTTGATTGAAAGGATTAGTCGCGAGGCCAGAATTCCGGTGATCAAGCATCTCGACGGCATTTGCCATGTCTATATCGATGATTCTGCGGACCTGGAAAAGGCCTACAATGTGGCCCTCAACGCCAAAACACGGCGCTTCGGCATTTGCGGTGCGATGGAAACGCTACTGGTCGCCGAAAGTGTGGCGGCAGCTATTCTGCCGCGGCTGGCGAAGGCTTATCGGGACAGGGGTGTGGAGTTGCGTGGCTGTGCGCAGACCTGCGCACTGATCGATGCCTGCAAAGCGGCCACGGAGGAGGACTGGCGCACGGAATATCTGGCGCCGATTCTCGCGGTGCGCGTGGTGCGGGATATGGACGCGGCCATCGAACACATCGAGACGTTTGGATCCGGGCATACGGACAGCATCGTCACCGAGGATTACACCCGCGCGCGGCATTTTCTCGCCGTAGTGGATTCGAGTTCGGTGATGGTCAACGCCTCGACCCAGTTTGCCGATGGGTTTGAGTACGGACTCGGCGCGGAAATTGGCATTTCCACCGACAAACTGCATGCTCGGGGTCCCGTGGGGCTAGAGGGGTTAACCAGTCAAAAATACATCGTGTTCGGCGATGGCCATATCCGCGAGTAAGCATTGAAAGCCATTGGCATTTTTGGTGGAACGTTCGATCCGGTACATATCGGCCATCTGCGCACGGCGGTGGAGCTGCGCCAGCTACTGAATCTGGACATAATGCATTTGCTGCCGTGCGCCGACCCTCCCCATCGCGATCAACCGATGGTCAGTGCCCACCACCGTTTCGCCATGTTGCAACGCGCACTGGTTGCCGAACCCGGGCTGCTTGCCGATGACCGGGAAATGCGGCGCGGCGGTTTGTCCTACACCGTGGATACTCTGCGGGAGATGCGGGCAGAATATGGACCCGACGCCGCTTTATGTTTGTGCCTGGGTATGGATTCGCTGGTCAACCTGCACAGTTGGCACCGGTGGTGCGATATCGTCGAATTCGCGCATATTGTCGTCGCTTGCCGCCCGGGTTGGCATCTGCCGGAATCCGGTCCGGTGGCCGGGCTGCTGGCGGAGCGGCTGGTCAACAGCGCGGACATGTTGCGCCACGCGCCATGTGGCCACGTGCTGGTGGCGGAAATGACGTTATTGCCGATTGCAGCTACCTGGATTCGCGCGCAGCTGATGCAGGCCCGCTCGGTGCGCTATGTGGTGCCGGATTCCGTCATCGAATACATCAAAAGACATCATCTTTACCAACAGGAAACCCGATGACCCAATTGACCAGTCTGATTATCGACGCCCTTGAAGATGTGAAGGGACAGAATATTGTAACGCTGGATGTGCGGCGTTTAACGGATGTTATGGACACCCTGATTGTTGCCAGCGGTACCTCGAGTCGCCAGGTTAATGCGCTGGCGGAAAACGTGGTGGAGCGCGGCAAGAAAGCGGGGTTTCAACCCCTGGGTGTAGAGGGCAAGGATAGCGCCGAGTGGGTACTGGTAGATTTTGGCGACGTGGTTGTGCATATCATGACGCCCGCCACCCGCGCATTTTACGAGCTGGAAAAACTGTGGTCGATTCGCCCCGACGATATGCGAGCGGCCCACCCGGCGCGTAGTGAAGAGTGAGTCGCGGTGCGTCTACGGGTGATCGCCGTCGGCACGAAGATGCCGTCGTGGGTTGTGGCGGGTTGGCGCGAGTATGCCAAGCGCCTGCCGACTGAGTTCAACCTGGATCTGGTGGAAATTGTGCTGGGCAAGCGCACCCGCAACCAACCCCCAGATCGCGCTATAGCGAGCGAAGGGGAGGCCATGCTAAAGGCCATTGCCAGCGGGGATCGCGTCGTCGCGATGGATGTCAGGGGGAAATCCTGGAGTACTGCGGACCTGGCAGTTGAATTGGCGGCCTGGCAAAACTCCGGGGATAATTACAGCCTGCTGATTGGCGGGCCCGACGGGCTGGCGCCAGCCTGTCAGGCGCGGGCGGACAGAGTGTGGTCGCTCTCATCCCTGACGTTACCGCACCCGTTGGTGCGTGTGCTGCTGGTTGAGCAGCTCTATCGCGCCTGGACCATTAATACCGGACATCCCTACCATCGATAGGTGCCGCAGCGAGCCCATGGACTACTGTAGAACAGCGCCAGTAAAGCGCGATTGGAAAGCCGCCGTTGCGGCGCTTGCTGTTGACGCTGGCGGTGGTTGCGATCTACCGTGTTACGTCAACTATTATCGATCTATTGTTCAGTGTGCAGACAACTATGTACGCTGACCGCACCTTGAAAAATCCCTTTCGGGAAGCCCGTCTTTTTTTTAGCCGCATCGTATTTGTAATACTCGTGATGGTGCTGTTACTAGGCGTTCTGGTGTGGCGTTATTATCAGTTGCAGGTGGTGCGCCATCAGGACTTTGTCACGCAAGCGGAGAATAATCGCGTACACATGCGTGCGATTCCGCCACCGCGGGGGTTAATCTTTGATCGCAACGGGGTGTTGCTGGCGGATAATCGCACCGGTTTTACATTGTCGATTGTGGTGGAGCGCGCGCAGGATCAAAGACAACTGCTGGCCGATCTGGATCAGTTGCTGAATTTAACCGACGAGGAAGTCGAGCGCTTTGAAAAACTGTTGAAACGCCGTCACCCCTACGAGCCGGTACCGCTGCGTTACAACCTCAGCGAAACGGAGCAGGGTGTTATCGCAGTGAATGAATATCGCCTGGATGGCGCCGAAATTGTCGCCGAGCTTATTCGTTATTATCCGCAGAAGGAACATATGGCCCACGTGGCGGGCTACGTCGGGCGTATCAACGAAAAGGAAATGGAAACACTCGACCGCAAGCGCTACAGCGGCACTCATATGGTCGGCAAAACCGGGCTGGAGCGATTCTATGAAGATACCTTGCTCGGCAATCCCGGTTACGAATATGTAGAAACCAATGCGCGTGGCAGGGTGATGCGCGTGCTGGAGAAAATTGACCCGCAGCGGGGCAAGGATTTGTATCTTTATCTCGATAATCGCCTGCAGGAAATTGCTTTTGCGGCGCTGGGAGAAGAGAAGGGTGCGGTGGTTGCCATCGAAACGCACACCGGTGGTGTACTGGCGCTGGCGAGTGCGCCGGGCTTTGACCCGAATTTATTTGTCACCGGCATCAGCCATGAAAATTATCGGTTGCTAACTACATCGCCGGATCGCCCGTTGTTTGATCGCGCCCTGCGTGGGCAATACCCACCCGGTTCCACGGTAAAACCCATATTCGGACTGGCCGCTCTCGATAGCGGCATTATTTCCGAGAACTACAAAATTTATGACCCCGGGTTCTTTCAGCTGGAGAATCGCGAACACAAGTACCGAGACTGGAAAAAGGGTGGCCACGGTAGCCGCATCGGCCTGTACGATGCCATCGTGCAATCCTGCGATACGTTTTTTTACACCGTCGGCGTGCGCATGGGGGTGGATCGCCTGAGTCACTATGGCGCGTTGTTCGGGCTGGGAGAAAAAACCGGTATTGATCTACCTTCCGAAGCCACCGGCATTATGCCTTCAAAAGAATGGAAGCGGGGTGCATATGGCATTGCCTGGTATCCAGGGGACACAGTAAATACCAGCATTGGGCAGGGCTTCATGCTCGCCACGCCGTTGCAACTGGCCGTCGCGGCTGCGCGACTTGGCACTCGCGGGCAGGTGCGTCGGCCGCGCCTGGTGCGCGCTGCCGGGGACGAGATTTATCACGAGGTGGCGCCGGATGCGGTACTGGATATTGCCCCGCAGCACTGGCGCCCGGTGCTTGATGCGATGCGTGGCGTGGTTCACGACGGGCGTGGCACCGCACGTCAGGCCGGTGTCGGCATGGCCTATGAAATGGCCGGCAAAACGGGGACTGCCCAGGTGGTTGGTATCAAGCAGGACGAAAAATACGACGCCACCAAACTGGCCAAGTTGCAACTGGACCACGCACTGTTTATCGCGTTCGCGCCGGCGGAAAATCCGCGCATAGCGGTGGGTATCATCGTCGAAAACGGCGAGCATGGCAGCTCCACGGCGGCGCCGGTAGCGCGCCAGCTTATCGATGCGTATTTTGCATACTATCCGCTCGAAGGGGGTGACGTTGCAGCGCGATGATTTTGTACGCCACATGAAAGAGCACGGGTCGGGCGTCTACGGCGAACGGCGCCATTGGCTCGGCAAAAAAATAGACTACGTGTTGTTGCTCCTGCTACTGATGTTAATGGGTGTGGGGCTGGCGGTTTTGTACAGCGCCAGTGGTCGCACGCTGGTAGTGCTCGAACGTCAGCTGGTGTACATGTTGATTGGTCTGGGGGTTATGGTGGTGGTGGCGCAGGTGCCGGTGCGTTTTCTGGAACGCTGGGCGATCCTGCCCTACATAGCTGGGCTGGGGTTGCTGGTGGCGGTATTGTTGTTCGGCGATGGGGCGAAGGGCGCGCGCCGGTGGCTCGATCTGGGTATCGTACGTTTCCAGCCCTCCGAAATACTCAAGATCGCGGTGCCGCTCATGGTGGCCAGTTTCCTCGGCAGACAGTTGCTACCACCGCGTTTCGAGCACGTCGTGTTGGCGGTGCTGCTGGCGGCTGTGCCAGCGGCGCTGGTGATTGCTCAGCCAGATCTGGGCACTGCGTTATTGATTGGGGCCTCGGGATTATTTGCATTGTTTCTGGCGGGGCTCGGTAAACGTTATATTCTGGGTGTGGTGCTTGCTGCGATGGTGGCCGCGCCGCTGTTCTGGGGTTACGTGCTACACGATTATCAGAAACAACGCATACTGACTCTGCTTGATCCGCAATCCGATAAATTAGGTGCGGGGTGGAATATTATTCAGTCCACCACCGCCATCGGTTCCGGAGGAATACACGGTAAGGGCTGGTTTGGAGGCACCCAATCGCAGCTCGATTTTTTGCCCGAAAGCCATACTGACTTTATTATCGCCGTGCTGGCCGAGGAATTTGGCTTGATTGGTGTCATGCTGCTGTTACTGTTGTATGTTCTGATTGTGAGCCGGGGTGTTATTATCAGTTTGCGTGCGCAGACCATGTTTGGGCGTTTGCTGGCTGGCAGCATTACGTTAACGTTCTTTGTTTACGTGTTTGTCAATATGGGTATGGTGTCAGGGTTGTTGCCGGTGGTGGGTGTGCCGTTACCGCTGGTAAGTTATGGTGGCACGGCGATTGTGACCCTGATGTTGGGCTTTGGTATGCTGATGGCAGTCAGCACTGAGAAAAAACGGTTGGTTTAGACTTTATGAGAAAGTGGGCAATAGCGTTGTTACTGCTGGCTGTTAGTTCGCTGGCAGCGAGTCCACATCCGGTAACCACCGGCTATAGTGGTCATGAATTGGCGCGTGCGCTAATCGACAAGATGGTCGTCGAACACGGCTTCGACCGCGCGCAGCTTGAGCGTCAGTTTGCGCAGGTCGAGTACAAGCAATCCATTATTGATGCGATGGAGCGCCCTGCTGAAAAAGTCAAAGAGTGGGGTGAGTACCGTAAAATATTTATCACCGAAAGACGCATCAGTGAAGGTGTCGATTTCTGGCGGACCCATGCGGCCGTGCTGGCCCGCGCGGAGCAGCAATACGGCGTAAATCCTGCGTTGATTGTGGCGATTATCGGTGTCGAAACCCACTACGGCAGAATCACCGGGAGCTATCGGGTTATCGATGCGCTCGCCACGCTGGCTTTTGATTACCCCAAGCGCAGTGAATTTTTTACTCGCGAACTCGAACAATTCCTGATCCTCACTCGGGAGCAACAGCGCGACCCGTTGACCCTTACCGGTTCGTACGCTGGCGCAATGGGGTATGGCCAGTTCATGCCCAGCAGTTATCGGCAATACGCGGTCGACTTCGATGGCGATGGTATTGTCGATATCTGGGAGAATCCCGAAGACGCCATCGGGAGTGTTGCCAATTATATGCTGCGCCACGGCTGGCAGCCTGGACAGGGTGTTGCGGTGCGGGCGCGCACCAGCGGCGCGTACAACGAGGCTCTGGTCAATAAGCTACTGGTGCCGGAATTGACTCTGGCGGAATTAGATGTGCAGGGTTTCGCGCCCGTCATGCAAGGCCTGCCCGCGGATACCCGAGCCATTCCTCTCAAGCTTATTGGTGACTACGGCGTGGAGTTTTGGCTGGGCCTGCCCAACTTCTACGCGATTACTCGCTATAACCACAGCTACCGGTATGCCATGGCGGTAAATCAGCTCAGCGAAGCAATCGCGGATCGTCTGGGTGATGGCGAGGGCTAAACGCGGGCTGTGCACAGTGTTGTTGCTGCTGCTGGCAGGATGCCAGGGTGGCAGTAGCATCAGACCCGAACCTGGAGACGGGCCGCCGCGGGATGATATCGACGTCAGCGGGATCCCCGATGCGGTGCCCCGTCACGAGCCAGTCACGCGAGCGGGGAACAAAAGTCCCTACGAAATCCTGGGTAAAACCTATCACGTGATGCCGTCGGCCCGAGGTTATCGCGAGGTGGGCACCGCCTCCTGGTACGGCACCAAATTTCACGGGCGCAAGACCGCCAATGGCGAAGATTACAGTATGTACGAGATGACTGCGGCACACACGTCGCTGCCAATTCCGTCCTACGTGCGCGTGACTAATCTGGCCAATGGTCGCAGTGTTATCGTGCGCGTTAACGATCGCGGACCATTTCACGGCGGCCGTATCATCGATTTATCGTATGCGGCTGCCAAAAAACTGGGGTACTCGGACCAGGGCACTGCGCGGGTAGAAGTGACCGCGATTGATCCGGGCAACTACCAGCGAACGTCCGTGGAAATTCCGCGCATTGCGACTGTGTCGCGCGTGCCGCCCGCCATTGGCGCGAGCACGGCAGGCAGGCTGCCGGACAATACCTTTTTGCAGATCGGTGCTTTCGGTTCGCAAAGTTCGGCGCTGTCCTTGCAGGCGCGCGTAAGCCAGGTAACCGAGTACCCGGTTGCGGTGCGCGTGGCGCGCACCAACGCGGCTACCTTGTTTAAAGTGCTGGTCGGCCCGGTTACCGATCACAATCAGTTGGTCGCCCTGCGTAGCCATCTGCAACAAATCGAACGGCTGTCACCATTTGTGGTCTACGACGCACTCTTGCCGGATTGAGAAGGCGTGGTCGGTTCGCCCGCGCTGCCGTGTTAAACTGCGGCGGTGCGTGCATCAGGTATTTTCTATTTTTTCGCGAACGACGCACGCTCGTCGTCCCCGCGACGTTTTGATGGCTTCAATAAACGACAAACGACAGGATTGTATATGCTAAAAAAATTGGTAATTTCGGGTTTGCTCGGGTGTTGTGTGGCGAGCACAGTCCTCGCGGCCGCACCGACACTGATTCCCGCGCCACCGCAGTTGGCGGCCAAATCGTGGATTTTGGTGGATGCAGATACGGGCAAAGTGCTGATCGAAGAAAACGCGGATCAGCAGGTAGCGCCAGCCAGCCTGACCAAAATGATGACCAGTTATGTGGTGTCCGGAGAAATTCACAAGGGCAAATTAGCGCCACAGGATAAGGTTCTGGTGAGCGTCAACGCCTGGCGAATGGGCGGTTCGAAGACTTTTATTCGCGAGGGCACCGAAGTTGCGGTCCAGGATTTACTGCGCGGTGTAATTATTCAGTCTGGCAACGACGCCAGCGTGGCGCTGGCTGAACATGTGGCGGGGAGTGAAGACGGGTTCGCCGATGTGATGAACCAGCAGGCGGCTCTATTGGGTATGACCAGCTCTAATTTTGTCAACGCCACCGGGTGGCCAGCGGAAGGGCATGTCACCACGGCGCGGGATTTGTCACTGTTGGCGCGCGCATTAATCAATGATTACCCGGAGCACTACCAGTACTACGCGGAAAAATATTACGAGTACAACGGTATTCGCCAGCCAAACCGTAATTTACTGTTGTGGCGCGATAAAACCGTCGACGGTATCAAAACCGGGCATACAGAAGAGGCCGGATACTGCCTGGTTTCGTCTGCTCTGCGCAATGGCATGCGGCTCATCGCCGTGGTGATGGGCACGACGAGCGAGGAAGCTCGAGCCAGCGAATCGCAAAAACTGCTTTCCTATGGGTTCCGTTACTATGAGACTGCCAAAGTGTATGCCGCCAACGACGTCATACAGGAGAAGGTGCGAGTTTGGTACGGTAAGGAAGAAGCGGTCAATGTGGTGGTGCCAGTCGATGTGTTTCTTACCATCCCGCGGGGCAGTCGCGAGCAGCTAGTGGCTACTATTCATGTGGATAAAGTGATCAAGGCACCGCTTACCACTGCAACGGAACTGGGTCGCCTGAAAGTGGAATACGAAGGTGAAACTTTGCTCGATCAGCCCTTGGTGGCAGATCACGAAATTGCCAGGGCGGGATTTTTCGCGCGTATCTGGGACGGTATCAAACTATTTTTCCTGAACCTTTTTACTTAAATTTTTTTAGGTAATGTATCAATTAAATTGAAATGACCGATCAATCAGCACCTAGAATTGAGTTTCCCTGTTCCTATCCGATCAAGGTAATGGGGAATGCTTGCGAGGAGTTTCGCCAGCATGTAATGACCGTGATGGGGCGTCACGCGCCGGAATTTGACGCGACCGCGGTTACCACAAGAGCCAGCAGTAATGGTAATTATCAGTCGTTGACAGTAACCATCGTGGCTACCGGCAAGCAGCAACTGCAAGCTATTTTCGTCGATTTAAAAACCAGCCACCTGGTTAAAATGGTGTTGTAAGTCGCCGTGAACACGCCACTGTCGGTGCGTCGCCTCGGAGAGCAGCCCTATGGGCCAGTGTTTACCGCCATGCGCGACTATACCGATAGCCGCAGCAGCGACAGCGCCGATGAGTTCTGGTTTGTTCAGCATCCGCCGGTGTTTACCCAGGGGCAGGCCGGTAAGGCCGAACATATTCTCGCGCCGGGTTCTATTCCGGTGGTCAAGGTTGATCGCGGTGGGCAGGTGACCTACCACGGTCCGGGTCAGTCAGTCGTGTACGTTTTGATCGATCTCAAACGTATGGGGATGCACGTGCGACAGCTGGTGTCGGCCATCGAACTGAGTATTGTCGAATTGTTGCGCGGCTACGATATACAGGCTGGGGCACGTGCGCATGCGCCGGGGGTCTATGTGGACGACGCCAAAATTGCCTCCCTCGGTTTGCGGGTGCGCAAAGGATGCAGTTATCACGGCCTGGCGCTCAACGTAGATATGGATTTGACACCGTTTGAACGCATTAATCCGTGTGGATACAAGGGGTTGCGTATGACGCAAATTAAAGACGTGCTGCCCGCCCACTGTGAGGCGCCGATGGCCGATGTGGAACAGGCGCTGTTAGCCAGGTTGGTCGCCAATCTGGGTTTTCAGACCTGGCACGAAGACTCCGACCCCCTCGCGGTGCTGGTGGCGGGAGCTCGGCAATGAAAGACATAGACGTTGTGCCTGCACAGCGCACGCGACGACTGCAGCAGGGCGAGAAATTGCGCAGCGCCGATAAGGTAGAGCGCATCCCGGTTAAAGTTATCGCGACGGAAAGCATGCCGCGCAAACCCGATTGGTTGCGCATTCGTCTACGCGCTTCCCCCGAAGTGGATCGCATCAAAAAGATTTTGCGCAAAAATAATCTCGCTACGGTGTGCGAAGAGGCGTCCTGCCCAAATCTCACGGAATGTTTTGGCGGCGGCACCGCCACTTTTATGATCATGGGGGATATTTGCACCCGCCGTTGCCCGTTTTGCGATGTGGGGCACGGCAAACCGAATCCCCTCGACCGCGACGAACCTGCACACCTGGCAGCCGCGATCGCAGAAATGCAGTTGCGCTACGTGGTGATTACTTCGGTTGATCGGGATGATCTGCGCGACGGTGGCGCCCAGCATTTTGCAGACTGTATTCGCGAATGTCGAGAGCGCACGCCACAACTGGAAATTGAAATACTGGTACCAGATTTTCGCGGGCGTATGGAGCCCGCACTGACTATTCTAGGCGCGACAGCACCAGATGTGTTTAACCACAATCTGGAAACGGTGCCGCGTCTGTATCGCATGGCGCGTCCCGGTGCTAACTACCAGTGGTCCTTAAAACTGCTCAAGGAATACAAGGCCCGCAATCCTCAAGTGTTGAGTAAATCCGGGTTGATGGTTGGGCTCGGGGAAAGTAAAGACGAGTTAATGCGTGTGCTCGACGATATGCGTGAACACAACATCGATATGCTGACCGTAGGCCAGTATTTGCAGCCCTCCAAACATCATTTACCGGTCGAGCGTTTTGTCCACCCGGACGAATTTCGGGACTATGCTGATTACGCGACGAGTATTGGTTTCAAGCGTGTCGCCTCGGGGCCGCTGGTGCGCTCCTCCTACCATGCGGATAAACAGGCGCACGGGGAGACTGTCAGTTAGATTTACTCCAGTTCAATGATCGCAGTTAGTAGAAATTTGGAATAAACACAAATACGCAACTTAACGTTAAGTGTCAGATTGTGTTTTTACACAGCCAGGGGAGAGGAAATATGAGTGCCGTGGATATAGAGGCTGCCGTGTTTCGCCGTCTGTTAGAGCATCTGGACGCGCATAAGGAAGTGCAGAATATCGAGTTAATGAATCTGGCTGACTTTTGCCGCAATTGTCTGGCGAAATGGTATGTCGCGGCTGCCCAGGAAAAGGGTGAAAAAATCGACTACGAGTCTGCCCGGGAAATTATTTACGGAATGCCTTATGCCGAATGGAAGGAAAAATTTCAGACGAAAGCCAGCCCAGAACAATTAGCGGCATTTAGTGCTAAAGAAAAATAAAGAACTAGCTTTTCGGTCTCGATAACATCGCGCCTGGCGCTAGCGCTGGCGGTTTGTGAGTGGTGTGACATTTTTATTGGAGAAGCTGATGGTTGCCAGAAAAACTGCAAGTGGGTCCCAGACAAAAACAGAGGTCAATGCTTCGGTGGCTCTGACCATAGCCGAGTTGCCCGCCTGCTGCGCTCCAGAGCAATTCGTTTTTGCTACGACTGACGAGCTCGAGCCACTGCGGGAAATCGTTGGTCAGGACCGCGCCCTTGAGGCGATCCGTTTTGGTATCGATATGCGCCATCATGGTTACAATTTGTACGCCCTCGGCCCGCCGGGCGTGGGCAAATTTACCGCCATCAAACATTTTTTGAATGCCAAAGCCAAACAGGGTGCCGTGCCACCGGATCGGTGTTATATCAATAATTTTCAGGACCCGTATCGACCACAATTGCTGACTTTACCCGCTGGGCGTGGGGCTGAGTTGCGCAACGACATGCACAAACTGATCGAGGACCTACAAACCGCAATTCCGGCCGCGTTTGAGAGCGATAATTACAAGGCGCGCGCACAGCAATTGCAGAGTCAACTACAGGAAAAAGAAGAAAGCGCCTTTCGAGAATTACACGAAGCCGCCAAAAAACAAAGTATTAAGATGTATCAGACCCCTACGGAATTTACGTTTATCCCACTGGTAAACGGCGAGGAAGTCACCCCCGAGACCTTTGAAAAATTGGCTAAGAAAGAACAGGAGCGTCTCGAAAAAGTTGTCGCGGGATTGCGCGAGCGGTTGCGGGAAATTGCGCAAAAAAAGATCCCTGAGTGGCGCAAACACACACGGGAGCAGTTTCGCGAACTCAACCACCGTATTACCCAGGAAGCCGTCGCGTTACCTATCGACAGTCTGCGGGACCGGCATGCCGAGCTGCCCGCGGTACTTACCTATCTGGAGGACGTGGAACGGGATGTGATTGCAAACCCGCGAGATTTCGCTCCACAGGAGGCACCTGCCCTGCCAATCCCCCAGGTAGCCCAGAACGGGCTCAGTCGTTATCAGGTGAATCTGCTGATTGATCAAACGGGTATCACGGGTATGCCGGTGGTGTTTGAGGAACACCCCAGTTATCCAAACCTGTTGGGACGTGTGGAAAACAAGGCCTTTATGGGCGCCTTGACCACGGATTTTACCCTGATCAAACCTGGGGCTTTGCACCGTGCCAATGGTGGTTATCTAATTCTCGAAGCGCGCAAACTGTTGATGCAGCCCTACGCCTGGGAGGGGTTAAAACAGGCACTTTACTCTCGCGAGCTGCGTATCGAGTCCATGGAACAGGTGTTGAGTATCGCCAGTACGGCGTCGCTGGAGCCAGAATCCATTCCCCTCGACGTCAAGGTAGTTTTATACGGGGATCGCGCGCTGTATTACATGCTCTACGCCTACGACCCGGACTTCGCCGAACTGTTTAAAATTCCTGCGGATTTTGAATCGGGCATTGATCGCAGTCCGGAAAACGACCTGTTATACGCGCGTATGATCGCAACCATAGCGCGGGAACGAAAGTTGTTGCCGTTCGACCGGGTGGCGGTAGCGGCGATTATTCAACAAAGTATGCGCATCGAAGCAGACACTCGAAAGCTTTCGACGCATATGAGTAGTATTGCGGATCTGATTGTGGAAGCCGACTATTGGGCCCGACAGCGTGGCGGTGAGCGGGTAGGCGGAGACGATATTTATAAAGTGATCGCTACCCAGGTGGAACGGGTAGACCGGGTGCGCGACCGACTACAGGAAAATATTCTGCGCGATACGATCATGATCGCCACCGCCGGTGAGGTGGTCGGACAGGTGAATGGCCTGTCGGTGCTACAAATGGGTAATTTCAGCTTTGGTCAGCCGTCGCGCATTACCGCGACTACCCGGCTCGGGAACGGCAGGGTGATAGATATTGCGCGGGAAACCGATATGGGTGGCCCGACACACAGCAAGGGCGTATTTATTCTCAGCAGCTTTATCGGCGCGCGCTACGGTCAGCAGGCACCGCTGTCCTTTAATGCAAGCCTGGCCTTCGAACAAAATTACGGTGGTGTGGATGGCGATAGCGCTTCGTTGGCGGAGCTGTGCGCATTGTTGTCCTCGCTGAGCGGGGCGCCCATCAAGCAATGTTTTGCGCTGACCGGCTCCATTAATCAGCACGGTCAGGTACAGGTGATCGGTGGGGTCAATGAAAAAATAGAGGGCTTCTTCGACGTTTGTCAGGCACGGGGATTGAGCGGCGAGCAGGGCGTATTGCTTCCGCGCAATAATGTACAGAATCTGTTGTTGCGCCACGATGTAATCGATGCGATCGGCAGTGGAAAATTTCACATTTACCCCGTAGCGACGGTCGACCAGGCCATTGCGCTGTTGACGGGACTGCCCGCTGGCGAACCGAATAGTGCTGGCGAGTATTCAGGGGATACAGTCAATGGTCGCGTACAACGCCGCTTACAGGATTTTGCAAACCGGCGCAGTTCGTTTGCAAAAAACGCTGGGGCAGGTGATGGCGATAGTGATGCCGCTACATCGTAGCGCAACCCGTTGCCCGGTCTGTGGGCTGTTATTGGGCGTCAAAAAACCGTCACGGGTAGCTTGTTAATCCCGTGTGTTGTGCTTTTAGCGTAGCGCGCGCAGCGGCGTGAATGGCTTTGGTCGTTAAGGCTCCCGGCGAAGATAGCCTTAAAGTGTGAACTGCATCACAAACCTGCGCGGTTAGATTTCCGAGTGAAAAGCTATAAAAACGATAAAAAACAATAACATACATATTTTAGTCCAAAGGATAGGACTTTGTCCCATACATCTTTCACCCGCGTTTCCCTAAAGTATTCCCATCCCGTGACGATATTACGGTCACTAGCAAGCAAGTTTTCAAAAGACTGTTTTGAAATGGAGAAGTGACATGACTATTAGCAAAATATTACTGGTTGATGATTCCCCTGCCGATCTGCTGTATTTAAAGCGAGCGGTTGAGGGTGTCAGCGCCAAAATCGTTACGGCCACCTCGGGTGCGAACGCCATTGAGGTCGCCCGGGCAGAACAGCCGGACATTATCTTTATGGACATTATTATGGAAGGTCTTGACGGTTACAGCGCTTGCCGCGAGCTTAAGAAAGATCCGGCAACCAAAGATATCCCGGTAATCTTCGTCAGCACCAAGAATCAGCGCGCCGACCGGATGTGGGCGGAACGCCAGGGCGGCAGCGGCTACATTGCCAAACCCTATACGGCGGACCATATTAAGGACGAAATCAAACGCTTTGCCTGATCTACCCTAGTTATACTCCTCCATACTCGGCGGCCTTTTGGCCGCCTTTTTTTATGTTGGATAAGCTGGATTTGATAAATGGTGCCGGTGCAAGATGGCATTAAGTGCTGCACCCTCTAGCGGCAGAATTTCTGCCCCGGTGGTGATGTCCGTATTTTTCGTTGAACATTGCTGTTCACTAGACGCTCGTTTGGCGAAATGCGCCATCGCATATTGTAGCTGATGACAGAGTGGTTGCGACGCGCAAGCCGTTCCTGGAGCGGGATAGAATTACCGCAAAAATTACCAGATTGCGCGTGGCGAGACGCCCATGCGCCCTGTGAGTGCCGCCAAATCAGGCTTCTTCAGCACGGATGGTGACCGCGATTTTTTCCGCGATTTCGCCATTGCGCCAAAAATTAATCAACCGTTCAATCAGGGACGGGGTCAGCAGTTGACCGTTGCATACCAGTAAGGTGCCGCGGCGGATGTATACATCCTGGGCCACAGCCATGGCGGGGGTCAGCATCTGTACCGGTAAATTTTTCACCACACCCTGGGATTGCGGATTACTTAAATTGGAAAATACCTTAAGAATCCGCGCATCGTAGTGGGACGCGTGTTTGTCCAGTTGGTCCAGGGCCTGCCCGTGGTCCATGCCCGAACTCAAATAATTCTGGTAATCGAGGATCGGCTTTAAGATCCGCGCGCCGAGGGGAATGTCCAGGCCTTTGACGTCGTCTTCGGGAAAGCCGGAGCCATCGAAATTTTTGTGCTGGTAGCGCACCGCTTTAGCGATGGCTTCCATGCGGGGAATTTTTCCGATCAATTCTGCAGCGAGTTCCGGGTGACGTCTAAACTGTGCACTCTCTTCTGTTGTCAAAGTTTGCAGTGAAGTAGCTTTTTTGACAATTTCTTCGGGTAGCGCGACGTAGCCGAGCATGCTGAGCATGGCGATGCTTTCCATCTCCCATACATTGGCCAGCCCTAACGCGTTGGCACACTCTTTTATGTGATTTTTTAACTGCGTGGTTTTGCCGAATAGTTGTGGGTTGATGAGCGACAAAACTTCGGTCAGGGTTTCGATACTGCCCTTGAGTGTACTCTCCAGCAGATCCTTCTCGGCGTTAATCAAGTGAAATTGCTTGAGTGCCACGTTTAAGGTGTTCTCAAGGTTTTCCGGGGAACAGGGCTTGTTTAAAAAGCGAAAAATATCCCCTTTGTTAACGGCGTCGATAGCGGTTTGTTGATCCGCATTACCGGTCAACATGACGCGCACGGTGTTGGGCGCAAGTTTTTTGGCAAAAGTCAGCAACTGTACACCGTTTATTTCCGGCATATTCATATCGGTAACCAGCACCGAGAACGGCCCCTGAGTTTTAATCACTTCGATGGCCTCCTGGGCGCCGAGGGCCGTGCTGATGGCAAATTTACGTCGCAGTGTGCGCCGATAGGCATCCAGAACATTGGGCTCGTCGTCCACCAGCAAAATTTTGTCTTTTGTATTCACGGCGTTAGTTCCTCTAGAAATGCCATTCCAATCTTATTCCAGTCCTGTAGATGACCCTCGGCATTGAGTTCCTGAAGGTAAGTGCGACTCAGATAAGGGTTGTCCATGGGATCGGCGTCGGGTTGTTGCAGGTGATGATAAAGTGCGTTTGCAATGTGTACCGCTGCGAGAGGTGAAAACTCCCGCGCGGGACTGCGTTCCGGTTGGTGGTGGTAGGCCAGTGCTTCGATAATCGGGTTGGGTAGCGACCAGAGTCCCGCCAAATAACAACCAATTTCCGCGTGACTGGCGCCGAAAATCTGGGTTTCACACTCCCAGCTTTGCAAGTTCTCGGTGTTGTGCAGGGTTATTACCTTCTGGTACTCCTCGGGAAAACTGTTAGCCAGAACCAGCCGCCCGATATCGTGCAACATACCCGCCAGCAGGGAAAGATCACACAATTTTTTCGGTAACTTTTCAAATTTTGCGATACGGCTGGCCAGATTGCCCACGTGCTGGCTATGGGTAGTTAACGCCTGTAAATCAAGACCGCCGCTGGTGCGCGACTCGTAGCTACTAAACAGATGCACCGATACCACCAGGCTTTTGATGGTGTCGATGCCGAGCATCATCACCGCTTCGTGTAATTCGGTGATGTGCCGACGCACGCCAAAAAAAGCAGAGTTAACCAACTGTAAAATCTTCGCGGTCATGGCAATGTCGCCAGCGATAATCTCGGCAATAGAGGCCATTGAGCCGTGTTCACTGGAGGCCTCCTTAAGCACCTGGTGGTACAGGGTGGGAAGACTGGGCAGGGAGCTCAAGCCCGCCACTGTTTTTTGCAAGCCTTTATCGGACAATAACGATCTCAACCTGAGGGCCAGTTCCAGTGTTTCAATCAGGGTAGTGGCTTCTATGGGTTTGAGCAGAAACTGGTGCGCCACCTGGGCACATTCGAGTTCGGTTTCGGTTTCAGCGTAGCCCGACAGTGCCAGGCGGATAGTATGCGGGTACTCCTGTTTTACGCGTGCTAACAGTTCGCCGCCTCCCATACCGGGCATGCGCATATCACTGACGATAATGTCCACATCGTTAGTTTTCAGGAGTTCCAGTGCCTCGTCACCACCGTTGGCAAAGTTCAGATTCCAGGCGCTGCGTTTGCCACGCAACATGCGGCGGTAGCCGCTCAGCACATTGGGTTCGTCGTCCACAAAGACGATGGTGATGGCATCCGCTTTGGCAGGGTTGGGCGGGTCAGTGAGTGTTGTCTGTGTGGCACACTGATCTGCCGCAGGAAATAGTTTCTGTTCTGACATGAATCATTAGTTCCGGTAGTTGGCGGAGCACAGTTGCGGCACCGCGGGGCTCGAGGAACGGGACGCGATGGCTGCGCTGACGAGGGTGAGGGGTCGACGCAACGTGTTACAGGTCATCGTCGTCATCCATATCCGGGCCAATATCAAAGGTCAGGGTGAAGGTGGTGCCGACGCCCACAGTGCTGTCCACGTCCAGCTTGCCCTTGTGCCGCCCGGTAATACAGGCGTACGCCATGGCCAATCCCTGCCCGGTGCCCTTGCCAGCCGCTTTGGTCGTAAAGAACTGGTTGTATATTTTGTCGAGATTTTCCGCCGGAATCCCACAGCCGCTATCGGTAATAGCCACCACGATGCTGCCCATGTCCATGCGGGAGGAAACGGTTATCGTCCCTTTTTCCGTCGACCCGTCTTGCTGGGTTTTTTCATCGATGGCGTGGGCCGCATTGACGATTAGATTCAGGATGGTCTGGTTTATTTCGCCGGGATAGCAGGGCAGGAGTGGCAAGTTGGGACTTAGATCGGTAACTACTTCCGCAATATAACGCCATTCATTGCGCGCCACGTTGATGGTGCTCTGGATGGCTTTATTAATGTCTACACTTTCTTTTTCCGTACCGCCCGGGTGGGAAAATTCTTTCATGGATTTAACGATGCTACTGATGCGTTCGGTGCCCTCCAGGGACTGTTGAATGGCAGACAACGTGTCGGCGATCGTATTTTCGTAGTCGATTTCCTCACTGAAACTGCGAATTTGTTCGACGCTTGCCTGTTGATCGGGATGCGCGGCGCCAGCAAGTTCGCTGTACAGTGCAACCAGATCGCTGACGTCGGCCATGACGTCTTTCAGGTAGTTCAGGTTGTCGCTGATAAACTGGGTTGGGGTGTTGATTTCGTGGGCAATACCGGCCGCGAGTTGACCAACGGCTTCCAGTTTGTGGGCCTGGCGCAGTTCCACTTCCATAGAACGGTTGCGCTCCGCCATTTGTTTGTACTGGCTGACATCCGTGGAGAATCCGCGCACCACCGTGCCCTCGCCATTTTCGTTGCGGGCCAGAGAATAGATGGTTCGGATGAAGACGATCTCATCGGCAGCGCTTTGCATGCGGTATTCGATCTGGAAGTTGTCTTTTTGTTGGCTGAACTGACGATACTGTTCGCGGACAGCCCCGAGATCTTCGGGAACAATCTTACTGTCGATAAAGCGGGGCGTCGATTTCACTTGACCCGGTGTATAGCCGAGGATGCGTTCGACCTGCGTACTCATATACAGGATTTGACCGCTATCCGGATCCATGGTCCACAAAATCCCGTCCAGGGAGTTGACCAGCATCTTCAGGTCGCTCAGCTCAGCGGATAACACCTGAATAGTTTCGTCTCTTGCGGTGAGCTGCGCGAGCAGTGTGCTGTCCTGTTCGATCATGATCGGCGTACTCCTGGACCGCGTAATATTGGATGACAAGCTAAATTAAGGGTGGTGCACCGATCGGCGTCGACCGGTCAGGGAGCGCGGGGCATACCAGCACCGCTCATGGTTGAAGACAGCGTCCGCATCCCCTGTATCGGTAGCTATAGCGGGAACTTTAGAGTGAGGTACGCGAAGACAGGGTGTTGTCTCACGGCGCGGGCAGGCGCCGTTGCTGGACAAGATGCAGGAAGCGGGACTTACTATTACGCGGTTATCAGTAAAGCGTCGTTATAGTGGTTATCAGCAAGCGCGTTACCAGATATCCCATACCGGGCGGCAGTTGTCCGGCAGCAAACCGTGGCGGCCGAGATCCGCCCAGCTTTGACCCGGTTTGTGGAAATCTGAACCACAGGAAGCGTGTAGACCTTTTTGACTACACAGCGCCCCCAGTTCCCGGGTGCGGGAAGCCGTTTGCCGTCCAGAGATCACTTCCAGAGCCTGACCGCCAGCCGCCAGGAAATCATCAATCAGACGCACTAATTTACTTTGCGTTACGGCGTACTTGTCGGGATGTGCCAGCACTGCTACCCCGCCCGCGTCCCTGATGCCCTGCACGATCTCGTCGAGGGGTAGCCAGGTGGAGGGAACATCGCCTATTTTTCCGTTGCCAAGATACTTGTTGAAGGCCTCGCTGAAGGTGCGTACCAGGCCGTTGTTGACCAGAACTTGTGCAAAATGCGGCCGCCCAATGTTGCCCAGTTCGGCCACCTGGTTAGCCTGTTCAAACAGGTCCCCAAGTCCCCGTTTTGCCAGCCGCTCGGCAATGGTTACGGCGCGCGCGCGGCGCGCCCGTTGCTGGGTCGCGATAATTTGCCGCAGGCTGTAGCTGTTGGGATCGACATTCAGGCCGACCACGTGTACCCCGGTTGTGTGCCACTGGGCCGACAATTCAATGCCGGGGATCAGTTGCATAGTACCCAGTTCGAGGGACGATGCTTGCTGGTAACCAGCCAGAGTATCGTGATCGGTAATGGCGAGTACGGCAACGTTAGCGAGCTGCGCCTGAGTTACCAGTTCCCGCGGCGACAGTACCCCGTCCGATGCGCTAGTATGGGTGTGTAAATCAAAAATCATTGTAGTGGGCCAGAGCGGCGAGAGTAATAGTGAGGCAGTATAACCCTTATGTAGTTAACGCGACGGTTACGCCCCGCCGTCCCATGGTCGCACCCTGTTGCACTCATGGGCAACGCGGTGGGGAGGGTTATCTGGTGCGCATTCCGGCGGCGCAAAATGTAAACTGTGTCAGGTTCAGTTGCGGGCTGTGAATAACGGCATAGTGACACCTATAAACGCAACCCAGCGTGCCCGGGTGGTGTCGGAGACGCAGATTTATATTGAGCGCGCTGCGCAGATAGTTAGTAAAGCGATCCCCATGCTACCGGTGACATTCGATTTAACGGGTCGCGCCTGCGGTATGTACAGGGTTACCGGGCGCGTGCGAGAAATACGTTATAACCCCTATATTTTCGCCAAATACTTTGCCGACAATCTGGCGGTGACGGTACCCCATGAAGTCGCTCACTATGTGGTTGACAGACTTTACGGTCGTCGCAAGTGCCGTCCGCACGGCACGCAGTGGCAGGCATTGATGGAAAGTTTTGGTGTCGACGCAAGCCGCACCGCGAATTACAATTTGAACGGCATTCCGCTACGCACCCAGGCGCAATTTTCTTATCATTGCGGCTGTCAGCAGCACCTGCTTTCCACGCGCCGACACCGCAAGGTGATGCGTGGCGAGAGCCTTTACCAGTGTCGCAACTGTCATAATGAGGTACGACCTGACGGGCGGCAGGTGCCGACCAGCAAGCAGAATTTTACTGACTAAGGAAAAACATGGAAATTGGCCAAAACACGGTAGTGGCGTTTCGCTACCGATTAATGAACGATCAAGGGCAGCAACTCGAAGCATCTACCGAGGAAACTACCGTGTATCTGCACGGGGCTGGCGGTATGTTACCGGGCCTGGAAAAAGCGCTGCAGGGTAAGGCGGCGGGCGATCAGGTGAGTGTCACTCTGGAGCCTCACGAGGCCTATGGTGCAAAACACTCGGACTCAATACAACGCATTCCGCTAAAACATTTGCGCGGCAAGAAGAGGCCACGACCCGGTGATGTCGCCGCGGTTAACGGCGAGCACGGCCCACGCCAGGTGACGATCGTGAAGGTCGGGAAATTTATGGTGGAAGTGGATACCAATCACCCACTGGCCGGGATGGTGCTGACGTTTGTGGTGGATATTGTCGACGTGCGCGCCGCCACCGCTGAAGAATTGGCCCACGGTCATGCTCACGGCCCGGGTGGGCACCACCACTAATTTCGTTGCTCGCGGTGGTTGCCGCCCACGGCTGTTATTGAAACGGGGAGAAAATACCATGTCGCACGCCACCAGCTATCGTCAACAGGGGCAGGTAGCCGTCGTCACTATGGACGATGGCAAAGCCAATGCTGCGGGTTTTGCCTTGTTCGAAGCGCTGCATCAGGCTCTGGACCGCGCCACGCAGGAAGCCCGTGCGCTCGTTATCGTCGGGCGGCCTGGTGTTTTGTCCGGGGGCTTTGATCTAAAGGTATTGCGCGGCGGCGATAACGCTGAAATTGCCCGTCTGGTGACGGCCGGATCGGCATTTATGTCCCGTCTTACCGCGCATCCTCAACCAGTGGTGGTTGCGGCAACGGGCCACGCTGTTGCGTTGGGGGCTTTCTTTTTACTCGCGGCGGACTATCGCATTGCCACTTCTGGGGATTTCCGTATCGGTCTTAACGAAGTGGCTATCGGCATTGAATTCCCCAGCTTTGGTGTGCGCCTCGTTCAGGAACGCCTGGCGAGGCGGCATCTGCTCGGCGCAACGTTGGCGGCGACTATGTATACGCCTCTCCAGGCTGTCGAAGTGGGTTTCGTTGACGAAGTGCACGCTGCCCAGGAAGTGGAGACTGTTGCCATTGCGCGCGCCACCCGCTTCGCCGAGTTTGACGCGGCCACCTATGCCGCCACCAAGGCAACGCTGCGCGCTGCGCCCCCGAGCGGGATGGAGCTGGGCCTTTAGAATGTGCGGTGGATCGCTGGCGCCGTGGTCGGTGTATATCATTACCGCCAGCGATGGCTCCCTGTATACCGGTATCACGCTCGATGTCGAACGGCGCTTTGAGGAGCACTGTAGTGGAAAAACAGGGGCCAAATATTTTAATCGTGGGCGGCGACCGGTGGCGGTGGTGTATCGCGAAAACGGACTGTCCCGCAGCGCCGCCAGTCAGCGGGAAAGTGGTATAAAAAAGATGACCCGCGCGCAAAAACTGGCGTTGGTAGCGGCCTGCGATACAGGTAAATATCCGGGTAAAAAGAGCGCAAACGGAAAGATAAAATGAGCGACCCAACTATCCCTCAAAAATTCCAACCAGTGCCGCTGCCGGACGATCCGTTGGCGATACAAAGACGTGACCTCAATGCCCAGACGGCGGTAATTGCGTGGCGCGAATTGCAGCGCTACTTTGCCGCAGGGTCTGCCATTTATGTGGCGCCGGAGCTGGATCTGGTGGACGTCGCCTGTCAGGTGGCCCTCGATAATAAAGCACAGGTGGCAAGCTGGCTGGAAGAGGGCGCAATCGCCTCGGTGGGCGATCAGCAGGCCCGGGACTGGCTCGCACTGGACGCGCTGGTCTGGTCGGTGGTGGTCAAGCCCTGGGTGTTGGTGCAGCCCCATTCACCGGCGTGCGACTGACGCCTGCGGTTGGGCTGCGAGCAGGGTCTGGTAATCCACACTAAATCCGTTGCGCTCGTCCCCGAGCCACACCAGGCCATCCTGAATATTGCATTGCAGGCGCATGGTGCGCGTGGTCAATGTCACCAGCGCTGCAGTTGACGCTGGCGGTAACTGTCGCACGGTCAGGTTTTCAAAGCGGGTTAATTTACCGTCCAGCTGCTGCCACCACGGTTTTACCGCGCGCTCTCCGTAACAGTAAATCACTACCTGTCGGGCGCGATGGCAGGCCTTGCGAATGCGGCTGGCATCAGGCAAGCCAATATCGATCCACAGGTCGATTTCACCGCTGGCGCTGGTTTGCCATAAGTCCGGTTCATCGCTGGCGGACAGTCCCCGGGTGAACTCCAGATGTTCGTCGGCGTGCATGGCAAAGGCCAGCAGGCGCACCATCAGGCGCTCGTCGGTTTCCGAAGGGTGTCGGGCCAGGGTCAGGTTGTGACTGGCGTAGTAGTTCCTGTCCAGGTCGGATAACTGCAGGTCCGCTTTGAAGATCGTTGCTTTGAGTGCCATAGCGGTTACTCCCGGTGTGGTCGCCGGGCCGAAGCGAGTCAGGGCGCATTGTACGTTAGTAAATTGCGGGCGTATCGGCGCAATATGCGTCCCCCGCCGACGACGCTTAAGACCAACATTTAGCGGCGCGGGATAGTTAGCGAGTGTTAATCAACATATTCGCCATGCGCTCGAACGCCGGTGTCAGCAGCGTGCGGTACTGTTCGGGAATATCCGTATCGAGTAGCGCCTGGTTCATGCAGCGCATCCAGGCGTCGCTGGCCGCCTGATCGATGGTGAAGGGTGCGTGGGGTTTACTGATGCAGGGACTACCGTGTTTCACGACGTACAGGGGTGGCCCTCCCAGCCAGCCGCTCAGGTACTCGAACAGACTGGCGCGCATGGGCGTCAGATCGGGTTGATGCATGGCGCGAATGGTGGTCGCGTATTCGGCGCTGTCCATGACATCATAAAAGCGATTCACCAGGTTGCGCAGCGCTGCTTCACCACCAATCCAGTCGTACATGCTGCCGGTCTCGGGCAGAGGGGTGGCAGTATGCGCCGACGGGGCGCGCTGAACGTCGTTGCTGGACAAGCGGTTATTCCTCCAGTGGTGGGCGCGCGCGGACTTTGTTGGCCGGTCGCTCCCGGTGATGTATGTGTTCCAGTTACCTGGTGTGGCGCTGTTCAGGTCACCGCTTCGGCAAATGAGCTGATCATTTCCCGGCCGTGGTAAAAAATCGCTTTGGGCGCCTGGTCCGCGCTCCAGGTGACCACTTCGTCATCGTGATAGGGGAAAGTACCGCCGCAGTAAGTCTCGTTGCGATTGCCCGATGGGTCGAAGAAGTACGTGGTCAGGCCGCGGGTCAGGCCGTGGCGCGAGGGGGTGAGTTCGGTAGGGATATCGTAGCGGCTTTGAATATCCGCCGCGCGCAACACGTCGTCCCAGGCGGATAGCGCAAAGGCGAGGTGATGCAGTTTACTATTCGGACCTTTAATAAAAGCGATATCGTGGGCCTTGTTGGTGATGTGTAAAAATGAGGCGAGGGTTTCCTGGCCATCCGGGGTCAGCATGCGTTCGCTCTGGTGAAAGTCCAGTACTTCCACGAAGAACCGCGTGGCTTCCGCCACATCGTCGCAGGTCAAGAGCACGTGGTCATAGCGGGTCACGCCCATGCCGTGCACATCGTCGGGCCAGGGTTGTGGATTGGTGCTACCGACTTTGATGCCGGTGCGCTCCATGTGGTGATAAAACTCGATATTGTGGCCCGAAGACAAGGTGGTGCACAGGGTTTCACCTTCGCCCAGACGCGCCCCGGCGGGCGTGCGACTGGTGGTGAGGCCAAACGCCTGACAGCCTGTTTCAATAGCGTCCAGATCCGCTGCAAAGCGCACTTTAAAGCCCACGTGATCCATGCCAGCGCGGTCAGACTGCTGCAGAATAAGGCTGTGATGATCGTACTCATCCCAGGCTTTGAGGTAGACGCGACCCGGTTCGCGCGCGACTTCGTAGAGGCCGACGTAATCGCGATAGTGCGTGACTGCCTCCTCCAGATCCATCACCCGAATAGCGACTTTACCGTTGCGTAGCACACCCATTGCGAATTCCTCTGGCAAGAACATGACTTGACGAGCAGTTAGCGGGGCCGATTCAGCGCGACGCCGAACCCGTCGCTTTAAACGTTATAGATATCCATGGGTATGGAGATCAGATCGTTCTTCACAATAATTTTTTTCCCTGCGATCACATAACCCGCATTGTCACAGGGCTTAAGCGTATGTTCGTAGTGACCGGCGAATACCACAGTTTCTTTCCAGCGATAACTCATGCATTGCCAGTTGGAGCGCACAAATAATTCACCTTTATCAAGGTTTTCCACCTCGATATTGGTAACGCTGTGCACGGTGCGCGGCAATGGTGTAGAGGCGGAAGACAGCCCGGTGCGAATCCGGAAGATACGATCCTCGATGCCCGAGCGGTCGGCGTAGTACATCAGGGATATCCCGGTACGGGGGTTGTCCACCAGTTTGTGCTGCCCGTCCCAGCTGGGAATCCAGTACTCGGCGTCCGCGTCAAACAGGGCGATCCAGTCGTCCCACTGATGATTATCGATAAAGCGCGCCTCGCGAAACAGCAGCGCACTCGCCGCGTGATATTTATCGGATGAAACAGTCGCTTCCAGTTTTACAGCCATCGCCATGTCAGCCCCCTGAATTTTTTTGCATACAGTCGCGCCAGTAACGATGCTGGGCGATCATGATCCCTTCGTCTTCCAGTTGTGAGCCGCTGGTCAACGGGTTAATGCCAAGGCGTCGCGCCGCGTCATTGGGTCCTTGTGACAGATGCTTGATACCGCGCCGCAAATCATTCCAGCGCGCCACGGTGCCCTTGAACCCGTCCTGAGCTGCATTGAACTCGGCAAGATCGTCGGGGGTGGCCATACCGCTGGCATTAAAGAAATCTTCATACTGCCGAATGCGGTGGTTGCGGGCGTCGGGGGTTTCACCCACCGGCGCGATGCAATAGATCGTGACCTCCGTTTTGTCTACAGCCAGGGGTCGGAACACCCTGATTTGCGAGGACATCTGATCCATCAAAAATACGTTGGGGTAGAGCAATGTGTTGCGCAGATAACCCACCATCCAGTTCGCCTGCTCCTCACCAAACTGCTGTTTATAGCTGTCGAGATTGGGATAGATGGCGCGGTCGCTGGGGTTCGGCCAGGCCGCGTACAGGGTGACGTGGCCGTGGCCGAAATCAAAAAATCCTGATTCAGCGCGACCGACCCCCCCGACCTCCATGGCCTTAACCGCGTCCTCTTCCGCTTTTAATTGCTTGCGATGTTCCGTGGTCATTACATAATTGCCGTGAGTGGCGAACACGTGGTAGCCATCGACGCCATTTTCCGCCTGTACTTTCCAGTTGCCGGCGAAGGTGTAGGTAGAGTACCCGGGGAGTACTTCGAGTCCGTCCGGAGACTGATCCGCCATCATGTCGATCATGCGGGTGGCGTCACCGAGGTGTTCCTCAAGGCTGGGTACGGTGTCGCTCAGGGCGCCAAATATAAAGCCCCGGTAACTGGCAAGGCGCGGCAGCGGTGTCAGTCCCATATCTTTTTTGCAAAAAGAATCCGGGTAGCCGCCACGTCGCTCGTTCATGACGCCCACGTTGTCGCCGTTGGAATTAAACATCCAGCCGTGGAATGGGCAGGAAAACTCCGCCTTGTTGCCGCGATCCTCGCGGGTCAGAGTGACCCCACGGTGGGCGCAGGCGTTAATAAACGCCCTTATCTCGCCCTCGGCATTGCGGGTTACCAGCACTGGCTGGCGCCCGATCCAGGTGGACAAAAAATCGTTGGGGTTGGCCACCTGCGATTCGTGGGCCAGGTACACCCAGTTGGCCTCAAAAATATGTTTTATCTCCAGTTCAAATAAATCTGGATCGGTAAATATGGAGCGATCCACCCGGCAAACACCTTCGGCGACGCGGTCGTCTACGTAACAGGATGCGTCCATTAAATTTTTAATCGGGATATTCATTCGCTGCTCCGTTTACAGAAAACTGTGCGCGCTTCACATGAAATAACAAAGGTTTTTGTCGAGCACGACCCGCTGGTCGATGGTGATGTGGCGGGCCGCCAGGCGCCATTTTCCGTGCACGCGGCGCAAGCTGTCGCGGCGTCCGCCGTACACCACCGCCTGATCTCGCTGGCGTCGGTTGCGATACACCATAATGTTTGAGTAGGCCGTCACTTCCCCGTCCACAGCGGACCACTCGGCATCGATGTTGGTGATAAACCGGCGCAAATGGCTGACCGGATCTTCTGGCCAGGCGATGCCGGTTTCCACACGCTGAATGCGCATATCCAGCATTTGATAATTGTCGTTAAAGATCGCCGTGCCGGGGGAGCTGCCAATCGGCTTTTGATCTTTTTGATAACGCACCTCCTGCACCGGTAGAAAGTAGTGAATATCTTCGCACACCATTTCGTGCAGCCACTGTCGCAGGCGATTGTCATTTAACACGCGCGCCTCCCGCACCAGAAAACGCTCCACTTCAAAATGGGTGTCGGCATCAACGGGTTGTCCGGCGCATGTGGTGGTATTCAGTGCTGCGCTGGTATTCATCAGGCCGCCTCCTGCGCGCGCTGGGCCAGCGCTGCCCAGCTATCGCCACTCATCAATTCGGCCCAGCGGCGGTAAAAGCCGCGGGTTGAGGACTCACACATCCAGCCGTCGCTCACCAGGCCGGGCAAACCCGGTTCGCGGCGTTCCTTGCCCTTGCCCATCCCCAGATAAACGGTGCCCTGACGGGTAACGAGTCCGCGGTTGACCTGACCGCACTGCTCCATGTTTTCGCCATCGTCGCTTTCCAGAATGCCGGCGGTGCCGAAGGTCAGCATATTGTCCATGGCGATCATCTGTTTCAGTTCGTCCGGCATGTCCTTTTCGACCAGTGTCCAGGTCCAGACCTCAATATTGTTGGGTCCACGGGGTTGCCATACTTTGAATGTGTTGGTGCCGTACAGAAATGAGCAATTGGGGAAAATACTGGCATTCCAGTGCCCGCGATAGAATTTCTCCTGCCACGCGCCTTTGTGTTCGCGCACGTAGGGCGCGCGTTGCTCCAGCCATGCCTGGTAGGCGGCGCCCACCGGGCCCGGGTGCAGTGCCGCAGCAGCATCCCAGATCACACCGAATCCGTGGCCCTCGGGCACCGTGATCTGCAGCCCGGAATCCATGTCGAAAAATCCCAGGCCACCGACACTGGCCAACGGCCCGCCCGCCACCTTGAGGGCAGCGGCGTGTGCCCAGCCGACGTGATAACCATCGCCAATAAAGTTTTCCGTGGGATTTTTCCAGTTGCAGTCGAGGATCGATTTCATCGGAGGACCGAGCAATTCGACGCCCCCCGGCACGTCAAGGAACGAATCCATGTACCATCCCATCCCGCCCAGATAATCTTTCAGGCTGGGCGCGTCCGCGTCAAAGGTGCCGAATACCAACCCTTTGTAACTCTCAACTTTGGCGACCTGCCTCAATCCCAGTTTGGATCGGTCTAAGTCGCCGTAGTAGACCGTGTCTTCCAGGGGCACTTCTTTAAGTGCGCCGTCCATGCCAAATACCCAGCCGTGGTACGGACACGAAAAGGCTTTGGTATTGCCTGCATCGGAGAAACACACGGCGTTGCCGCGGTGGCTGCAGGAGTTGATAAATGCTTTGATACTCCCGTCCGCCTGCCGCGCCACGATCACATTGTCTTCACCCATCAGGACCGATTGATAATCGTTGGCCTTGGGGATCAGGGACTCATGGGTTAAAAACAACCAGCAACGGGCGAAGATGGTTTCCAGTTCCCGTTGATAGATATCTTCGCTCCAGAAAATGGAGCGATCCTGAATGGCGCCATCGTCCTGAACTAGCTGCTGTAGAGGTTTCATTAAGTATCGAACCAGTCTGCGTTGAGTCAAATTGATAAAACTGTCATGAAGGTGATCTTAATTGTCGCTTGCCTCGGCGCAATTGACTTTGATCAAGTTCTCGGTGAAATTTGCCGTGTTATTGTGGGCGCGATCAAAGCTAGTTACATCGCGCCTGAGCACCTGTTGGGGTAAGGAAGGGAGTAAGTACCAAATGGCGTTATTAATTGGGGCAAGCATCTTTTTCCTGGGTATACATTTTGTGATTGCCGGTACCCGTCTGCGGGACAGCCTGGTGGCACGGCTGGGGGAAAGAGGGTTCCGCCTGCTTTTTTCTGCGTTGGCGGTGGTCGGCTTTGTAGTGATGGTGCTGGGTTATGCGCAAGCGCAGAGGGTCGTTCTGTGGAGCGTCCCTATACTGCCTCTATCGGTGTTCTTCGTCGGCAATCTGGTTGCCCTGTTATTGCTGGTCATCGGCGCGCTCACTCCCAGTCCCAATTCTATTTTGACGGAAAGGGCCTATCGGGAAGGTGCAGTGGAAGTCAGAGGTATACTGCGTATCACTCGTCACCCCGCCATGCTCGGCCTGGGATTGTGGGCGCTGATGCACCTGCTGGCCAATGGCGATAGCGCATCCATGGTGTTTTTCGGGGCTCTGGCCACACTGGCACTGCTGGGGCCGCTGTCCATGGATCGCAAGAAGTTACGACTCGACGGAGAGCGCTACGGACGGATTCTTGAACAGACCGCCTACCTGCCGTTTGTGGCCCTGTGGGGGCGTAAAAACTCACAGGGGAGTCAGCGCGGGGTCTGGGCGGAAATCGGATGGTTTAAACCCGCGTTGGCGGTTCTGGTATTTGTCAGTCTGGTGCTCGTGCATCCGTGGATAGCGGGTGTTTCCATCCTGTGAAACGGTGCCTGGTCAGTGACTGTACGAGGAGCGCGGGTTGTCCGCCAACTCTTAGATCTTGTGCAGGCCCGATGTCGCGGCCGTAGCTATCAGACCAACTATTGTCGCGGGGGATGATGTCCCCAGTCGCTTAATTGCGAATAACTTTTAACTTCCCAGTTGTGGTCGTCGATAATGATGCCGCCCCAACCCACCTCCAGGCCGAAGCCACCGGGGGTCTGTACATAAAAAGAGAACATTTGATCGTTGGGGTGGTGGCCAAGCTCCTGCATAAACGGAACGCCCGCGTCTTTGCAGCGCTGAAATGCCAACCCCACATCATTCATATCTGCGACCTCAACCATAAAGTGATGTAACTTTTTGGGGAACGGGATGGCAGCGAACGCCGCGGAGTGATGTCGCCCGGTCCTGGTGTGCATAAACGTAGCGTCCAATATGGGGCCGCCGGGGGCAACTTCGCCGCGGATATAATCGCTCAGCCTTAAACACAGGGTCTCGCGGTAAAACTGTCTGGTCGCGTCCGCGTCCTGGCCAATGGCCACGTAATGGCCAGCGCCCAGGCGGTCGGCAACAAATTTTCCCTGCAGCACAGAGGAACGGAACGCGTTGCTGAGGGGTACCGTGGTCGGTCCAAAATATAGCTCGTGGGTGACCTGGTTGGGATCGGTGCAACAATAGAGCTTTTCTACCTGGCGTTGTTGCGTCAGCGCGCGGTCTGCGAGTTGCACGGGGACACCTTGTGCATCGATGTGCGCCACCAGTGCCTCGAGCGCCTCCTCGGAGTCCATCTCCCAGCCCACCGCGACCAGGTCGTCGTTGTCACTTTGTTCAATCACCACCCGTTGAGTTTGATTATCCAGTCTTAAAGCCAGCGTTTTTGTATCGCTGGTGCCGCCAGGTTGCATACCAATCAGGTCGATCGCAAAGGTTTTCCATGCTTCAAGGTTGGTCGCATTAAAAACGAAATAGCCCAGGGCGGATGGCGTGAGATGGCGCGTGTCCATTAGTTGACTCCTCAGGTGCCGCAAGTGAGTATCACGGACAATTGACGGCTACAGCCAGTTAGCGTTGCCAGTTGTCCATCAACACCCGATACGTTCCCATGTGTGGGTTATAACGGTGAAACTTCCCGTGCCGGAGGCGGGTCGGGCGTGTCACCCGGCTGTTATTGGGTTATTCCTGCGTTGCATTTTTAACCTGACGGCAGTATAAATACCGATAGTGATAAGAATGTTAATTTAAAGTGGTGCGGTGGAGAAAGCAATGACTGAGTTGTCCAATTTCGGGATTGTGTGGCCGAAAAATATAAACGAAGTACCCAAGGAAGTGTTTGTCCGCAAGGACCTGTTTGAGGTCGAGCAGGAGCGAATCTTCCGCGGCCCCGAGTGGCATCCCGTGGCGCATGTGGGGGAATTACCCAATCCAGGCGACTTCAAAACATACCCTCTGGGTACCGTGCCGCTGTTGATTACCCACGGCAAGGATGGCGAATATCGCGTCTTCTACAACGCCTGCTCCCACCGCTCCAACCAGCTGGAAACGGCGGCCTTTGGCAACAAAACTGAGTTCGAATGCCCCTACCATCGCTGGTTGTTCAATCCCAAGGGCGAGTTGATCGGGTGTCCGAACAGCAAAGAATTTTCCCCGGGCTTCAAGCGCGAAGACTACCCTCTTGCGCAGCCGCGGATGGAAATATTCTGCGGCCTCATTTTTGTAACCATGCGCGCCGAAACCCCACCGCTGGACGAATGGCTGGGCGAAGTTAAGTCGACCTTCCGGCAGGCGATGGGTGGCGATGGTCGCCTGAAATTATTGGGTTATCAAAAGGTCAGCTACAAAACCAACTGGAAGGGTTACAACGACAACGACGGTTACCACGCGCCGCTGCTGCATACCGCCTTTACCCTGCTTAACTGGCAGGGAGGTCAGGGCCGCCAATATTCAGACGTGGTCAGGGGGCATCTTGGGTTCGAGGCGGATCTATCGCCGGTGCCCAAGTCCGACATGATCCAGGACCACACCCTGGTGGAGTACAAGGGTGATCCCGCCAATATGGGGTCGCGACTCATTCAGCTATTCCCTACCATGGTGATCACTCGGCATCTGAATATTTTCAATATCCGCTTTGCCATTGCCCGTGGGCCGGAAGATACCGAAGTACACTATGCCTACTTCTGTCATGAAGATGACGACGAAGAAATGATCAAACATCGGGTGCGCCAGGCCTCTAATTTGCTGGGGCCGTGCGGCATGATCAGTATGGAAGACGCGTCGATCTTTCACCGTATTCATATTGGTAGTAATACGCCTGGGAATGCGATTTTTCAGAAGGGCGTCACATCCTTCGATACGCTGCCGGACGATATCAAGCAAAACGATGAAACCGGCAATCTGGCCCGCTGGGAGTATTACCGCAAAGTGATGGGCTTTGAGAGGGCGCAGTCATGAGCGGGGTATCGATAGAGGTGATTGCCCAGATTGACGCGCTACAGGCCGATTATATTCACGCGCTGGACCACAGGGATTTTCAGGGCTGGGTGGATACGTTTGACTCCGCGCCCGATACGGCTTATTTCTGTATTGCCGCCGAGAATGCCGATAACAACCTGCCTATCGCGCTGATGTACGACGACACTCGCGAGCGCATTGAAGACCGAATAACGTTTATTGAAAAAATCTGGAACGGTACTTATCAGGACTACCGCACCCGCCATTTTATTCAACGCACTCGCTGCAAAAAAATGGGCGACAACCACTACGCAGTGGAAACCAATTTTTCTATTATCTATACCCCCGAATCTGGTCGTTCCGAGGTGCAGGTGGCTGGGGTGTACAAGGACGAAGTGGTGATTAACGGCAGCGGTGCGAGATTTAAGAGTAAAAAGGCCGTTTACGATACCACCGTGCTGCCCCGTTATATCGTCTATCCATTCTGAGGCTGGATTTTCCCCAAGCGCCGCACCGGTACTGGCTCAGGCTATTATCGGTGCGACGGCTCTTCCAGTGGTGTCTGGGCGCGCCGATTGCGGCCTGTGATCTGCTAGAATGGCGGCCTATGACGTCTGGGCACCTGTCTTTAGCTACACCCAATCACCTGCACCGTAATCGGCCATAACAACCATGAGCAATCCAAAAGTGGGTTTTATCAGCCTGGGCTGTCCCAAGGCGCTGGTGGACTCCGAGCGTATTCTTACCCAACTTAGAATTGAAGGCTACGACGTGGTGCCCACCTACCAGGACGCGGATCTGGTGGTGGTCAATACCTGCGGTTTTCTCGACAGTGCCAAGCAGGAATCTCTGGAAGCCATTGGCGAGGCCATTGCTGAAAATGGGCGGGTGATTGTCACCGGTTGCATGGGTAAAGATGAAAGCGCAATTCGCGCGATTCACCCCCAGGTGCTGGCCGTCAGCGGGCCGCAACAGTACGCGGCGGTGGTGGATGCGGTGCACGCCTGGGCGCCGCCCAATCTAAAACATGATCCTTTTGTTGACCTGGTGCCGCCGCAGGGTGTCAAGCTTACGCCGCGCCATTATTCCTATCTGAAAATTTCGGAAGGGTGCAACCACGGTTGCACCTTTTGCATTATTCCCGATCTGCGCGGCAAACTGGTGAGCCGCCCGGTGGGGGATGTGCTCGACGAGGCTGAGCGTCTGGTCAAGGCGGGCACGCGGGAGCTGCTGGTTATCTCCCAGGACACCAGCGCCTATGGCGTGGATATTAAATACCGTACCGGTTTCTGGCAGGGTAAACCGGTCAAGTCCCGTATGCTGGAGTTGTGTCAGGCCCTCGGCGATATGGGGGTGTGGGTACGGTTGCACTACGTGTATCCCTACCCCCACGTGGACGACATTATTCCGCTTATGGCCGACGGTAAAATTCTGCCGTATCTCGACATACCGTTTCAGCACGCCAGTGCCTCGGTATTAAAAGCCATGAAGCGCCCGGCCCATCAGGAAAGAACCCTGGAACGCATTGCACGCTGGCGGGAAATTTGTCCTGAGATAACCCTGCGCAGCACATTTATTGCCGGTTTTCCCGGTGAAACCGAAGCAGATTTTCAGCACCTGTTGAACTGGCTTGCGGAGGCGCAACTGGATCGGGTCGGGTGTTTTAAGTACGAGGCGGTGGCTGGCGCCCGGGCCAATGCACTACCCGGCGCGGTACCGGAAGAGGTAAAGCAGGAGCGCTGGGAACGATTAATGGCGGCCCAACAGACTATCAGCGCTGCGCGCCTGGCAAAAAAAGTGGGGAGTACGCTGGAGGTGCTGATCGACGAAATAGATGGGGATGGAGCTATTGGGCGCAGTTGGGCGGATGCGCCCGATATCGACGGCAATGTCTTTTTAAATGACGCCACCGACCTGAATGTCGGCGACCAGGTGCGAGTCAAGATCGAACAGGCCGACGATTACGACTTGTGGGGTACCGTAGTCCGTGCAGGCCATTGAATCGCCTTACGCTCGACGCCCACGTCGCGGATCGACAAGATAAGCGCAAACACCGCAGACCGGGAATATCCGGGCCGATACAACAGGTGTAGACATTGTAGACAAAGTCCGGTTAAGAATTATGATAAATGGCGCGTCAATAAAATTACGAGATAAAACGGGAGAGCAGACATGGGTAGAGTTCAGGGTAAAGTAGCATTAATCACCGGCGGCACGGCAGGTATTGGGTACGCGGCGGCGGAGCTGATTTGTAAGGAGGGTGGCAGCGTGATGCTGACGGATCTGCGCTCTGTCGAGGGCGAAGCCTCAGCGCAGGCGCTGCGCGATCAGGGTTACGATGCGGCGTTTGTGGAGCAGGACGTAACCAGTGAAGAGCGCTGGCCGGAAGTTATCGCGGCAACGGTCAAACGCTTCGGCAAGCTCGATATCATGGTGAACAACGCTGGCGTAGGTATTCCGACGGATCTCGAAGAAAGCGACCTGGCTCATTGGCGCTTCGTCAACTCCGTCAATATGGAAGCGGTGTTTATGGGTACCAAAAGCGCGATTCGGCAGATGAAAAAAACTGGCGGCGGCAGCATTATTAATATTTCCTCAATTGAGGGTATTGTCGGCGATCCCAAGTTTGCGGCTTACAACGCCAGCAAGGGCGGCGTGCGGTTGTTCACCAAATCTGCGGCACTGTATTGCGCGGAAAAAAAATACAAGATTCGGGTTAATTCTGTACACCCCGGTTTCACACAAACGCCCATGGTGGACGCGGCGGTTAATTTTTTCACGGCAGACGACGCAGCGCGCATTGAGCGGGAAATTGCTATCGGCTATATGGCCGAGGCTATAGATCAGGCCTATGGGATATTGTTTCTGGCGTCCGACGAGTCCCGCTATATGACCGGTTCTGAGCTGGTTATCGACGGTGGCTACACCGCGCACTAGAGTATGCGCGGTGTAGTTAATGCGAAGGTTGTTGGTGTAGCGGGTGTCTAGCTGGCCGTTGAACCGCCATCGACCACTATTTCGGCGCCAGTGACCCATGGGGATTGATCGCTGGCGAGAAAGAGTGCTGCTTTTGCAATATCCTCTGGTGTGCCAACCATGCCGAGCGGTGTGCCCCGTTCAAAGGCGGCCATGACTTGCTCTGCATCTTTGCCAAGCCCGGTGGCAATAAAGCCTTCTATCACATTGGTGCCCATATCGGTGGGAATCAGGCCGGGGTGAATGGAGTTGACGCGGATCCCGTATTTCATATTACCGAATTCGACTGCTGTACTTTTGGTCAACAGTTTAACCGCTCCTTTACTGGCGCAATAAGCGCTCAGGCCGGAGTATCCGCGCAGACCCGCCACCGAGGAAAGATTGATAATCGATCCGCCCTTGCCGGCCGGGCCGCCTGGCTTCATGGCCCGCGCTGCGTGTTTCATGCCCAGAAATACGCCGGTGACATTCACATCAAGAATACGCTGAAATTGTTGCATTTCGGTGTTTTCCACCAGTGCGCAGATTTCGATGCCAGCGTTGTTGACCACAATATCCAGGCCGCCAAAGGTTTTTACGGCGCTAGCGACAGCGTGTTCCCAATCGGCTTCATTAGTTACGTCGTGGCGAAAAAATGCTGCACCACCACCCGCTTCAACAATTTCAGCGACCGTGGCTTTGCCCTTATCTTCGAGAATATCGGTGATAACAATTGACGCGCCGGCCCGCGACAATGTTTTGGCGATTTCGGCGCCGAGCCCGCGTGCGCCGCCTGTAATCAAAGCGACTTTGCCTTGTAGTGATATGGCTACCGAAGTTGCAGACATGCTTAATCTCCTTTATCTAGTTACGCTGAGTTAAGGGTTGGCCGAGGAATCAGGTTTCAGCGGTGGTTGTTAAACTCACACCTTGCACTATTTTTTAATGCTGTCGCGATACTCTGAAGGCGAACATCCGCACCAGCGTTTAAAGGCGCGACGAAAACTGGCAGTGTCTTTGTAGCCCAGGTCGAGCGCCAATGATTCCACAGAATTATCCGTATTGCGCAGTGATTCCATCGCCATTTGTTTATGCACAATGTTGCGCAGCTCTCGGTAATTAGTATTTTGGGCCTGCAGGTAACGAATCAATGTGCGGGACGAAATACTAAATCCATCAGCCAGCTCCTCAAGGCCAGGAATGTCGCTGGGACGTTGGCGCATCAGTGCCAGAATGTGTTGCACGGTAAGGTTACTGGAGCGTATTTCCTGCAGCTTCTGCTGTAACTGCTCCTCGGCGAGGCGGTGAATCTGCTGGTCTGCGGTTATGCAGTGGAGCTTACACAGCGCCGCCGGGAGGATCATGGTGTGTTTGTCGGCATTAAATTCCACGTCGCCTGAGAAATAATTGTCGTATTGCTCCGCGTATTCGGGTGGTGGGAAGGCGAACAGAACCTTACTGTCGGACAAAGGTCGGCCGCTGACAAACTCAACCGCGTTTTGCAAAGCCAGCATCATGGTTTCGACGATGGTGGCCTGTAGTTCCGGATTCTGGTGGGTTTCGGTGAGTTCCATGACCAGAGAGGAGCCTTCGTAATATGCGTTGAGATCACAAAAAGTAATACGGGTCTGGTAGTACCTGGCCAGATCGTCTATCGCCTGGCCGACAGTTGCGCTGCTGATGACCGCCATGCCCACGGTACCATGGGTCGATATGTGCATTTTTTCACCGATGGACAGCCCCGCATTTGGCATGTTGAGCTTGCGCATCATGTCAAATACAGCAAGGCATAATTTGTCAAACTCGACTTGTGTGCTGGACTCGCCGAGTATTTGTGGCGTAATTCCATGCCTTATAAGGCAATCCATAAGTTCAGCTGAGCCGCCAAGGGTATGAAAAACGAGGTTTATATAGCTTGAAGATATTAAGCATCCCTCCGCATGCGGATCGCGCTGGGGTTCCTGTGTCGAGTTACGTTCTTTTTTGGCCATGGTCTGTACTGGTCTGTGCTGACACGAGTTTGTGAAAACGCGGCTCATTAACTGAATCGACCGGGGTAATCGCGATTAACTATAACAGGTTACGGGACCAATTTGCCGACGATGGGTCGGCCCCGCCCATTCTGGCCGCAGGGCAGCCTCCGGCGATGCAGTTGGCCCTTGTGTCGAGCCGGTGGCGTACCAGTCGACAGGCGGTCTTATGTCCCTTACGCACGGTTAGAAATACGGCGGGTTATATAGTATTCTGCGGTTGTCCGCGTGACGCTAGCCTGTTTTCCGGCTGACCGCGTGGGGTTTTTCGGTGTCAGTTATAGCTATACAGTTGTCATTTTTGGCGCTGCTCCCGGGGTGCAAGGTCTGATTAGATAGGTCGTGCGATAGAATTGCGTCGCTGTACCTGAGCGTACCTTGGGTTGGTCGACAAGGGTGCGGCGGCGAGTAGAAAACTTAACTAGTAAATAGACAGGGGTGATTGTTATGGAAGCAGTAAAGGCAGTTGCTTATTCGGAGGAGATATCCCACGGCGGCGGCGTGGCAGCTCATTTTCGTCGTAACCGGATATTCTGGGTGGGCGGCGCTGTGGCGCTGGCGCTGGCGATTGCGATTCGCATCTACCAGCACGCTATGTCGTTTACGGTCGGCACCGATTATTACGAGCCGGACTTCCAGAAATACTGGATGTCGCTTCTGTATATCGAAGTTGTAGTGTTGGCCGCTGTCGGTGTGATCAGCTCTGTGTACGTATGGCTGACCCGCGAAACGGACGCCTCCGCTATAAGCCCACGGCTCGAATTAAAACGTTACTTCACCTTGTTGGGTGTTCTCAGTGTGATCGCGGTATGGGCGAGCACAGTGGCGGCATTGGCGATTGAGTCGGACGCCTCCTGGCATCAGGTCACCATCCGCGATACGGACTTTACGCCTACCCATATCGTTATATTCTATTTCGCCATTCCGCTGTTGACCGCAATTCTGGTGCCCACCTTCATCTGGGCGCACACGCGAATTCCAGCTTTTATGAATCGCATATCCATACCGTTCCTGGCAGTTGTATGTGGTATTTTCATGATTATGCCCAACTACGGCTTCAACGAGTGGGGCCACACCTTCTTTTATGCCGAGGAGTTGTTTGCCGCGCCGATTCACTACGGATTTGTGGTGTTGGGCTGGTCGCTGTTCTTCCTGGTGCCCCTGGCCATCCAGATGATTCAGCGTATGGCTCAGTTGATTGGTGAAGTCAGCAAGGACCAAAAAGTAACGGTCTAAAGCTTCAGTAAATCGATACGAAGCAGTTAATATCTGTTATTTGGTAGACAGACTGCCCCCGCGAAACTACACTTTCGCGGGGGCAGTGCGTTAAGATGCTTGAAAATCCGTACTCCTCCACCGCATCTGAAAGTGCCCACGTCGCCTTTGGCGCAGGGCTGGTTTCAGTGGTGCAGGTTTAAACGGTTCCCCATAGTTTGAGGTTATGTGTTATGAGTATGGAATTACCCGCCGATAAAATCACCACCGCCCAAAGATTTGATTTGTCGGCCCTCGACAATCCGATGGCGTATAAAATATTCAAGCGCTTCGACGGACTTATCATTTTTATTCTGTTTGCTTTTATTGCCCTCGGCATCATGTTGCATTATTCATTGACCGCCGGTGACTGGGACTACTGGATTGACTGGCGCGATCGCCGCTGGTGGCCACTGGTTACGCCGATTTCGTTGATGATTTTTATTGGTGGGTTTATGTATCCCGTGTGGCGAGCATTTCGCCTGCCCATCATCGCCACTGCGGTTACGCTGCTGTTGGCGGTCGCGTCCTGGGTGAGCCGTTACTACAATTTTTACCTGTTCGCCGATTTCCCCATGAGCTTCGTGTTTCCCTCTACCTATATCGCTCTGGGTATCCTAATGGACTGCGTTCTGGTAATGACCCGCAGCATCATTATGACTTCGATTGCGGGAGCGTTTTTATTCGCTTCCCTGATCTGGCCGCTAAACTGGCCCCTGTTTGCAGCCTATAAAGTTCCGGTGGAATACGGTGGGATGTTGCTATCGGTGTCCGATTTGATGGGCTATGAATACGTACGCACCACTACTCCTGAATACTTGCGCATTATTGAAGAATCCACGTTGCGCACGTTTGGTGGCTCTGTTACTCCCCTTACGGCCGTGTTCGCGGCGTTTGCCAGCGTGATTGTGTTCGCTTTATTCACCATCATCAGTGCGGCGATTTATAACTATGCGGGTCGCTATACGCGGCGCATCGCTTAAATTAAACGCTGTGTCGCGCACAGTGCGGGGCGTTGCAACAAACCTACAGTTACAGGTGTCGTTTATGAGTTCTAATGCAAGAGTATTAAGGCTGCTGGGCGTTGTCGCGCTGCTTGCCGTGATGTCGGGCGAAGTATTCGCCCATGGTGAGCGTGCGCAGTTGGCCAGTATGCGTATGCGTACCATGCACTGGTTTGACATTCAGGTTGAGCCGTTAAATGCCAAAGTTGGAGATTTAGTTGTATTGACCGGCAAGTTTGTCCCGTCGGTACACTGGCCCGAACAGTTACCAAACACAGAAGATACGGTGTTTCTTAATATTGGTGTCCCCGGCCCAAAATTTGTTCGCGTGCATTCTGAAATCAACGGCGTGCCAATGATTCGCTCGACCGCACTGAAGCGCGGTGAGCTATACGAGTTTAAGGTTGTGGCGCGCGCCCGTGTGCCGGGACGTTACCACGTCCACCCCTTGATCAACGTCAAGGATGCTGGAACTCTGGTGGGCAAAGGTGCCTGGGTCGAGATCGCGAAAGCCGATGGTGATGCGCCTTTTGTTAACGAGATCACTACCATGCAGGGCGACGTGATAGATCTCGAAACCTACGGCCTTGAGCCGGTGAAGTTTTTCCATGTGGTTTGGCTGATTATTGGTTTGGCTTTTCTGATTTACTGGTTGGTGCTGAAGAAAGAAGTTTTTATTCCGCGTTATATGCGCATTGCCAATATGGGCAATGACAACGCAAATAGTCTGATTACCCGGCAGGACTTCTTTGTCGCCGGTGGTTTTTTTACCCTCACATTGGCGATCATCATGGGCGGGTATCTGTGGGCTGAGAGCGAGCATCCGATTACCATTCCCTTGCAAACCGGCAAGGTGGAGGTTCTGGGTGATCCGGTACCCACCGGTGGACTGCAGGTCGACGTTGAAAGTGCCAGATACGAGCTGACTGGGCGTAGTCTCGAAATGCGTACACGCATGAAAAACACTGGGACCAGCCCCCTGCGCATTGCCGAATTTGTCACCGCCAATATCCGTTTTATCAATAGCGAGGCGTCATCGGAATCGGTTATTGTTCCGGGTGAAGAGATGGTTGCGCCCGACGGTTTGAGCGTATCGGTCGATGTTATAGGGCCGGGTGAAGAGGTGGAGGTGGTTCTCAGAGCCGAAGATGCGCTGTGGGAAAAATACCGCATGACCGGTCTGATCTACGACCCAGATAGCCGTTTTGCTGGAATGCTGTTCTATTATGATGAGAATGGTAACCGTTTCTTTCAGGAAATCGGCGGGGCGATTCTGCCCAGGTTCTTTTGATCACATGAAGATGTCGATATGAAAAACAAAGCTGCATTGCTTGCTTCAACGATCCGCGGGCCGTTGCTGTTTTTGTGTCTGTGCGTTGGTGCCGTTTTTGTTAGTTCCGAGGCGCGGGCCCATGGCGGCGTTTCCATGGAAGATGACGTTTGCATCATTATGGTGGGTCGCTACAAGGCGCATTTCACCGGTTACCTACCCAAGGAGCGGGCCACGCAGGAATTTTGTGAAGATATCCCGGTGGCGACTGAAAGTGTTTTTGTGATCGATTTTATTGACGACGAATTACGAGAAATGGAGTTCGACTTCAGAATTATTAAGGACGTTAACAATATCGGTATTACGGCGACCTACGAGGACCTGGGCGGCACAGAGGCCATCGAAAAAGCCTCGATTTTCTATGTCGATCCCATCCGCTATTCTCGTGGAGTG
>JBFIHG010000007.1:0-80461 GCA_041601945.1 Porticoccaceae bacterium | reverse complement strand
CGCTGGATGAGTCGCCGACGGTTGCCCCCAATGGGGCCATGCTGATCTATGCTACCAAGCAGGGCAGTAAGGGCGTGTTGGCGGCGGTATCGCTGGACAGCCGGGTGCGGTATATTTTGCCGTCCCGCCAGGGGGACGTCCGCGAGCCAGCCTGGTCGCCCCTGCTAAAGACCTATAGCGGGCAGTAGATGTATCGTTAAAAGAACTATAGCGGGCGCTAAAAGAATCAGGTAAAGTACGCCGTTTTTTCAAAACAACGCTCCAACTAAAAAGGGAGACCACAGGAGATAGAGATGATTAGTCACAATGTTAAATCTGGTTTGTTAGTTGCGTTAATGGCCTTGCTGGTCAGTGCTTGTTCCAGCACGTCCACTGAACCCCAACCTACCGCGAGCACCGGCGGCGTCGCCACTGGCGCAGTCTCAGACGATGGCTTGAGTGGATCGGTATACGACGCGGGTGGTATCGACACCGTGTTTTATTTCGATTTTGACCAGGCTACGTTGCGAGCAGAAGCGAGAGCGGCGTTGACTCTGCACGCTGAGCGTCTGCGCGCCCGGCCGGTAAACATCCGCCTGGAAGGCCATGCCGACGAGCGCGGTACTCGTGAATACAACATGGCTTTGGGCGAGCGTCGTGCGAACGCGGTGCGCGAATTCCTGGCACTGCAAGGCGTTAACGGCAGCATGGTTGAAGTCATCAGCTATGGTGAAGAAAGCCCGGCAGTGATGGAAAGCAACGAAGGCGCGTGGGCGTTGAATCGTCGCGTTGAGCTGAAGTAAGTTACATCTGACGTAAGATGAACAGGCGTGGTCGCTGTCCGAGGGGCGGCGACCACGTTTTTAATCGACAGGATACAGCCATTGCGTAACCTGCTTATTTTTCCGCTTTTCTCGGCTGCGCTTGCAGTCGCAGCAGCACCGGCACCGGTCACAGAACTGGGACGGCAGCATAATTCTCCCGTCTCAAACACCAGCTACGGAACGACCGCAGCACCGCCTGCGCAGGCCACGGATACGTATAACCGGCTACAAATTCTCGAAGACGAAGTGCGTCAGTTGCGCGGCATGCTCGAAGAGCAGCAGCACCAACTGAAACTGCTAAAGAAGCGTCAGTCGGAGGATTATCTCGACCTTGACAGTCGCCTTAGTGGGGGCGGCAGCGGCACCGGTGGCCCGGTGGAGCAGACCGAGCGCGCGGCAGCCGATAGTGAGGCAGATTTTTCTGACAGCGCAACCGGTAATACCGGACCGGCTATTTCAGAGTCGGCCCCTGGTGGGCAGGCCAGCGATGCGGAACAGCGGGCTTACGACGCGGCCTACAATCTGGTCAAGGAGCGGCAGATTGACAAGGCGGTAAGCGCTTTTAAGGGCCATATTGGCAATTATCCCGACGGCCAGCACGTGCCTAACTCCTATTACTGGCTGGGAGAGATTTATTTACTGAAGAGCCAGTACGCCGACGCCAGCAAGGCTTTTTCTGTAGTTGTCGACCGCTACCCCGAGCACCGCAAAGCGCCGGATGCGGCTTTCAAGTTGGGCAAGGTTTACCATTTGCAGGGCGATAAGGCCAAGGCCAAATCGATCCTTACGGGTGTCGCCGCTGGTAACAGCAATGCGGCACGGTTGGCCCAGGCGTATTTAAAGGAAAACTTCTAGCCACCAAGCCTGCGGCGCCAAATTCCGGTAAAATCGCCACTTCCCCTTTCCAGATGGACTGTCCATGGCGCAAGAGACGCTGCGGGTCACCGAAATTTTTTACTCCCTGCAGGGGGAAACCAGTACCACTGGGCTACCCACGGTATTTGTGCGTCTCACCGGGTGCCCCCTGCGCTGTACTTACTGCGATACAGAATATGCGTTCTACGGCGGCGAAAAGGTCGCCCTGGAGGCTATTCTGGAAACAGTGGCCAGTCACCGACCCCGTTATGTCACGGTGACTGGCGGTGAGCCTCTTGCCCAGCCCGCCTGCCTGGTATTGCTGAGCGCACTGTGTGACGCGGGCTACCGGGTATCTCTGGAAACAAGCGGCGCCCTCGACGTCGCCGCCGTCGATTCGCGGGTGGTGGTGATTCTGGATATAAAAACTCCTGGTTCCGGGGAAGTGGGGCGCAATCTGTGGAGTAATATTGCGCTGCTCAAAGCACGGGATGAAGTGAAATTTGTGCTCTGTGATCGTCGCGATTACGACTGGGCGCGGATGAAATTGGATGAACTCGGGTTGGGTGAAACAGATCTCGAAATTCTTTTCTCGCCGAGTCAGGGTCAATTGTCACCTCAGGAACTCGCGGACTGGATTCTCGCCGATCACCTGGCGGTGCGGATGCAGTTGCAATTGCACAAGCAGGTGTGGGGCGACGTTGCGGGGCGCTGACGCGCTGGTTCCGATGGCTGGTAACGATCGGCGCCGTGCGGCATAGACCAGAATGGGAGCAACAATGGAGGCTAGAAAGGCAGTGGTTTTGATGTCGGGTGGTCTGGACTCGACAACGGTATTGGCAATCGCCCGCAGTGAGGGCTATGCCTGTTACACATTGAGTTATAACTACGGCCAACGCCATCGATCCGAATTGGTCGCCTCTCGGGCGCTTAGTGCCGCAATGGGTGCCTGTGTTCATAAGGAAGTATCTCTGGATCTGGGCAGTATCGGTGGTTCAGCCTTGACCGATACCCGCATTGCGGTGCCTGAGAATGCCACGTCGGGGATTCCTACAACCTATGTGCCCGCACGCAACACGGTTTTTCTGGCCATTGCCCTCGGTTGGGCCGAGGTGCTGGACGCAAGAGATATTTTCATTGGCGTCAATGCAGTGGATTATTCGGGTTACCCGGATTGTCGCCCGCAGTTTATCGCCGCCTTTGAACAGCTGGCCAATATTGCCACCAAGGCTGGCGTGGAGGGCCATGTGGTCAAAATTCACGCCCCGCTGATGGCTCTCACCAAGGGGGATATTATTCGCACCGGTATGGGTCAGGGGGTGGACTACAGTGCGACCGTCTCCTGTTATCAGGCTACAGCGGAAGGTTTGGCCTGTGGGCGCTGCGATAGCTGCCGTTTACGACGCGAGGGCTTTAGCGATGCAGGTGTTTGTGACCCTACCCGCTACGTAAAGGGATTTATTCCTTGACCTTTCACTCCCCATACGTAACATATGCGCCTCTTCGGGGCCGTTAGCTCAGTTGGTAGAGCAGTTGGCTTTTAACCAATTGGTCGCTGGTTCGAATCCAGCACGGCCCACCAATTACACAAGCCTCCCGCGCGGAGGCTTTTTTTAACCGCCGATTGTAACGCGTCACGGGGCTTTAGTGCGTGGCTTACTATGCTAGTATGCTGCGTACTATTGCCAGTTTTCGACGCACTATGACCCAGATTGACGCACCACGGATTCCCGCGGATGACGGCACCAGCTTGCGCAAAATCGTCGAGCAACACCTCGACCGATTGCCCCCGCAGCAAGCCGATTCGCCCCAGCAGGAGCAGCTTTATCGCGAGCGTATCAAAGCGCTGCTGATTGAGCGCGACGCGGTTATTGTCGCGCACTATTACACCGACCCCGCCATTCAAAGTCTCGCCGAAGAAACGGGCGGCATTGTCTCAGATTCTCTGGAAATGGCACGCTTTGGCAAACAGCATGCGGCGGCCACGCTTATGGTTGCTGGCGTCAAATTTATGGGCGAGACGGCGAAGATTCTGACGCCGGAAAAAACTGTGCTGATGCCTACTCTCGAGGCCACCTGCTCCCTGGATATCGGCTGCCCTGCGGAGGCCTTTTCCGCATTCTGCGACCAGCATCCAGAGCGCACAGTGGTGGTGTATGCCAATACTTCGGCGGCGGTCAAGGCCCGCGCGGACTGGGTGGTGACGTCAAGTATTGCCCTCGACGTGGTGGATTATCTGGATGGCCGTGGCGAAAAAATACTGTGGGCGCCGGACAAACATCTCGGCAGCTATGTGCAGAAGAAAACCGGTGCCGATATGCTGTTGTGGGATGGCAGTTGCATTGTGCACGAAGAATTCAAGGCGCGGGCGCTGCTCGATTTGCGCCAGGTGTATCCCGATGCCGCGCTTCTGGTGCACCCCGAGTCGCCGGATAATGTGGTGGCCCTGGCCGATGCAGTGGGTTCCACGTCTCAGTTGATTCAGGCCGCCCGCGACCTGCCCAACCAACGAATTATCGTCGCCACTGACGCCGGAATTTTTTACAAAATGCAGCAACAGGCGCCGGATAAAGAGTTGATTATCGCGCCCACTGCGGGTCACGGAGCGACCTGCCGCAGTTGTGGCAACTGCCCGTGGATGGCCATGAACCACCTGAAAAATCTGCTGACCTCGCTGGAGCAGGGCAGCAATGAAATCGTCGTTGACCCGCAACTTGGCGCGCGCGCGATGGTGCCATTGGCGCGGATGTTGAAGTTCAGAGAGCAACAACTCGCACAAACCCTGGATTAGAGCTGATGTGGCGCGGCGGGTATGATATGTCCAGATTGATGGTTGGGTGGCGCGCGGCAGAATCGATACGCGCGGGCGGGGAAAAATAAACATTGTGACCTATAAAACATTGACCTATGAGGTGCTTAATAGCATCGGCGTATTAACACTGAATATGCCTGAGCAGCGCAATGTTCTCGATCTGGTGATGCGCCTGGAAATTCAGGATGTGTTACTGAATATTCGCGAAAAGTGCGACATCAGAGCGTTGGTGTTGACCGGTGCCGGGGGCGCCTTTTGTGCGGGTGGCGATTTGAAATCGTTGCAGGAAGCACCGAGTGGCGCGGCGCGGCGGGAACGGGTGCGGCGCACCCACATCTGGATAGAGGAGCTTGTGAATCTCGAAGTGCCGGTGATAGCCGCCGTGGACGGTGTGGCATTTGGCGGTGGATTCAGCTTCGTACTGGCTGCGGATTTTGTATTTTGCACTCCGCGCGCAAGGTTTAGCGCGGTGTTTCTACGGGCGGGTCTGATTCCCGATCTGGGATGTCTGTATCTGCTGCCGCGTCTGGTGGGATTACAAAAAGCCAAAGATTTGTTGTTTACGGCCAGGATCGTTGAGCCCGAGGAAATGCAGCAGCTCGGCCTGGTGTACGAAATTGTGGAGCAGGGGTCAGTAGTGGCGACGGCGCGGGCCTTTGCGGAACGTTTTCTCGACGCGCCGCGCATGGCGTTGGGCATCACCAAAAATATTCTTAATCAGTCGTTGCATAGCGACCACTGGGCAATCTCAGAACTTGAATCCATGGGTCAGGCACTGTGCGCGGATAGCGATTATTATCGCGCGGCCACGACGCGCTTTTTACAGAAAAAACCTGCCCTGTTTGCCTGGGAAAAATATTAAAATTAACTAACCGCGAGCTGTCACCATGTCCAGTATTCTTTGTGAGCCGTTTACCCTGCCCTGTGGGGTAACGATAAAAAACCGCCTTGGCAAGGCGCCCATGACCGAGGGTCTGGCGGACCGTTGGGACCGCCCGACTCCCGAGTTGTGTCGTCTTTACGAGCGCTGGGCGCAGGGTGGCAGTGGCCTGCTGGTCACCGGTAATGTGATGGTCGATCACCGCTATCTGGAGCGCCCGGGCAATGTGGTCGTCGAAAACGAAGACCACCTCGATCTGTTGCAAACCTGGGCTATGTCGGGAGCGCAAAATACTACGCAGATGTGGATGCAGATCAGCCACCCCGGCCGCCAGTCGCCCGCCTATATCAGTCGCACGCCGCTGGCGCCGTCGGCGGTCAAAGTCAATATGTTATGGGTGCACGGTAAGCCGCGCGCACTCACGGAAGCGGAAATTTTCGGCATTATTGAACGTTTTGCGCGGGTCGCGGGGATCGCCAAAAAGGCCGGCTTTACCGGCGTACAATTGCATGGCGCGCACGGTTATTTGATCAGCGAGTTTCTGTCGCCGCTGGTAAATCGACGTACGGATCAGTGGGGCGGCACATTGGAAAATCGTGCACGGTTTTTGCTGGAAAGTGTGCGTGCGGTACGCGCAGCGGTGGGTCCGGAATTCCCGGTCAGCGTGAAACTCAATTCGTCGGATTTTCAAAAGGGGGCGTTTTCCGAGGAAGATTCGCGCACCGTAATTGGCTGGCTGGAAAAAGAAAGCGTCGATCTTATCGAACTGTCGGGGGGCACCTATGAACAGCTCGCCCTGTTTGACGAGTCCGGCAATACCACGGATAGCGGCGAACCGTTACTCTCGGCTGCATCGGCCAAACGCGAGGCCTATTTTACTGAGATGGCGCAAAAAATTCGCAAGGTGTCGTCGGTGCCGCTGATGGTGTCCGGTGGGTTTCGCACCCTGCGTGGTATGGAAGAAGCGGTATCAAACGGGGTCACCGATCTGATCGGTCTCGGTCGACCGCTGTCATCCGAGCCGGAGCTGCCGACAAAAATTCTGGCCGGTAATTTTAGTAAGGCTCGTATTGTGGATATCGACCTGGCGTTGGGTAAAAAATGGTTTGCGCCCAATAGCGAGAACCGACGTATTCGCCATTTGAACAGCTTTGCAGATGTGGGCTGGCACTGCGTGCAAATCGAGCGCATGGGCGACGGCAAAGATATCAACTGGGACATGAGTCCACTGGTTGGCATGTTAAAGTTTTTTGGTGGTGGTTTTGTAAAGCAAATTCGTCGTCGCCATAAGTAAACCGCGCCCATGGCGCATGAAAGCCGTGCCTGGCTCAGATCCTGTTCGACACTTCAGCTGACGAAGCGGACCTCTGCGTCGATGGGTGCGCGTGGGACACGGGTTTTGTTGGCGGGCACTGCGATATCTTCGTAACCGAACGAAATAGCCATCAGCAGGCCGAGACCCGCGTCCACCTGAAAGTGTTCGCGCACCACATCTGGATACCTGCTGATGCTCACCTGGGCGCAGGACCCGATGCCGTAAGCGGCAAAGGTTAGCATCAGGGTCTGTGCGTACATACCAACGTCCAGGGCGACGGTTTCACCGAAGTGTTTCGGCATAAAGATAAACGCCGCATGGGGTGCATCGAAAAATTCATAATTGCGCAGTGCCGCGCGGGCGCGGCCCTCTTTGTCGCCTCGGGCGATATTCATGTTGCCATACAATTCAACTGCGGTTTCGATCTGGCGTTTGCGCATAATGCCTTCAAACTGTTCCGTGCGCGCGAAGTCCAGAGTTGACTCCTGACCGGAAACCACGGTGTTCACCAGTTTATCGCGCAGGCTGCGCAGGGCTACGTCAGAACCAACGATTACATGCCACGGTTGTACATTGCAGTTTGAAGGGGCCTGTTGGGCGAGGGTAAATATCTCGCGCAGTACCTCGTGGGGCACTGGCTCCGGCAAAAAACCGCGCACCGAGCGCCGCCGTGTGATGGCATCCGCCAGGCTACAGGTTTTGGCGGCGGACGATTCGGGGACAAGGGCGTCGTTGGACTGGGTATTCATCGTGGCTACTCAGGTGCGTATGGGATCGCTAGGGATTGTACTGGGTTAGCCCGTCATCGACAAAACGCGCTTTACAAAAATGCTACAATTCTGCCTTTCTTTTTAACATTGGCTGCACTGGGGGTGAGAAATGGCGGGTTTGTATTTTGAGGAGTTTGAAGAAGGGCGGGTGTTTGACCACGAGGTGCGGCGTACCGTCACCGAATACGACAATATGATGTTCAGCTGTATGACCATGAACACCCAGCCGCTGCATATCGATGCGGAATTTGCCCGCAAAAGTATCTACGGCCAGCCGCTGGTGAACAGCATGTTTACCCTTGCCCTGGTGGTCGGTATTCAGGTTACCGAGCTAACCCTCGGCACCACGCTGGGTAACCTGGGCATGACGGATATCGCGTTTCCACGCCCAGTATTTCACGGCGATACCATTCGCGCCCGTACCACGGTGCTGGATAAACGTATCAGCAAGTCCCGTGACGATTCGGGAATCGTTAACTTTCTGCACGAAGGGTTTAATCAACGGGACGAGCTGGTGGCCACGGTTAAGCGCACCGCGCTGATGGCCGTACGCCCCAAAGCCTGAAGATCGCAAAAAACGCCAATTAAGGTAGTGGCCACAATAGAGGTGCGCACATGAGATCAATGCTGTTTCTGCCAGCGGATAGCGAAAAGAAAATCGCGAAAGGTGCCAGTACCAACGCGGATGGGCTGATTCTCGACCTGGAAGATTCGGTCGCGCTGGGCCGCAAGGCCGCAGGGCGTCAGCTGGCGCGGGAATATCTCGACGCCCATCCCCCCGGTTCGCGTAACAAAAAATTAATGGTGCGCATCAATCCGCTGGACGGAAATATGACCCTCGACGATCTGACGGCGGTGGTTGGCGGTGCCCCGGATTATCTGCTGCTGCCCAAGTATCGTACCCGCGAGGACGTTATTCGCCTCGATCATTACGTGAGCGCCCTCGAGGTACGCGACGGAGTATCGCCGGGGCATATACAGTTTTTGGTGATCGGCACGGAAACCGGGCAGGCATTGTTTAATTTGGGCGGGTTAACCGACTGCAGTAAACGGCTGGCCTATGTCAGCTGGGGGGAGTTTGATTTGTCTGCGGACGTGGGCGCGGAAACCCACCTGTTGCCGGACGGCAATTGGGATGACCTGTTTCGCACCGCCCGCAGTCTGTGCCTGGCGGCTGCCGCGTCAGCCGGAATCGAACCCTGCAACACGGTATTTACTGATTTTAAGGACGATGAAGGATTGCGCAACGCCAGTGTTGGCGCGCGCCGGGCGGGATTCACCTGCATGATGGCGATTCACCCCAACCAGGTGGATATTATCAATGCTGCATTTTCTATCAGCGCGGAACAGTTGACCTGGTCGCAGCGGGTGATAGCTGCGTTCGATGCCAACCCCGAACTCGGGGTCGTTGGGCTGGACGGTATCATGCTCGACAAGCCCCACTACACCCAGGCGCAACGTATTATTGCTCGGGCACGGGCTTACACTTAAACCGGGTGTCTGTTAGCGGTTAGTTGAGCTGTTTGCGCAATTCGGTTTTCAACACTTTGCCATAATTATTTTTTGGTAGCTCGGCCACCAGATGGTAGTCCTTGGGGCGCTTAAAGCGCGCCATGTGGTCGAGGCAGAATTGATCGAGCGAACTGGTTAGCGCGGCACGATCTTGCGGCTCGACGGGCTGTTTACACACAATAAACGCGATAGTTTCTTCACCCCATTCGGGATGGGGCCTACCAATTACCGACGCTTCCGCCACGGCGGGATGCTGAAGCAGCACTTCCTCGACTTCCCGCGGATAAATATTCGTGCCACCACTGATAATCAGGTCCTTGCTGCGATCCTTAAGTGTCAGGTAACCCTGTTCGTCAAAGGTGCCCATATCTCCGGTGCACAACCAGCCTCCGACAATGGCGCTGGCCGTGGCTTCGGGATTTTGCCAGTAACCGAGCATGATGGTGTCGCCTTTCACCAAAATTTCGCCAACTTCTCCCGGTGGTAGCGAATTGCCCTGCCCATCGGCGATACGCACCTGAACCGCGGCCTGTGCGGTGCCGACGGATGCGAGGATAGCGTCGCTAGCGGGTCCCGAGGCGCCGTAATGGTCTCTTTTCGGCAGCGAGGTGATGGTCATGGGCGATTCGCCCTGGCCATAAATTTGAGCAAATTTATTGCCGAATCTGGCCATGGCGGCTTTGATATCCGCCACGTACATGGGGCCGCCGCCATAGATAATTGTATGGAGATTAGCAATTCCGCCACTTGTTGCGGACTGTGTATCCACCATACGTTTGATCATGGTCGGTGCGGCGAACATGGATACGTTCGGGTAGTGCTGTAACAGTTCAAATATTTCCTGCGGGTCGAAGCTCGCGCTGCTGCAAACCGCCTGCTGAGCAGCCACCGCCACAAATGGAAACGCATATAACCCGGAGCCATGGGACATGGGGGCCGCATGCAGGAGTGTATGGTCAGCGGCAATCGAGTCGACGCCGACGAAGTAACTTAACGTCATGGTAAACAGGTTGCGGTGGCTAAGCATGGCGCCTTTCGGCTTGCCGGTGGTGCCGCTGGTGTAAAACAGCCAAGCCAGATCATCCGGGGCTGCATCCTGCAGGGGTAACGCCGGGCCGTCGCGCAACTGCCGATAGTGGGCGGAATCTATGTCAATAATAGACTCGAGGGTGGCGATACGATCAGGTAACGGCGCAAGCTGAGTGCTAAAACTAGCGGTGGGGTCTGCCGTAACTGTGGATTGTGTAGATCCGCGAGGTTTATCTCCGGAACTAAAAACATGGCGAGTACCACTATTGTCGAGAATGTAGGCCCATTCTTCAGGGTGCAGTTTGGCGTTAATGGGTACTGCAGCGAGACCGGCATGCAAAATGCCGAACAGTATCTCCATATATTCGGGACAGTTTTTCAAAATGATGCCGATGCGATCTCCCGGCTGACAACGCAGTGTATGGCGCAGATGGTGGGCAATAGACCCGGCGCGATGGGACAGGGTTTGATAGTTGCAATAGGGGTGCGATCCGCGCGCCAGTGCGGGTAGCGCAGGATATTTGCGCGCCGATTTTTCCAGTAGATTGGCAATATTCATAATGGTTGTAAACGACAATTCGATGCTGATAGAGCGCTATATATGGGTGAGCATAGCAGTATGGTCGGATTAACGTACAGGTAGAGCCGAACCGCTATAATTTTTTGGTTTTTTCTTCCATGGCGGTCAGGTCGCGCAGGCGCTGGGCAATAATGGCGGATTCCTTGAAATCGTATTCGGCTAATTTTTGTGCGTAGGTGAGCTGATCACGCGCCTTATCGAAGACGCCCACCAGCAAATAATATTCCGCGCGCGCTTTATGTACCTGAATGATGTCCCCCGCCAGACCGCTGGTTTCCGCCAGATCAAACCATACGTCCGGATCCGCAGGGCGAATCCGGGTGAGGTCGGCCAGAACTTTTTCGGAGGCCGAGTACTGATTATCTTTTAGCAATGTTTCCGCCAGCTCCATTTGCAACGGGTAATTACTGGGGTGGGTTTTCATCAGGGATTTTATCAACGCCAACGCCGCGGCATTGGCGCCCGCGTTGCGCTCAATTGCTATGGCCGCAAGCTGGTAGGTGAGCCGTTCTGGCACACTGTCCAGCAGCGGTCGCAGCGCGTCCCGTGCTTCCTGGTGTTTACCGAGAGCCGACAGCGACAGAGCGAGACCGTAACGGGCTGCGGGTAGCGAATAGCTATGTCCTTCGAGTTCGCTGTTAAAACGATTTGCCGATTTTTGCGCATTCTGATCGACGCCGATTAATGCTCTGGCGCGCATCAACTGGTACTCGAGATTATCTTCGTACTGGCGTTTGGGGTATTTATTGATGCGGTTGCGCGCGTCGGCAACTCGTTGCTCGGTCAGCGGGTGCGACAGCAAAAATTCGGGGGGTCGTTGTCCCGTATAACGGTTGGCGATCATCATGCGTTCAAACATTGCCGCCACGGCGGTTGGATCCATACCGGCGCGCACCAGAGTTTCCAGGCCGAGGCGATCCGCTTCCTGTTCGTTCTGGCGGCTGTAGCGCAAACTGCTCTCGATCGCTGCTGCCTGGGTGGTGGCCAGCACCGCCATACCTGCGTCGCCGCCGACGGTAGCAGCGAGGATCAGGCCGGTGAGCATGCCAGCCAACATGGGCATGGTATTGGCTCGTTGTTGTGCCACGCGGCGGGCGAAATGGCGCTGGCTAAGGTGCGCCAGCTCATGGGTGATAACCGAGGCCAGCTGATGTTCATCGCGGGCATAGCGAAACAGACCAGTATGCACGCCAACCACGCCACCGGGCACCGCAAACGCATTCATGGTTGGGTTGTTAACGATAATGAGGTCGAGACGGTGATCCGAGAGTTCGCTGTGGGTGGACAGTTTGAACAACAGCTGTTCGAGATAGTCCTGAAGCTGCGGGTCGCGATAGGTGGGCACTCGGCTGCGAAATAACTGAAGCCACGCGCGCCCCAGTTCGTATTCCTGCTGTTGGGAAATCACACCCGACGACGTGTCGCCCAGAACAGGGAGTTGAATGTCATTGGCAGCGCGTAGCGGGCTTACGCCCGCAATGAGAGCTAATCCAAGGGCAAGCGCCAGTGCGGCACGGGGTTTGGCAAGAAAAGATAACACTTTGGCAATTCTAATCCGGTAACATGTACGGTTTGATACTAACCTATAGTGTGCGGGCTTTCGACACATTCCGGGCGCAGGGGTTCACTGCCGGGGTGGAGGTTTTTGATCCGAATGGTCCAGTGCGGTCTGAGCGAGTGTCGCCGGTTTGCTCGGTGAACGTTGCGCATTCAGTGTTGTCGTTACTGTCGGGGCGAATGTTTTGTGCAATTGCTCCAATGATTTGCTCAATGCAGACTGCTGGATTGAGTACGGGCTGGAAAAAATAGTTCGGAAAATAACTTGTTCGTGACAGTAATTAATACGGGAAAGTAACTATGTGGCGAGTGGTCGAAACTTGGGTAAACCGGTATTTCGCCGACGAAGAGGCGGTGTTGTTGCTGCTGCTACTCTTGGCCGGACTAGTGCTGGTAATCACCATGGGCGGCATTGCGGCGCCGATTATCGCGGCGCTGGGTTTTGCCTTCCTGCTGCAGGGCCCTGTCGATTTCTTGAAGCGCTGGCGGGTACCCCACTTGCTCGCGGTGGTAATAGTATTCACCGCATTTATTGGGCTGTTTGTGATGGTGTTGGTATTTCTGGTACCGATGGTCATTCACCAGTCCAGTAATCTGTTAGCCGAAATCCCCGGTATGCTCAAGCGCGGGCAGGAGGTATTGCACCTGCTTCCCGAACGTTACCCGCATCTGATTTCGGAGGCGCGGTTGGTGGAATTTAACACCTATGCCAATGTGGAGGCGCGCAAGTTTGCGGAGGCGGCTCTGACGTTCTCGGTAAGCCAGTTTCCCAATCTTATCGGCTTGCTGGTGTATCTGATCCTGGTGCCGTTGATGGTGTTTTTTATTCTTAAGGATCGGCAACAACTGATAACGATGTTAGCCGGATTGCTGCCCGAGCGGCGACCAGTGATGCGTGCGGTGTGGCACGAAATGAACGTGCAGATCGCTAATTACATTCGCGGCAAGGCGACTGAGATTTTGATTGTCGGTGTGGTCAGCTACTTTAGTTTTCTGGCGCTGGGTTTGCGCTATTCCGCGCTATTGGCGCTGTCGGTGGGTTTGTCCGTGCTGATTCCTTACATCGGCGCGGCGGTGGTCACCGTACCGATTTTGATCGTCGGGTATTTTCAGTGGGGCTGGGGCAATGAATTTATCTGGCTGGCGGTAATATACGGTGTTATCCAGTTTCTCGATGGCAACGTCCTGGTGCCCCTGTTGTTTTCGGAGGCGGTCAATCTGCATCCCCTGTCCATTATTCTTGCCGTTCTGGTCTTTGGCGGGATATGGGGGTTCTGGGGTGTATTTTTTGCGATACCCCTGGCGACCCTGATCAAGGCGCTGTACAACGCGTGGCCGCAGCACGAGAAAACGCCTTAACGTGTGATCCGAAAATTCCCAGGTTTTGAATGCCCAGAGATATACGCCGAGGTGATATGAAATATTGGTTGCTCCGCTGTTGGTTTGTGTGTGCGGCGCTGGTGCTGGTTGCCTGTGATATCACACGGACCCCGGAAGAAAACACCCACGACGCCCAGTGGTGGACTCCGGGTTCCACCGCGGAAGTTGCGACGGCGGCAGATGCGGCTACCGGGCAGGTGTATCGCAGCCCCAATGATGAGCGTCAGTACCGGGCGCTGACCCTCGAAAACGGTCTGCGTGTATTACTGGTGTCCGACCCGGACACCGATAAAAGCGCCGCGTCACTCAATGTACAGGTGGGTAGCTTTCAAAATCCGCCAGAGCGCGAGGGGTTGGCGCATTTTCTCGAACATATGCTGTTTTTAGGTACCGAAAAATATCCCGAGCCGGGCGAGTATCAGGCATTTATTGGCGCGCACGGTGGCGCCCACAATGCCTATACCAGTCTTGAGGAGACCAACTATTTTTTTGATGTCGATGCGGCACACCTGGTGGCGGCCCTGGATCGATTTTCCCAGTTTTTTGTCGCACCGCGATTTGACGCCGCCTACGTTGACCGGGAGCGCCACGCGGTGGAGTCGGAGTATCGCCTGAAGATCAAGGATGACAGCCATCGCGCCTGGGACGTTTTGCGCGAGCTGGTGAATCCACGACACCCACTGTCACAGTTTTCGGTCGGCGATTTGACCACCCTGGCCGACCGGCCGGAACGCTCGGTGCGCGACGACCTGATCGCGTTTTACCAACGCTATTATTCTGCCAATCTGATGACGCTGGTGGTGGTGGGCCGCGAGCCATTGAATGAACTGCAGGTGGCGGTGCAGACGAGGTTTGCAGGTATACCTAATTCCAATGTAACGATACCGCGCGTTGCCATACCGCTATTTACCGATGCGTTGCCCTATAAAGTGTTGATGACGCCGGAAAAGGAAAAGCGCGAGCTAAGCTTGTTATTCCCAGTGCCGGGCGTTGCAACCTATTGGCGTGAAAAACCGCTGACATTTCTCGGCCACTTATTGGGTGACGAGAGTGCGGACAGTTTGCTGGCACAGCTCAAACGCGAGGGCCTGGCCGAATCCCTGAGCGCGGGCTTGGCTTTTGATTCCCGTGTTGGTGCAGGTTTTTCGGTGACGATCGGTTTAACGCCGGCGGGCGTAGCACGCCATTCTGAGATATTGACTCAGTTTTTTGCCTGGGCCGAACAAATACGCGCGCAGGGCGTTGTGGCCTGGCGCTATAGTGAACTGGCGCAGTTACAGCAGGTGGAATTTCGCTTCCTGGAAAAACAATCACCCCTCGGCTATGCGCAGCGCTTGAGTTCAGCGATGCACGACTACCCAACCCAGGAAGCGGTGCGCGGACCTTATCTACTGGAGCGTTTCGACGCCGAGCTGGTGACACGTTATTTCGGGTATCTGGTGCCCGGTAATGTGCAGATTGGGTTGATGGCCCCGGAAATTATCGACACCGATCAGGTTTCGGTGCGCTACGGTGCCCCTTATCGAGTAAACGATGTAGCCTCGGCAGATACGCTCGCCTGGCAAAATGCCACGGCTACTAATCTGCGCCTGCCGGAACCCAACCCCTTTATTCCCGAGCGGTTTAGCCTTTCGGGGAAGAAAAAAACTGGCCAAAATTTGCCAGCAACATCGGCCCAGAGTACCGGCCAGGTAGCTTCTCAAACCGGCACGCAAAAGGCAGATCCATACGCCGAGTTGACGCTGCCGCAACTGGTGCGGGAGGATCCGCGGGCTAAAGTCTGGCATTACGCGGATACCTATTTCGGGACCCCCAACGCCGGGTTTATCGCACAGCTTGCCACACCGATGGTTGTGGGGCGTCGTCATGCCGCGTTGGCTGAATTGTATCTCGCCATGGTGCGCGATCAACTTAATGCGCGCGTGTATCCCGCGCACCTTGCGGGGCTGGATTTCGGGCTGTCCCGGGCGAGTAATGGCATTACGCTGACACTGGACGGGTACACCGACAAGCAACCTTTGTTGCTGGACGAAATCCTGGCCGTGCTGCATAAACCGGAGGGGGATGCCGCGCGCTTTACGCGGGTGAAAGCGATGTTGATTCGCGAATGGCGCAATATGGACAAACAATGGCCGATCAGACAGTTGTTCGCCGAGCTGCCACCGCAGGTCACCGATGCCGAGCGCCCGCAGGATTTGGCCGACGCGCTGGAGCCGGTAAATCTTGATCAGTTGCTTAACTATGTGGCGAACCTTTACCAGCGTGGACATGGGCGTTTTTATGGCGGCGGCGCTTTGTCGCGCAACGAGGTGGAGAGCATGGTTGAGGCGGTACTGGGTGCGCTGCAGCTCGGCGCTGAGGGTGACGCCAGTCTCGATTATCGGGTAGTCAAACTGCCACGCACTGCCGTAACCCGCCGCTTCAGTATCCCGGTGCAACATGCCGATAGTAGCGTGGTGCTGTATTTACAGGGCGATACCGACAGTCTGCGGCAGCGGGCCGAGCTCGCTGTTCTACAAAACATACTGGATGCGCCGTTCTACACGCGGCTGCGTACCGAGAAACAACTGGGGTACGTAGTGGGCAGTCAGATTATGCCGCTTAACCGTGTGCCGGGCTTACTGTTTTACGTGCAATCCCCTGTGCTCCAGAGCGGACCGTTGATGGAGGAAGTGGACGGATTTTTCAATCAGTTTGCGGCCACGTTGGAGAGTATGAGTGAGGCGGAGATCGCGCGGCATCGACAATCGGTGTTAACTAACGTTGAGGAATTTCCAAAAAGCCTGGCCGAGTTAATTGGCAGACACCAGGAATCACTGGTGCTCGCCTATGATGATTTTGATTTTCGTCAAATGCTGGCGGTAGAGGTGCGCGCTACTACACGGGAAAACCTGCTGGCCCGCTATCGAAAGATGTTACTTGGCGCGCGCCGCGGGCTGTGGCTAACCACGCAGGACGCGACGTTGACGGACCCAGGCATCGGGCGCAACTTGTTGCGGACCGAAAATGACGGCCATTACAGTTATCCGCAATAGTCATCGTAGACAGGGAGGGGATAACTGCAGAGTATGTAGTTTAACTATATTATCAATTTCTGGGATAATTAGCTAAACATACTGAATAATAGCGTGTTATCAGCAGATCTTTTAGTTTTGATTGGACGCTATGATACAGGTTGTCAGTAATTATCGGTTGAATGTGTAAATTTACTACATTATTATGTCGGCCCTCTCATGTTTCGTTGCGTGCGCAGGGTAAGGGGGTATTTCGAGCCTGGTGAGGCCTAGTTAGGTAACATGGATGCCAATGACGCCAGGTCGGCGATTTTCGTGAAGATCAACAAGGGTCGATGACACAATGCAGCAGGATTTGGACCAAAGCGAAACTCAGGAATGGCTGGATTCTCTGGAAGCCGTTATCAAACATCAGGGCGAAGAGCGCGCCGCATTCCTGATTCGACAACTACTTGATCGTGCAACCGCCGCGGCGATTCCTTTGCCTGGCTCTATCACCACGCCATTTTGCAATACCATTCCGGTCGCCCAGGAAAAGCGTATGCCGGGCGACCTGTTTATGGAGCGTCGCATTCGCTCCCTGATCCGCTGGAACGCAATGGCGATGGTCATGCGGGCCAACAAAAATGAGGACGGCCTGGGTGGTCACATTGCTACCTTTTCCTCCGCAGCAACCCTTTACGACGTCGGCTTTAACTATTTTTTTCGAGGGCGCAACGATCAACATCTCGACGATCTGATTTATTACCAGGGGCACAGTTCACCTGGCATATACGCGCGTTCCTTTCTCGAAGGTCGCCTCACCGCGGAACAGCTAGATAGTTTCCGTCGAGAAGTGGACGGCAATGGATTATCGTCCTATCCCCACCCCTGGTTGATGCCGGACTACTGGCAATTTCCCACGGTTTCCATGGGCCTGGGACCAATCCAGGCGATTTATCAGGCCCACGTGATGCGCTATATGTCCGCCCGTGGACTGGTGCCTCGGGATGATCGCAAAGTCTGGGCGTTTCTTGGCGACGGCGAATGCGATGAACCGGAATCCCTCGGCGCGATCTCCATGGCCGGGCGGGAACAACTTGAAAATCTGGTGTTTGTGGTGAACTGCAACCTGCAACGTCTGGATGGGCCGGTGCGCGGCAACGGCAAAATTATTCAGGAACTGGAGGGTGCGTTTCGCGGCGCTGGTTGGGATGTTATCAAGGTTGTATGGGGACGTTTTTGGGATCCGCTTTTCGCCTCAGACAAAGAGGGTTTTTTGCAGAAAAGAATGGACGAGGTGTGTGACGGCGAATTGCAAAACTACAAGTTCAACGGCGGGGCCTACACGCGAGAACATTTCTTCGGCAAATACCCCGAACTGGCGGAACTGGTTGCGGATTTAAGCGACAAGGACATTATGTATCTCAACCGCGGCGGCCACGATCCCTACAAAGTGTATGCCGCTTACGCCGAAGCAATGCAAAGTACCGGACATCCCACCGTGATTCTGGCTATGACCGTCAAGGGTTACGGCATGGGCGAGTCTGGTGAAGCCGCAAATGATACCCACTCGGTGAAAAAACTCGATATTGAAAGCCTGAAAAATTTTCGCGATCGCTTCGGCCTGCCCATCCCCGATGACAAGCTGGAGGACGTGCCCTATTATCGCCCGCCAGAAGATAGTCCTGAACTGACCTATATGCGCGCGCAGCGCGAGCGTCTCGGCGGTGTCCTGCCGGCTCGACAGAAAGATTTCGAAGCGCTGGAAACTCCGCCTCTCGACCTGTTTCAGAAGCAGCTGGAAACAACGGGCAAGCGGGAGATATCCACCACCATGGCGTTTGTCAGAATCCTGTCCAATCTGGTGAAGGATAAACAAATCGGTGCGCGGGTTGTTCCGATTGTGCCCGATGAAGCCCGCACTTTTGGTATGGAAGGTATGTTTCGGCAGTTGGGTATTTATTCCTCGGCAGGGCAGCGCTATGTGCCCCATGACTCCGATCAAATTCTGTATTACAAGGAAGATAAAAAAGGGCAAATTCTCGAGGAGGGTATTAACGAAGCCGGAGCCATGTCGGCGTGGATGGCATTAGCTACCGCCTACAGTAATTACGATTACCCAATGATTCCATTCTATGTTTTTTATTCCATGTTTGGATTTCAGCGCATTGGCGACCTGGCCTGGGCGGCTGGGGATATGCAGGCGCGGGGGTTTCTGATCGGTGCTACTGCCGGGCGTACCACCCTGAATGGCGAGGGGCTTCAGCATCAGGACGGGCATAGTCATGTGCTGGCCAACACGATTCCCAACTGTCGCACCTACGATCCAGCGTACAGTTACGAGTTGGCTGTCATTGTTCAGGACGGATTGCAGCGCATGTTCCAGCACAAGGAAAATTGTTTTTATTACATAACGGTAATGAACGAAAATTACGTTCATCCCGGCATGCCCGCTGGTGCCGAACCGGGCATTATTCGTGGCATGTATCTGTTGGCAGAGGGTAAGAAAAGTAAACTCAGGGTGCAGCTGTTGGGTGCCGGTGCAATCCTGAATGAAGTGCGGGCAGCGGCAGAAATTCTCGCCAGTCAATACCGGGTCAGCGCGGACATCTGGAGTCTGACCAGCGTGAATCAACTGACGCGGGATGGTCAGGCGGCAACCCGCTGGAATATGTTAAACCCGGACGCCGAGGCAAAAATCCCCTACGTCACCCAGCAACTGAGTGAGCGGTCCGGCCCGGTGATCGCGGCTACTGATTACATCAAATCCTATGGCGAACAGTTGCGCGCGTATATACCGGGCGATTATTTCGTGTTGGGCACGGACGGCTTTGGACGCAGCGATACGCGCAGTAAACTGCGCGGCTTTTTTGAGGTGGATCGCAACTATATCGTGGTTGCCACCCTGTACACGCTGTGTCAGCAGGGTAAGATCGAAAAAAGTGTGGTATCCAAAGCGATTATTGATCTGGGTATTGATCCGGAGAAGCCCAATCCGCTGGATGTTTAAACGGGCGATGCTGCACCGGGATCCACTGGAGCCCGGTGGCGCGCAACGGTCGACATTGAAAATATTCGCTACAGGAATTGGCACAATGGCAGGGTTCAACAGGGCGGTACCATATGGCCACTGAGATTATCAAAGTTCCAGATCTGGGCGGTGCGGAGGAAGTCGAGGTGATCGAAATCCCCATCGCTGTTGGGGATACGGTGGCGCTGGACGATACGCTCGTGGTTCTCGAATCCGATAAAGCCACCATGGAAATACCCGCCAGCAAAGCGGGCAAAATTATCGCGATACTGGTGACCGAAGGACAGCGTATCGACAAGGAAGGCGTGCCTCTGGTGGAGATCGAAGTCAGTGGCGAGGCAGAGCAGACCGCATCTGTGCCGGAAGAAAAAACATCCGCAGTTAGCGCTGCACCAACAAAACCGACAGAGACACCAGCACACAAAAAGTCAGCGGCAACACCCGCAGCGAGTGAAACCGATGCGGTCGCTGACGCGGGTGCCGAGGATGTCCCCGGGGATGGTGATCAGGACAGGATTACAAGCCGTGGTGCCGACCAGAAAACCGCTGCAACCAAGGCGCCCACACAACCACAATCTGTGGATGCCCCACCTGCGGCAAATGGCAAATCACTGGCCGACGGCGATATTTACGCCGGGCCAGCCGTGCGCCAATTGGCGCGTGAATTGGGCGTCGAGTTACGCAATGTCAGTGGCACCGGCCCTCGTGGTCGTTTGCTCAAGGATGATGTTCACGGGTTTGTGAAACAGCGTATCAATGCGCCACAGTCTGGCGGTGCCGCAGTTCCGGGAGTGCCGGATATCGACTTCGGGCAGTTTGGCGAGGTCGAACAGGTTGCCATGACCAAAATCGGCAAACTTACCGCCGCCAATATGCACCGCAGCTGGCTCAACGTGCCACACGTTACCCAGTTCGACGATGCCGATATCACCGAACTGGAAGCGTTTCGTCAGTCGCTGAAACCCGAGGGGGAAGCGCGCGGTGCAAAAATGACACCGGTGCCAATCATTCTGAAAGCCTGCGCGGTGGCGCTGGCCAGCAATCCAGTACTAAACCGCGCCCTGCACAGCGATGGCGAACACTACATGCAAAAACATTACATCCATATTGGCCTGGCGGTCGATACCCCCCGCGGTCTGGTGGTGCCCGTGGTGCGCGACGTAAATAAAAAAACGCTATGGCAACTGGCGGCGGAGGTGGCGGAGTTGGCCGATAAAGCCCGCGACGGAAAACTTACCGTCAACGAAATGCAGGGCGGTTGTTTTACTATTTCCAGTCTCGGCGCGATTGGCGGCAAGGGTTTTACACCGATAGTAAATACGCCAGAGGTTGCCATACTGGGTGTGTCAAAAGCACACATAAAACCCCTGTGGAACGGTCGGGAATTCGAGCCCCGCAATATGCTGCCGCTATCGCTCTCTTATGACCATCGTATCGTCAATGGCGGCGACGCTGGACGTTTTATGACTGAACTGGTTGCGTTGTTGGGGGATATTCGACGCCTGCTGTTGTGAGTCTGTTTGGCGTCGGCAGCGTTCGCTGCGTAAAATCGCTGCCGCTCGCACGTACTTTAAAAAATATCTGCGCAACGGCATATTGCACAAGCTTGTTGCGGACACAGATTTGTAAGTCAATATTATTTGCCCGTCTGCAATTGATTGAATTGTAACTCGCATAAGAATTTAGGCGCCCCGCCTTACCATTCCTGTAAAAAAATACCGGACATAACTGGGTTGCGGTGACTTGGTGGGCTACTGTAAGTTTGATCGTGGGGGGTACTAATTTGAGCGGTGTACGTGCGCAATATTCGTCCCGGAGGTCAATTAACTGGTGAAATCAAGGGGTAGACATGAGTGTTTCCATCGAGAAAAATGGACCCGTCACCACCGTGGTGCTCGACCGACTGGAGGCGCGTAATGCGGTTGACGGGCCAACCGCGCAAGCACTGGCGCAAGCGTTTCGGCAGTTTGACGCGGATGATGAAGCACGGGTGGCAGTATTCTACGGTGCCAACGGTACGTTCTGTGCCGGCGCCGACCTTAAGGCCCTGGCGGATAAGTCGCGACGCAATCGATTGGAAGCGCTTGGCGATGGTCCGATGGGCCCGAGTCGAATGCTACTGTCCAAACCCGTTATAGCGGCAGTTGCGGGCTACGCAGTCGCGGGTGGAATGGAATTGGCGCTGTGGTGTGATATACGAATTGTGGAAGAAAGTGCAGTTTTTGGCGTTTTCTGTCGGCGTTGGGGTGTGCCGCTGATTGACGGAGGTACCGTTAGATTGCCGCGTATTATTGGTATCGGACGAGCCATGGATCTGATTCTTACGGGGCGTCCGGTCGCTGCCACAGAAGCCTATGCCATGGGTCTGGCAAACCGCGTGGTCCCCAACGGAGAAGCGCGAGCGCAGGCCGAAGCGTTGGCCCATGACATCGCCAGCTTTCCTCAACATTGCCTGCGCAATGACCGGCGCTCGGTGTACGAACAACAGGGACTATCTTTGCAGGATGCGCTGCACAGCGAATTCGCCGGTAGTGTGGCATCCTTGGAGGTCGACGGCCTGCAGGGCGCGGTTGATTTTGCGCAGGGCAAGGGACGGCATGGGTTGTTTGAGAAAAGTTAATTGCAAAGAAGGTGTGCAAGGCACATCGCCGAGACTGTGAATCGGGAAAAACAAGCGCGTGGTTGACTGGCGCTTGGATTGGGGAACAACAATGGCATATCGTATGTGGCGGAGAGTGTGTGCTTAATGCAGGGCGTGGGTTGCCGGAGGAGAAATGGAGAAGGTAATTGTTCATCAAATTCCAGGGGGCTGGGGACTTGCTTCAGTCAGTCCATTTTGTCTGAAGCTCGAAACCTACCTCAAAATGGCTGATATACCCTATGTATCGGTGATCGATGCCGCGCCGTTTAATGGACCCAAAAAGAAGCTACCGTGGATCGAGCACCGCGGCAATAAAATGGGGGACTCCGGTTTTATTATCGACTACCTCAATAGCGAATTTAACTGTGATCTGGATATATCACTAACATCTGCGCAAAAAGCTCTGACACACGCGCTGCGGCGCTTGCTGGAGGAAAACCTGTATTGGGTGATGGTTTACGAGCGCTGGATGGTGGAATCAAACTGGCACAAGTTTCGCGATATTGTGCTTGGCGGCATTCCCAAACCATTGCGCTTTATTCTGGCGCCCATTGTCAGACGCAGCGTCAAACGTCAGCTGATGGGTCACGGTATAGGCAAGCATTCATTGCAGGAAATTCGCGCCATTGGGATCAAGGATATGATTGCCCTGGCCGATCTGCTGGGCGAAAAGCCGTTTTTTATGGGTGAAACGCCCACTGAAATTGATGCCATAGCCTATAGTTTGCTGGCAAATATTCTGAGTGTTCCGATTGAATCTCCGGTTAAGGATGCGGGCTTGAACCACACAAATCTCACAGATTTTGTCGCCAGAATAAAGGGCATGTATTATAAATAACCGTGTGCTCTGTGTGTTGCATTAACGCGCCAACTGTCATTATCAGGCTTAACCTCGCGATATTTTGGCGGTTTCGAATGGCGCCGATTACGCTCGCAAAAGGGTCCGCTTGCCGACGCTAAACAGGGCGCCGATCGCCAACACACCAAATAGATCAGCGGGTGCCAATGTCGGGGTGCTGAACGAATCGGCTTCGCCATATTGGTTATCTGCAACACTAGGTCCACGATTGAGTGTGAAGTTGCCAAAAAATACGTTACTCGAGAAGCCGACTAATAAACAATTCGCAGCCGCGGCTATTGGCCGTCCGCTCGTAAATCGGGTGCGCGGTGAATGTTATAGCAGCATACCGCTGCCGCCATCGTAAAGCAGTTTGATACCCACCACGAACAGGAAAAAATAGCACAGCCGATAAACCAGCTGTTCGCTAATTTTATGCAGCAGGAAATAACCCAACCGTACGCCGACCGGGGCCAGCGGCGTTAACACCAGGGCCGTTAAAAGGTTGGTGTGGTCGAACTGACCCAGCCAGGTATAAGGGACGAGCTTGACGATATTTACCACCGCAAAAAAAATCGCAAAAGTACCCATTAGCAGGGTTTTGCTCATTTTTTGCGGCAGCAAATAAATACTTAACGGTGGTCCGCCAGCGTGAATGCCAAAACTGGTAAATCCGGCCACCGTGCCCCACAGGCTGCCGTGTAACAGGCTTGGCTCGGATTTTTTTTCCAGGGATGGTTTGAGCCAGTAATTCAGGCAGAATGCCACGGCGATAACGCCGATCAGAATGCGGATGGCATCTTCCGACAGATAGCGAAAAGTAAACGCCCCGAGGACGACACCCAGCATGGCGCCGGGCAGGGAAAAGCGCAAATTATCCTTGCTCCACTGGCCGCGAAAGCTCCACATCGCAACCACATCCATCACAATCAGTATCGGCAGCAGTATCGCCGCCGCCTGTACCGGGGGTATGGCCAGGGTCATTAACGGTACTGAGACAACCGCGATGCCGCCACCAAAACCGCCCTTGGCGAGACCAAATATCAGCACTGCGGGAATAGCGCATAAATAGAAAAATGGGTCGGTGATCATCGTGTTTATGTTACCCAGCCACCGGCAAACGGAAAACTTTGGCCAACAAAAAAATTCACTTCGCTGGAGGCCAGAAATACCGCAAACAGGGCGTCTTCCTGTGGGGTGGCCAGCCGTTGCAGCGGTACTTCCTGTTGCAGTCGTTGTTTAAAGGCATCGCTCGCCTGCACTTCCGGTGGAAAGTAGGTGGGGTTGTCTACAAAGTTTTGTGCGATGAGATTAATGTGCACATTGTATTCGGCCAATTCGGCACCAGCGGCGCGCACGTAGGCGATTTGTGCACCGCGCGCTGCGCTATAGGTGGACGCCTGCTTCATGCCCCGCAGCGCCGAGGCGCTGCCCATTACCACAATTTTACCGCCGCGACGTTCCATCATGGCCGGCAATACTGCCCGACACAGGCGCGGCAGCGGGTCGACCATATGGCTAAAAACATGTCTCCACTCTTCATCAGTGACTTGATGTACGTTGGTGCGGGGCCGGGGTACGGCCAGATTGGCGATCAGCACATCAACCGATCCTGCCGCGGCGACAATACTTTCGGCGGCTTGGGGGTCGGCCAACATTTGCTTGTTGGCAATGACTTCGGCGCCATGAGCGCGGAACAGGTCGCACAATACCGGGCCCATAAAATCTTCGCACTGGGTGATGAGCACCCGTTTGTCCCGCAAGCTGTCGCCGATACGTACCATGATTGCCGAACCCCCAGTTGTGTCGCTAGACCTGCCTGCCCAACGCAGATGCACTAATAGATTTGGCATTATTGTGTCACAAACCAATGCTTCAGACTGCCCCGGTTGGCGGGAACGTAGCGCAACGGCTCGGTAGAGTGCAGCGGTGGTTCGCGGTATCATTCCGCTACTCACGCTGCGGTTGCCGGCACCGTAATTTGTGCCCTGCGCGGTGGCGAGAGAATAATTCAGTCTGCGCCGCCTGCCCGGGACGCCGCTTATAGGAGTAATCATGGTTATCAAACCAAAAATTCGCGGATTTATTTGTACTAACGCGCATCCGATCGGTTGTGCGGCGCATGTGCAGCAACAAATTGACTACGTTACAAGCAAGGGCCCAATTGCTAACGGGCCAAAAAAAGTGTTGGTGATCGGTGCGTCAACGGGTTACGGGCTGGCGTCGCGTATCACGGCAGCTTTCGGCTGTGGGGCGGATACCCTCGGAGTGTTTTTTGAAAAACCACCGAGTGATAATCGTACTGCCAGCGCAGGTTATTACAATACCGCCGCCATGCAAGCGGCGGCGCGCAAGGCAGGGTTGTACGCCGAGGGCATTAACGGCGATGCGTTTTCCGATGAGGTGAAACAGCAGGTTATTGCGACGTTACAAAACGGCATGGGCCCGGTGGATATGGTGGTGTACTCCCTGGCATCGCCGCGACGCACCGATCCACGTAGCGGCGTTACCTACAATTCGAGTCTTAAGCCCATTGGCAATGCCTATACGATGAAAGGGCTGAATACCGACAAAATGGTCGTGGATGAAGTGACGGTTGAGCCAGCCACGGAGGCAGAGATCGCCGACACAATTAAAGTGATGGGCGGTGAAGATTGGGAATGGTGGATCGACGCCCTGAGCGATGCGGGATTACTCGCGCCCGGTTGCAAATCCACGGCCTACACCTATATCGGCAAGGAAATGACCTGGCCGCTTTACGGTAATGCCAGCATCGGTATGGCCAAGCGGGATCTGGATCGCGCTGCAGCGCAGATCGACAGGAAATTGAAGGCTGTCGGCGGCGAGTGCAAGGTGTCGGTATTGAAGGCTCTGGTCACCCAGGCCAGCTCGGCCATTCCCATCATGCCCCTGTATATCTCCATCCTCTACAAGATTATGAAGGAAGAGGGTTCCCACGAGGGCTGCATTGAACAAATTCAGGGCTTGTTCGCACGCCAGTTTTATACCGACGGTCAACGGGACGTGGATGAAGCCGGCCGGCTGCGTATGGATGGCCTGGAACTCAAAGACAGCGTGCAACACAAGGTGCAGGAACTGTGGGGCAAAGTCACCACGGAAAATGTCAATGAACTGACCGATTACGCAGGCTACCACGCGGAATTTTTGCGCTTGTTCGGATTTGGTCTGGCCGGGGTGGATTACGATGCAGACGTGGATCCCATGGTGAACTTATGATGATTCGCTTTGGCGCGGCGCTGTGAGTACCGCTACGGTGGAACAATGGTCGCCACTGGTGCGACGTTTAACCGCACCTAATGGCAGCAAGATGACCGGGCCCGGCACCAACACCTATCTATTGGGTCGCGACGAGTACACGGTGCTCGATCCTGGCCCGTTGGACGACAGTCATTTACAGGCCATTCTCGCGGCCGGTGAAGGGAAAATTCGTCGTATCGTGGCCACTCACACCCACAAGGATCACTCGCCACTCACGCACGAGCTGGCCGCCATAACCGGGGCCGAGGTATTCGGTTGTGTTATGCAGGAGCCTGATCATTTTCAGGATACGACTTTTTCCGTGGCGCGCAACATCAGTCATGGGCAGTTACTCACTACCGACGAGTTCACACTGGAGGCGATTCATACTCCGGGTCACGTGGGAAATCACTTTTGTTACCTGTTGCGCGAGGAAGGTCTACTATTTTCCGGGGACCATATTATGGATGGTTCGACAGTGGTGATTATTCCTCCCAGCGGCGATATGAAAGATTATTTGCAGTCGCTTGAACTGTTGCGGGAATATCCACTCATCGGGATTGCCCCCGGGCATGGCAATTTGATTCCGGAGCCGATGAAGGTGGTGGACACGCTGTATCGACATCGCCTGATGCGCGAGCAAAAAACCGTGTCCGGCATGAGTAAAGTTGGCGAAGCCAGCTTGCTGGAAATTCTGCCAGTTGTGTACGACGATGTGGATCCCGCGGTGCTTACCTACGCCCGCTATTCCCTGTGGGCTCATCTGCTCAAGTTGCAGCGGGATGGCAGAGCGACCTGCACTCAAACTCACGGGGAGTTTGATCAGGCGCGCTGGCGTCTGAATGACTAGCTGGATATATCACTGCATATCAGGGGTGTTGTCACAGGTCGCTGAAAAGGCTGTAAAGTTTGCCCGTCGCGCACCGCGTGGCGGTGGTTGGGGCATTAACACGGTGAATATGAATGGATACATGGCCGCACACATTATCCGCGTTATTCGATCAGCTTGGATTGCCGTCGTCCGAGCTCTCGATTGCGCAGTTTATCGATCAGCACAGTCCGTTGGACCCCGCTCTGAGTCTTGTCGAAGCGCCGTTCTGGAATCCCGCTCAACGCGCTTTTTTGATTGAGGTGCTGGCGGATGATTCGGACTGGACGGAGTTGGTAGAACATCTGGATGCGTATTTGCGACGCTAGCCCGGGACCCAAATCGATACGTCGTGTGTGGCCGTCATCGATTTAACTGGTGCTATATAATGGCGCGTCTTTGCAACGGGTGCGTCGATGAAATCCCCTGGTTTTAAACTTTCCCTGCTCCACCCTCGCTATTGGCTTACCTGGATCGGCATGGGTCTGTGGCGCCTCACCGCGCTATTGCCGTATCGCTTGATGACGTGGCTGGGTCGTAGATTGGGGCACGTGCTGTTGCGGGTTGGGGGCTTTCGGCGCGCCATCGCCAGTCGTAACCTGGAGCTGTGTTTCCCGGAAAAAACTACTCGGGAACGGGAGCAACTGCTGCGAGAAAATTTCGAGGACCTGGGGATTTCCCTGTTTGAAGTAGCGATGGCCTGGTGGTGGCCGTGGCGACGTTTTGCCGAACGTTATGAACTGCATGGTCTCGAACATCTGGAACAGCTTAATGGTCAGGGGGCGTTGCTGATGGCCATGCACTACACCACCCTCGAAGTGGGGGGGCAGATCCTGGCCCATTACTATTCGACCGACGGCATGTACCGGCCCCACGGGAATCCGGTGTACGACTATTTGCAGCAAAAAGGACGCCTGTCAAATAATCCCGATTGTGCGGTGTTTCCTCGGGAAGATGTGCGCGGAGTGCTCAAAGCGCTGCGCAGGGGGCGGGTGATCTGGTATGCGCCGGATCAGGATTACGGAAGAAAACAAAGCGTTTTCGCGCCTTTTTTCGGTGTGCCCGCCGCGTCCGTAACGGCTACTGCTAAATTAGCGCGAGCCGGGAATGCCAAAGTTTTGCCGTTTACCCATGTGCGCCTCGCCAACGGTCATTATCGGGTGACCGTACATCCGCCGCTGGAAAACTTTCCGACCGGGGACGACGTGGTCGATGCGACACGCATTAATAACATTATCGAGGCCTTTATCCGCGCAACGCCGGAGCAGTACCTCTGGGTGCATCGCCGTTTTAAAACCAGGCCGCCGGGGGCGGAGTCAGTTTATCCGGCGAAGCGCAAACGCAAGGGACGGAAAAGGGCTGGAAACCCCAATTAATTGTCGATTCGGGAGGCGCCGCTTGTGCCCGCCAATTCACCTCAGTACCATTGTCTTTTTTACGGAGCAGCATCATGATCACCGGCAGTATCGTTGCACTGGTTACCCCGATGTTGCCGGATACCCTGGACGTGGACTGGGAAGCCCTTGGGCGCCTGGTCGACTGGCATGTAGAGCAGGGGACCAGCGCTATTGTCGCGGTGGGCACGACGGGTGAGTCGGCAACGCTGTCGGTGGATGAACACCTTAAAGTGGTGCGTACCTGCGCGCAGCGCGCGGCGGGGCGGGTGCCTGTTATCGCTGGCACTGGCGCTAATAGTACACAGGAAGCCATCGAGCTAACTTGCGGCGCCAGAGATAACGGTGCGGATGCCTGTTTACTGGTTGTGCCGTATTACAACAAACCGACCCAGGAGGGGTTGTACCGGCATTTTCGTGGGATCGCCGAGGCGGTGGATATTCCGCAAATTCTATACAATGTACCGGGACGCACCGCCTGCGACATGCTGCAGGAAACCGTGTGGCGCCTGGCGCAGGTAGATAATATTGTCGGCATTAAGGAAGCGACTGGCGAGTTGGAGCGAGCGCAGTGGTTGATCGAGCAATGTCCACCCGAGTTCGCGATCTACTCGGGAGACGATTTCACGGCGGTTGAACTGATGCTGCTGGGTGGGAAAGGCAATATTTCGGTGACTGCGAACGTTGCGCCGCGACTTATGGCAGACGCGTGCGCAGCGGCGTTAATGGGGGATGCGCAGCGGGCGCGGGCGATAGATGAAACTCTGCGACCGATACATAACGCGCTATTTTTTGAGTCGAACCCCATTGTGGTTAAATGGGTGGTGGCAGAAATGGGCTGGATGGCTCAGGATGCCATTCGCTTACCCATGACGCCCCTGTCCGAAGAGCTGCGCCCGGCAGTGCGGGCTGTTATGCAGGAAGCCGGTATTTTATAGCAGGCTAAAGCAACACAAATTCCAGTTCACAAGGACTACCGTGACTCTATTATCAGTACCAGGAAACGATGCCAATATGAGCAAAAAGTATCTAGCAAACCCCGCGGCGATTTTAAGTGCGACACTGTTGGGCATGACGCTGGGTCTCAGCGGCTGTGGACTGTTTAGCGATGACGGCGCGTTGCGTAACCGCGGTGACGATTATCGTGAAGCCCGTGAAATGCCACCGATAGTAGTGCCGGAAGATTTGGATAAGGGCGCATTAGGTCAACTCTATGCAGTGCCTACCATCCCGGAGACATCCATTCTGGATGAAACCGCAGCAGTGCCGCGCCCGCAGTCCGTGTCGAGCAATTTGCTGGAGCAGGAAGTAAAAATTCAGTCCCTCGGGGACAATCGCTGGATTTTAATCAATCGCACGCCTGGGGAAGTATGGCCCCGCGTACGCAATATTCTCAATAGCAACGGAATTCCAACGGCGGTGGCCGACGCGCCTGCGGGGGTCATCGAAACGGAATGGGTGCAACTACAAAACGATAACGCGGCCAAACACCGTTATCGCTTCCGAATCGAGCAGGGGGTGCAGCTCAAGAGCACCGAAATTAGCATTCTACATTCCCAGACCGGGGTGGACAGCGTGGCCACGCCGGCGTGGCCGCAGCGCTCCACCAGTGACGATCGCGAGCGCAGTATGGCGGAAGTCATGGCTAACGCCCTGGCTGGCGATCTTACCAGCGGCACCGTATCGCTGTTGGCACAGTCGATTGGTGGTGGCTCCAAGGTAGACGTCGTGGCGCCGAAAAATGGTGAACCTTATTTGTTAGTTAAGCTCGACTACAATCGCGCCTGGGCGTCGGTGGGTTACGCGGTCTCGCACGAAGGTTTTAGCATTGTCGATCAGGATCGCACCGCCGGCATTATCGATGTTCATTATGGTGATAACGAGGAGGAAGAAGGGCCAGGATTTTTTAGACGTTGGCTGGGTCTGGCGGACGATGTGAGTGCGCCCCTCGGGGCTAACTACCAGGTGCGCGTACGGGCCGGGGACGGGGGGGTGGAGGTGCACGTAACCGACGCAGAGCAGGGCGCTGTCGAGCGCACTCAGGCACTGCGCCTGTTGAAGAAGATTCGCGCCAACCTGTCCTGAGCAATCGTGCGCTTCGCTTCTCTCGGTAGTGGCAGCAAAGGCAACGCCACGCTGGTGGAGTGGCGCGATACCTGTGTGCTGGTGGATTGTGGGTTTTCCATTCGCGAGACCGAGCTGCGTCTGGCGCGGCTCAATCGTCATCCCGAACAGTTGACCGCTATCTTGGTGACCCATGAGCACGGCGATCATCTGCGTGGTGTGATGCCGCTGGCACGTCGCTACAATATCCCGGTGATGATGACCGCTGGAACGGCACAAGCGGCGGGTGATGCAGCGCGTGTCGGCATTACCCATATCGCCGATATGCAAGAGGTGCGCGTCGGTGAGCTGCGGGTGGAGCCGGTAGCGGTACCCCACGACGCTCGGGAGCCTGTGCAGTTTGTGTTTCGTAGCCCCGACAAGTGCCTCGGCATACTCACTGACCTGGGTAGTATCAGCGCGCATGTGGTGGACCGGTATCGCGACTGTGATGGCCTGTTACTGGAGGCCAATCACGACACAGAGATGCTGGCTAATGGCCCTTATCCCTATCCATTGAAACGTCGGGTGGGCGGTGACTGGGGACATTTGAACAACGGGCAGTCAGCGGCGCTGCTGGGGGCTATCAATACCGGTCGGTTGCACACCCTGGTGTTGGGCCACATTAGCCAGCAAAACAACCATCCCGATCGGGTACGCGACCAGGTGGGCGAGCTCACCGCTGCCGTGCCAAGCGTTGTGTACGCTTGTCAGGATACAGGCTTCCCCTGGCAGGGACTGGGGTGAGCAGGCTGGGACAAGCGTAATATTTACCAACACGGACTTCAAAGAGGCGGACAGACTGATGGAAAAAGGTGCGGAACTGTATCGGGGTAAGGCCAAGTCGGTGTACGCCACGGACGACCCAGATTTATTGGTATTGTTGTTTCGCGACGATACATCGGCGTTTGATGGCAAAAAAGTCGAGCAGCTCGATCGCAAGGGTATGGTGAACAACAAGTTCAACGCTTTTATTATGGAAAAGCTGGCGGCGGGCGGGATTCCCACGCACTTTGAGGCACTGTTGTCGGCACGGGAGTCTTTGGTCAAACGGCTGCAGATGATTCCCGTAGAATGTGTGGTGCGTAATGTTGCCGCCGGTAGTTTGTGCCGCCGACTCGGCATTGTGGAGGGGCAGGAGCTGGTGCCGCCGACGCTGGAATTTTTTCTCAAAAATGACGAACTCGGCGATCCGATGATTAACGAATACCATATCGAAACCTTCGGCTGGGCACGCACTGAACAGCTACTGGTGATGAAACGGCTGTCGTTTGCAGTCAACGATATTCTGCAGGACCTGTTTCGCCAGGGGAATATGCTGCTGGTGGATTTCAAGCTGGAGTTCGGAGTATTTCAGGGTGAGGTGGTGCTTGGCGATGAATTCTCCGCTGATGGCTGTCGTCTTTGGGACGTGGATACACGGGAGAAGCTGGACAAGGATCGCTTCCGTCAAAATTTGGGAAACGTGGTTGAGTCCTATGAAATTGTTGGTCGCCGCCTGGGTGTGCAGTTCGATTAAACCGGTTATTTCTCTTTCAAAAATAAATCGTTACGTGCGTAACGTATGGTGTTACTGAGCTGGAATTAACCGTCGTTCGACGTTTTGTGGGTTGAATTGTCCACAGTTATCACCAAAACCTCATGCAGGTTTTGGGAAGACTCTGTAACTCTTTGATATTCCGGTTTTGACTAGCTAACTCATTGATTTGTATAGAATAGAAATTTGTCGAAATTTTGACCATTTTGTGGGTATGCCATAACAACGGCGGGTTTGGGGCAGTTGTGTAGATGCAGTCCACAAACTTATCCACAGAAATTGTGGGTAAGTGATGTCAACCAAAACTTGGCGGACTCCGTTTACCGTGGATGTTTGGTTTAAGTTCAATCCTGGCAGTGTGACGGGAGCTGCAACCAGTCTGTGTGTGCTTGCAGCAACAGTGCATCCGCGCAAACCAGGTCCGGGTTCCCGCTCAGGTCGACTCTGGTCAGATGACCCAGGTAGAGCAATGGCTTAATATCGGTCAGGCGGTTGTGAGCCAGGTTTAGCTGCCCCAGGCTGGTAAAAACTTCCAGTCCAGCGAGGTCGCCAATATTAGCGTGGGTGCACGCCAGTCGAGTTAACTGGCCTGGCCGGGTAATATTGAGGTCAGTCAGTGTTTGTGCGAGGCAGGCGCCGAGGGCGGCATCCACAACGCGGTAGTCGGTAAATACCTTGGGTGGTGCATAGACTTCCCGCTCGTTAACGGTAAACAGGTAGTTGCGACAGCTGGTCAACAGCGGGGCTAACAGCACAACAGCGATCAGGATCAAACGTGGCATGAGAGCTACTCCTGTTTTCCGTATTTATTATGGTGCTGTATTCTAGCCCTCGAACTCGTACATGGCTATGATGGTCGCATTGCGGTGTGACAGCCACCAGTAACGCAAGAGTTTGACTACAGGGAGTGAACTCCCTACGTTCGATAAACCAGAGGAAAATATCATGAAGAAAATGCTTATTGCCGGGATGGTACTACTGTTGGCTGGCTGTATGTCCACCGACCCTTACACGGGCGAGCAAAAAGTCAGTAACACCGCCAAGGGTGCAGGTATTGGTGCGGTGGCCGGTGCGGTGATTGGTGCCGCGACCTCCAGCAAAAAAGACCGCGGTAAAGGCGCTCTGATCGGCGCAACTGGCGGTGCCGCTATCGGTGGTGGGGTTGGCTTCTATATGGATAAACAGGAGGCGGCACTGCGCACCAAACTCGAAGGTACTGGCGTTCGCGTGGTGCGCGACGGAGACAATATTCGCCTGGTGATGCCTGGCAATATCACCTTTGACTCTGGCCGGTACGACGTCCGCTCCGGCTTTTATGGCACGCTCGAGTCGGTAGCAGTGGTGCTCAAGGAGTTCGACAAAACCAGCATTCGCGTCGCTGGCCACACGGATTCCGTGGGTGATGACAGCTCCAATCAGACTCTCTCGGAGCGCCGCGCCAACAGCGTCGGACAATTGTTGATCTCCTATGGGGTAATGGCTGGACGGGTGATGGTGACCGGTTATGGCGAGCGCTATCCAGTTGCGGGTAATGACACCGACCAGGGTCGCCAGGCCAACCGCCGCGTCGAACTCGAACTGGTGCCCATGCAGTAATGGTTCGGACGCCTCAATAAAAAGGGGGGAGCACCCCCTTTTTTTGTGCGTGTTGATTACGCCGATGCCTGTATCCGCTATTTGCTGCAACCTGTCCTGTCGCCCCCACGGGGAGCGCCTTGCCGCCGAACTTGCGCTACCGCTAATCATTGGCCTTGAGAATATTGGTAGCCGCGAGTGGCGCGCTGGCGACTATATTCTCGAGATCACGGATGATGGTGTGAGCGTGCGCAGTGCTGGTCCAAAGTCGGTGCGGGTGCGCTGTGATTTCGTTAGGGGCGCGCTGGCGCACCGCCGTCGCTTTGGCGGGGGGCGCGGTCAGGCAATTGCCAGGGCTATTGGCATCAAAGGTGGGCGCACCCTCGCAGTTGCGGATCTCACTGCGGGGCTGGGTCGCGACGGATTCGTGCTCGCAACCCTGGGGGCTCGCGTGTGGCTGATGGAGCGTCACCCAGTAGTAGCGGCACTGCTCGCCGACGGTTTGGCCCGGGCAGGCCTTGCCGCGCAACATGACCCTGCGCTGCAGGCGATATTGGCGCGGTTGACTCAGGTCGCGGGCGACGGCAGAGGCTGGTTGCGGCAACTTGCGGCAGCTGAGCGACCGGATGTCATTTACCTCGACCCCATGTTTCCCGAGCGCAGCAAAAGCGCCAATGTAAAAAAAGAAATGGCAGTGCTGCAGGAAATTGTTGGCGCCGACGATGACGCAGATCAATTGCTGTCCGAGGCGCTAACATGTGCGCGCTACCGGGTGGTGGTCAAGCGTCCGCGCCTGGCTCCGGTGCTCGGCGCGGCGCGCCCTGGCTACAGCGTTGAGGGGAAAAGTACCCGCTATGACGTTTACCCCCTGCGTAAAATACCGGACTAACGTCGCTCACAGTTTACGTTTCGCTCGCAGCGCCAGATAACTGCCTGCGATAATCAATGCCAGCCCGAGCAAGCCCGTTACGGACCACTGATAATCTTCAAAAATGGTCGACAGTGCGAGCGCTACTACCGGAAACATCAGAAAGGCGTAGCCAGCCTTGTCCGGACCCACCTGGCCGATCAGTTTCAGGTAACACACAAAAGCGATCGCCGTGCCGAATATACCGAGGTATAACAATGACAGCGTATAGCGCGCAGTCTGTTCAAATGCGAAGGGTGTGCCAAATGCCGCCAGCGTAATAAACAATGCCACGCAGCCGTAGAACAATCCCCAGGCGTTGTACGGAATCACCGGGATAGAGCGGTTGGTGCCGATGTAGGTAGCGGTAACGCTGCCGATGGAGGCGCACAGCGTTGCGGTCAGTGCGATCAACAGTCCGGTCAGGCTCTTATCCTGCAGTGACAGCGCCGATAGCTCCCCAGAGAAAAGTAAGACAATGCCACTTATCCCGACCAGCGCTCCCCATACCACCGTCAGATTGATGCGGTAACCCAGCATCAATCGCGCGGTAAACAGATTAAAAAATACGATGGTCGAAAACACCACGGCAATCAGCCCAGTGGTTAAAAAAGCAGCGGCCTGGTACACCAGCCAATAGTTGACCGAAAACAGAAAAACACCGAGAAACATAAACACCAGATGGTCGCGCAGCGCAAAGCGCAACGACACGCCCCGGGCGAAACACCAGGCGAATAACAGTGCCGTGGCGATGCCGTTGCGGTATAACACCGAGGCGCCCGGATCCACTTCTCCCAGCTGCCATTTAACCGCCAGCCAGGTCGAACCCCAGATCAATACCGTTGTTGAAAAAAGGAAAAAAACATTCACTTACGTGAGCCTTGTGTGGGTCGGGCGCGGTTGACGATGGGCAGGTGAACACAAACAGTCATGCCCGAGGGCTATGCGCTTGTTGTCGCTGCACGTTCAAGCTATTCACTCCAGAAGTCGGGGTATGAAATTATTTTCTGGTCCCGGCGCTATCGTCAGCTTCAACCAACAATTTGCGCAGTATATGTTGATAAATCTCGCTTAGCGTATCCAGGTCGGCGCAAGCGACGCATTCATTGACCTTGTGAATGGTGGCATTGACCGGCCCTAATTCGATCACTTGCGTACCCAGGGGCGCGATAAAGCGTCCGTCGGACGTCCCTCCGGCCGTGGACAACTGGGCGTTGCGCCCGGTCACTTCGAGAATGCTGCTCACAGTCGCGTCCACCAATACGCCCGGGGCTGTCAAAAAGGGTTCGCCACTGTGGTTCCAGGTTATCGCGTAGTCGAGATTATGGCGGTCGAGAATGGCTTGCGCGCGATTTTGCAGGACTGGCGCGGTGACCTCGGTGGAATAGCGAACGTTGAAAGACAGATGCAGTTCGCCGGGAATGACATTGGTCGCGCCGGTACCCGCGGTGATGTTTGAAATCTGCAGGCTGGTAGCCGGGAAAAACCTGTTGCCCTGATCCCACACTTCGCTAGTTAGATCGCACAATGCCGCGAGCGCGCGATGAATCGGGTTGTCGGCCAGATGCGGGTAGGCCACATGACCTTGAACGCCAACCACAGTTAATTCCGCGCCGAGGGAACCGCGCCGCCCGTTTTTAATGACATCCCCCAACGTTTCACTGCTGGACGGTTCGCCGACAATACACCAGTTGGGAGCCATGGACTGCGCGCTTAACCATTCAACGACTTTGACCGTGCCGTTAACGGCAATGCCCTCTTCGTCGCTGGTCAGCAAAAACGCGATTTGCCCAGGGTGTTCGGAGTAATTGCCCACAAAGGTTTCTACGGCAGTAATCATCGCTGCCAGCGAACCCTTCATATCGGCGGCACCGCGGCCAAACAGTACGCCATTGTCGATGGTTGGCTCAAACGGTGCGTGTTGCCACGCGCCGAGAGGGCCGGTAGGCACGACGTCGGTGTGACCGGCAAAACACAGCATCGGACCACTCTGTCCGTGAACTGCCCAGAGGTTGTCGACATCGTCGAAGGGTAGTCGCGTGACATTAAAACCGATGGCTTTCAGGCGCTGTGCAATAAGTTCCTGGCAGCCAGCGTCGTCCGGTGTTACGGAGGGGCGACGAATAAGTTCGCACGCGAGTTCTAAGGTGGGTGACAGCTTGCTCATTGATGCATCAATGCCTGAGTAGTTGCCGAGGTTCAAGTCATGGCTCGCGCCCGGCTACAGTTAAAAGATAGCAGTGTAGCGGGCCTGACGATAAAAGGAAGTCCCGATTCTGTCACATGAGAGTAAGCGTTCAGGACCAGAGTTGCGTATTGAAATCGGTGGCGTTACACGCGTGGTTAGTCAACAATAACTTGCCCACGGGTCGGGCTTACGTATTGGGGAGTCGATGTTTAGAATTCGCAAAATTCACGACGATGTGTCGGTCGCCAACCAGCAGGCGCTGCAGCAGGTTGCGGAAATTACACGCGATCAGTTTCCATTGGCCACGCCCGAAGAGATCGCAAAACTGCCGGGTCAGCTGCGCGACCCGATGAAATACCGGTTTCGGTCACTGGTGTTTGTTGCTGAAGACATGCGCGACAAAGTCAAGGGTTTCGCCCAGTTGCTGCATATGCCGGATTTACAGTTCGGCTACCTTGAGTTTATTTCTGTCGCTCCCGGAACCACCGGGGGTGGGCTGGGCGGGGTATTGTATGAGCGGGTGCGGGAGGAAGCCTTGTCCCTTGGTTTGCTGGGGGTGTTTTTCGAAGTGCTCCCGGACGAACCCCAGTTGCTCACAAACCCCGAGTTGCTTCCGCAAAATAGTGCTCGTTTACGCTTTTACGAACGTTATGGCGCGCGACCGATACTGAATAAGGAGTTTGAAAAACCGGTTACCGGCCCGGATTCCAATCTATTTTTTCTCGTCGTCGACACGTTAGGACAGGACACAGAAATCAGTCGCCACAAAATTCGTAAGATCGTGCGCGCCATTCTTGAAAGAAAATACGGTGCGCTATGCAGCGAAGAGTACATCAAGGCGGTCACAGCATCATTTCAGGACGACCCCGTTAAATTGCGTGAACCGCGCTACGGCAAACGCAAAGCGGCTGTGCGCGAGGTGCCCAGGACAGGACTGGTCGAGGGTATCCCGATAGTACTTAACGAGGGCCACGAAATTCACCATGTCCGGGATCGAGGGTATGTGGAAGCGCCGGTAAGGGTGGCGAATATACGCGTGGAGCTGGAAAAAACCGGATTTTTTTACGGGGTGAAGCCGCGCAAATCCGGCGATAAATTACTGAAGGCTGTACACGACGCCCAGTACGTCGATTATCTGCGCCAGGCCTGTGAGCGCGTGCCTGCGGGAAAATCCATTTATCCGGCGGTGTTCCCGTTGCATAACCCGCTGCGTCAGCCCAGGGATCTGGATATTCGCGCTGGCTACTTCTGTATGGACACCTTTACGCCGCTGAACAAAAACGCCTATCTTGCCGCGCGCGGTGCGGTGGATTGCGCGGTGACCGCTGCGCAGGAGGTGCTGGGCAGCAGCCATTTTGCCTACGCACTGGTACGGCCGCCGGGACATCACGCGGAACGCCGCGCGTTTGGCGGGTTTTGCTATTTTAATTCGTCCGCAGTGGCCACGCACTTTCTCAGTCGCTACGGCAAGGTGGCGATTCTCGATCTGGATTTTCACCATGGCAATGGCACCCAGGACATCTTCTACGATCGGGACGATGTGCTGACACTTTCCATCCACGGTCACCCGAGTTTCGCGTATCCCTATTTCGCGGGCTTTGCCGATGAAACGGGTATATCCGCTGGCGCGGGGTTTAATGTCAATTATCCACTACCAGAAAAATGTTCAATCGCGCGCTACCAACGCACACTGGAGCGTGCCCTGAAACGTATTCGCGCCCACCAACCAGCCTATTTGATACTGGCTCTGGGATTGGACACAGCCAAGGATGACCCTACCGGCACCTGGACTTTCGGAGTGGCAGACTTTCGTGACAACGGGCGCGCGCTGGGGCGTTTGGGCATCCCAACGTTGATTGTGCAGGAAGGTGGCTATCGTACTCGTACCCTTGGCCAGAACGCCCGCGCTTTTTTTGAAGGCCTGGTGGCAGGCAGGCGCGAGCACGTTGAAAAAAAGGGCGTCGCGGTGGGCAAAAAACTCAGTACAGGCTGATCCGTGGAGGTGGTTACACTGCCCCCGGTGGTTATTGCCGACGGGGCGCAACAACCCTACATAAGCTACGGTCCTGCATAAGCTACGGTGCCAATATCCAGTGGATTGACTAATTATTGGTATGCAGCGCCTCGTTCAGGGCCACGGCAGTGCGGTTAGTCAGACATTCAATGGCCCCGCTCAGGGAGTTACGCCGGAACAACAGGTCGGAACGGCCAGCCAGATCTCGCGCTTTGGCTTCGCCTGCGGGCTGGCGGTGGTCGTCCAGTAACACCACTTTGGTACCCGCCGTGATATACAACCCGGCCTCGACAATGCACCGATCCCCAAGTGGAATACCGATCCCGGCGTTGGCACCCAGCAAGCATTCTTTGCCCACGGAAATTATGATATTGCCGCCGCCGGAAAGTGTGCCCATAGTGGAGCTGCTACCACCCAGGTCCGAGCCCGCGCCAATAAATACGCCGGCCGAAACCCGGCCTTCGATCATGCCCGGACCTTCGGTACCAGCGTTAAAGTTCACGAAACCCTCGTGCATAATGGTGGTGCCCGCACCGATGTACGCACCCAGACGCACACGGGCGGTGTCGGCGATGCGCACGCCGCTCGGTACGACGTAGTCCGTCATCTTTGGAAATTTATCGACACAGTCAACGGTCAGGCTGCTCCCCCTGAGACGGGCCGCCAACTGCCGGTCGGGTAGTTCAGTCAGATCGATGGCCCCTTCGTTGGTCCAGGCCACATTGGGCAGCACGCCAAATATGCCGGTGAGATCAGTGCCGTGGGGTTTCACGAGGCGGTGAGATATCAGGTGCAGCTTCAAATACGCCTCGGGAACCGTGGCGGGTGCGCTATCGTCCGCGAGCAGCGTGGCCACCACGGGACGGGAGCTGCCTTTCAGACGCCGCGCCAGACTCGCGAGGCTGGTTGCGCCACGGTCGTCCAGTTCCCCGGCGAGCGCCTGCAGGTGATGTTCGTCAAGTTCGAAACAACGGTTTCCGCCGGTGTAATTAAGCACGTCTCCGAACGCCTCGGTAATGGCGGGTGTCGGGTTTAGCAGGGGTTGTGGGTAATATACCTCGAGCCAGCTGTCCTCGGCGTTGCGTGTGCCGATACCCAAACCAATACTGTACAGATGTGTCATGAATGTTCCTGGTTAGCCCTGAGGGGCGATAGATGAATGAAAGAATGCCTGGTAGTCGTCGATTTTGAAACCGACTATCAGCGCGCCGTCGCGTTCAACTACCGGGCGTTTTATGAGTGTCGGGTGGTCGAGTAGTATCTTGGCCACCGTATCGCAATCCAGTAGTTGTCTGGTTGCATCGTCGAGCTGTTTCCAGGTGGTACTACGCCTGTTGACCAGTGTTTCCCAGTCTTGCACTGCGGCCAGCCAGCGTTGCAGATGGGCGCTGGTTAAACCGTCGCGACGCAAGTCGTGGAAACGATAGCTCACGGCGTGCCGGTCGAGCCAGGCACGCGCTTTTTTTACCGTGTCGCAGTTACTGATGCCGTACAGGACTGTCACCGGGAAAAACTCAATCGGTAGAGAGCGTGCAAGGATACCAAAATACGTAAAACGATACAGCGCTGGATCGCAGCATAGCGACCATCGGTGCGGTAGACATCCCGTCGGCAGGTCTCTATTATCGAATGGGTTAGCATATGGCGGCATACTTCGGCGCCGTGATTTGAGCAACCGGCTGTGTGCGCTATGCCGATGTCGGCGGTGACAGAATGGGACTGACGCAAATTACCGCGCCGCCGCTGCCGCGTATGGTAATTAAACCCATAACTACAGATGTCAATTAACTAAAACAAGAGGCATGTCCCGTATGAATGTGTTTGAAGCGATAGAAACAAGGCGAGCCGTTAAACAATACGATGTAAATCACGAGCTCACCCGCGAAGAAGAAAAGTTGTTGTTTGATCTGGCGCTTAAATCGCCGACCGCTTTTAACATTCAAAATTGGCGTTTTGTGGTGGTTAAAGATAAAGATCTGCGGCGTCAGATTCGCGCCGCTGCCTGGGATCAGGCGCAGGTAACGGATGCCTCGCTGCTGATTATTCTGTGTGCCGACACCAGATCCTGGGAAAGGGATCCCGGTCGTTATTGGCAAAACGCCGACCCGGGCTTGCAGCAGTTTATGTTGCCCATGATCGACAGCTATTACCGCGGTCACGATCAGGTTCAACGCGACGAAGCGATGCGCTCTTGCGGCATTGCGGCGCAAACCCTGATGTTGGCGGCGAAAGCCATGGGCTATGATTCATGTCCTATGGATGGTTTTGATTACGACGCAGTTGGCAAACTCATTAATTTACCCGAGCACCACCTAGTTTCTATGTTTGTGACCGTCGGCAAAGGTACTAAGGAAGCATGGCCGCGACCGGGCCAGCTAGCTGTTGAGGAGGTTGTATTGAGGGACCGTTTTTAGTGGGTTCCGGGCCATCGGGAATGAGCAGGCTCGCGAGTTGCTGAGCTGAAATTTGACATGATTTCCCAAGGCGCGTGGATGCAAAGTGCATGCTGAAGGTCACTGAAAAAATCACTATAGGCTGTGAAGAGTGGTGCGCGTTGCCGGGGCTCGACATACCAGCCATCAAGGTGCGTGTGGATTCTGGCGCCAAAACCTCGTCCCTGCACGCTTTCAACGTGCACGCATTTAAACGCGGGGAAGAGCCGTGGGTCAGATTCGATGTGCATCCACTACAAAAAAATCGCAAGACGACAGTGAATTGCGAGGCGCGGGTGGTGGATCGCCGTGCAGTTAAGAACTCTGGCGGTGGTATTGAAAATCGCTACGTGATCAAAGTCCCCATCGCAGTGCGATCCCGTACCTGGACTATCGAACTGACTTTGGCCAATCGCGATTCCATGGGTTATCGCATGTTGTTGGGGCGCGAAGCCATGGCGGGGCGTATGGTGATAGACCCGGAGGAAAGCTTTTGCCTGGGTGCCCCCAGCGGCAGTCGTGTGCGCCGACTGTACGGCATTCCCGCACCACTCAAAAAATTGGCGCGCCCCCAACGTTCCGGGTGAGGTGCTTATGGGGATTCTCGGGTGCGCCAAAAGAGCGGCGGCTTGCGTCAGGTCGGCTTAGCGCGTCAGGCGCGTTTGGTAGATATCGGTTTAGAGCGCCTGGGAAAACAGGTGCGGCAAATAGTGCAACGGGTGCCGTCGCAGCCCCGGGCGGAACAGTGTTCGCGGCCGTAATAAATAATTTGTAGATGCAGTGCGTTCCAACGGGCTTGCGGAAATAGACGTTTCAGATCCTTTTCAGTTTGCACCACATTTTTTCCGCTACTCAAACCCCAGCGCTGGGCGAGGCGATGAATGTGGGTATCAACCGGAAATGCAGGTTCGCCGAAGGCCTGTGACATGACCACGCTGGCAGTTTTGTGGCCAACCCCGGGCAGTGCTTCCAGTGCTGCCATGTCGCATGGCACCTGGCCACTGTGTTGCTCCAGCAATATTGCTGAGAGTGACCAGATGGCCTGAGATTTTTTCGGGGAAAGACCGCAGGGTCGAATAATGTCGCGTATTTTTGCCACGGGAACGCGCACCATTTTCCGCGGAGTATCCGCCAGTTTGAACAGCGCCGGGGTTACTTTGTTGACGCGTTCATCGGTACATTGCGCGGATAGCAATACCGCTATCAGCAGGGTGTAGGGATCTTTATGCTGTAGAGGGATGGGCTGAGTCGGGTACAGTTGGTTCAGCGTATTCTGGATAAATTGCACGCGCTCGGCTTTTAGCACGGTTATGGTTCCAGAAAAGACACGATGCGTCGCGCCGCCTCTCGACACTCTTCGGCCGAAGCCACCAGCGCCATGCGTACCCGATTTTCCCCTGGATTACCGTTCTTGCCAGTGCGTGCCAAATAGCGTCCGGGCACCAGTGTGATGTGTTGTTGCGCGTAGAGATCACGCGCAAACTGATCGTCTGCCATCGGCGTTTGTGGCCATAAATAGAACCCCGCATCTGGCAGTTGCACCGGTAAAACTTGTGCCAGGGTTGTGATCATGACCAGAAATTTTTCCCGGTACTGCTGACGGTTTTCCCGCACGTGTTGTTCGTCGCTCCAGGCAGCGATGCTGGCAATCTGGTGTTGCACCGGCATGGCACAACCATGATAAGTGCGATACAGCAGGAATTTTTCCAGTATATCTGCATCCCCCGCGACAAATCCGGAGCGTAGTCCTGGCAAGTTGGAGCGCTTGGAAAGGCTGTGGAAGACTACGCAGCGCCGGAAATCCCCGCGCCCAAGCTCGGCGCACGCCTGCAGCAGACCAGGCGGCGGATGATCTTCGTCGTGGTAAATTTCCGAGTAACACTCGTCGCTGGCAATCACAAAGTCGTGCTCATCCGCCAGGGCGATAACCTTTTTCAGGGTGGCCAGGTCGAGCACCGCGCCGGTGGGATTGCCGGGGGAACACAGGTAGAGCAATTGGCAACGTTGCCAGGTGTCGGCGCTGACGCTATCGAAATCGGGGTGAAACTGGTTGTCTGCGGTGCAGTCCAGAAACACCGGCTGTGCCCCTGCCATAATGGCTGCGCCTTCGTAGATCTGGTAAAAGGGGTTGGGCATTACCACCGTCGCTCGCGCGCTGCGCTCTACGACCACCTGCGCGAAGGCAAACAGGGCTTCCCGTGTGCCATTGACGGGCAGGACGTGACGTTCCGGGTCGATCGGCGTGGCGGCCAATTTAAAGCGTGCTGTGAGCCATGCGGAGATGGTGCTGCGCAACTGTGACAGACCTCTGGTGGTAGGGTAGGCAGAGAGGCTGGCGATTTCGCCCAGCAGTGCCTCAACTACGCGCGCAGGGGCTGGATGCTGGGGTTCTCCAACCGCCAGGCTAATTCCCGCCAGTTGCTGTGGCGGGGTCGCACCGGTTAGCAGGGCCCGCAGCTTTTCAAACGGATAGGGCTGTAACCGGGTGAGATCTGGATTCATGTCTGGTCTCAATACGGGGTGTGTAGGGGCTAGTCGCTAAGCCAGCCCAGCAATAACAGGCGCGTCACCCGCCCACGCTCAATGCAAAACTTTTACCTGTTGTAGCGGCGCGCTGATTTCTGCCTCCTGGCGATTGCGATCATCCAGCTCCTGGCAAATGGTCGCTTGCAATTTTTCGCAAACGATCGGGTCGCTAAGGGGTTGGTAATCGAGATCGGTAACATAGAAGGTGTCTTCCACCCGCTCGCCGAGGGTCGCGATTTTAGCACTGTGTAAATGTAACCCAAAACGCATAAAGATACGTCCCAGATGAGCGAGCAGCCCAGGTCGATCGGGGGTGATAACTTCCAGCAGCGTGACGTTTGTGTCGATGTCGTTGCTCAAATACACGGCCGTTCCCATGGTTAACTGCTTCAGCTGACGGGAGGTACGTCGCTGAATACTGAAGATGTCCTGCGTCGGGTTGCGCAGCGCTTTGCTCAGCGCATTGCGTACCTGGGTCACCTGGTACTGATTTGCGCCAAAGGGATTATTGTTGTCGTCGAGCACATAGAACATATCAAAGGTGTGACCACCGCTGGTTCTATTCAGGCGTGCATCCTGAATGTTCAGCCGCAATTGATCGAGCGCTGCAGCGGTAATTGGGAATACGTTGTTGAGGCCTGTGGTGTGAATAAAAATACGCGTAGCCGTGGCCTCTTCGACGCCAGCGTTTTCGATCAAAATGATGGGTTCCTCCGGGTTGTCCGCGTTGAGCACGGCATGGGTGCAGCGTGCAATCACGGAGGCTTTTTCCTGTAAAAAAAATTCTTCGCCAACATCGCCCCACAGCGCTTGCGCCGCGCCAGCTGTGATGCCCATCTGTGCGAGCAATTCGTGTGCTTCGTTGCGGGTGTCCGCCACCCACTCCTGTTTGTCCACCGGGTTTTCAAGCCCGCGCTGTAAAGCCGTGCGGGTCTCGAAATACAGCTGGCGCATCAGCGAACCTTTCCAGTTGTTCCACAACGTCGGATTGGTGGCATTGATGTCGGCTACGGTCAGGGCATACAGGTAGTCGAGGTGAATTTGATCCCCCACCAGACGCGCGAACTTGTGAATAACGTCGGGATCCGAAATATCCTCCCGTTGCGACGTGCTGGACATCACCAGATGGTTTTCTACGAGCCATTTAAGTAGACGTATTTCCTGTGCGGACTGCCCGTGGCGTTGGCCGAATGCGACCACGTCTACGGCTCCGAGAGTAGAGTGGTCGCCACCGCGACCCTTGCCAATATCGTGGAACAGGCCGGCGATATACAGCAGTTCCGGTTTGGGCAGCGTTTTGTAGATGTGCGAGACCACTGGATATTTTTCCGCAGCGTCTACCTGATCGAAGCGTCGCATATTGCGAATGACCTGAATGGTGTGAGCGTCCACGGGATAAATATGAAACAGGTCGTGCTGCATCTGCCCGGTAATGCGGCCAAATTCGGGCAGGTATTTGCCGAGGATCCCATAGCGGGTCATGCGCTGCAGTTGGTCGGATAATTTTCCGGGGCAACGCAGCAGGCGCATAAACAGCGCAATGTTATCTGCATTACTGCGGTAAGCGTCGTCAATAAGATGTCGATAGCGCTGTATCTGCCGGATGGTGGCGGAACGTACGCCCCTAATCGATTCGTCCTCCCCCAGCAGTACAAATATTTCCAGCAGCGCCGAGGGGTGTTGTTCAAAAATATGCTCGTGAACAGTTTCGATATGCTCGTCGCGCACTTGAAATCGGGAGTTGATAGTGCGCACCTGTCGTGCCTTGTTATTACGTAGAATTACTTCGTCGAGGTATTGCAGCAACACATCGTTTAACTCTCGCATACTCAGCACCACCCGATAGTAGCGCTGCATAAATTGCTCCACCGCGAGCCTTTCGTCGTTGTCGCGGTAACCAAATTCTATCGCCAGCTTGCGCTGATATTCAAACAGCATGCGCTCTTCGGGTCGCTTTGCCAGCAAGTGCAGTCCGTAGCGCACCCGCCACAGAAATTCTTCACCCTGGCGCAACATGTCGTATTCTTCGCTGGTTAGAAAACCTTTGTCGACCAGCGCCGCGAGTGAATTAACCTGGAAATGGCGTTTGGCTACCCAGTTGATCGTTTGAATGTCTCGCAGGCCACCCGGGGCCTCCTTGATATTGGGTTCGAGGTTGTACTCGGTATTGCCGTGCTTGCGATGGCGCTCCAGCTGTTCGTCCCACTTGGCGCGGAAAAATTGATCGCTGCGCCAGATTTTGCCCGGCGCAGTTTTTTTCTCCATCAGCGCGCGCAATGCACCGTTGCCAGCGAGGGTGCGGCTTTCCATCAGATTAGTGGCGACGGTAATGTCAGCCCTGGCTTCCTGGGCGCACTGGGATACGGAGCGCACGCTGTGCCCGATAGTGAGTTGAATATCCCACAAAAAAGTGAAAAAACCTTCCAGGCTCTGTTGGTAGGCGCGGTGACTGTTACTTTTAGTGAGCACCAGTAGATCCACATCGGACTGGGGGTGTAACTCATTGCGCCCGTAGCCGCCGACCGCAAGCAGGGCGATATGGTTGTCCCACTGAAAGCGATTCCAGGCATGGCCGAGGATACGGTCGATAAAAGCAGCACGTTCGGTAACCAGCGTACGCACCTGCTCGCCCTGCTCGAAACGGGTGTCGAAGTGGGTATTGGCGGCGCTAATGGCGTCTCTAAACACATCGAGGGCACGTCCCGCTGCGAGATTGGCGAGAAATCGTTTCTCGTCAAAAAACAGCAGCGGGGCGAGCGTAATCGATTCGTTCATAAGTGTCCGCTCGGGTTGCTTGGGTCGATTGCAGAGTTTGTTATCTGCCGAAAGATTCCTCAGCGCGCGCAGTAAGCACTTCCACGCCGTCGGCAGTTACCGCCAGCGTGTGTTCCCACTGCGCGGATAACCGGCCGTCGCGGGTTTCGACGGTCCAGCCGTCGTTTTTCAGGCGTGTATGGTACTTGCCGGCGTTGATCATAGGCTCGATGGTAAACGTCATGCCTTCGCGCAGCACCATACCAGTTCCAGGTGTGCCGAAATGCACCACCTGTGGTTCCTCGTGAAATTCGGTGCCGATGCCATGACCGCAATAGTCGCGCACCACCGAGTAGTAATTGGCCTCCGCATAGTGCTGGATCACGTGACCAATATCGCCCAGGCGACAGCCGGGTTTGACAATTTCGATACCTTTGTACAGGCATTCCTGCGCGACCTTTACCAAACGTCTGGCGTGCTCGGGGGCGTCGCCCACAAAGAACATCTTGCTGGTATCGCCGTAGTAACCATCCTTTATGACCGTAATGTCGAGATTGATAATGTCGCCTTTTTTCAACACCTTCTGATCCGACGGAATACCGTGGCAAACCACCTGATTGACCGATGTGCAAATGGACTTTGGAAACCCTCGGTAATTCAGGCAGGCGGGAACGCTGTCCTGTACTTTAACCATATAGTCGTGGCAGATCTGATCAAGTTCAGCGGTGCTGACGCCGGGTTGAACGTAGGGTCCAATCATTTCGAGCACTTCGGCAGCCAGTCGGCCGGCAATCCGCATTTTAGCTATTTCGTCGACGGTCTTTATGGATACGGGCATAATGCGTACTCGTAAAAATCAGTGCGCACATTGTACCCAATTACCACGCCAGGGTGCACCGTGGCTGACGGTCGGGCCGCTGCAGTGGTGGTTATCCGCTCAGGGTGGGCGTGCGCGGACTTCATTCTGGTACGGGATTATGGTATAAAGCGCGCCCCTGGGAATTTCCCCGGGGATAACTAACGACACACACATATCGTCACACCTGTCTGGGTGCTCCAAGCGGTATTGCTTAGGGGTTGATTGGTGGGATATGTGGAGGTTTAACCCTGATCAGGAACTGACCATGACAACTGTCTCCATGCGCGACATGCTACAAGCTGGCGTCCACTTCGGCCACCAGACCCGTTTTTGGAACCCCAAGATGGACTCTTACATCTTCGGGGCCCGCAACAAAGTTCATATTATCAACCTCGAACAGACTGTACCGGCGTTTAATGATGCGTTGGCGATGGCTCGCAAGCTGGCCACCAATGGCAACAAATTGCTGTTTGTCGGCACCAAGCGCGCGGCGCAAAAGGCCGTTAAAGAACAGGCCGAACGCGCCGGGATGCCCTATGTCAGTCACCGCTGGCTGGGTGGGATGCTGACCAACTACAAAACCATTCGCGGCTCGGTGCGCAGGCTGCGCGAGCTAGAGACACAAAGCGCGGACGGTACGTTTGAAAAACTGACCAAGAAAGAAGCACTGATGCGTATTCGCATGATGGAAAAACTCGAGCGCTCCATCGGCGGCATCAAGGATATGGGCGGCTTACCAGACGCGCTGTTCGTAATCGACGTGGATCACGAACGCATCGCGGTGCAGGAAGCCAACAAGCTGGGGATTCCGGTGATCGGCATCGTGGATACCAACAGCAACCCCGACGGTATCGACGTGGTTATTCCCGGCAACGACGACGCTATTCGCGCCATTAAGTTGTATGTTACCGCCATGGCCGACGCGATGCTCGAAGGCAAAGCGCAGAGTGCCAGCGGACCCTCCGCCAAGGACGAATTTGTCGAAGTGACTGAGGACGCAGCCGTCGCTGATGTCCCGGCACCAGAAATCGCGCTGGAGCCAAACGTCGCAGCCGCGGAGTAACGGAACTTATTGTCGAGCCTGGGAAGGGCGGGCAATGGCGAGTGTGTTCTAGACCAAAAAGGGGGCTCGGCCCCCTTTTTACTAATTGCGTGAAAACTAATTGTACGAAAGAGGAGAGGCAAGCATGACGACGATTACTGCGTCCCAGGTGAAAGAACTGCGCGAACGCACCGGTCTGGGTATGATGGAATGCAAAAAAGCATTGGTGGAAACCGCTGGGGACATCGATCTGGCGATTGAAAATTTGCGCAAATCCAGCGGTATGAAAGCCGCTAAAAAAGCCGGGCGCATCGCCGCTCAGGGTGCGGTGGCCATCAAGGTGTCCGACGATGGCCGCTTCGGTGTGCTGGTGGAAATCAATTCTGAAACCGATTTTGTGGCTCGCGATGACAATTTTCGTGCATTTGTACAAACCGTGCTTGAGCGCGCCTATCGGGATAAGCAGGGCGATGTTGCGGCGTTGATGGCAGGCGAGCTGGAAACGGCGCGCGAGGCATTGGTGCAGAAAATCGGCGAGAATATCAATGTGCGCCGGGCCGTGGTGGTCGAGGCGGCGGTGGTGGGTAGCTACGTGCATAGTAATGATCGCATCGCGGTTCTGGTGGGCCTCACCGGCGGGAATGCGGATCTGGCCAAAGATATCGCGATGCACGTTGCGGCTGTCAATCCGCAGGTTGCAAAACCGCAGGATATGCCCCAGGATTTACTCGAGAAAGAACGGGAAATCTATGTTGTGCAGGCCCGCGAGAGCGGTAAGCCGGACGCAATCGTGGAGAAAATGGTGGCTGGCCGCGTAAGCAAATTTCTGGCGGAAGTTAGTCTTGTCGAGCAGCCTTTTGTCAAGGACCCTGATGTCAAAGTAGGCCAGCTGCTGAAGGATGCTGGCTGCGATGTGCAGGAATTTGTGCGCTTCGAGGTAGGCGAAGGTATTGAGGTCGAGGCCGTCGACTTTGCTGCCGAGGTTGCCGCGCAGGTCAGTTCGCAAAAATGACGTGACCGGGCTGGCGCAGGCCAGTCTATGTCTGTCGCGTGGAGAGTGGTGTATGCCGGTGAGCAAAGCCGCCAAAGATAAGAAATACAAACGTATTCTGCTCAAGCTCAGTGGTGAGGAGCTAGTAGGTGAAGAGGGCTTTGGTATCGACCCCAAGGTGCTCGATCGGATGGCGTTGGAAATTGGTCAACTGATAGGCATTGGCGTACAGGTTGGATTAGTCATAGGTGGCGGCAATCTATTTCGCGGCGCTGCGCTGAATGCCGCTGGCATGGAGCGTGTCACCGGCGATCATATGGGCATGTTGGCCACGGTTATGAACGGACTGGCGATGCGCGACGCCCTTGATCGCAACAATATTTCGGCGCGGGTTATGTCGGCGATACCGATGAGCGGCATAGTCGAACACTACGATCGTCGCCGCGCGTTGAATTATCTGGCTGCCGGCGAGGTGGTGATTTTTGCTGCAGGTACCGGTAACCCTTTTTTCACCACGGATTCAGCGGCCTGTCTGCGGGGTATCGAAATCGATGCGGAACTGGTGCTCAAGGCGACTCGGGTGGACGGGGTCTATTCATCGGACCCGCTGAAAGACCCGGCGGCCACACTCTTTCAGCGCCTGACCTACGACGAGGTTTTAGAGAAAAAACTCGCAGTGATGGACCTAACCGCTATCTGTCTGTGCCGAGAACACAATATGCCAGTGCGGGTGTTTCGCATGTCCAAGCCGGGAGCCCTGCTCAGTATTGTAGTGGGTGGGCAGGAAGGTACACTTATTGAAGAAGCGTAAGCCATGAGCATGATTGATGAATTAAAAAAAGACGCCCAGGAACGTATGGGCAAAACGGTGGACGCGCTGGTGCAGGCGTTTAATAAAATTCGCACCGGAAGGGCGCACTCGAGTCTGCTCGACGGGATCAGCGTGAGCTACTACGGCAACGACACGCCGCTTAATCAGGTGGCGACGGTCACCGCGACTGATGCGCGCACCCTGTCGGTGGCACCCTGGGAAAAGGCCATGGTGGTGGAAGTTGAAAAAGCCATAATGCGCTCGGACCTGGGTCTCAACCCGTCGACGTCGGGCATGGTCATTCGTATCCCCATGCCAGCACTGACCGAGGAAACCCGCAAAGGCTACATCCGTCAGGCTAAACACGAGGCGGAAAATTCCCGCGTATCGGTGCGCAACATTCGACGCGACGTGTTGTCCGATATCAAGGAGTTACTGAAGGAAAAGGATATTTCCGAAGATGAGGAACGCCGCGCCCAGGAAGACGTGCAAAAAATAACGGATCGCTACGTCGCGAAAATTGAAGAAGCTCTGGCGGCGAAAGAACGCGACTTGATGGAGATTTAGTGCTCCATCCGGGAAATTACCATGGCAGACACTACTGATTCCTGCGCCGGCAGCCATCCCCTGCAGCATGTCGCTATCATCATGGATGGCAATGGTCGCTGGGCGCGTGCGCGCGGACTGGGGGCCGTGGCTGGACACAATGCCGGCGTCGAAAAAGTGCGCGGAATTCTGGATGCCTGCCAGCAACACAAAATCTCCACACTGACGCTGTTCGCATTTAGTAGTGAAAACTGGCAGCGCCCACCCGCTGAGGTCGGTGCCTTGATGTCCCTGTTTGCGTCTTACCTCAAAAAAGAAACACGGGAACTGTGTCGTCGCGATATTCGCCTGCGGGTGATTGGCGAGCGCAGCAGGTTTAGTGCGCGGCTGCAAAAACTAATTACCGATGCGGAGCGCGCTACCGCCAACGGCAGTTTTACTCTCGTGCTGGCGGTGGATTATGGTGGTCGATGGGATATTTTGCAGGCCGCTCGGCAAGTGGCCACTCTGGTCAGGGATGCACAGTTGGACTGCGAGAAAATTGACGAGGCGTTGTTCGAGAGCCACCTGAGTCTCGGCGATTTACCGATGCCGGATTTGTGTATTCGCACCGCTGGCGAACAACGCATCAGTAACTTTCTATTGTGGCAAATGGCCTACACTGAATTTTATTTCGCCAAATGCTATTGGCCCGATTTTGATAGCGCCGTGCTCGAACAGGCTGTGCAGGATTATTACCAGCGGCAACGGCGCTTTGGTCTGACCCATGATGTGGCGGAGCGTCAGAGTGCTTAGATTGCGGGTAGCGACCGCCGTCGTCCTCGCCCTGGTTTTTCTTTCCGCGCTGTTTTTGTTGCCGCCCCTCGGATTTTCCGCGCTTATGGCTATAGTAGTCGCGTATGGCGCCTGGGAGTGGAGCTCGCTTGCCGGACTGTGCAGGGTCACCGCGCGCGCGGCGTATGTGATAGCGCTGGTAGCGGTGATGGCATGGCTGTTCAGTGGCTGGCAACTACCGGCCAGTGGTCTGAACACAGTGGTGGCCTTACCCCTGTTGCTTGTCGCTGGAGCCTGGTGGGCGGTAGCCTTACTGTGGGTGCAGGGTTATCCCAGCAGCGCCGTGTTATGGGGTAACGTGGTGGTGTGCCTGGGCGTTGGAATCCTGGTCCTGGTGCCTTTGTGGTTGGCCATTTCCGTACTGGTTGCTGAGTCCCAGGGACCCTGGCTGGTTTTGACGGTGGTCATGATTGTTGCCCTGGCCGATATCGGCGCTTATTTTACCGGGCGGGCGTTCGGCAAACACAAACTTGCGCCTGCCGTGAGTCCTGGTAAAACCTGGGAAGGGGTGCTGGGTGGTATGGTCAGCGTCGCGGTATTTGTTGCGGTCCTGGGAATTTGGCGTGAGTTTGATGTGCAGTGGCTGCCGTGGATGGGGGTGGCACTGGTGACAGCCCTGGCGTCGGTGCTTGGGGACCTGCTGGAAAGCATGGTCAAACGGCACCGTGGCGTCAAAGACAGTGGCACTATTTTACCGGGCCACGGTGGCCTGTTGGATCGTCTGGATAGTCTGACTGCCGCGCTACCCGTATTTGCCTTGTTTTATTTGACGCTGGCACACAGGTTGTAGGCGATGGAGCAGGTTACGGTGCTCGGTGCAACGGGGTCGATTGGCGTCAACACGCTGGATGTGATGGCGCGCCATCCGGATCGTTTTCGTGCGTTTGCATTGACCGCGCACACGCGCATCGACCTGTTGGCGCAACAGTGTCGCCAGTGGCGGCCGCGCTATGCGGTGGTTGCGAATCAACAGGATGGGCTCCGGCTGGCGCAGAGTATTCAAAGCGCGCCCGCAGGCGCAACCGCCCGCAGTGCAACAGCCCGCCATGCGACCAAAGTACTGTGGGGTGAGGAAGGTCTGGTAGAAGTTGCGGCGCACCCCGACGCCAGTACGGTTATGGCAGCGATCGTAGGTGGCGCCGGTTTGGCGCCAACCATGGCCGCCGTCCACGCCGGCAAGCGGGTACTGCTTGCCAACAAAGAGTCTCTGGTCATGGCGGGCGCACTGTTTATGCAGGCGGTGCGCAGTTGCGGCGCGACCCTGTTGCCGATCGACAGCGAGCATAACGCAATTTTCCAGTGTTTACCGCCCGATTATCGGGGCGACCCGCGCGCGTCGGGCATACGACGTATTCTACTATCGGCCTCTGGGGGCCCCTTTCGTGCAACGGCGCTCGAACAGTTACCGTTGGTAACGCCCGATCAGGCGTGCGCGCACCCTAACTGGCGCATGGGGCGCAAGATTTCAGTGGATTCAGCGACCATGATGAACAAGGGGCTGGAGCTGTTGGAAGCCTGTTGGTTGTTTGATGTGAAGCCGCAGCAGGTGGATGTTGTGATTCATCCCGAAAGTATCGTGCACTCACTGGTCGAGTACATTGACGGATCGGTATTGGCGCAACTAGGCAACCCGGATATGCGCACCCCCATCGCGCATGCGTTAAACTGGCCGCAGCGTCTGGAATCCGGAGTTAAGCCCCTGGATTTGATAGCGGTAGGCGCATTGAATTTCAGCGCGCCTGAACAGGCACGCTATCCCTGCCTGGGACTGGCGCGGGCGGCCGCAGAGGCGGGTAAGGATTTTCCGGTGGCGCTCAATGCTGCTAACGAAGTGGCGGTTGCCGCATTTCTCAACGGTGAAATCGGTTTTTGCAGGATCGCCGAAATCGTAGCAGAAACTCTGCACAGCTGGGTGGCGAGTGAACCGCAGGAGCTGGCGGTAGTCCAAGCCTCCGATGCCCAGGCCCGGCGTACAGCGCTGGCCCTGATTGCCTGATCTGACTGGGCGGGTAGCTGCGCAAACATCAAAGATAGAGTTGGATTAATCAGGAAAAACCGTATGGCTGTTGTACAGATGATTTTTTACACTCTGATCGTGTTGGGTGTATTAATTACTTTTCACGAATTCGGCCACTTCTGGGTGGCGCGTCGCTGCGGTATCAAAGTGCTGCGGTTTTCCATTGGCTTTGGTCCCGCGTTACTGCGCTGGCGCGACAAGCTGGGTACTGAATTTGTGATTGCGGCTCTGCCTCTGGGTGGCTACGTCAAAATGGTGGACGAACGGGAAGGGCCGGTGGCGCCCGAAGATGTGTCGGGGGCGTTTAATCGCAAACCGGTAACAGCGCGCATCGCTACCGTCGCCGCCGGCCCCCTGGCTAATTTTGTGCTGGCACTGATCGCTTACTGGCTGGTATTTATGCTCGGTACGCAAGGGGTCGCGCCGATTATCAACGAGGTGGTGCCAGGTTCTGTAGCGGCTTCCGCAGGGCTGGAGCCTGGGCAGGAAATTGTAGCGGTGGACGGAGTCGAGACGCCCACCTGGCAGGCGCTCGGTGAACAGCTGGTACGTCGTATCGGCGATAGTGGACCCATTCGTTTTACCGTCATCTATCCGGACTCATCGCTAGGTTACGACAGTGAAGGTCTGTTGGAGCAATGGGATGTGGATACGGATAGTCCGGATCCGATCGGTAGTATCGGTCTCAAATTGTACCAGCCATTGGTCATCCCGGTTGCCGACGAAGTAACCGCGGGGGATCCGGCGGATATCGCTGGCATCGTCAGTGGCGACCTGATTGTTGCCGCCGATGGAGTGGCGATGAGCGACTGGCAGACCTGGGTAGAATACGTGCGCGCGCGCCCTGCCCAGGCCATTGATGTGACCGTGGAACGGGACGGACAGACTTTTATCACCACCGTCACCCCAAAACGGGTAGCGGCAGAGGACGGTAATGATATCGGGCAGGTAGGTATGTCGGTGGTGGTGCCGCAGTGGCCCGAAGATTTGTTTCGGGAAATGAAGTATGGACCGGTAGAAGCGATGGCGCGCGCCGGGCAGCAAACCTGGAAAACCTCCGCGCTGATCCTCAGTTCGATTAAGAAAATGATTACCGGAGATATTTCTGTCAAACACTTGAGCGGCCCGATTACCATTGCTAAAGTGGCGGGCGCTTCAGCGGAGTACGGTCTGGGCCCATTTTTGCAATTCATGGCATTGCTCAGTGTGAGCCTTGGGGTGTTGAATTTATTACCGATTCCGGTGCTGGATGGGGGGCACCTCGCCTATTATCTGGTCGAAGCGGTGAAAGGCCGCCCGGTGTCCGATAAGGTTCAGGAGTTTGGATACCGGATCGGGTTGATGTTGGTTGTTGGTTTGATGGTGTTGGCCCTATACAATGACCTGCTGCGGCTGTGACCAGCCTTTGAATGAATAATCACCACAATAGGGTTCGCCGGTTCTCCATGAAACGACTATTAGTTCTGTTGTCCCTGGTTTTATTGCCAGTTTTTGCTCGCGCCGACGTATTTCAGATTGAAGATATTCGTATCGATGGCCTGCAGAGGGTGTCGGCTGGCACTGTGTTTGCGTCCATGCCGGTAAACGCCGGGGACCTGATCGATGACGAAGGTGTACGCAACGTTGTGCGGGCGCTGTTTCGCACCGGCTTTTTTGACGATGTGCAGGTGGGGCGCGATGGCAACGTCCTGGTGATCGGGGTAAAGGAACGACCGGCGGTTGCGGAAATCAACATTTCCGGAAACAAAGCCATTGAGACGGAAGAATTGTTGAAGGCACTGCGCAGCAACGGACTTGCCGAAGGTCAGATTTTTCGCGAAGCCATTCTCGAGGGGATGGGGCAGGAGCTACGTCGCCAGTACGTATCCCAGGGTCGCTACGGCGCCACGGTGGATGCAAAGGTCAAAGAATTGCCGCGCAACCGGGTGGCCGTGGAGCTGACTATCTCCGAAGGCCAGGTGGCCGCCATTAAGCACATCAATATTGTTGGCAATCACGCGTTCGAAGAAAAGCAGTTGCTTGAGTTGTTTGAATTGCAAACCACCGGCTGGTTATCCTGGATTTATAACGACGACAAATATTCCCGCGAGAAACTGTCTGGCGATCTGGAGCGGTTGCAGTCCTGGTATCTCGATCGGGGCTATATGCGCTTTGCTATCGACTCCACCCAAGTGTCGATCAACCCCGGGCGCGATACGGTTTATATTACCATCAATGTCGCTGAAGGCGACGTGTACACCGTTGACGAGGTGGAGCTGGCGGGCGAGCTGGTATTGCCCGAGGAAGATATTCGACGCATGATTTTAATGCGCGAGGGTCTGACGTTTTCCCAGGTGTTGATGACCTCCACCAATGAGTTGATCACCAAACGGCTCGGCGCGGAGGGTTACACCTTTGCCGAAGTGGAAGGCTTTCCCGAAGTCAAGGAAGATGGCAAGACCGCCAAGGTAACGTTTTTTGTAAAACCCGGTAAGCGCGCGTATGTGCGCCGCATTGAATTCCGCGGCAACACCAAAACATCGGATGAGGTACTGCGACGGGAGATGCGCCAGATGGAATCCGCGTCCGCGTCGACCACCGCCATTGATCGCTCCAAGGTACGCCTTGAACGCCTTGGCCATTTCAAGGAAGTGACCTCGGAAATTCGCGAGGTGCCTGGCACTGCCGATCAGCTCGACGTGATTTATACCGTTGAGGAGCAACCCTCCGGCAGCATCGGCGCCAGCGTCGGATTTGCACAGGGCACCGGTATTGTGCTGGGCGGTAATTTGCAGGAGAAGAATTTTCTGGGCACCGGAAATAATGTGGCCCTTGGGCTGAGCCGCAGCTCCTACCGCACCAATATGTCCCTGTCCTTTACCGACCCCTATTTCACCACCGATGGGGTCAGTGCGGGCGCCAGGGTGTCCTATTCCAAAACCGATTACGGCGAATTTAATGTTTCCAGCTATACCTCCGACAGTTTGTCCACAGGGCTTTCGTTTGGCTACCCGATTTCGGAAATTGCTCGCATCGGCTTTGGCTTTAATCTGGAACAACTGGGTATCGACGCCGGTACTTTTTCTTCCAAGGAAATTCTCGATTTCGTGAACGACAATGGGGATCAGTACAATATCGTGACCGTCAATGCCAACTGGGTTGAGTCAACTCTGAACCGTGGCGTGTTTGCGACCCGGGGCCAAAGTCAGCAAGTTGGCGTGGAGCTGGCGACCCCGGTTGGGGATATGGAATATGTAAAGCTTACCTATGCGGGGGAATTATTTCGGCCGCTGACCAGAAATCTGACGTTGCGACTACGCACCGATCTGGGTTATGGAGAAGCATTTGGTGCGACCAGTCGCCTGCCGTTTTTCAAGAACTTCTACGGCGGCGGTTTTGGTTCGGTGCGGGGCTTTAAACGCAATACCCTGGGGCCGAAGGAAAGTTTGAATCCGACACTGGTTGCATTTGGATTCAATGACCCCGATCCATTTGGCGGTAATGTGAAGATTGAGGCGGGTGCTGAAGTGATTTTTCCGGTGCCGTTCCTGAAGGATAAACGCAGTACGCAAATGGCCGTGTTTTTCGACGCGGGCAATATTTTTGATACGGAGTGTACGGCGACCCAGGTCAACTGTTTTTCTCCCGATCTGGGGGAGATGCGCTACTCGGTTGGGGTGGGCGGCACCTGGCTGAGTGGGTTTGGGCCGATCACGGTAAGTGTGGGGACGGCGCTGAACGACAGCGCTGACGATGAAACCGAGTTTTTCCAATTTTCGTTGGGGCAAGGTTTTTAACTGAAGTTATTAATTTACGGAGAGTGATTTGTGCGTAATGTGAAAATTGTTCTATTAATCTGTGCAGGGTTGTTCAGTTGTTCCGTGCTGGCGGAAAAAATAGCGGTCATTGATGTGGGCAGAGCTATTTTCAGTACCGATGTGGCCAAGGCCCGGCAAAAGCAGTTACAGGGGCAGTCGGAGTATGCGTCGCTACAATCCAAATATGACAGCGCCGGGGCGGATATGCAGGCGCTACAGAAAGAAGTGGAAAGCAAGCGCATGACCATGTCCCAGGAGAAGGCGGCCGAGTACCAGAAAAAAATGGAGTATCTGCGTGCCGATCTGGAGTTGAATGGTCGCAAGCTGGAACAGGAAATTAAAGGCCTGCGCAACAGTATTATGCAGGAGTTACAGCCGAAAACCGTGGAAGCGATTAAAGAGCTGGTGGCCGAGGAAAAAGTGACGTTGCTGTTGCAACGCGAAGCCGTCATTTCTGCCGCACCGGAAATGGATTTAACCGACAAGTTGATTGACCGCCTGAATAAAAAGGCCAAATAAACGCCGGGGAAAAACATGGCGCCTGAGTTAACCCTAGCGCAGATTGCCGAGGCTATCGGTGCCGAGCTCCGCGGTGACGGGACGTGCATCATTCATAATCTCAATACTCTGCAGTCCGCAGGCGCGGGCGAGCTGGCGTTTCTGGCCAATAAGAGTTATCAGCCCTTGCTGACTACTACCTGCGCTAGCGCAGTGATTCTGCATCCTGAATACGCGCAGGATTTTGCGGGTAACGCGCTGCTGATGGATAACCCGTACGCTGGCTATGCGCGGGCGACGGCGTTGTTCAACAAAGCGGCGCGTCCGCAAGTCGGGATTCACGGGAGCGCGGTGGTTGCTGCTAGCGCTCGTATTGATCCGTTGGCTTGCATCGGTCCACAGGTGACGATCAGTGACGATGTGCAGATCGGTGCCGAAGCAGTGATTGGGGCCGGTGTGTTTGTTGGCGCTCGTAGCAGGGTGGGGCGCGGCACGACCATCTTCGCCAATGCCAGTATCTATCACGATGTAACGATTGGCGAGCAGGTGGTTATTCATAGTGGAGCGGTGATTGGCGCGGACGGTTTCGGATTTGCCAACGACGGCGGCAAGTGGATCAAGATTCATCAACTGGGCGGAGTGGAAATTGGCAACCGTGTGGAAGTGGGTGCCTGTACCACCATCGATCGTGGCGCGCTTGGCAATACGGTTATTGAAGACGGTGTGATTCTCGACAACCATGTGCAGATTGCCCACAATGTGCGCATTGGCGAAAACACTGCCATGGCGGCCTACAGCGGTATCGCCGGTAGTACGGTAGTTGGCAAAAACTGTATTTTTGCCGGGCAGGCGGGCGCGGTAGGTCACGTCAAGGTCGGGGATAATGTGCACGCCATGGCGCGGTGTACCATATCAAAATCCATCGACAAACCCGGGTCCTACTCGTCTGGCCTGTTAATGTACGAAACTGCAGTATGGCGCAAAAATGCGGCTCGCTTTGGGCAGTTGGACGATATGGCGCGGCGTCTAAGAAAATTGGAAAAGCTGCAAACTTCATAGCGGGTTAGTCTGCAATCCGCGCCAGGGAAATTTCATGAAAATAGACGATATCAAGAGGCTCTTGCCGCACCGCTATCCCGCGTTGTTGGTGGACAGGGTGGTAGAAATTGAACTCGGTAAACGCATTGTCGCCTACAAAAATATCACGATTAACGAGGAGGTTTTCAACGGGCATTTCCCGCAAACGGCGATTTTCCCCGGAGTCCTGATTATTGAAGCCATGGCACAGGCCGCCGGTATTCTGGGTTTTGCGACCGTTAACAAGCAGCCGGATGACGATACGCTGTATCTGTTTGCGGGGGTGGATGGGGTGCGCTTCAAGCGTCCGGTGGTGCCGGGAGATAGGTTGATGCTGGAAGCCGAAATTCTTTCCACCAAACGCAATATCTGGCGCTTCAAGTGTCGGGCGCTGGTGGACGATAAAGTGAATTGTGAAGCGATCATTCTTTGTGCGATGCAAAAGTTTGAGCCGTAAAACACCTGTTGCGGTTACGTAAGTTACGTAAGGAGAGGCAGTGATAGATCCGCGCGCGATCATTGATCCCTCGGCCAAATTGGGTCGGGACGTCGAAGTGGGCCCGTGGACGATCATTGGTCCACACGTCGAGATCGGCGATGGCACGGTGATTCATTCCCACGTGGTGCTAAAAGGCCCCTGTGTGATTGGCAAAAACAACCGGATTTTCCAGTTTGCGACGGTTGGCGAAGATACCCCCGACATGAAATACCAGGGCGAACCCACGCGCCTGGTCATCGGCGATAACAATGTTATTCGCGAGGGCGCGACTATTCATCGCGGCACGGTGCAGGATCGTGGCGAAACCTTGATCGGCAATCACAATCTGATCATGTCCTATGTACATATCGGGCACGACTGCGTGATCGGCAACCACACCATACTTATCAACAACGCCTCCATGGCCGGGCACGTTACCGTCGGCGACTGGGCGTTTCTATCTGGATTTTCCATGATTCACCAGCACGTGCTGATCGGTGCACACGCCTTTGTCGGCGCTGCGGGCTTTGTCAACCAGGACATTCCCGCCTACGTGATGGCAGCCGGGCACCCGGCGGCACCGCGCACCATCAACAAGGTGGGTTTACAGCGGCGCGGCTTTAGCGCTGCGCAAATAGCTACCATCAGTAAAGGCTACAAAATTCTGTATCGTCAGGGGCTGAAGCTGGAGGAGGCGCTGGTCAAACTCGACGCTCTGGCCGCCGAAGAAGCCGCCCTGGTGCCCTTTGTCGATTCCATACGCGCTTCCCGGCGCGGCATTATGCGCTGAGTGGGAATGAGCGAATTCCGCATCGGGATTGTGGCGGGTGAGGCGTCCGGTGATCAGCTTGGTGCAGGCGTTATAGCGGCGTTAAAAAAACACTATCCACACGCGATTTTCGAAGGTATCGGTGGTGCCAGGATGCAGGCGTTGGGATTTCACTCGCTGTTTCCCATGGAGCGCCTGGCGGTTATGGGGTTGGTTGAGCCCCTAAAACGGCTTCCCGAGTTGTGGTCTATCCGGCAACAATTAATCCGTCATTTTCTGGCCACCCGACCGGCGTTGGTGCTGGGTATTGACGCTCCGGATTTTAATCTGGGCCTGGAGCTAAAAGTACGCCAGGCCGGAATTGCGACGGCGCATTACGTGAGTCCGTCGGTGTGGGCCTGGCGCCAGGGGCGCATCCATAAAATCGCCAGAGCGGTGGATTTGATGTTGACGCTGTTGCCCTTCGAGGCGCAGTTTTACCGGCAACACAATGTGCCGGTGGTGTTTGTCGGCCACCCCATGGCGGACGAACTGCCGTTAACCCCCGATCCGATTGCGGCGCGGCGCGCTCTGGGACTGCCCGCCGATGGACCGGTGCTGGCATTACTGCCAGGCAGTCGTGCTGCCGAAGTCGCGCTACTCGGGCCGTTGTTTATTCAGGTTGCCCGGCGTTGCCTGGCGGTTATACCCGAGCTGCAGTTGGTGCTACCTGCCGCCAGTCCCGAGCGGCGACGTCAAATTGATGTCCAGCTACGGGGCGTCGAGTTACCCATCCGCGTTACTGACGGACAGTCGCACCTGGCCATGGAAGCCGCCACGGCGGTGTTGCTGGCATCCGGTACTACGGCCCTCGAGGCCATGCTGTTGAAGAAACCGATGGTGGTTAGCTACAAAACCGGGTGGCTAAGTCACGCGATTTTGTCGCGCATGTTAAAAGTACCCTACGTATCGTTGCCGAATTTATTGGCGGGCCGTGCGCTGGTGCCCGAGTTACTGCAGGGTCAGGCCACGGTGGCAAATGTCACTGAACAGGTGTTGCAATGCCTGCGCGATGACCGACAACGCGTAACTTTGGCGGAGGAATTCGACAAACTCCACCGTCAGCTGCGCCGTAATGGTAGCGCGGTTGCGGCTGAAGCTCTGGTTGCGCTGATTGAGAGTCGCAGATGACCATCCTGCGCTACGAAGGCAGGTTGTTAGCCGGTGTCGACGAGGTGGGGCGCGGTCCTCTGGCTGGAGATGTGGTGGCAGCAGCGGTGATGCTTGATGCCAGCAAGCCTGTGCAGGGTATAGCAGATTCCAAAAAACTGTCCGCAAAAAAACGCGAGGACCTGTATCGCGTTATCGTGGACCGGGCGCTGTGCTGGCATGTGGGGCGCGCATCCGTCGCGGAGATAGACAGCCTGAATATTCTACAGGCTTCGCTGCTGGCCATGCGGCGCGCGGTGGAAGGGTTAAATATAACGCCGGAGTTCGTGGCGGTGGACGGCAATCGATTGCCGGCCTGGTTGTATGCGGCACAGGCGATTATTGGTGGCGACGCACGGGTGCCGGTGATCGGAGCGGCGTCGATTATCGCCAAAGTGACTCGTGATCGCGAAATGATCGCACTTGCGGACAGGTATCCCGGGTACGGATTTGCCGCTCACAAGGGTTACGGCACGGCGCAACACCTGGCGGCGTTGCGCAAACTTGGTCCCTGCCCCGCACACCGCTGTTCTTTTCGACCAGTTCGGGAACTGGTAGCTGGGCAAAATAACCGCTAATTGGGCCACAAGCGCATTGAACTCGTAGCTTTTCTACAGCAAAATCCCTGTCATTAATTTGTCATACAAGCCGGATCATTAAAGCGCACGAAAATAATCAGAGGGCGAGATGCTGTTTGCAGAAATAACAGGCTGGGGAAAGTGTCTGCCCCCCGAGCGATTGACCAACGCGCAGCTCACTACCCTGATGGATACGTCCGAAGAGTGGATTGTGGCGCGCACGGGGATCCATGAGCGGCGCATCAGTCACGTCAAAAATTTTGAATTGGCCTATGTGGCGGCGACGCGCGCGCTGGCAGCAGCAGATATTGGCGCCGAGTCGGTGGATATGATTATTTACGGAACCACCACGCCAGACGAGACGGTGCCAAATACCGCGTCGATGCTGCTCAACAAGTTGGGCGCTAAAAATGCCTCTGCCTGTGATGTCAATGCCGCCTGCACTGGCTTCGTCTACAGTTTCAATATGGCCTCCGCCATGATTCGCTCCGGGGCCATTCAAACCGCCCTGGTGATCGGTTCGGAGCGGTTGAGTCTGCTTATGGACTGGTCCAAGCGCGAATCCGCGATTTTGTTCGGCGACGGCGCTGGCGCCATTGTACTGCAGGCGTCGGACAACGAGTGCGGACTGGTTGCGGGTAAATTGGGGTGCGTGCCGGACACTCGGGAGCTGCTGGCCATTCCAGATTTTGGGCTGGACGCAATCGCCAAATTTGAACCCCTGGAAATGGTGCTCGATTTTCATGGTCGCGAGGTGTTCAAGAATGCGGTCAAGGGCATGAGCGATGCCTGTCAGGAGGTGTTGAGTAAAGCCGGATTAGCGCTTGGGGACGTGGATTTGATCATTCCCCACCAGGCCAATCTGCGCATTATCGAAGCGCTGATGAGTCGACTCAATGTACCCATGGACAAGGTGATGGTAACCCTCGACTTTTATGCCAACACATCTACCAGTAGTATCCCCATCGCGTTGTGCGAGGCGTTGGAAGCTGGCCGGGTAAAACCGGGCATGCACATTTTGATCGCGGCATTTGGTGCTGGTTTGACCTGGGGTGCGACGCTCATCAAGTGGGGTGCAAGAACCACTCCGTTGACCACGGTTGAAGTTGACTTACCCCCAGCGCAACAGTCGGCTTTGCAGATGTGTCAGCATCTGATCGACTTGAGGCACAAAGCCAAACAGGACGTCTAGAGCGCGGCGATATGAGCGCAACTATTTCCAGCCCATCCATTAGTCCTGGCTTCGTGCACCTGCGGTTGCACAGCGAATACTCGATTGTCGATGGTATCGTACGGGTCAAACCACTGGTTGAGCGGGTGGTCGAGCTGGCTATGCCGGCCGTTGCGATCACCGATGCGTGCAATTTTTTTACCCTGGTCAAATTCTACAAGACAGCCCAGGCGGCGGGAATTAAACCACTGTGTGGAGCGGACTTTTTCCTCGCCAGCGACGTGCCGGACGGGACGCCCAGCCAGTTGACACTGCTGGTGCAGAATCAGGCCGGTTACCACAATCTGACGCGTCTGATCTCCAGGGCCTATCAGGAAGGGCAGGAGCAGGGTCGTCCGCTTGTGCGCCGCGCGTGGTTGGCCGAAATGTCCGCCGGGCTGATTGCGCTGTCGGGGGCCAAAGAAGGTGATATAGGTCAGGCGCTGCTTGGCGGCAAGCTGTCGCTGGCCACCGATTTACTAACCGAATGGATGCGGATTTTCCCCGACCGCTTTTATGTAGAAATACAGCGCACCGGGCGTGAGGGTGAAGAAAATTATGTGCACGCTGCGGTAGCGCTTGCCATCCGTCACGACTGTCCGGTGGTTGCCACCAACGACGTGCGCTTTTTGCGCGCGCAGGAATTCGAGGCCCACGAGGCACGTGTGTGTATTGGCGAAGGACGTACGCTCAATGATCCGCGCCGGGAAAAGCGTTATAGCGACCAGCAATTTTTGCGCTCACCGGATGAAATGGCGGCGCTGTTTGCCGATATTCCCGAAGCGCTTGCCAACACCGTTGAAATTGCCAGGCGCTGCAATCTCGAACTGACACTGGGCGAGCCGCAACTGCCGGAATACCCCGTACCGCAAGGTATGACCACCGAAGCATATTTTCGCAGCGTTGCGGCACAGGGCCTGGAGCAGCGCCTGGCGTCGACCGCGGCTCTCGCGAACGAGGATAGCGCCCCCTACTGGGAGCGCCTGAATTTTGAGCTGGATGTCATCGTGCAAATGGGCTTTCCCGGCTATTTTCTTATCGTGATGGATTTTATCCGCTGGGCCAAAGCCAACCAGATACCGGTGGGCCCGGGGCGTGGCTCGGGTGCCGGCTCCCTGGTTGCCTATGTGTTGAAAATCACCGATCTCGATCCTATCGAACACGATTTACTGTTTGAGCGTTTTCTCAATCCCGAGCGGGTATCCATGCCCGATTTTGATATCGATTTTTGTATGGACGGTCGGGACCGGGTGATCGCCTACGTGGCTGAACGTTACGGCCGCGAGGCGGTATCGCAAATTATTACCTTCGGCACCATGGCCGCCAGGGCCGTGGTGCGCGATGTGGCGCGAGTCCAGGGTAAAGCCTACGGTCTGGCGGACAAGTTATCCAAACTGATCCCCCATGAAATCGGCATGACCCTGGCCAGGGCGCGGGAACAGGAAGAAGCGTTGCAGGAGTTTCTGGCCGAGGACGAAGAGGCACAGGAAATTTGGGAGATGGCCTTGCAGCTGGAGGGCATTGCGCGCAATGTGGGTAAGCATGCTGGCGGCGTGGTGATCGCGCCTACTGCACTCACGGATTTTGCGCCGCTGTATTGCGACGAGAAAGGCGATGGCCTGGTTACCCAGTTTGACAAGGACGATGTCGAGGAAGTGGGACTGGTCAAGTTCGACTTTCTCGGCTTACGCACGCTAACTATTATCGACTGGGCGCAGGCGCGCGCGAACGCACAGCGCAAATTACGCGGTGAGCCACCCCTGGATATTAATGCCATACCCATGGACGATGAGGCGACCTATCGGTTGCTGCAGCGGGCAGAAACCACGGCGGTATTTCAGCTTGAATCCCGTGGCATGAAAGACCTGATAAAACGTATTTTACCCAACCGCTTTGACGATATCGTGGCATTGGTGGCGTTGTTTCGGCCGGGTCCATTGCAGTCCGGCATGGTGGACGATTTTATCAACCGCAAGCACGGCCGCCAGGAAGTGGCTTACCCGCACCCGAAATACCAGCACCGCGATCTACAACCCATATTAGAGCCGACCTACGGGATTATTTTGTACCAGGAACAGGTGATGCAAATCGCCCAGGTACTGGCCGGATACACCCTCGGCGGCGCCGATCTACTGCGGCGCGCGATGGGTAAGAAGAAACCGGAGGAAATGGCCAAACAACGGGAAATATTTGTCGCCGGGGCGTTGGCGAACCAGATTAGCGAACATCTGGCCGAGAATATTTTTGATTTGATGGAGAAGTTCGCGGGCTATGGCTTTAACAAATCCCACTCCGCTGCCTACGCGTTACTGGCCTATCAGACTGCCTGGCTGAAAGCCCATTATCCCGCAGCGTTTATGGCAGCCGTGTTGTCCGCGGACATGCAAAACACCGATAAAATCGTGACCTTGATCGACGAATGTCGCGCCATGCAGCTGGCGTTTTCCGGCCCCGATGTCAACGTCGGCGAATATCAGTTTTCCGTGTCCGACGACGGTGGCGTAATTTATGGTCTGGGGGCGATCAAGGGCCTTGGCGAAGGCCCGGTCGAAGGTATTATCGCTGCGCGGCAGAGCGGGCCGTTCACCGATCTGTTTGATTTTTGTGCCCGGGTGGATGGTCGTAAAGTCAACCGGCGGGCCATTGAAGCCCTGATTCGCAGTGGTGCGCTGGATGCCCTGGGTCCCGCAGGCCATCTGGGTTATCAGCGTGCGGTGATGCTGGCGGCCATGGAGGAGGCGATGAAATTGGCGGAACAACGGGCGCGGGATGCAGACAGCGGTATGGTTGACCTGTTTGGCGATAACACTGCGGATAGCACACCCGAGATGGGCTACCACAGTTTTGCAGCGGTGCGGGGCTTTAGCGTCAAACAACGTCTACAAGGGGAAAAAGATACTCTCGGGCTGTATTTGACCGGTCATCCGGTAGATGAATACGCGGCGGAGTTGCAACACTTTGTAAAAGATCGCATCTGCGATCTGAAACCGTCTCGCGACAACCAGCTGGTAGCGGGTCTGGTAGTGGGGTTGCGTACTATGCGCAACAAGCGTGGCGACAGTATGGCGTTTTTAGTACTGGATGATCGCAGCGGGCGCATTGAGGTCGCGGTGTTTGCCGATCAATTCCGCGAATATCGCGACAAAATGGCCAAAGATGCAGTGTTGGTGGTTGAGGGTCTGGTGACGGAGGACGACTATTCCGGGGGCTTGAAAATGCGCGTGCAGCGCATCTCAACTTTATGTGAGGCGCGGCAGCGGTACCTCAAGGAACTGGTGATTAATCTGGATACGGAGCGGTTGGCGCGCCGTGGGGTGGCGGCTCTGGAGGAGATCCTGACGCCTTACCGACGCGGGCAATGCCCGCTGCAAATTCATTATCGCGGTGCCAGCGCGGCGGGGGATATCGCGCTGGCTGGAAGCTGGTGTGTGGCGCCCGAAGACGAGCTCTTACATCAGTTGCGCGAGAATTATGGCCCGGACAGCCTGCTCTTGCGCTACTGAGGGTGGCTTAATGGGCCGGTCAATAGTACATTGGCGGGCTCCGGTGTCCGATCCACCACGAGTACTGGTCGGCGCAGACTTTAAATTGGGATTAGCCTGATATGAACTTGAACTATCTGGATTTTGAGCAGCCTATCGCCGAACTGGAAGCCAAAATCGAAGAACTGCAGCTGGTGGGTAACGACAACCAGTTGAATATCGTCGAGGAAGTTAGCCGTTTACGGGAAAAATCCCGCAAACTCACCGAAAGCATTTACGCGGATTTGACCTCCTGGCAGGTGGTGCAGGTTGCCCGCCATCCACTGCGCCCTTACTCCAGCGATTACATCGAACGGGTCTTTACGGAATTTGAAGAGCTGCACGGGGATCGGCACTTTGGCGATGACAAGGCCATTATCGGTGGGGTAGCGCGCCTCGATGACAAGCCAGTGATGGTGATTGCCGAGGAAAAGGGCCGCGGCATCAACGAAAAAATTTACCGTAATTTTGGCATGCCTAAACCGGAGGGGTATCGCAAGGCGTTGCGTCTGATGGAAATGGCGGAACGCTTTAAAATGCCGATTCTGACCTTGATCGACACCCCTGGAGCGTACCCTGGGATTGACTCGGAGGAACGGGGTATCAGTGAAGCCATCGCGCGCAATCTGGCGGTGATGTCCCGTTTGCGTACACCGATTATTTGTACAGTCATTGGTGAGGGCAGTTCCGGGGGCGCGATTGCGATCGGCGTGGGCGACTGGCTCAATATGTTGCAGTACGCCACCTATTTTGTGATCTCCCCCGAGGGCTGCGCCAACATCATCTGGAAAACCGTTGCCAAGGCGCCGGAGGCCGCCCAGGCGATGGGCGTCACGTCCGCGTTCCTGATGGAGCTGGGAATCGCCGACGAAACGATTCCCGAGCCCCTCGGCGGCGCGCATCGCAATATCGGCGACATGGCGGTGCGGCTACGGGAGCGCCTGATTGCACAACTGGATACGCTGAGTGCGCAACCCCTGGACAGTCTGCTGGAAAAACGCTTTGAGCGACTGATGTCCTATGGCAATGGTTGAGGGCCAACCGGCGTAGCGCCGTGGCCTTTCACGCCGCCCAGCTGGCCCCGTTTTTAACCGAATTACAGGCTGCCCGCCGCGTCTGGGTAGGCTTTAGCGGCGGCCTCGATTCCAGCGTGCTACTGCACGCAATAACCCGCCACATCGATCCTGGGAAAGTATCAGCCGTTCATGTTAATCATCAACTGTCGCCAGCAGCGCACGGTTGGGCGCAACACTGTCGCGCTTATTGTGTGGCCCTCGGCGTTGATCTGGTGGAAGAAACTGTGCGCATTGAAAAGCGCGGGGACGGGCTGGAAAAAGCGGCCCGCGAGTTGCGTTATACGGTGTTTGAGAAGTTGGTGGATAAAAACGATCTTTTGCTGCTGGCCCATCATGCCGATGATCAGGTGGAAACTATCCTGTACCGATTGCTGCGGGGTGCGGGACCCCGTGGTTTGGCCGGAATACCCCAGTCCCGCGCGCTCGGTCGTGGCGGTTTGCTGCGCCCGCTGCTCAGGTTTACCCGCACTGAACTAGAGGAATACGGCACGCGCCATGGTCTGTCCTGGGTGGAAGATGAATCCAACCAGCACACAGAGTTCGATCGCAACTATTTGCGTCATCGGATAATTCCCGCCCTGGCCGAGCGCTGGCCAGACTACCGTGCTCGGATCGCGCGCAGCGCTGACCTGTGCGCCGCTGCTGACCGTCTAAATAGCGAGTTGGCCCGCACCGATTTCGATGTATTACAGGAGCGTGGTGAACGGCTCGGGCGCAGTATCGATATCACCGCTTTGCAACGCCTCGACATGGAGCGTCGGGCTAACGTATTACGCTATTGGGCAGAAACCTGCGACCAGATGCCGCCGAACCAACGGGCACTGTTAGCCTTGCACCGGGACTTACTGATGGCCCGTGACGATGCAGCCCCGGTGGTGAACTGGCCCGAAGGGCAGTGGCGGCGCTTTCGCCAGCGCCTGTATTTGTTGCCGCCACATTTTTCGGGGATTGCGGCACAGCGGGCGCCGATAGAGTGGTCCTTAAGCGAACCTCTGACACTGACCGATGGCAGTGTCCTGAGCGCCGTCGGGCACGTGGGTCAGGGTTTAAAAGTAAACCCCGGGCAGCGCGTTGCCGTTGCCTGGCGTAGCGGGGGAGAACGCTGTAAACCCGCCGGTCGGCACGGCTCAAATTCCCTTAAAGTTCTGTTCCAGGAACATGGTCTCGAACCCTGGTGGCGCGATCGAGTGCCTCTGCTGTACGTGGACGGGGTGCTCGCTGCGGTGGGTGATCTGTGGCTAAACGACGGGTTTGTGGTGGGCCCAGACGAAGTGGGTTTTGTGTTGCACTGGAATTTTTAATGCGCTGCAGCGGGCCCGCCAGTCTCCAGTTTAGATTGCTCAGCGTAGTGTTTTGTGCATTTTTTGACGTGTGTTCCGGGCTGCCTGTGCAGCGTCTACGCGCAGGGTTTACACCCCAGCCCGCATTGAGAAGCCGCAGTCTTTCTGGTAACCTGACGTCCCATCTTCAGAACGTTGTCTGGCGCCCCTGATGTCTCCTGCGCCGCAACTTTTTAGTGCTGTAATCCTGGCCATAACGCAATTATAAGGGCTGATATGACGCGTTTTATTTTTGTCACTGGCGGAGTTGTTTCCTCTCTGGGCAAAGGCATTGCCGCTGCGTCGCTCGGTGCTGTGTTGGAGGCCCGGGGTCTCAATATCACAGTATTGAAGCTGGACCCCTACCTCAATGTCGACCCTGGCACCATGAGCCCTTTTCAGCATGGTGAAGTGTTTGTCACCGAAGATGGTGCGGAGACTGATCTCGATCTGGGGCACTACGAGCGCTTCCTCAATTCGCGCATGACCAAAGCCAACAACTTTACGACTGGGCAGGTCTACGAAACTATTTTGCGCCGCGAACGTCGCGGCGATTATCTCGGTGGCACGGTGCAAGTTATCCCCCATGTTACCGATGAGATAAAGCGACGTATTATCGAGGGCGGCGGCAGTGCCGATATCGCTCTGGTAGAAATTGGTGGTACCGTTGGTGATATCGAATCGCAACCTTTTCTCGAGGCAATCCGCCAACTTCGGGTGGAGCTGGGATCCCACAGAACGCTGCTGATCCATTTGACCCTTGTGCCCTATATTGCCACGGCGGGGGAGACCAAAACCAAACCTACCCAGCACTCGGTGAAGGAATTGCGCTCCATCGGGTTGCAGCCGGACGTACTGTTGTGCCGCTCCGAAGTATTGGTGGATGATGCGTCCCGCAAAAAGATATCGCTGTTCACCAGTGTGGAGGAGCGCGCGGTAGTACCATTAATGGATGCAAAGACGATTTACGCCATCCCGCGTCACTTGCACGAGTGGGGGCTGGATGACTTTGTATTGGAAAAATTCGGCCTCGACTGTCCGCGGGCCGATCTCGCCCAGTGGGACAGGGTGGTGCACAATCAGCTCAATCCAAAACGCCGAGTCACCATCGCCATGGTTGGCAAGTACATGGAATTGCTCGACGCTTACAAATCGCTTAACGAAGCGCTTGAGCACGCCGGCATTCAGCAGTTGACCGAGGTGGAAATCCAGCATATTGACTCCGAGGATCTTATGGACGATATGGCCTTGCTGGATGGTTGCGACGGCATTTTGGTACCCGGTGGATTTGGCGAACGAGGTGTGGAGGGTAAAATCAAGGCGGTACGACACGCGCGGGAACACAATATCCCCTATCTCGGTATCTGTTTGGGGATGCAGGTTGCCGTGATCGAGTTCGCCCGCAACGTGGTTGGCCTGGAGGCCGCGAATAGCACCGAGTTCAATCGGAATACGCCGCATCCGGTGGTCGGACTCATCACCGAATGGCTGGACGACAGCGGCACGCGTGAAACCCGTTCGGAGCAATCTGATCGCGGCGGCACCATGCGCCTCGGCGCTCAGGAAGCCAGTCTTGTGGCCGGGTCCCGGGCGCGCGCGATTTATGGCAAAGACACAATTCTCGAGCGCCATCGCCATCGTTACGAAGTGAATGGTAATTACGTGGACCAGATTCAGGCCGCTGGTCTTAAGGTCGGCGGCTGGTCGGTGGATGAGACCCTGGTTGAAACGGTAGAGCTGCCCGACCATCCGTGGTTTTTTGCCTGTCAGTTTCACCCTGAATTTACTTCTACGCCGCGCCACGGCCATCCTCTGTTTTCCGGGTTTATGGCGGCGGCACTGGCGTACGGCGAGCACCAGGTTGGGAAAGATGGTGCCGATGCGGGTCGCGTAACCGAGGCGAGCGAGACATGACAATGAGGGCGGTTAAGGTGGCCAATATTACGGTTGCCAACGATCGGCCGATGGTGCTGTTTGGCGGTATGAATGTCCTGGAATCTCGGGATATGGCGCTTCGGGTGGCGGAGCACTACACCCAGGTTACGACGAAACTCGGCATTCCCTACGTATTCAAAGCGTCGTTCGACAAAGCCAATCGCTCCTCCATCCATTCCTATCGCGGGCCGGGGTTGCATGAAGGGCTGAAAATTTTAGAGGACATAAAGCGCCAGTTTGCGGTGCCGGTGCTGAGCGATATTCACGAAGTGGATCAGGCTATACCTGCGGCGGATGTGTGTGACGTGATTCAGTTGCCCGCATTTCTCGCCAGACAAACGGACCTGGTGGCGGCCATGGCGGCGACTGGCGCGGTGATTAATATTAAAAAACCGCAGTTTATGAGTCCCGCGCAGGTGGTCAATCTGGTCGAAAAATTTCGCGAGTGTGGTAACGATCGATTATTGTTGTGCGAACGGGGCAGCAGTTTTGGTTACGACAATCTGGTGGTCGATATGCTGGGCTTTCGTACCATGATGGACGTCAGTGGAGGCGTACCCGTGATCTTCGATGTTACCCACGCACTACAGTATCGGGATCCCGCTGGTGCGGCGTCCGGTGGTCGCCGTCGCCAGGTGGCGGAATTGGGACGCGCCGGGCTGGCAGTAGGGCTTGCCGGGTTGTTTCTGGAAGCTCACCCCGACCCCGATCGTGCCCTGTGCGACGGACCGAGTGCGCTGGCGCTGGACAAACTGGAGCCTTTTTTACGTCAGATGAAAGCAGTGGACGACCTGGTAAAAAGCCTGCCTGGTCTCGACACGCAGTAATAAGTTCGGGAGAACAGGACAGCATGACAAAAATTGCAGATATTCGAGCTTACGAAGTACTGGATTCGCGGGGTAACCCCACCGTATGCGCGGATGTTGTTCTCGATAGCGGTGCGCTCGGTAGTGCCTGCGCGCCGTCGGGCGCTTCGACCGGATCCCGCGAAGCGCTGGAGCTACGGGATGGCGATCCGCAGCGCTATCTTGGCAAGGGGGTATTGACTGCGGTTGGACACGTCAATGCGGATCTGCGCGAACTCTTGCTCGGCAAGGATGCTACGGATCAGGCAACCATCGACCGCTTGATGATCGATGCGGATGGCACCGAGAATAAATCCCGCTTCGGTGCCAACGGGATTCTGGCGGTTTCGCTGGCATGCGCAAAGGCCGCGGCCATCGCCCGCCAGGTGCCCCTCTATCACCATCTGGCTGATTTGAATGGCACGCCGGGTCATTACTCCATGCCGGTACCGATGATGAATATTATCAACGGGGGTGAGCATGCGGATAACAATGTGGATATTCAGGAGTTTATGATCCAGCCGGTCAAGGCCCCCACATTTGCCGAGGCGCTGCGCCAGGGCGCGGAAATTTTCCACCATCTGAAAAAAGCGCTGGCCGCGCGCGGGTTGAGCACCGCAGTTGGCGACGAGGGCGGCTTTGCCCCCGACCTGTCGTCTAACGAAGCCGCTCTGGAAATTATTGCCGCTGCGGTGGCGAGCGCCGGTTATACGCTGGGTGAGGATATTACCCTGGCGCTGGATTGTGCCGCCTCCGAATTCTATCGGGACGGATGCTATCGTCTGGCTGGCGATAATAAGGAATTTACTGCCGCTCAATTTACCCAATACCTTGCTGATTTGGCCGACCGCTACCCCATCCTGTCTATTGAAGATGGGATGGACGAGAGCGACTGGGACGGCTGGGCCGGGTTGACACGCGCACTGGGAGATCGGGTACAACTGGTTGGGGACGATCTATTCGTCACTAACACAAGCATTTTACAACGGGGTATCGACCAGGGTGTCGCCAACTCCATTTTGATCAAGTTTAATCAAATCGGCACTCTGTCCGAAACGCTGGATGCTATCCGCCTGGCAAAAACGGCCGGTTATAGCGTGGTGATTTCCCATCGCTCGGGGGAGACGGAGGACACTACGATTGCCGATCTGGCGGTAGCGACCGCGGCGGGGCAGATCAAGACCGGTTCGTTGTGTCGTTCTGATCGGGTCGCCAAATATAATCGTTTACTGCGTATTGAGGCGGAGTTAGATGGTATTGCTGCTTATCGAGGCCGCGCCGAATTGCGCGCCTGAGTATCCAGGACGGCGGAGGGTCGCTATATGCGTTGGCTGCTCGTCATTCTCACGGTGTTACTGGTAATTTTTCAATATCGCCTGTGGGTTGGCGAGGGTAGTCTGGCACAAAAGGTAAATCTCGAGCGCAAAGTCGCACAGCAGCGCCTTGAGAATGAGCGGCACCGCGAGCGCAATCGAGTACTGGCGGTGGAAGTAGAAGATCTCAAGGATGGTCTGGACAGCGTTGAAGAGCGCGCGCGCGGCGATCTCGGTATGATCAAGCAAGGCGAAACCTTTTACATGGTTATCGAGCCTGGAAAAAAGCCATGAACTGCTGGATAGTGGTGCCAGCGGCGGGGACCGGCACACGAGTGGGTGGGTTAATTCCCAAGCAATACCAGTTGTTGTCAGGTCGCCCCTTAATCGAGCACACGCTGGAACGTCTGCTGCAGGTAGTACCTAAAGCTCTTGTGGTTGCCATTCACCCGAATGATAGCCATTGGCAACACCTGCCAATCGGGCAAGATGCCCGCATTCGCACCGTTGCCGGCGGGGCGCAGCGCGCGGATTCGGTACGCCTGGCGCTCGCCGCCCTCGCTACCGAAGCTGACGCTGAAGATTGGGTGCTGGTACACGATGCGGCGCGCCCCTGCGTCACCACAGCAGATATCACGCTGCTGATGACCACCCTGCAAGATAATGCCATTGGTGGTTTGTTGGCGGTGCCGGTGCAGGACACCGTGAAGCGCGTGGGCGACACGCATTTGGTAGTTGCCACGGAGGATCGCGCCAATCTGTGGCTTGCGCAAACTCCTCAGGCTTTCCGCTTCGGCATACTACGGGAGGCGCTTGAGCACGCTGACGCGCGGCAGGGGGCCTGTACCGATGAAGCCGCAGCGGTCGAAAATCTGGGTTATCTACCGCAGGTAGTGAGAGGTCGCCGCGATAATATCAAGGTTACCGAACCGGAAGATTTTGTCGTCGCCGGTGCTATCCTTGAGTCGCAGCAGAGGGAATCTGATGGTGTTTAGAGTAGGGCATGGCTACGACGTACACGCTTTCGGCGCAGGGGAGCGCATAGTCATTGGTGGCGTAGGCATTCCTTATCACCGCGGCCTGGTTGCCCATTCCGATGGCGATGTGCTGATTCACGCGCTGTGTGATGCCCTACTCGGCGCGGCGGCGCTGGGCGATATCGGTCAGCATTTTCCAGATAGCGACCCACGCTGGCAGGGCTGCGACAGCCGCCTGATGTTGCGCAAGGTGATGGTTTTAGTGGGCGACCAGGGCTGGCAACTTGGCAACGCCGATCTGACGTTGGTGGCCGAAGCGCCCAAAATGGCGCCCCACATTCCCGCAATGCTCGCCTGTCTGGCAGCCGATCTGGCGTGCGAATCGGCACAATTAAATATCAAGGCAACTACCACAGAGGGCCTCGGTTTTATCGGGCGGGGGGAAGGTATAGCCTGCCATGCGATGGTGCTGTTACAGCGTTAATCACGATAACGGGTCAATTTTTCGGGTAGAAAATAACGCTAAAAATTGCTGCGTGTCCCGATGATCGTCATTCCTAAAATGCAGAGCCCTAATCAAAAATGCCAGTTTGTATAATATCTATACGCCGATCGATGTCCATATCCGGGCCAACCAACGCCTCAATGGCTTGCAGGCGATGACGCAAACCTACTCCCGATGCAGTTTGGATGCTCAGTCCGGGACGGGCGTTAACTTCGAGGATCAGGGGTCCACGGGTACGATCCAGCACCATATCGCAACCCAGATAGCCCAGGTTAGTAAAGTCATAGCAGCTGGACGCCAGGCGCAACAGGTCGCGCCAGTTGGGAATCACAAGATCGCTAAAATCGACACCGGTATCCGGGTGTACCGAAACGATGCGATTATTCTGTACCGCGCGCAGGGCTTTCCCCGAGGTGATGTCAATACCGACGCCCACCGCGCCCTGGTGTAAATTGGCTTTGCCGTCGGACGATTTAGTCGGGCAGCGCAGCATTGCCATCACTGGAAAACCCTGGAATATGATGACGCGAATATCCGGCAAACCCTGATGACTGTACTTTTGCAGGAACGGATCGCCGTGTACCAGAGTCTCGACAAATGCGCTGTCGGGCTTTCCGCCCAGACTGTACACGCCGCTGAGGATGTTGGAGATATCGTGGTGGACGTCACCCAGCGTGAGCACCCGTCCGCCGGGTTTAACATAATTTTCCCCGGCGCGGCCGGTAATCACTAATATGCCTTTCCCGCCGCTGCCACGAGCCGGTTTTACTACAAACTCATGTAGCGGGCCAAGCATCTGCGGAAGCTTATTTAACAGGTAGGGAGAATCGATAACCCCCAACAGATCGGGAACTGAAATGCGTGCTTCTTCGGCCGCGCGCTTGGTTAACAGTTTATTATCCACTAACGGATAATATTTGCGGCTGTTATAACGCGATATATAGCAAACATTGCGCTCGTTCAGCCCGAGAATGCCTTTGGCGCGTAATTTTTTGTGTTGTGTAATCCACATATTGGCGCTGTATCGTTGAGTGTGTGGTCGGTTTTAGTCGTGCATATGCCGGAAGCGGCGCAATTCAGACAGGCGATAGCCGGAATATTGTCCCAGCATCAGAATAATGCCCAATACCACCAGTAATAATTCTGGGAAATTGTAGGTCAGGTGTTCCACCATGCGGTTGGTCATGCTCAGATATGCGATCACCGCAACCAGCAAACTGCCACTACCCTGCTTGGCGACTTCCCGCGGACCGTCTTCCTCCCAGGTGATCGACATGCGTTCGATAGTCCACGCCATAATAATCATCGGGAAGAACGTGATGTTCAGCACCTGGTCGAGACCGAGTTTGTAACTCATGACGCTAAATCCCGCCATCAAGAACACCACCATAATTAACACCGCGCCAATGCGCGAGACCATTAATAAATCGAGTCGGCTGAGATAGGAGCGTAACCACAATCCCACTAGAACCAGGGTGACGAGAATGCCTATTCCTGCCAGTAATGTAGTTTGAATAAACGCCAGTGCAATCAATACTGGCATAAAAGTGCCCGAGGTTTTCAGGCCAATCAACACTCGAAAAATAACCACCACAAGCGCCCCGATCGGCACCAGCAACAAAGATTTAAAGATATTTTGTTTTTCAATCGGCAGGCTGTAAATGTTGAAATCGACAAGCGCAACGGTCTCGGCTTTGGCCAGCTTCAGTGCGATGTTTTTTGAGGGAATCACGTTGGACAGTATGGAGAAACGGATTCTGGAATTTCTGCCTCCCTCAAGGTCCAGTAATGAGTACCCGCCCCGTTGCCACATAAAAAAATTGGGCGGCAGGCCGGGCTGCGCATTTTCCGGGTCAAAAATCATCCAGCTGGAGCCGTCGTAAACTTCAATTAATTCAGTTGGTGGATCGTTGTACTGGCGGTTACGCAAGCGCACGCCGCGAATCATATGGGCAGGAATGTCCGCCTCGGCCAACAGCTTAAGCGCTATATCAGCGATGGATTTTTTTGCATTGCTGGCCAGCAGCAGTCTAACGTCCTGATTCACCTGGTCGCCGTTAAGCGTAGTGAGTAGTGCCGCAGCGAACTCCTGAGGAGCGCTGCTGACGTCTCGTACACGCTGGATAATGCTTAACGCCGCGGTGGCCTCCGCCTGGGTCCAGTCGGGCTTGGTTATGTCGATGGGAAAGTCGGGGGACGGCGCGGTTATACCCGTACCGCTTTCAGTAACCTGCACTTTGTAATACAGCGTTTGTTCGCCGCTTGCGTTCGGCTGGGTCCAGACCGCACGGCGCTGTTCGTTTTCTTCCTCGATGTTGAACCGGTATCCGGAAGAGCCAAACGTTTCGTCGAGAATTTCATAGCCGTTTTGCACATCCGGCAAGGCCAGGTCAGCGGTAATCGGCGCATTCGTGTAAGGTTTAAAGGTAATTTTCGCTTCGACATTCCACACGGTGCGGACATCCCCGGGGAATAGCGGAAAATGCAACGCGAGATTTTTGTACAGCGTCAGCCCCAATCCGACACTGATCAGGCCAAAGGCAAAAAGATAAATCTGTGAACGTGAAGTCATTGCGGCGTTGTTCCAGTTATTTGATGATTTCCCGTTGGCTGACGTCCACCATCGCTGCGTCCCTCAGAAAGTTACGGCCAATCAGCACCGGAAACTCCATTTCGGACCGGTCGGTGAGTGATACTTCGACGTGTCGCGTAATCTTGCCTAAGGTCAAAGTGAGGACTACCACCAGGCGGCGGTCGTCCTGCTCTTCCCGTTTGACGCGGATTCTGCGTACCAGTGGTCGTTCGAGGGTAATAATTTCCTCATTGCGGGGGCTGTCGATTTCGAAGCGTACCCAGCGGTCTCCATCCCGTTCAAAACGGGTGACATTGGTGGCGTGCATCGAAGTACTGGTGGCCCCGGTATCGATGCGTGCAAGATACTTTATCCCCTGCGACATTCCTGCCGATTTGACGGTAACCTGTTCGATTTCACCCAGCACAATTTTAGTGCCGATGCGGGCGGCCGGGCACACCGGGCAGGTTGGCGGTTCAATCTCGGGGCACTCGAGGGGCGCGGTGGGTGTGGCCGGTGTACTGACTTCCGGTTCGGGGCAAACTGGCAATGGCTCGACCACCACCGGTTCTGGTACAGATACCGGCGTTGTGTGCGTTGCAGAGGTCTGGCAGCCACCCAGGAAAATTGATAACAGTACTACGCCAAAGAGGGGAAAATGCTTCCCAAAGTGATTGAAACAACCCATGAATCACGCCTGCTGTAAAAGCCTGTTGTAAAAGAAAATAGCCAGGACCCGTCGGGACTGGCTTTTTGGCCGCTTATCATAACGTTTGCTGTCGGCGTTGCAACAGGCGCGCAGTAAATAGGTGATGGTTTGCAGGGCTGAAATTCTTTGCTATCAAGCTACTCGTGAGGCTGGCAGAATAGCTACAGCCCCCGACCCTGATTGCGGGTTCTGTAGGCGTAACTGTGCGTAGAGGTAGGCAGCGATGAAACGAGTAATTGGTATAGCGATATTGTTGGTGGTCGGCATTGGCCAGGCCTGGGGTGGGCACGAGTCGGGTGACGGTGTCGGTTCCGTCGCCGAAGTTGTGGGTGCTGTTGTCGGCGCGGCAAGTAGAGGGGTATTTGACGCCTCCGACCGCGCCGTGCTGGCCGACTATCTGGGCGCTGAGGGTTATGCCAGGGGCGGTAAGAAACCCAAGAGTTTACCGCCGGGGTTGCGCAAAAAATTGGAGCGTGGCGGTGAGTTGCCCCCGGGCTGGCAGGCTAAAGTTGCCCGCGGCGAAGTTATCGATCAACAGCTGTATAGCCATGCCCACAACTTGCCTGACGATATTTTGGAGCGCTTGAGGCGCGGGCCGGACGGTACCAGTGTTCGTCGGATCGACGACCGCATTGTTCGAGTGGCGGATGCCACGCGCACTGTACTGGATGTGTTTTATCTGGGGGCGGGCCATTACTGAGGATTCCTTCTCCACTGAATTTGCGTACGCCTATGAGAAAACCGGATGCGCTGCGGACATACGGGTAGCGCCCGAGGACTTTCAGGTCGACGAAATCCTGCACACCGACTCACCCCCCGATGGAGATCACCTCTATTTATTGGTGCGCAAGCGAAATCAAAACACGCGGTGGGTGGCGCAATTACTCGCGGAAGCAGCAGGACTTGAAGAGCGGGATATCGGGTTCAGCGGTATGAAAGATCGTCGCGCGGTAACCACCCAGTGGTTCAGCGTACCCCGTTCCCGCTTTACCGTTGACAGCTTTAATGCGCCCGACATCGAAATAGTGGAACACCGATGGCACCCGCGCAAACTGCGTCGGGGTAGTCACCAGGCCAACCAGTTTGTCATTGCGCTACGCAACCTGGTCGGCGAGCGGGCAGTACTGGAGCAGCGACTGCAATTGCTGCAAAAGTTTGGGATCCCAAATTACTTCGGTCCGCAACGCTTTGGGTTCGACGCTGGAAATCTACTACAGGCAGATCGTTTATTGCGCGCGGGGCGCGGTCGGGCCGGCGGTGGTCGCAAAGGCATCTATCTATCGGCTGCGCGCGCCTATCTGTTCAATCTAGTCCTCTCAGAGCGCATCAGACGCGGCTCCTGGCGCCAACCGCTGGCGCTCGAAACGGAACCCTCTGGACCGTTATGGGGGCGCGGTAGAACATTGGCCGTGGCCGACGTGGCCGTCCTTGAGTCGGAAGTATTAGCGCCCTGGCAGCATTGGTGTCACGGTTTGGAGCATGCGGGACTGCGGCAGGAGCGGCGCCCATTAGTGGTTTCGCTCGAATCCATGACCTGGCTCTGGGACGCCGGTGTCTTGACGTTAAATTTTTCTCTGCCGCCCGGGGTGTTTGCCACCTCAGTGCTACGCGAGATGGCCGATGTCACTGCCTCGTCCAGAACTGCTGTGTTATAGTTTTGCCTGGATGAGGGTAAGGGGACGCGGGTGAATTCGATTGATTTTGGTGGGGTCGGCATGACCTCCCAACGTACCCGCGAGCGCCTTATCCAACGCCTCAAAGATCAGGGCATTAAAAACCAGCAAGTGCTTGATGTGTTGCGCGTTACGCCGCGCCACCTGTTTCTCGACGAAGCGCTGGCCCATCGAGCCTACGAAGATACCGCGTTGCCTATTGGTTATGGCCAGACCATTTCGCAGCCCTACGTAGTGGCGTTAATGACGGAGATATTGTTGTCTCGCGGGCCGCGTAAAAAGGTTCTGGAAATCGGTACCGGCTGCGGGTATCAGGCTGCCGTACTGGCGCAACTGGTGGATCAGGTTTATTCAGTCGAGCGCATCAAACCGCTGCTCGATCGGGCGCGCGGTTTGCTGCGCAAACTCAAGTTGCGCAACATTACGCTGGCGCACTCCGATGGCAGCGTCGGTTGGTCCGAGTATGCGCCCTACGACGGTATTATTGGCACTGCAGCACCCGAGCAGATTCCGCAGCAGTTATTGGCGCAACTCGCCCCGGATGGACTGTTGGTGATCCCGGTGGGGGACGGAGCAGAACAGGAGTTACGCTTAATTGCGCGCCAGGGAGATTCTGATAACTATCACCACGAGGTGATAGAGCGCGTGCGTTTTGTGCCTATGTTGAGCGGTTTGGGGCGGTAATCTGCAACGCGGATAACGATGCATGGGACATTATGTACGGTTGTTTCTTAAGGGTATGGCCATGGGCGCCGCCGATGTTGTG